>DASZHO010000067.1:0-36125 GCA_035937795.1 Vicinamibacterales bacterium | reverse complement strand
GTCGTGACCGGACGATTGGAGTGTCCTCGACCAGTCGTCCGATCTCCGAGGGCTTGTGTTCCTCATCGAGAACTGCTGCTCGATCCTGCTTCTTCGTATCACGAATCGCATGCGGAGGCAGATGTTTGCCTGGCTCGGATCTGTGCTGTACAGGACATCTAATTAGTTGAGTGTGCCGACACAATAACTTACGGATTGCTGCACGCGGAGCAGGGATCCGGCGACGTGGCTACCCGCCATGGGTTCGCTGTGCATCTCGTACGGCAAACTGCTTCGCAAAGAAGGAAGTCATATGAAATGTGATGCCGTCAAGATGTTCGCGTTGGTTACCGCCGGAAGTCTCGTCATGGCAGCCACGGCGCACGCCCAGAATTACTCCCCCAAATCGATCCAACAGCGTTACGGGATTCAGGGAGCCTACTCGGACAAGACCACACATCCCGGTGGCCTTCAAAGCACGGTTGTGCCGGTTACCCTGGCAGACGGTCGAACGGGACAGCTGGTCATTCCGTCAAACAGTCCGCGCACTGACGCCCATGCGGCGTACTATCGCGACGCCCAGGGTAATTTTCATCCGATCCAGATGAATACCAACGTGACCAGGCAGCAAGCGGTGCGGGCGCCGACGGCTGTGAGATATCAAACTGAGCCGCAGCACTCCAACAAGCAGTCATGGGAAAAGGACGCACTGATTGTGGGTGGCAGCGCAGGCGGAGGAACGCTCATCGGCGCGCTTGCCGGAGGTAAAAAGGGTGCCGGCATCGGCGCTGCGACCGGCGGCGTCGGCGGGTTGATCTACGACCTGTTGTCACGGAACAACAAATAGGCGGGCGAGACGATGCCCTGGCAGCGGCTGGGGCATCGTCTCGGATTTGCGCAGATTCATTCGCTCGACCTGATGACCCGTCTCGCGCCGGCGTTGCTCGTCTCGGCTCTACTCACGGCGTGCGCAAATTCGCGGACGCCGTCGATGGCACCGCAACCCATCCTCTCGTGCCGGACGGCATCCGTCCAGTGGCTCGGACCCGACGATCGGAGCGACCGCAAGCGGCTCGACGCCTGGTGCGCCGGCGTTGGCCCGGTGATTGTGGCTGCCGGGGCGATTGGCGCACCCCGCGAGATCTCGCCGCGCGACATCACGTTCGTCAGTTGGAACGTGCACGTGGGCAACGGCGACATCGCCAGATTTGTCAACGATCTTCGAGAAGGACGATTGACCGACGGCCGCCGTCCTGCCGACATCGTGCTGCTCCTGCAGGAGGCCGTCAGGCTCGGCGACGTTCCCGCCCTCCCGCCGGATGCATCAGGCGCGCGACGGATCTCCGTGAAGCATCCTCCCGCAACGGATATCCGCGAGGTTGGCCGCGCGCTCGACATGTGGCTGGTCTACGCGCCCTCGATGCGCAACGGCAACCGGGCAGACGATCCGCCGGAAGACCGCGGCAATGCCATTCTGTCCACCCTGCCGCTCTCGGATGCGCGCGCCGTGGAGCTGCCCGGCGAGCGCCAGCGCCGGGTCGCGCTGTTCGCGCGCCTCGCGACCGGATCGTCCGATCGAGTCTCCGCGGGCGTGATTCATTTCGACGCGTTGGCGGCGCCGAAACAACTATGGGTGTTCGGCACCTCGACCGTCCGCGCGCTGCAGGCACGATCGCTCTCGACGGTGGCGCCGGAGGGAACGCTCGTGCTGGGCGCCGACCTGAACACGTGGCACGGCGCCGATGAGCCCGCGCCGAAGATTCTGGGACAGCTGTTCGCCGGCACCCCCGTGACGGCCGACCGATCGGCACCGTCGCACCGGGTGCTCGACTACATGTTTTTCAGGGCCGAGGGAGCGACCGCGCGCTATCGCGTTGTCGGCGACCAATACGGATCGGATCACCATCCGTTAATCGGCTGGCTGCAATAGGTGGGCGTTGGCGCGCAGCCACCGGCGCGCCTCCGTGCATCGGGGGCAGGCTGCCATCACCAGCTTCCAGAACGCCCGCGAATGATCGAGCCGCTTCAGGTGCATCAGCTCGTGGACGATCACGTACTCGCGGACAAAATCGGGCATCAGCACGAGCCGCCAGTTGAGGCAAATGTGGCCCTGGGGCGAACATGACCCCCATCGCCAGCGCTGATTGCGGACGCTGACGCGCGCGGCTGCCAGACCGTGGATGCCGGCAAGCCGCCGAAGCTCTTCCGGCAGCTCCCTCGTCGCCCGCATCCGCAGCGCCTCGATCGCCTCGGGGGGTAATTGCTCGCGCGATTGCCGGCGCCGGTCGTCAACGCGCCGTTGCTGCCGCTCGATCCAGGCGCGCTGCTCGTCGGCAAAATCCTGGGCCTGGCGTTTGGATCCCCACCGCGGGACAGTGACCCGCACGGTGCCGTCCGGCTGGACGCGGATGACATAGCGCCGCGCGCGCGGATGCCGGACAAACTGCAACGGGATGTTCTGCACTTCTGGAAGTCAAAAGTAGAAACTTAAAAGTTAAAAGTAAAGTAAAAAGTAAAAAGTAGAAAGTAGAAAGTAGAAAGTATAAACTAGAAAGTAAAGGCTACTTCAAGATTGTCGCCTTCACCTCGATACTCGTCTTTCGATTCTTGGCGGCGTCAGAAGATTCGAGTGCGATCTGTGATTTGTCATTGTCGAGCAGCAGACTGAAGCTGTTTCGCCAGGTGAGAACCAGATCGGCCGGCCTGGGCTGGGCGCCTGGTACTCGCGGGACGCCGCTCGCGATGGTGAGACTGACGCGAATGCGGTTGCCGACAATCACCGGCTGCGCATCGATATCTATTGTTTGATCTTCAAACGATGATCGTGTCTTGCCGAATGCGCGGTCCGCAAGAAGGACCGTGAGCGTCCTCGGTTGAACAGGCCCCGCGGCCAACTGATCGATCACGGAGACCTCGATTCGAATATTCACCATCTGACCGCCACGCTCGTTGGGAGCGGACATTGGCGCCGCGTTTGGATTCGGCGGGGCCGGCGGAGGCGGCGGAGGCGTGGCGCGCGCCGGCTGTGGCGACGCGGGCGGCGCGGCGGTCTGGCCGAACACAGGTACGCCCTGGAGCACAGAGATCAGGACGACGATCGTCGCGAGGCGGAATTTCATGGGTCACTCCTTGTCAGTCATTCGAGGCTGAAAGCGGTTCGATGTGAAGCGGTTCGATGCCAATCTCCTCCACCGGTGTCGACGCCACTTCGATGCCCGGCACCTGAATTGGCGGGGGCGATGAAATCGGCTCGATCGTGATCAATGGAACCACCGCATCCTGTTCGTCCGCCACCACGACTGCCGGCGGCAGGATTTTGGGGCTCGATGCCTGCGCTCGCGGCACCTGCTCGAACACGAAGTTCTGCGTAAAGGCGGGAGCCGGTGGCGCTACGGATCGCGCCGGCGCCTGCCGCACGGCAACCGGCGGCGTCTCCACCATGCGCGGCGGCGTTCGCTGCAGATGGAAGACGACGACCAATGTCGCGAGGACCGCGGCAGCCGCAAGACCTGCCCAGACCAGGCGCGGCCGACCGGACGCCGGCGCAAGGCGGTTCACGCGGTCCATCACACCCGCGGTCATCGCATCAGACGGCTCGCGGCGCACGATCTGAGCGGCCGCTGAATCAATCAGCTGATCGAGATCCTGTTCTTTCATCTATCTGAGCTTTCTCTTCAATTGCCGGCGCGCTTCCATCACCCGCCCGCGGAAGGTCGCCGCCGGAATCTCGAGCGTCGCGGCGATTTCCTCCTGCGTCAGGTCGCCCGCCGCCGTCAGCAGCAGCGCGTCGCGCAGCTTCGAAGGCAGCTTGCCGATTTCACGCCGCACCACGGCGAACCGCTCCGCATCCAGCACCCGGCGCTCGGCCGAAGGCGCCGGCGAGATCTGCGCGATCCCGAGGCCGGCGTCCGAACCGTCGATCGACAGCATTTGCCCCAATCGTTGCAACCTTTGCAAGAGGTTCTGCCGCCGGCTGAGCGCCAGCCTCCAGCCAATGGTGACCATCCAGGTCCGAACGCTCGACTCGCCCCTGAACTGGGCGATCTTCCTGAAGGCCAGCACCAGCGCATCCTGCGCCACATCTTCGGCGTCGGCTGTGTTCCGCAGCGCGGCGAGGGCAGCCCGATACACCGCGCCCCGGTGGCGTTCGACGAGCTCGCCAAAAGCGGCCGTGTTCCCAGCGCGGACGCGCTCGACGAGCTCGCCGTCAGTCACACACCCTATAGACGCGGCAGCTCGCATTCTTGTTGGGTAGACGGTTGAAGCGCGATAGATTGTAGTTTCTGGTTTCCAGTTTTTAGTTCTAGAATCTGCCCTTCAGGAGGTTCCGATGCGAATTCTTGTGACGGCTGGTGTGCTGGTGATGTTGTCGGTACCGGCGTGGGCGCAGCAGCCCGCTCGCGGCCGGGGCGCGGCACCGCCAGCCACCGATACGACCAAAGCGACGAAGTATTCAGGCGCCGATCTGGCGGCCGTCATCGCGAAGCTACCCATGGATCGGCCGAACGTTCTGACCCAGATCTTCCGGCTGGAAGGCGACAAGCCCTATACCGTGAGCGTCGAACATCGGACCAGCATGCCGCAGACGGCGTCGGTCCATGAAACCGAGGCAGAGCTGTTCTACGTGATCGACGGATCGGCGACGATCACGACGGGCGGCAAGCTGGTGGAGGAAACCCGCAACGGCACGAACCTGTCCGGCAAGTCAATCGAGGGCGGCACTCCCACGAAGCTCGCGAAGGGCGATTTTTTCATGGTGCCCGAAGGCGTGCCGCACTGGGTCAGCCAGGTTGACGGAAGCGCCGTCACGTGGATCTCGTTCCATCTGCCCCGCAAATAATCTCTGGTCTGGGTTCCAGGGCGCGCGGCCACGGGCCCTGGAACCTTGGAACCAGGGACCGTGACACCTTCAGCGATGTCCCGCGGTTCGCGCCCCAAAACCAAAGCAGCGCAGCCTTCCAAACCAGTCAGGCGGGAATGGTGGCGGCCAGGCAATTGGTGGCGAGCGGGCGTCATTCTCGCGGCGGGCTTTCTGGTTTACGCCAACAGCCTGTCCAGCCCGTTTGTCCTCGACGACAACGACTCGATCGTCAATAACCCCGCGGTACGGCAACTCTCGACCGTCGGCGCGGTGCTTCTGCAATATAACACGCCGATCGCCGGCCGGCCTGCGGTGGCGGCAAGCTTCGCGCTGGATTACGCGCTCGGCGGCCTGGCGGTGCGGGCTTATCACGTCACGAATGTCGGCGTGCACCTGCTGTGCGCGCTGCTGCTGTTCGGCGTCGTCCGTCGCACGCTGAAGCTGCCCCGGCTGGCGGACCGGTATCGTCGCGCCGCCGACAATCTGGGTCTGGCGATCGCGCTGATCTGGGTGGTGCACCCGCTCAACAGCGAAGCAGTCGACTATGTGACGCAGCGTACAGAGTCGATGATGGCGCTCTTTCTTCTGCTCACGCTCTACGCCGCAATTCGCAGCGTGACCTGCAGCCGCAAGGCGATGTGGGCGTCAATCTCGGTGGTGTCCTGCGCGCTGGGAATGGCCTGCAAGGAGTCGATGGTCGTGGCGCCGGTCATCGTGTTCTTGTACGACCGTATCTTTCTCTTCGACTCGCTGCGCGCGGCGTTTGCCGCGCGGTGGCGGCTGTACGGCGCGCTTGCGACGACGTGGCTGTTGCTCGCCTATTTCATGCTGCCCGGGCCACGCTCGGGATCGGTCGGCACATCCACTCTCCCAAGCACGATGCAGCCGACGACGTATCTCTTGAACCAGGCGCGCATGGTCGCGCGCTATTTCCGCCTGTCCATCTGGCCCAGCGGGCTCGTCGTCGACTACGGGCCTGTCGCGGCGGTGCACCTTCGCGACGTGGCTCCACAGGCGCTGTTCATCGCGATCGCCATCACCGCGACGCTGATTGCGCTCGTTCGCTGCCCGCCCCTCGGCTTTCCCGGCGCGTGGATTTTCATCACGCTCGCACCAACCTCGAGCGTGATTCCAATTGCAACCGAGGTGGGAGCGGAGCGGCGAATGTATCTTCCGCTCATGGCGGTGTCCGCCCTGCTTGTCGCCGGGGCTTACAGCGTGCCCTTCATCCGGCGCCGTCTTTCCGAGCGGGCGGCGATGGCGACGCTGGCCGCCGTCGTTCTGGCGCTCGGCGCCGCGACCATGGTGCGCAACCGCGAGTACGCGAGCGGCTTGTCGCTCGCCGAGTCGGCGTTGCGGCGCTGGCCCACCGACGTGGCCCATGGCATGGTGGGCAGCGAGCTGTCCGCGCTGCATCGAGACAATGACGCGGTGGCGGAGCTGCGTATCGCGGCGCGAAGCGACCCCCGATCGCGTTACAACCTCGGCGTGACGCTGTTCAATATGGGGCGACTCGACGAGGCGATCGTCGAGCTGAAAGGGATGGCGGACGAACATCCGCTGATGGCCGAGGTTCCGTCGGCGCGGCGAATCATGGCGCAGGCCTACGCGCTGGAGCACAACTGGCCTAAGGCCATCAACGAGGCGACTCTGTCGTTGTCCATGGCCCCGCGAAATGCCGAGACACTGAAGCTGCTCGCCGACAACCTGAACAACCAGGGGCTCGAGCTCGCCGGCGCGGGCAAGTTCGATCAGGCGGTGCCGCTGTTTCGTCGAGCTGCCGCCGCGGAGCCGCAGCGCTCCGACCTCCGGCACAATCTTGCCGCGGCGCTCTTCGACAATCACGATCCGGCGGCGTCCGAACGGGAAGCGCGCCAGGCAGTCGCGCTCGATTCGACCGACGCCGGGTCCTACGATCTGCTCGGGCGAGCGCTGGCGGTCCAGGGGAAGATCGCCAACGCGATCGCGCAATTCGAGCAAGCGCTTCGGCTTGCTCCGAACGACCCCCAGTTCAACGACGATCTCAATCGAGTGCAGCGTCTGAAGAGCCAGAGCGCCCGAACTTCAGAGCCCTAGCGTCAATTTTCCAATCGTGTCGCCCTGCTCGATTGCCGCGTGCGCTCTCCGAAGATTCGCGGCGTTCAACGGACCAAAGCTCCCGGTCTGGGTGGTCCGCAGCGTGCCCGATTCGACGAGGGCGGCCACCTCGTTCAGCAGATCGTGCTGCGCCTGCATGTCGGGCGTCTGAAACATCGGCCGTGTGAACATGAACTCCCAGCAGAAGGCGACGCTCTTGCGCTGGAATTGATTGATGTTCACGGGCCCCTTGGTCTCGACGATCGTGCAGAGCCTGCCCTGCGGCTTGATCACGTCGGCCATGTTCTGCATGTGCTTCTCGGTGCTGTTCAGGCAGAAGATGTAGTCGACCTCGCCCAATCCGACTCTCCTGAATTCTTCGGCGAACGGCTCGTGGTGATTGATGACGTCGTCGGCCCCCAGGGTGCGGCACCAGTCGGCAGTTTCCTGGCGCGAGGCCGTCGCGATCACCCGCATGCCCGCGAGCTGTTTGGCGAGTTGAATCGCGATCGATCCGACGCCGCCCGCACCGCCGATGATCAGGATGCTTTCGCCGGAAGTCCGCCGGAAGGCGGACGCCACGGTGGGGCTGGCCCCCACGTTGACCTCGCCGGTGGAATCAGGTTCCAGCACCGCCAGCGGAATCGCCATCCGATCGAACAGCGCTTCCCACGCGGTGATGGCGGTCAGCGGCAAAGCGGCCGCTTCTTCGAACGACAGATTGCGCGGTTTGCGGCCGGCGATTCGCTCGTCGACCGCGTGATACTCGCTGTCGCAGCCCGGCCGCGTGATCACGCCCGCGTAATAGACCTCGTCGCCCGGCTTGAACAACGTTGCGTCGCGCCCGGCCGCCTCCACGATTCCCGCCGCGTCCCACCCGAGCACTCGCGGGGCGGTCTCGACCTTGTCCTTCGGTGCGCGCACTTTCGTGTCGACCGGGTTCACCGAGACAGCCTTGACCTTCACGAGCAAGTCGCGCGGGCCCGGGGCGGGCTTCGGCACGTCGACGTCGAGCAGACTGTCAGGGTGATCGATGGGGAGATACTTATAGAGGCCAACGGCTCTCATGCCGATAGCATATCTTAGGCATCGTGGACCTCGGTCCCCTCGGTACTGTCGACGCGACCTGGCTGCTCCTTTCGGTCATCCCGAGCGGCGTCGGTTTCGTCTTGTTCGTGTACGGAAAAAAGCAGGGCCTCACTCCGCACCTCGTCGCGGGCCTGCTGTTGATGGCCTACCCCATTGTCGCCACCACCGTCACATCGCTGGTGGTGGGCGGGCTGCTGATCGGTGCGGGTCTTTGGTACGCGATTCGGGCTGACTGGTAGCGGATCTCAGTTTGTAATCGAGTCGAGCACGCGCTTGAACCCTTCAGCTGACTGAGCGCTCCATCGCCACACGACCAGGAGATCGTGCGCCGCGTCGACGTGAATGACGTTGCCTCCCTGCCCGCGTGCCTCGAACGTCGTTGTCGGCGAACCGGGATACTGCTTGCCCGCCGTGTTCAGCCACCACAGGAATCCGTAGTCGGGCCCATGCGCGCTGGCCGTCGTCGCCATCTTCACGTAGGCGGGCGACACGATTTGCTTGTCGCCCCACTTGCCGGCGCGGAGCCACAGCAGGCCAAATCGCGCCATATCGTACGTGCTGATCCACATACCGCCGCCCCATCGCGTGCCGCCGCTCACCGACGCCATGCGCTTACCGTCGATGTCCAGATAGGCATTGGTGTAGGGTACCCACTTCCAGGTCGACGAGGCGCCGATCGGGTTCATCACCTCGTCGCGGAACACATCCGGGATCGGCTTCTTGAACAGACGCAGCAGCGACAGCGCGAAGCGATTGATGCGAACGTCGTTGTATTCGTAGAACGTGCCGGGCGGGTTGATGGCGCGCGGCTTCATCTCGGCGCGGCCGAACGGTTCGGCGCCGATGAAGTTCGCGTTCTTGCCCCACATCTCGCCTTCCCATTCGGATTCCTGCTGCAGGTGATTGCGCCACGTGACCAGGCGGTTGTGCGGCGAGTCGTAGCCTCCGTCCTTGATCACATTCGCGACCGGGTCGTCGAGCCCCGGAATCAACCCGCGATCCAGCGCGATGCCGGCGACGGTCGACAACATGCTTTTCGCCACGCTGTAGGTCGGATCGGGCCGCAGCGTGTCGCCAAATTCCGCAACGATATAGCCGTGACGGATGATGAGGCCGTTGCTGCCCGTGCGCTCGGTCGGTATCGAGGCCAGCAGCTTGCCGTTCACAATCTCCTGATCGGAGAAGTCGCGCGTCGGTGACTTCGTTTCGTGCGTCTTCATGAACTCGACCGCGTCGTTCAGCTTGCCGGCGTCCATCCCCACCTCGGCGGGGGTCTTGCGGGCCCATTGGCCGGCCGCCGGGTAATAAGGCGCCTCGGCGGACGGAAGGGCGGCGACAACCACGCATAACGCAAGGCCTACGATGACTTTTCGCACGGCAGCCTCCTCTGGAACCGCTTGAACTGGAAGTCCGAGAGTCTACTACAACCGGCCGCTCGAGCCGATAAGCCGACTATGCGTGGTGGATGCACCTTTCTGCTCGTGTGCCTTCTGGCCGCGCCCATCCAAGGTGCGGATCTACGCGGAAACGCGCAGGTTTCGGGCAAGCCGATCGAGTACGCGGTGGTCTGGCTGGATGCGCCGAAGGCGGGTCCCATCGCGCAGAGCAAACCGGTCACGCTCGACCAGACCAACCTGAGCTTCTTCCCCCCGGTGCTCGCCATTCGAGCGGGAACCGCCATCGACTTTCCGAATCACGATCGCGTGTTCCACAACGTCTTCTCGTATCGGGACGGAAAGAAATTCGATCTCGGGATGTATCCGGCGGGCACGTCCAAGAAGCTCGTGTTCGACAAGGCCGGCTTGAGCCGCATCTTCTGCAATATTCACCCGCACATGGCCGCATATGTTATCGCCGTCGACACACCCTATTTCGCGGTATCGGACGCCCAGGGCGTTTTTGCGATCGCAAACGTGCCCGCCGGCACCTACACGTATCACGCGTGGCGGCCCGGCGGACAGACGCTGACGGGTTCGGTCACCGTGGACGCGGGTCACCTGCTTGAAATCAAGTGGTAACGAAGCTGCGCCTGCTGGTGTCGATCGGCATCATCGTGTGGGCGACGACGAGTGCCGCGCGCGCGCAAACCGTTTCGGCGGAGCTCGACATCACGGGGGGCTACTCGGGCGAGCAAATCGGGGCAGCCGCGGGCCAGGGACGCGTATTCGGGGACACGGGCGCCAAAGGCGCGATCCAATACTTCGCCGAAGCCGCGTGGGGCCAGCGCTGGGCCAGCGCGATCCGCGACGGTGAGTACGCGGGCGTCGATCCGCTCACGAGCGACGTGTTTGGCGCGGCGTACCCCTACAGCAACAAGGTGCACCTCGTCGAAGCGTACGCCGAGCGATATTTTCATCCGCACGGCGGCGTGCTTGGCGCGCGCGGCGGACAGTTTCGAACGCCGTTCGGCATCTACGACCGCAGCGACTACGCCTACAGCGGCTTCATCCGCGCTCCGCTCATTCGTTACGACGGGTACTGGGCGCTTTCAAACAACTACATGGAGCGCGGCGCGCTCGTCACGGCAGGCGTGCCGCGGCTGTTCGCCGAAGCCAGCGTCGGCAAGCCGCACGACATCGGCAGCTCGAAACGCCGCGACGGCACCGACGAATCGATCCGCGTGCAGGGCAACTACGGGCCCTTCATCGTCGGGGTCAGCCACGTGCGAAGCGAGCCGTATCTGCCAGCGGCGTTCGCCCACGGCCGGCAGGTTTTTACGGGAGCCGACGCTCGCTGGACGCACAGCTTCGGCGTGCAGGTGCGCGGGGAGTTCCTGAAGGGTCACCCGTTCAACGGCGCGTCGACGACCGGCTGGTACCTCGACGGGTTTCTCCATCACGTCGGCATGGGACCATTCACGGCGGTGGTCCGAGAAGAGACGCTCGATTACACCGCTCCCGCGCCCTTCGCGGCGTCTACGCGCCGCTTCACGATGGGAACGCGCGTCCGGCTGCCGGGCTACGTGACTGCGCAAATCAACTACATGCACCAGCACGGCGACCTGCCGCAGACCCACGACTCCTCGCTCGACTTCACCCTCACCTACTCGATTCGTTATCGCTGACCTGATGTCGACACCGGTCCGTCGTCACATTCCATGGCATCGGCGCATGGAGGCGCGCGTCGCGGCGGGCGTCGTCGTTCTGGTGACCCTGTCGCTCGGCGGCATGCTGGTGGCGGCCACGCGTGTCGCGACCCGCAGCGCTGTCGATCGCGCATCGGTGAACCTGCAGGACGCGCGGTCGGCGTTCTATCGGCTCGTCGATAACCGCGCGGATTTCGCGGCGGCGCAGACCAGATTGATCGTCGAGTTGCCCGTGTTCCGTTCGGTGATGATCAATCCCATCATCGCCCAGGACCTCGCCACGCTCACGGCCACGGTCGACAGCTACCGTCAGGATCTGCATGCCGATTTCGCCATCCTCACCGATCCGGCGGGAACGCCAACAGCAACAGCGGGCTGGTCCGCGGGATCGCAGTTGCCGCCCGGCCTGCTGGCATCGATCGCCGGCGCGGCCGCGGGACAATCGCGCCGCGACATCGTGGCGCTTCAGGGGCGCCTGTTCCTGGTGACATCCGAGCCGGCGAGGTTCACCGACGAGGTGCTGGGCACCATCACGTTCGGATTTCTGCTCGACGACACGGTCGCGCACGACCTGGCGCAGATGACGCACTCGGAGGTGAGTTTTGTGTCGGGAAGCCAACTTGTGGGCAGCAGCCTGCCGGAGGACGAGCGGCAGGAAATGGCGGCGAGGCTCTCGAGCGGCGGTCTATTGTCCAGTCGCGGAATTTCGTCCGACGTACGGGGGATCGGCGGCCGGCGATTCATCAAAGGCACGTTCTCGCTGTTTCCCGGTCGGCCCTCGGACAACGTGGGGCAGCTGATTCTGCTGCAGGACTGGGCGCCCACGCAGAAGTTTCTCGACGACCTGCAAACGTCGCTGCTCCTGGCCGGCAGCGCGGGATTCATTCTCGCCCTCGGCGGCGGAGTCCTCTTCAGCCACCGTACAAGCCAGCCGTTGATGGATATCGCCAGCGCCGCGTGGAGCATCGCCGCGGGCGATTGGAGCCGCCAGGCGCCGGTGCGGGGCAGCGCCGAGGCCACCACCATGGCGACGGCGTTCAACGACATGACCAGGAGCCTGCGCGGCCAGGCCGAGCGGCTGCAGGCCTCCGCGCTCCGCTTTTCGACCGTGACGCAATCGGCGCGTGACGCGATCGTGTCGACCGACGAACATGGCGACATCATCTTCTGGAACCGCAGCGCGGAGCAGATCTTCGGCTATGTCGAGGCGGAAGTGCTCGGCAAATCGCTCACCATGCTGATTGCCGAGCCGGATCGCCCCGGTTACACGGCCGCGCTGCCCGTCACGGTGGACGACGATCTTACGTTCGGCCACACCATTGAAGTGACGGCCGTCAAAAAGGACCGCACGGGCTTTTCGAGCGAGTTTTCACTGGCGGCCCTCCGAGGGCCGCAAGGCACCACGCTCACCGCCATCATCCGCGATGTCACCGAACGGAAGCAGGTACGGGACGCGCTGCTGCAGCGCGACGAGCAGCTGCGCCAGTCGCAGAAGATGGAGGCGATCGGCCGTCTGGCGGGCGGAGTGGCCCACGATTTCAACAATCTGCTGATGGCCATCCGCGGATACGCGGAGTTACTCGTGCTGGGCCTGGCGGACGCCGAGCACAAGGCCGACGCCGAGGAAATCGTCAAGGCGGCCGACCGCGCCGGCGGCCTCACACGGCAGTTGCTCGCCTTCAGCCGGCGCCAGGTCATCACGCCGGAGGCGCTCGCGCTCGATGCCCTGGTGGAGGGGATGAACAACATGCTGCGCCGGCTCATCGGCGAGAATATTCAGCTCGTCACCCAAATCTGGCCCGGCCTCGAGCCGGTGCTCGCCGATCGAACCCAGATCGAGCAGATTCTCGTGAACCTGATCGTGAACGCGCGCGACGCCATGCCCGGCGGCGGCAAGATCACCATCGAATTGAGGAACATCGAGCTGGATGGGATCGGCGTGGCCGCTCATCCGGGATTGCAGGCCGGCGACTACGTCGAAATGGCGGTGGGCGACACGGGCGGCGGCATGGACGCGGACACCGCATCGCGCATTTTCGAGCCGTTCTTCACCACGAAAGAAAGCGGCAAGGGCACCGGCCTTGGACTGGCGACCGTCTACGGCATCGCGCAGCAAAGCGGAGGCAGCATCGAGGTACAAAGCACGCTCGGGCGCGGCACGACGTTCTACATCTATCTGCCGCGCGCCACCGACTCGGAAAAGCCGGCCGAGTCCCAAACCGCCGTGGCGGCCGGCGGCGGAGAGACGCTCCTGCTCGTCGAAGACGACGACCGGGTGCGCGTCCTCGTCGCCAGCATGCTCAGGAGAAACGGCTACACCGTGATGCTCGCGTCACAGGGCGATCAGGCGCTGGAAATCGCGTCACGCTTCCGCGGCCGCATTCACCTGCTGCTGACCGACGTCGTGATGCCCGGCATCAGCGGGCGGCAATTATCGGAGCGGCTCACGAGCGCCCGCCCTGACACGCATGTGCTCTACATGTCCGGGTATTCAGACGACGCGATTCTGCGCCACGGGGTGAAGAGCGCGGGCACGCATTTCCTCCAGAAGCCGTTCTCGATCGAGGCGCTTTTGCAGAGAGTGCGCGAAGCACTCACCGCGCCCTCGAATATCCCGGTCAAGAGTTAAAAGCGGTTTCGCAACCTCGCCGCGCGGGTCCTGTCGCCGATTTTTCCTCGCCCGTCCTTCTAGGGGCCGCTTCGCTTGCGGGGCCCCTTTGCCCCGCGCCGCTCGCGGCTCGCGCGGCGGGCAAGAAAAAATCAGCGCCACCCGCATACGAGGTTACGAAACGCTTCTTAAGCGTTGGCCGGGACCCTATGGGAGCGTCAGCGCGATCAATTCCGCTGGCGCGCCGATCGACACGGCGATATATTGCTTCCCGTTCACCAGGTACGTCATCGGGTTGCCGCATGTGTCCGCCGGCAATTGCATCTCGTTGACGACCTCGCCCGTCTTCTTGTCGTACGCGTAGAACATCGGCCCCCCACCGCCCCCGCTCCGGAACAACCCGCAACCTTGACCTGCGAACGCCAATGTCTTGGTAAGGAGAATGCCGCCTTCATCCGAGCGTCCCGTTCTCGGGATGTTCATCCCCTTCAACGCCGGGTGCGTCTTGATCCACTCGTAGGAGTCGCCGTTGGCCACCTGGAAGGCGATATCGCCGGTGTTCATGTTGTAGGCCGTGATGCGGCCGTAGGGCGGCTTCACCAGGGGAAGGCCTTGGGGACCGATGCCCCATGGGCCGCGGCTGACGCCCGGACCGAGTTGCGGCACACCGCCACGTCCCCGTCCACCTCCGCCTCCACCGCCACCGGGACCAGCGCCGCTCGGAGCGCCGGGTCCGCCCGGACCACCGGCTCTGGCGGCCCCTGGAGCAGCGCCACCGGCGCCCCCGCGCCCACCGCCGCCACCGCCGCCACCTTCAGCGGGCACGGCGCCGCCGGCGCCGCCGATGAAGTTCATGTCCGAGCGCGTGCCGCCCGGTTGAAGCGCCTGCACGCTCATGTTGGTGACCGAAGGCACGTAAAGCATCTGCGTTTCCGGGTCGAACGCCGCGCCCTGCCACAACGCCGAGCCCTGGTTGCCGGGTAGCTGCAGCGTGCCGCGGTTGGTCGGCGTCGCCACCGAGGGCGGCGTGAAGAGCGGACCGATTCGATACTGCTTGATCAACTCCAGCGCTTCGGCGTGCAGCTCGGGCGTGAAGTCGTTGAGATCGCTTTCGCTCACGCCCTGTCGATCGTAGGGCGCCGGCTTGGTCGGCATCGGCTGCGTTGGTGAATACCATTCGCCGGGGGTATCCCCGCCGGGAACCGGCTTCTCCACGATCGGCCAGATCGGCTTGCCGGTGACGCGATCGAACACATACAGGAAACTCTGCTTGCTCGTCTGCCCGACGGCTTTCACCGGCCGGCCGTCCACCGTGATGTTCATCAACGTCGGGGGCGAGGCGGTATCGGAGTCCCACATGTCGTGATGGACGAGCTGGTAGTACCAGATGCGCTTGCCGGTTTTCGCGTCAAGGCAGACGAGGCTGTCGGAAAACAGATTGTTCCCCGGGCGATGGCCGCCGTAGAAATCGCCGGTCGGCGCCTCCACCGGCAGATACACGTACCCAAGATCCTCGTCGGCGCTGAAGGGCGACCAGACGGCGGTATTGCCGGTATAAGCCCAGGAGTCATTCAGCCACGTCTCGCTACCCACTTCACCGGGATTCGGAATGGTGTGGAAGGTCCACAACCGTTTGCCGGTGCGTACATCCCAGCCGCGCACGTACGCTTTCGTGTTGGCTTTCGAAGGCGGCGCGGTCCCCGCGAGCAGGGCGGCGCCCGCGACGATGACGTCCTTCACGACGACGGCCGGCGAGCTCGACCCGATCGTGCCGTCCTTGGGCGTCGGCTGGTCGAAGTCGTCATACATGTCGACGACGCCATTCTTGCCGAATCCGGGAACGGGGATGCCAGTCCTGGCATCCAGTTCGACCATGTGATAGCCGGTGGTCAGCAACACGATCCGCTGGTCGCGTCCATCGGCGCTCGACCAGTATTCGACGCCACGGCCCGAGTTGCGGCGCGGAGCGATGTCGCCGCGCGCGCCTTCATCGAGCCGATACATCCACAGCGTCTCGCCCGTGACCGCGTCGATGGCGACCGCATCGCGGCGGCTGCCCGCGGTGGTGTAGAGCACGCCGTTGACCATCAGGGGCGTCGCTTCGTAGTTGCCGTCGGAGCGCGGGCCGTAGTTATCGGCTTTCCATCGCCACGCGATGCGCAGCGTTTTCACGTTGTCGCGATTAATCTGATCGAGGGGGGAGTATTTGGTATTGCCGAGGTCGGCGCCCCAGTGCGGCCATTCACCGTTCTTGGCGCCCGTCTGGCCCGACACGGCCATGGTGGTCAACACGAACACGGCGGCAAGCGGCAGCACGACGATGCCGGCGCGCATGGATCTCCTGAACATTCAACCGCTCCCTTTCGTCGGATCTCAAAGCGTTTTCTGGCGAATCGGAAGAGCACATTATAGCGTGGGCTCACGGCTCACGGCTCACGGCTCACGGCTCAGGGCTCACGGCGCAGGGCGCAGGGCTGAAGAAAATGCGACGCGTAGGACTAGCGACGGGCGGAGACCGACACGAGGTTGGCGCCCTGATCCGCTTCGGGCGGGCAGGGAAGCGATAGCCGGAAGCACGCGCCCACGTCGGTCGGGATCAGCGTGAGAGAGCCACCGTGCGCCTCGGCGATGCCCATCGCGATTGAGAGGCCGAGGCCCGTGCCCTCGCCCACTTCTTTCGTCGAAAAGAACGGCTCGAAGACGCGGCCGGACAGGGCGGCCGGCACGCCGGGCCCATTGTCGCGGATTTCGATGGTCACCATGCCGTCGTTGCGGTTGGTCGTCACGGTCAAGGTCCCGCCGCGATGCGCCGCGCGCATGGCCTGTTCGGCGTTCATGATGAGATTCAAAATCACCTGCTGGATTTCTTCGGGGTTCACCACGACCGAGGGGAGCCCGTCGGCGTAACTCTCAAACAGCCGGATGTTCGCGACTCCGAATTCATACGATCGCAGGGCGAGGGTGGTCTTGACGATGTCGGTGACGCTGGCGGTGGCGCGCTCGGTCGACGACCGGCGGACGAACGCGAGCAGGTTGCGGACGATCTTGCCCGCACGAATGGCTTCCGAGCGCACCTGCTCCAGGTCGCGGCGCAGCTCGGGACGATCTTCGGCGTCGATCAGGAGCTCGGTGAATCCGAGGATTGACTGCAGCGGGTTGTTCAGCTCGTGCGCAACGCCGGACACCAACTGACCGACCGCCGACAGCCGCTCGCTGTGAATCAGCTGCCCGCGCATCCTCAGCTCTTCGGTGATATCGCGCTCCATCCAGACGTAGTGGGTGATGCCGCCCTGCTCGTTCGTGAGAGGCACGATCGTGCACGCGGCCTGAAACGTCGAGCCGTCGCGGCGTTTGTGCACGATCGTGCCGGCCCAAACCTGCCCCTGTGTCAGCTTCGTGATCTCATCGATCCTCGGCAGAGATTCCGGCGCGAGGAGCACGCTCGGCGGCTGATCGATCAGTTCACCGAGGGTGTAGCCGACGGCGTCGATGAACGCGCGGTTGGCGTGCCGCACGCGGCATTCCGCCGAGACGATCAAAATCAGCTCGCCGGCCTCTTCCACGGCCGCGCCCATCAGACGCAGCTTCGCATCCACCTGCCGCAGCTCCGCACGTTCCACGGCAAGCCGCGCCAGCAGCAGCGGCAGCACCGAAACGACGGCCACCGCGGTCGACAGGTCCTGAACGTTGTCCATCGGCCCGGGAGGCGACGCGCGGCGGAGTCCGTAATCGATCAGCGGCAGCAGTGCCAGGCCGCCAAAAATCACCCACGGCCGCGACGGCCTGATGGGCACGCCTTCGAGCTCGTCGAGGTCGATTGGCGAGATGATCGACGCGGGCGCGTCCGACGCCGCCCAGGGATAGAACGCAAACGGCAGAATCCACATGACGTCGCCGAGCGACGCGGTCTGGTAGAAGCCCTGCCAGATCTCGGCATTGCTCAGCGTCAGCGTCACAAAACTGATTACCAGCCCGATGGCAAGACGCCGGTAGGTCCGCCGCCAGGCTGGATCGGAAGCGACGAAGGTCGCCGCGATCATTCCCACGCAGACGAGAAATTGCTGCAGCTCGGACAGCAGGAGCAGCGATCCCGAAGGCGATGCGCCGCCCGTCGCGTCGGAAACGACGACGAAGTGTGAATAGAGAAAGCCGGTCAGGACGGCGATGCTTGCGATGTCGACGGCCGTCGTGGCGGTGACTTTGTCGCGAACGCCGCGGTGCGGCTGCGCCAGGAGGGCCAACAGGGGCGCCACCGCACCAAAGAGCGCAAACACCGCATGCCATCCCAGCCACGACGTGCTCGTGCCGAGCAGCATCTCATCGAGCGACCAGCCGACAACTCCGATGGCCGACATCACCAGGCCGAACGCAAGGCTGGCCCAGAACAGCCACTGGCAGCCGACCCAGACATGACGCCGCCGCACGATGACGGCCACGCCCACCATGGGCGGAATCACCAGTGCAACCATGCGAAACCAGGGGAGAAGCCCGGAATACTGACGGAGGTAGGCCCCTACAAGGGCATAGCCAATCGAATATGCGGCGCCGAACGCAAGCCAGCCCATCTACCCCAGTTGTCGGCCGATTGGCCCCCCTTCCATAGGCCGTTGCCGGTGCGTCCAAAATCGTAAGTGCGGACGTGTCAGACAATTACCGACACGGATGCGACCCGCTATACTTTTCTTCACATGCCCGCGGCGCTGAAGGTCCTGATCGTGGAAGACGACCACGATATCGCGGCTCTGATTACCCATTACCTTGAAAAAACCGGCTACGCGGTCGAGACGATTCCGGACGGGGGCCGGGCGATCGCGCGAGCCCGGGAGTCGCTGCCGGACCTGGTGATTCTCGACCTGATGCTGCCCGGGCTGAATGGGCTGGAGGTGTGCCGAGCCCTGCGGCTCGACAACAAGACGGCCGGGCTGGCGATCATCATGCTGACGGCGCGCGGCGAGGAATCGGAGCGCATTTTGGGCCTGGACGTGGGGGCGGACGATTACATCGTGAAGCCGTTCAGCCCCAACGAACTGATGGCGCGCGCGCGGGCGCTGCTGCGCCGCACGGCGCCACCGGCGTCGAAGACGCGGGTGCTGCAATGCGGCCCCATCCTGGTGGATCTCGAGCAACACACGGTGTCGAACGGCGGTGAACAGGTGCGTCTGACCGCCAAAGAGTTTCTGTTGCTGCAATACCTGATGGAGCACCGCGGGCGCGTGCTCTCTCGCGACCGCCTGCTGTCGGACGTGTGGGACTATCAATATCCCGGCGAAACGCGCACCGTGGACGTGCACGTGCGCCGGTTGAGAGAAAAGTTGCCGTTCCTCGAGAAGGCGCTGGTCACCGTTCAGCAGTTCGGCTACAAGCTGCTCGACCCATAATGCCCGGCGGTTTTCGCGCGCGGATCTTCCTGGCCGTGTTCGTACCGGCTACGTTGGCGTTGGTCCTCGCCCACGCCGGCGCCGCGATGTGGCTGGGCGTTGCGGTGGCGGCAATCTTCTGCGGCTGGCTGGTCTCTTCGGCCTTCGATCATCGCACCGGCGCGCTCCAGTCGGCCGCCGCGCAGTCGCTGCATCAAGCGGAACAGAGAATCGACGAGCTCACGACCGACCGGGCGCGCACCGAAGCCATCCTGTCTGGAATGGTGGAAGGGGTCCTCGTCGTCGATGCGTCCGGCCGCCTTCGCCTCATCAATGACGCGGCGCGGCGGATGTTGAATCTGGAAGACACGGCCCTGACGCGGCATTACCTCGAATCGGTCCGCCACCCCGCCATCGTTCAGCAGCTCGGCGCGGCGCTGCGAGGAGAGCGCCCTGATGCGATCGAGGTGCCGATTGGCAGCCGGATCTTCAGCGCGCAGGCCACTCCCGCCAGCGAACACAGCGAAGGCGCGGTGCTGGTGCTGCACGACATTACCGAGCCGCGGCGGGCCGACCGCGTGCGGCGCGATTTCGTGGCCAACGTCTCACACGAGCTGCGCACTCCCCTCACGGCGGTGCGAGGGTACGTCGAAGCGCTGATGGAAGAGTCGGCCAACCCCACCCAGCGCAAGTTCCTCGAGGTGATCGAGCGGCACGCCGGACGAATGGAGCGGCTCGTGCGCGATTTGCTCCGGCTCGCGCGGCTCGACGCGCAGCAGGAAACCGCGGAGCCGAGCCGCTGCGACGTGGAGTCGCTGTTCCGGTCGGTCGTTTCAGATCTGGCGGCGCCCATCGAACGCCAGAAGGTGCGCATCGACATCAACGTCGCGTCCGACGCATGCGTTCTGCAGGTCGACCCGATCAAGCTGCACGACGCGCTTCGGAACCTGGTTGAAAACGCGGTGAACTACTCGCCCGAGGGCGGCCGCATCGAGCTGGCGGCGCACGTCGAAGGACAATCGGTCGGGCTGACGGTGGCCGACGACGGACCCGGGCTTCCTGAATCGGAATTGAACCGTGTGTTCGAACGTTTTTATCGCGTGGACAAATCGCGCTCGCGGGATCCTGGCGGCACCGGGCTGGGCCTTTCGATCGTGAAACACCTGGTGGAGCTGCACGGCGGCCACGTCCAAGCGGGCAACAGGCCGCGGGGCGGCGCGATCTTTACGATCCTGCTGCCCCATCAGGCGCGGCTGCGGACGAGCGGTCCCGAGTGAACGAGGTCAGATCCAGCCACGGAGCCAGTAATACACCAGGCCCAGCTTGTCATGGACGAGCTCCTCGCTCGCGAGCAGCGCCATGCGCGAAGGAAGAAAAGTCTGTACCCGGCCGAGGCGGTGCAGACCGACGGGGTTCAGACCGAGTTCGGGGCTCGACGGTACCGGATCGAATCCTGCCTTGCGAAACACGCGCAGGGCGCGGTCGATGTGCTGGCGCGAGGTCACCAGCACGAACTGCCCCACGTGCCGCGCCTGCAACAGCGGCGGCACATATCTGGCGTGGTCGAACGTGTTGGTAGCCCTGGCTTCCTCGACGATCCGATCGGCCGGTACACCCATGGCCTCCAGCTCAGCCGCCATGCGTCCGGCCTCCGAATAGCGCTCGGATCCGTTGCCGCCCGTCACGACCACGAACGGGCGATCGAGCACGTGATAGACGCGTGACGCCTCCATCATCCGCAGCGCGTCTTCGCGCACCGAGGCTGCGAACTCATCTCCTCGCGAGACATACAGATCCATGCCGGCGCCGAGCACCACCACGGCGGCTGCGCCGCGAGCTTGCGCCCGCGTCTCCACCGGAGGGTAGTCGGGGGTCAGCAACCGGATCAGGGCGGAGGCCGTCGCCGGCGTGCTCGCGATCCAGTAGAACAGCGTGACGCCCGTGATCCACAACCGGCCGACGCGGCCGCCGTCTTTCCGGCGGTACAGCAACAGTGTTCCGAAAATCAGCGAGAGGACAAGAAAGGGAACCCCACCGGGAACGAACAGCTCTGCGAGGTCGAGCATGGTTACTTCGGTGAAAAGTGAAAAGTGAAAAGTGGAAAGTCGAAAGTCAAAAGTCAAAAGTCGAAAGTCGAAAGTCGAGAGTCGAGAGTCGAGAGTCGAGAGTAAAAGCAGGGCCGGGAGCGTTTCTCAGCTGCGCGGCGGCAACAGCGACTCGCGGTCTCTTTCCAGCTCGAGTCGCAGCTCGCGGGCGCGCTCGTAGAGCGAATCTCTGTCGGGATACAGCTCGCGCAGCACGATCTGCCCGCCGCCGACATCGCCGGATCGAAGCACCTGCAGCTCGGCTCCCGTACAGCAGCTTACCATCACGCACTCCGTCGTCGTCTCGCCGCTGGAGACCGACCACAACACATGATGATCGCGGTTCATGGCGAGTACCTGGCCATGGCGAGGCCGACGATCTCATCCAGCAGCTGCGTATAGGTGCGCCCCGCCTTGCGCGCGGCCTGTGCGAGCTCGGCGCGCGAGGCGAGCCATGGGTTCGGGTTCACTTCGATCACCGCCACGGCGCCGTCGGGCTTGA
Source organism: Vicinamibacterales bacterium (assembly GCA_035937795.1). Taxonomy (GTDB): domain Bacteria; phylum Acidobacteriota; class Vicinamibacteria; order Vicinamibacterales; family JAMQPK01; genus JAMQPK01. The sequence continues at coordinate 14,484 of DASZHO010000067.1, read as the reverse complement.
GCCGCATGTCAACGCGGCCGTAATCGCGGAGCTCGAGCGCCTGATAGGCGGCGATGGCTGTCTGCTGAAGCAAGGTGGTGGTGTCTTCAGAGAGATCGCTCGCGACGATGGATTTCGCGTCGCGATAGGCCTTCGTGCCTTTCCCCCACTTGACCTCGGCCGCCGCAATTTTCGGCGTTCCCTCGGGCAGGTGGGAAAGATCGAGCTCGATCACCGGGAGCGCCTCGGGCGTCTCGTTGCCCAGCACGCCGACGTACATCTCGCGGCCGTCGACATACTCCTCGATCAGGATCGGCGCGTCGAACTGCTCGTGCAGCCAGTCGATTCTCTCCATCAGTTCCTTGATCGACGAGACCACCGCGTTGAGCTCGATACCGATGGAGCCGTCCTCGCGCATCGGCTTCACGATGACGGGAAAGTGCAGCTCGTCCGAAAACGCCAGGCGTCCGCGGAACGAGCGCGCGAAGACAGGGCTGTGGATCCCGTGAAAGGCGAAGATTTTCTTCGCGACGCTCTTGTCCTGCGCCAGCATCAAGCCGTGGCTGCCGGCGCCGGTGAACCGCTTGCCCACCAGCTCCAGATAGGCGGCGATGTTGTAGTCGGCGGTATTGTTGCCCGCGAAGGATTCGCTGAGATTGAAGATCAGATCGCAATCGAGCCGCGCGACCGCGTGCAGGCTCTTCAACGAGCCGTCGAGCTTGTGCAGCGCGAGCTCGTGGCCGAGCTTGGCGAGCGCGTCGAACACCTCTTCTTCCACTTCCTTCCGGTCGAGGGTGCGCACCAGCGGAGCTTTCCCGTTGGCGGACCCCTCCTCTTCCGGCTCCCACCGGTCGTAGAGGACGGCGATTTTCAGCTTGCCCGCCATCAACCCGTTTTTTTGCCCGGCCGTTTATCGGGCGTAAAATTCCCGCGCTGCAGGAAGTTCATCGCCAGCGTGGTGCCGAACGCCGTGAGCTCGACCAGATACGCCGGCTCGCGCCCGATTTCCCCCCACAACTTCAGCCGCTCGCAGTTCCGGCAAATCGCTTCGACCAGGCCGCGCACGACGGGCCGGCGCACCCCGGTCCAGTACGTGATCTTGTCGATGAGGTCGCGCCGGTATTTGGTGACGATGGCCGCCGCGGGCCGCCCTTCGCGCGGCTTGCGGTTGAGGAAGATTTCGGACAGGTGCGCATCCATCGCGAGATCGATCCGCGTGTCGCGCTCTTTCTCCGCACGCGCGTAGAACTGTGCCACGGTGAGGCGCATGTCGTCGACGGTGATGTCGACCTCGCCGGTGCGGACGATTGGATCCTGGTCGGCAAAGGTGCGGGCCATCCGATCGACGTACCGGAGCTTGCGCATCGCCGGCCATCCTTTGTATCGGCGCCTCCACGCGCTGCCGGGAGTGACCCACACGGCAAACGTTTCGGCGAAATCCTCGTCGGGATGCTTCTGGGCGTACCAGCCTTCGATGTGGCGGACGTAGTTGCGGCTGAACGGGATGGGCCGGTACCGGTCGCGGTACGGCCGGTCGAACGGGCCGAAGATCGCGCGCCAGTCGGCGCGCGTGTACAGCCGGTAGGCGTAGTTGAACACGTGCCCCGCCTCGTGCCGCATGTATCGCATGATCTCGCGGCCGTCCTCCAGATCGTCGATGGCGCGCTCGAGCCTGCCCAGATTCGGGTCGGCCAGATAGAAGGGGATGCCGAGAATCGGCTGCATGTCGGGGCAGCCCCACTCGTCGGTGAGATAGCAGACCGGACGGAATTTGCGGAACCCGCGGCGCTCGAGCTCGCGGTAGAGCTGGCGGACGTAGGGCTCGACCGGCGACCCCTCGAGCTTCAGCCCGAGCTCGCGGATACGTTTGCCGAGCACGCCCCGCAGCTCGGGGTCGAGAGTCTCGAAGGCGGGCACTCTGTGGCGATTATAGAAGGTCCGGGCACCTTTCGCGCTTGATCTCCACCCGCCGGCTGGGTAACAATCATGTGGTTCCAATACTTTCGTCTTACATAATTGTCAGATCTTCATTATGCCGACCACCGCCCGCACCGCGTCGCGCACCGAGCCGGAAACGCACACGAGCGAAGTCCGGCGCCTGGCGACGCTCCTCGACACCAGCCAGGCGCTGACGGGCACCATCGATTTGAAGGCGGCGCTCCACCGCGTGCTCGAGGTGCTCGGCCGCCATCACGGCGCCGTGCGCAGCAGCGTCGTCATGCTCGACGAAGATACGGGCCAGCTGCAGGTGGAAGCGTCCGACGGCCTGGACGCCCCTAACTATCGCGTGAGCTACCAGCTCGGCGAAGGCATCACCGGCCGCGTCGTGCAAAGCGGCAAATCGATCGTCGTCCCGCAGATCAGCCGCGAGCCGATGTTCCTGAACCGCGCCGCCAAGCGCAGCGAGCTTCCGCAGCAGGAGCTCAGCTTCATCTGCGTTCCCGTCATGCTGAACCGCAAGGCCGTAGGGGCGCTCGGCGTCGACTTCCGGTTCAAGCCCGAGCGCGACTACGACCGCACGCAGAAATTTCTCGGCGTCGTCGCATCGATGATTTCTCAGGCGGTGAAAGTGCAGCGGCTGATCGACGGCGAGCGCAAACGCCTGCTGGACGAGAACACCCATCTCCGCCAGGAGCTGAAGGAGCGGTACGACTTCTCGAACCTGCTCGGCACCAGCGGTCCGATGCGTCAGATCTGCGAGCAGGTGTCGCAGGTGGCGCGCACGATGACGACCGTCCTGATTCGCGGTGAGTCGGGCACCGGCAAGGAACTGATCGCCCACGCGCTCCACTACAACTCGCTGCGCGCGAACAAGCCGTTCGTGAAGGTGAGCTGCGCGGCGCTGCCCGAAAGCCTGATCGAGTCCGAGCTCTTCGGGTACGAAAAGGGCGCATTCACCGGCGCGCAGCAGCGCAAGAAGGGTCGCTTCGAGCTGGCCGAGGGTGGCACGCTGTTCCTCGACGAGATCGGCGACATCAACCTGGGCACGCAGGTCAAGCTCCTGCGGGTCATCCAGGAGCGGGAGTACGAGCGCCTCGGCGGTACCGAGACCCTCAAGACCAACGTGCGGCTGGTCACCGCGACGAACAAGGATCTCGAAAAAGCGATCCAGGATGGGACGTTCAGGGAGGATCTCTACTACCGACTGAACGTCTTCACGATCTTCGTGCCGCCGCTCCGCGAGCGGAAGACCGATCTGCTGCTGCTGGCCGACCATTTTCTCGAGCAGTTTTCGCGCACGCACAACAAGGCCATCAAGCGCATCTCGACGCCCGCCATCGACATGCTGATGAGCTATCACTGGCCGGGGAACGTGCGCGAGCTGGAGAACACGCTCGAGCGGGGAGTGCTGGTGTGCGACGGCCACGTGATACACGCGCACCATCTGCCGCCGACGCTGCAGACCGCCGAAGCCTCCGGGACGGTCACGCGGGTGTCACTGAAGGACGCGGTGGCGGCCTACGAGAAGGATCTGATCCAGGACGCGTTGAAAACCACGCGCGGCAACCGCGCCAAGGCCGCGCGCCTGCTGAACACCACCGAACGCATCATCAACTACCAGGTGCGCAAGTACGCGATCGACTACCGCAGGTTCAAGAACTAGCCCGCTAGTGATTGCGGTGAACCGAGTGCGGGCCGGCGATGTATTCGTGTAGATACTGGATGGTCTCGCCCTGGATTGACACAAGCCTTCTGACCAGATCCCCGATTGACACCATTCCGACAACCTTCCCACTCTCGACGACCGGAAGATGACGGATCCGCTCCGCCGTCACGAGTCTCATGCACTCGTCGATGGTGTGCTCCGGACCGACAGAACAGACGGGGCTTGTCATGATGTCGCTGACCAGCGTGTCTTTTGACGAGCGGCCCTGCAAAACGACTTTGCGCGCGTAATCCCGCTCGGAAATCATTCCGACCACAGCCTCGCCTTGCAGGACCACCAATGCGCCGACGCCTTTGTCGGCCATCAAGGCAATCGCCTGCAACACCGAATCGTCGGGGCTCGCCGACCAGACGCGATTCCCTTTGTGCCGCAGGAGTGCCGCCACCGTGTCAGACATGATCGTCCTCCGGGGTTAGACGAGTTTCGCGTCCATCGTGATTTTGGCGTTCAACAGCTTGGAGATGGGACACCCGCTCTTCGCCGTGTCGACGGCCTTCTGGAAGGCGGCCTGGTCAGCGTTCGGGATCTTGACGGTGGTCTCCAGGTGGCTCGACGTGACGGCGAATCCGCCCGCGACCTGATCCAGGCTGACGGTAGCCTTGGTGTCGATGCTTTCCGCCGTCATCCCAGCCTCTCCCAGAAAGAGCGAAAGTGCCATTGAAAAGCAGGCGGCGTGCGCCGCGGCGACCAACTCCTCAGGGTTCGTGCCCTTCTCGTTTTCGAACCGCATATTGAAGTTGTACGGGACGGCCGACAGCACGCCGCTCTCGGTCGACACCGTGCCTTTCCCGCTTTTCAGCCCGCCGTTCCAGATCGCGCTCGCGCTCCGCTTCATGGCCACCAGTCCTTTTTTAGTCGCGGGCGGGCCCCTCCGCCCCGGTCTTCTTTTAGTCGCGGGGGCCCCTCGCCCCGCTCCACGCCCGCTTGCGGCTCTGCTTTTTTTTAGTCGCGGGCGGGCCCCTCCGCCCCAGTCTTCTTTTAGTCGCGGAGGCCCCTCCGCCCCGTTCCGCGGCCCGTTCCGCGCCCCGCTCCACGCTCGCGCCGCCCTCGGCGCTTTGCGTTACGGCGCCACGGCCGGAGGTTGTTTTGCCGGCGCGCTCACGTTCTGCGTCACCGCGGCCGGCGCGGCCGGAGGAGCGGTCACGATCGGACGCGGCGCGGGAGCGTGCGACGCCGGACGAGCGGGATCACTCTTCAAGCGCTCCTTCATCAGTTCCTCGGCGCGGGTGAAGAGCTCCTCTTTGGAAATTCTGCCGGCATCCACGTCGGCCAGAATCGAGCGCTGAGCCTTGTATTCCCGGTTCTCGACGCCGGCCTTGCTCTGCAGCATCCGCCAGGCTTTGCGGCGCTCGACGCAGAACAGCACCAGCTGGCGCGAGAGCGACCGGTATTCAACATCCCTGGGACCCTGCACTTTGATGTAGACACCGAAGTCAGGGACGTACGAGCGGTGATCGGGAACGAGGTACCGCCGGTACACCACATCCTGCTGGGTGATGCGGACCAGCATGTTCTCGAGCGGGATGAGCTTGTCCGCGTCGTCTTTCTTGATTTTCTTGAGATGATTCCGGAACCGTGCCTCGGTCGCGCACCAGTGAGCCACGGTATAGCGATACGGCTCGTTGGTGACCTTGAACTTCGTCTCGTACCAATCCGCTTCCATCGAGGGATTGCCCTTCACATCGAGCGCTTCCTGATACGTTTCACCCATCCTCGGGTTGAACACGAACTCCGGCCCGCCGCGCGAATCGCGGACGCGCTGGGCCTGGGTCAGCGCCATGTCATCGGCAACGCCGTGCTCGGGCTGGCAGGTGGTGAAGCACTGGAAGAAGGCCGTGCCACGGTACTCGAGCCCGTCAAGGATCGCCTTGTACAGCTTCGGCGCATTGGCAATGGAGACCTGCGCGATGAACGGCGACCCATGGCCCGCCAGGAACGTCTCGGCGACGGTCTTCTTCTCGACGTTCTTGCCCTGGGTGGCGGTCCCGAAGACGTTCATGTCGTTGCCACCGAGCATCGGCGTCGAATCCGAATTCTGGCCGCCGGTGTTGGAATACACCTGCGTATCCAGCATGAGCGCCTTCACGTTCGGCCGGTTCTGGAGGATCACCTTCGAGGTGTTCTGATACCCGATATCGCCCATGCCGCCGTCGCCGCCGACCACCCACGCCTTCGGCAGCTCGAGGATCTCCTGGTCGGTCATCACGGCGTCGCTGAAGTGGACGTATTCGTAGAATTCACGCGGATTGATCACGTCCTTCTCGCGGTGCATCAGCGCATCGGCAAGGCGCTCGGGAATGACCGATCGGCGGCCGTGATCGACGATGAAGCTCTCGCCGAGCAGCCAACCGACGGTGATGCCGTCCTGGAAGAGCGAGTTCATCCACGGATACGGATGCGGGTTGTTCGACGGCGTCGAGCCGTACACCGTGTTGCATCCGGTATGCGCCGCCATGGCCATCACGGACATCCCGTTGGGAAGCCGGCCATCGATGGCCTGAAGGTTCTTGTGATTGAAGGCCTCCTGACGCATCACGGCGGTTATCGCGCCGATAATGTCCGAATCCGAAATGGGGCCGTGCGCGGCCATGCGGGCCTTCGTGTCCTTATCGTCCTCGCCGCCCAGCGCCATGAGCAGGTGGGCGACGGCCTGGCGGAACAGTTCGTACTCCTCGGGACTCCGCTCCTTCAAGGCAGCCAGCCTGCCGACACCCGCTCGGTCCAGCTCGTCGGCCTTGGCGCGGAAGCGATCCGCCTTCGCGTGGAAGAGCGGACGCATGTAGGCTTCGGTGACCGAAGTGATCGCCTTGAGGATGCTCTTCTCGCCGCACCCGGCGCACGCGCCATCACCCGACACGAGCGCGTCGTAGTTCCGGCGCACCATCAGCATATTGCGCAGGGTCGCGGTCTTGGAATCCTGCGGCCGCGTATCGTTATAGAGGCCGAGGTACTTCTGAGATGTGTCTGGCAGGAGGTCGAGGAACTTCGTGCCGGTCTCGTGCTCGGCGTTGACCTGCTCGGTTTCCTGCACCATCTTCAGCGCCATGTGCTCGCCGCACGCGGTCACACACGCCGCGCACCCTTTGCACAGATCGGAGACGAAGATGGAGAACACACCGCCCGCGCCCGGCGTCTTCTTCTCCGGTGTCGCGAAAATCGCGTTCGTCTTCTGGTAGGCCAGCGGCACCTTGTCGAGCACCTCGAAGAACTGGCTCTTGGCCTCCGGCGAGAACCCATCGACGACGTTCGTCACGTCGCGGATGAGGTCCTGGAGCGGGGTCTTCGCGTTCTTCGCCACCGCATCGCGCATCAATTCCCTGGTGCGCTTCTCGATCTCCGGCAGCGACCGGAACATCTTCTGCCGTTCGCCGGCATCGGTCACGTAGTTGGTGACGGCCGTCCGAAGCACGGTCCCCAGGTCCTGCGAGCAGTTGGGCAGCGCCGTGTCTGGGCAGACAGCAATGCATTCCATACACTGCGTGCAGTTTTCGGCGATGTAGAGCGGCGTCTCCCGGCGGGCGACGTACTTCGACGCCGTGTCGCCGCTGCCGGCGGCCATGATGCCGAGCGACGCGTAGGCATTGGCCGGCTGGTTGTACCCAAACTTCGAACGGAACAAACTATCGAATTCCGCGATCTGCGTGAGCGGCGTCCGTTCTGGCTGGCCCTCGGGAACGGGGTGCGATCGGCAGCCGCAGCCTTCACCGTTGCCTTCATGTACGACAGGCAGAAGGGCTTTTCCACGCATGGTGGACCGATCGGCCGCCTCGAGGTCGCCGATCGGGATCTCCCGCACGCGATCGAAGCCCTGCGTCATGACTTCCATGTTGGACTTCACGACGGCCTCGCCCAACCGTCCGAACTTCTTCACGTACTGCTTGTGCACGACCTCGTGGAACTGTTCCTGCGGAATGCGGAACTCCTGGAGCAGCGGTGACACCGCGAAAAACGCGCCCAGGAACGCGTTGCCCTGCATGCGCAGTTGAAGGTCGCCGCGGTCGGTGGCCTTTCGTGCGATCTCGAATCCCGGCAGGGTGAAGACGCGGATCTTCTTCTTGATGATCTCCTGGCGGGCCCACAACGGCAGCCGCTCCCACGCTTGCTCGCCTTCCTCATCGGACTCCCACACGAGACAGCCGCCCTGCTGCATGCCATCGAGCGGATTGCAGTGTGTGAACGCCTTGGGGTCGCAACAGAGCACGACGTTGGCGTGAAGCAGGTCGCAGTTCACCCGGATTCGCTCGGGGGCGGCAACCATGAAGTAGGCGGTCGGCGCGCCTTTCTTTTCGGATCCGTACTTGGGATTCGCGCTGACGTGGATAATCTCTTTTGGATTGCCAAATTCGTCGACGACCTTGTCGCGGTCGTAGAGCAGATCGTTGAGGTCGCCGATGATCGCGCCGAGGTTCTTCCCCGTCGTGATCGCGCCCCATCCGCCAACGGAATGGAACCGCACCGCGATCGCTCCTTCAGGAAGCAGCGAGGGCGCGTCGTCGGACTTGACTTCGTAAGGGTGATCGATCCCGAGCGAGATGAACCGCACACCTTCGTCCGCGCTCTTTCCATCCTTGCGCTTGCGTTGACCGATGGCGAATTCGTACGCTCCAATCGTGTGCTCCGGCCGGAAATCGCGCGACCCGAGACCGTACACGCCGGCGAAGAGGCGCGGCAGCTGATCCATCGTGATGGCGGGAACACCTGCCTCTCCCATCAGCGCCTTGTTCAGCGCCGTCCGGATGTCGCGTCCCATCGGGTTGTCGCCCGCCAGCGGCTCGTCGGTGCGCTCGAGGATGATGACGTTTTTCTTCCCCGCGAGCGCTTTGACGATGGCGGCCTCGGGGAATGGGCGGAAGACGTTCGGATGAATCGAACCGACCTTCGCGCCGCGGGTCTCGCGCAGGTAGTCGACCGCCGCCTCGATGTTCTCCGCGGCCGACCCGAGCGAGACAAACACCGTATCGGCATCCTCGGTTTTGTACTGGCTGATCAGGCCGTAGTAGCGGCCCGTCAATTTGCCAAAGTCCTCCCAGGCTGCCTCGAGGAAGTCGAGGATCGGCTCGACGAAATTGTTCCGCCGGGCGATGACGCCCTGCATGTAGTGCTCTTGGTTCTGCACCGGCCCGAGAAGGACCGGGTTGGTGAGGTCGATCATCTTCGGCACGCGGCGGCGACTGGGTCCAAAGAGGACGCGCTGGCTCTCGGTCGGACAATCGATGATGTCCTCGGGCGCGCCGAGGTACCGGCGAATCAGCTCCGACTCGTGCTTGTAGAAAGTCCGCTCCAGATGTGACGTGAGGAAGCCGTCCATCACGTTCATTCCGGGTGTGAGGCTGAGTTCGGTCACCCGCCGCAGGACGAGCGCCTGGTCCGCGGCCTGCTGGGCATCCTTGCCAAACAGGATGATCCATCCCGTGTCGAGCGCGCCGTAGACGTCGTCGTGGCCACAATGGACGTTCAGCGCGTGCTTGGTGAGCGCGCGCGCGGCGACTTCCAGCACCATCGTCGAGCACTTGCCGGGAGCGTGGTAATACTGCTCGACGCCGTAGACGACGCCCTGACCGGACGTGTAGTTCACGACGCGCTTGCCGCAGACCGAGTGGGCGATCGCACCGCCCTGAGCGGCGTGCTCTCCTTCGGCCTCCACCGCGATCGTGTTGCCGCCGAAGACGTTCAACTTACCTTCAGCGAACGCCTGCTGATACAGCTCTCCGCCTTCGGTCGAGGGGGTAATTGGATAAAAAATGCCGGCATCCGCAATGCGTGTTTCGGTATGGTAGGAAACGAGCTGGTTGCCGTTGGCAGTAACGCGAATCCCAGGATACGGGGGCTTGACTTTCATGGCACCTCTCACTGCTGATTGATAGCACGAGACACCAACTGCGCCGCCGCCGCCGGATTAAGGACGAGGGTTTCTGGTTCGCATTGTATATCCAAGTGCCGGAACCAGAGCAACTTTGTACAAGCTTGTACCTGCGAAATACAAGCGGCTGCAAAGAGTTGTGGACGAGGACTGATGGCTCATGCTATTTAATCGGCTCACACAGTCCGCGAAGAAGGTCCGTCGCTTCCACGTCGTCCGGCAACAACCAAGCCCGGGATGCCGCACCAGGCTTCCGACGGTTTGAGGAGGAGGCTGTCGTGGCGTTGAACCCATCGATCGTGGCGATCCTGAAGCGCGAAAGAGTCCCTTACACCTGCTTCAAGCACTCTCCTGCCTACACCGCTCAAGAAGAGGCGGCCGTCTCGCACGTCTTCGGACGCTGCTGGGCCAAAGTGGTCATCTGCATTGCCGACGACCAGCCACTGCAGGCCGTGCTGCCCGCACATTACACGGTGGATCTCGAAGAACTCCGCCTGCTGGCCAATGCGACGGTGATTCGTCTGGCACGTGAGGAGGAGATCGCCGAGCTGTATCCGGACTACGAAGTGGGCGCGATGCCTCCGTTCGGTGCTGCGCTCGGACACCGGCTGTTCGTGGACGAATGCCTCGTCGGAGAGCCGGAGCTGGTCTTCAATGCGGGCACGCACACCGAAGCGTTGTGCATGCACTATGGCGATGTCGCCGAACTGGCGAGGCCCGTTGTGGGAGCGTTTACGCGGGCGCCGGGACGGCGAGGGAGCGCTCCGAACGCGCGTTCGCGCAAGGAATCGTGAGGCGACCGTCGATCATTTTGTGAGCCGGTCCAGGACCGCCAGATAGATCTGCCGGACTCCGGCCGTCGTCTCTCTGTAGCGCTCGAGCAGCCGCTCGCCGGCGGGGTCGGGGAACCCCATCCGGACGCCCAACGGTGTCAGCACTGCCGCGTCGGCTGCGATCCAGCTCACGTTCGCGTCAGCGTCCATCCTCGCCATCATTTCGAGGCTTCGCAGAAAAACATGCGCCTCGCGAAATCGGCCTGCTTCGACCGACGTGAGGAACGGCGTGGGGGGGAGCGACGCCAGCAACCGCCGGGTGCCGGCCACACGGAATTCGAACCGGCGATGGCCCTCGCGAATCTGGATCAGCTGCAAGGCAAAGTCGATGTCGGCAAGCCCGCCCTTGCCGGCCTTGAAATGGAGCCGCCGCTCGCTTTCCTGCGCAATCTCACGCTCCATACGCGCGCGCACGTCTTTCATATACCCGGGTATCGACACGTCCCACGGTGCGTAGACAAAGTCGTCGACGAAAGTCTGAATCCGCGCGGCGATGGCGGCCGGCGCCGCAAGCGGACGGCAGCGCGTCCAGGCCAGGCGCTCCCAAATCTCGGCGCGCCCCGCGAGATACCGCCGGAACATCTCGACGGGAATGGCGAGCGCGCCCTTGCGGCCTTCGGGACGGAGGCGGGTGTCGACGTGATAGACGATGCCGTCGGCGGTCGGGTGGTCGAGGAAATGCTGCATGGCCTCGACGAACGTCTGGTACTGCTCGAACGTGCGCGCGTCCTCCGGATCGCCGTCGTAGAAGACGACCAGGTCGAGGTCCGAATGGACGCCCAGCTCGATGCCGCCGAGCTTGCCGAGGGCCATCACGGCCCACCTGTCGCGCTCGACCGTTCCAGGCACGTGCCAACGCGCCGCGCGCTCCACGCACAACTCGGCGAGCACGGACAGCTTTTCCTGCAGGGTGTCGAGCAACCCGCCCGCCAGCCACTCGCGGACAACCTTGAACTCCTCGAGCTGCTTCAACCGGCGCACCTGCCGCGCGCGCTCGCCGGGCTCCAGCTCTCCCCGGTTGTCGAGCGCCGCCGCCAGCTTGCGGCCGAGCGTGTCGACATCCTCGTCCGGCAATAACAGCGAATCGAGGAGCTCGGGAAATCGAATCAGCCGCTGCGCCGGCAGGTCCCCCGAATCGAGCATCAACACGACCATCTCGCGAAGGCCCTCGTGCTCGAGAAGGCTGCGGTAAAAGAGGGTCGCGCTGCCGGTCGCGCTCGCCAGCTGCTCGAGCCGGTGCAGCACCTGCTCCGGCCTCGCACATGCGGCGATTCGCAGCATCAGCACCGCGAGCAAATTGGCGAGCACGTTGCGAGCGGCGGGCGCGGCGTGGCCGCCCCCGGGCTGATTCATTTCCATGATGGCCGCCAGCGCGGCGCGGCCATCGGGGAACCCCTGAGCCCGCAGGTACGCGGCGGCGTCGGCTTCCAACACGTCCTGACCGAGAATGCGAAACCACTCACGCGCCTGGAAACCGCCGGCGTCCTTTCTGTGCTCGAACAAGCCGAGATAAATCTCGTGCACGCGCTCGCGGTACGCGTCAAGCTGCTTTTGCAGATCTTCAGAGGATCCGAGGCCCAGGCGCCGCGCGCTGATCTCCAGCTCGACCTCCGCGTCCGACATTCTGTGGGTCTGGCTCTCGTGCACGAGTTGCAGGCGGTGCTCGACCGCCCGAAGAAATACGTACGCATGTGTGAGCTCGTGCCGAGCCTGATCGGTGACCAGCCCTGCCCTCACGAGCGAGTCGAGGGCGGCCAGCGTGTTCGGCTGGCGCAGCGACGGATTCCGGCCGCCATAGGTGAGCTGAAACACCTGGGTGAAGAGCTCGACTTCGCGGATGCCGCCGCGGCCGGCTTTCACATTGCGATCGTCCGCGCGGGCTCCCAGCGCGCGATCGCTTCGCGCCTTGTAGCGCGACAGCTCTTCGAGCGCCGCGCGATCCAGGTACTTGCGATACACAAACGGCAGCACGCGATCGACAAACCGCTGCCCGAGCTCCCGGTCGCCGGCAATCGGCTGCGCCTTGATCAGCGCAAACCGCTCGAAGGTTTCGCCCCAGGAAGCGTAGTACTCGTCGTATTCGTCGATCGAATACGCGATCGGGCCCCGGGCGCCTCCGGGGCGAAGCCGAAGGTCCACGCGATACAGGTAACTTTCAGCGGTGTGCTCGCCCAACGCCGCCGTCAATCGTTTTCCGAGGCGCTGAAAGAACTCGCGCGCCGCCACGTCGTCCGGGTCGGCCGCGTCGAACACGTACATCAAATCGATGTCCGAGCTGTAGTTGAGCTCGCCGCCCCCCAGCTTGCCCATTCCGATCACGGCAAAGGCCCCCGGGACGCTTTCCCGCGATTCGGCCCCCAGCAGGCGGCCTGTGACGATCTTCAACGCCGCATCGACGACGGCACTCGCCAGATCGGAAACCTGCGCGGTGGCCGTCTGGACGGTTTCGCGCCGGAGCAAGTCGCGCGTGGCAATCCGCAGCGTCTCGCGCCGCTTCCATCGCTTCACCGCATCGAGCGCCTCGGACGGGTCGTCGATATTGGCCAACATCGCGAGAATCTCGTCATCGAGATCCCGGCGGTCGGGCGCGCTCCGCTCGATCTGCGAAACGAGCCAGTGAAAGTATTCCGGATTGCGGATCAGGATCTCGCTGAGGAACGGCGAGGCACCCAGCACGTACGTCAGCACGTGCATGGCGCGCGGATCATCGCCCAGGTACTCGAGAAACATCGACCGGCCGGTTCTGGCGGCGAGATACCGCGAGAACCCCACGACCGCGGCATCCGGGTCGGGCGACTCGACGAGCGCCGGCAGCAGCTCGCCCGCGATGTGTCCGAGCGCCTCCCTGATCACGACATCCTCGGCCATCGCCTGCAGGTGCCCGTCGGCGGCCGCGGGCTCGCGGAACCCGAGGGACCGCAGGTATTCGCGCGCCTGCTCTTCCGTCAGATCCGGCGAGAGAAAGAGATCGGAGGGCGTGGGCACTGAGGCGGATCCTACCAGGGGGGCTCAAGGCCTCGGGGCCAAGGGCTCAAGGCCCACGGCTCAGGGCTCAAGGCCGAGGGCTCACGGCTTCAAGCTTCAGGCTCCGGGCTTGGGACCCGGGACGCGCACGTCCCGGAGCCCAGAGTCCGGAGCCCGAAGTCGATTCTAGATGTCGTAGTAGAGCGCGAACTCCCACGGATGGGGCCGCAGGCGGATCGCGTCGACTTCCTTGGTGCGCTTGTAGTCGATCCAGGTATCGATGACGTCCTGGGTGAACACGTCGCCCTTCAGTAGGAACGCGTGATCCTCTTCGAGCGCATCGAGCACCTCGCTTAGGTCGCCAGGCGCCTTCGGCACCTTGGCGAGATCTTCCGGCTCGAGGTCGTAGAGGTCCTTGTCGAGCGGGCCGATTGGCTTGATCTTGTTCTGGATGCCGTCGAGCCCCGCCATCAGCATGGCGCTGAAGGCCAGGTAGCCGTTGCAGGATGGATCCGGGAATCGCACCTCGATGCGCTTGGACTTCTCGCTGCGCGAGTAGGCTGGAATGCGGACGGCTGCGCTGCGGTTGCGCTGCGAGTAGATCAGATTGATCGGCGCTTCGTACCCGGGCACCAGCCGGCGATACGAATTTGTCGTCGGCGCGCAGAACGCCAGCAGGGCGGGGGCGTGCTTCAGGATCCCGCCGATGTAGTGGAGCGCCGTCTCGCTCAGGTCGGCGTAGGTGCCGGCCTGAAACATTACGTTCTTGTTCCCTTTCCAGAGACTCTGATGGACGTGCATGCCGGACCCGTTGTCCTGGAAGATCGGCTTGGGCATCAGCGTCGCGGTCTTCCCGTGCCTCCTGGCCACGTTCTTGATCACGTACTTGTACTTCATCAGCTTGTCGGCCATCGTCAGGAGCTTGTCGAACCGCATGTCGATTTCGCATTGGCCCGCTGTGGCCACTTCGTGGTGGTGCACTTCGACGTGGATCCCGATCTGCTCCATCATCAGGACCATCTCGGTGCGGATGTCCTGCAGCGCGTCCATCGGCGGCACCGGAAAGTACCCTTCTTTGTAGCGAACCTTGTATCCCAGGTTTGGCGCGCCTTCTTTCTGCTGGCCGCTGTTCCAGAATCCTTCTCCACTGTCAAGGTAGTAGAACCCGTGGTTGTAGGACT
>DASZHO010000066.1:0-2430 GCA_035937795.1 Vicinamibacterales bacterium | reverse complement strand
ATTGGAAAACGCGCAAATGTGAACCGAGGTTGATCGTCCTCTCGAGCCGTCCGTGATCACGTCGCCTCAAGCTATCGTGGGAGCGTTCCATTTTGGAGCGGGATCGTGTTCGGCGAGCCAACCGAGGAGCTCGCCACCTGTGTGGTCATCGAAGAGCGTGTGGAGAAATTGGTACGTGCGATCGACGATGTCGATCATCAGCTGTTTCATTTCCTCATCATTGAAACGGGAAACCCGGGGCCACGGAATCGAGCCAAACGGGCTGGTGACCGTCACGTCCGCATAATCGCCGGTGGCCGACGATGGGGCGATCCCGGCATGCAGGTCCTCCAGCTGCGAATTGCGGACGCACTGGAGGACGAGGTACTTGGCCAGACGTTGCTGGAGGACCGCGTTGGCGCGAATGGCGTCGAGATGCGTCAGGTGTTGGGGCATAGCGGGTCAGGCCTTCGAGGGGCGCTTCCTGTCGTTGCCTTCAGCCGGGGCGCGACGCGCCTGCTGGGCGAGTTCCGCTTCGCGCAGCCGATAACTCTCGCCCTCGATGGGAATAATCTCCGCATGATGGGTGAGCCGATCAATGAGCGCCACGGCACAGGCCGCGTTCGGAAACACCATGTTCCATTGCTTGAACGGCAAATTCGTCGTCACGACCAGGGATCGGTGTTCGTAGCGGCGGCTGACCACTTGAAACAGCAGGTCCGCCGCGTGGGCATCGTAGCCGAGATAGCCGATTTCATCGACGGCGAGCAACGCGGGTTTGGCGTAACTCCGGAGGCGCCGCTCGAGCGCGCGGGCGGTCTCCTGCCCATTGAGATCGAGTAAGAGCTCCGACGCCGTCAGAAAGCGGGCGGAGTGCCCGGCCAGGATCGCCTGATGGACGAGATTCTTCGCGAACAGGGTCTTCCCGAGGCCGTGCGGCGCGACAAAGATGACGTTCTCGCCTTTGGCCAGGAAGTCGAGCGTGAAGACGCGGTCGACCGTGGGCCGATGAATCTGTTTGGGCCAGTCCCACTCGAAGTCGGCCAGCATCTTGAAGCGGCGGAGGCGCGCGCCCTTCAGCCGACGCTCGACGCGCTGGCGCGCCTGCGCGTCGAGTTCGGCCTTGACGAGCTGCTCGAGCAAGACGATCGGGCTCCAGCGTTTCTGCGTCGCCCGGGCGACGAGATCATTGAGCTCGTCGGCGGTGTAGACGAGGCCGAGGTGCCGGAGCTGATCAGGCAGGGTCGTCGGGTTCAAATCGGGTGAGGTCATCGTAGGACTCCAAGGAATGCGGCGTCAGATCGAGATCCCGGACGCCGGGCCGATCGGGTAACGCCAAGGGGATGGGCGGTTTCTGGCCCCGCTGGCGGCGGCGGGTTTCCAAAATATGCGCAATGGCTCCGGCGCCGAGCGCGTCGCGTTCGAGGGCCTGGGCCACGGCGGCGGTCAGTTCTTGCCGGCCGTAGTCGTCGAGCAGCGCCAGCAACCGCGCGGTGTGGCCGCGGAGGGATTCGCCGCGCGCCGCTAGCCGCTCTAGCAGGGTCGCGATGGCGGGCACGGCGAGGCGCAGGCGGTCGCGCGCGGTGGAGGGATTCGCCTGACGCGTCGCGGCGAGTAACCCGGCGATATGGTCCTCCTGCTCGATCGTTTGGCCGGTGTCGTAGCTCCGCGGGTGCGACGCGATTTCCTCGTCCGTCCCGACGATCAGCCGCACGGTCGTCGGCGTCGCGATCAAGGTGAGCGGTTGCTGCCGATACGTATGCGGAATGGAATAGCTATTCCGGTCGAAGTGCACGTAGGGCGTTTTGCCGGAGGCGACGACCCGCATGACGGCGGTGGCGAACGGGTGCGCCGGCAGCGGCAGGAGCCGCGGCTGCTCCTGCGCCAACACCTCCGCGACGGTGTGATCCGGCTGGTCGGGATGGCGGCGCTGATGCGCGATCTCGTCGCGCCAGCGCCGAAACTGGGCATTCAGATCGTCGACATCGCGAAACGTCCGCGCCGCAAAGAACGCGTGGCGGAGGTATTGAATTTGGCGCTCGATCTTGCCCTTCTCATTGCCGCGGCCCGGCGTACAGGGGCGCAGGGCAAAGTGATAGTGGCCGGCGAGTTCGAGCAGCCGGGGCTGGAACCGAATCGCACGGCCCTGGCGTTCGAGCACGGCACTGCGGAGGTTGTCGTAGACCAGCGTCCGCGCCACGCCGAGAAACCCGTGATGAAACGCGTCGACATGGCCGCGCAGAAAACTCTCGAGCGTCTGATCGAGCGTGAACAGCGCCGAGATGGCCCGCGAATAGGACAGCACCATCACGAAGCCGGAGAGCGGCCGGACGCCGTGGCCGATGCGGAGGGTCCCAAACGCGCCCCAGTCCACTTGCGCTTCTTCCGCGGCCAGCGTGACGAGCCGGCGATAGACCGTCGGGGTCACCTCCGGCCGCAGGGTGCGCACGA
>DASZHO010000065.1:0-5898 GCA_035937795.1 Vicinamibacterales bacterium | reverse complement strand
CCCTCGCGAGCCCGAAGTCCAGCACCTTGACCGTGCCATCGTCGCGGACCTTGATGTTCGCTGGCTTGAGATCCCGGTGAACGATCCCGGCCTCGTGCGCCGCTTCGAGCGCCTCGGTGATCTGCTTCGCCATCGGCAGCGTCTCGGCGATCGGGATCCGACCCTGCGCAATACGATCGGCGAGCGTGGGGCCTTCGACCAGCTCCATCACGAGCGCGCGCACGCCATTCGAGACTTCCAGGCCGTGAATGTGCGCGATGTTCGGGTGATTCAGCGCGGCTAGAGTTTTCGCTTCGCGTTCGAATCGTGCGATACGCTCAGGGTCGGCGGCAAACAGCTCCGGCAGTACCTTGATGGCGACCTCGCGGCCGAGTCTTGAATCGCGCGCGCGATACACCTCGCCCATACCGCCGGCGCCGAGCGCAGAGGTGATCTCGTAGGAGCCAAGGCGGGTGCCCGGGTTCAGCGTCATGGGTGGCGTGTGGGGCCGATGTTACCGCATAACGAGTGGTCGCGAAGGGACGAATAACCCGGCGGTTCATCGTGTCGTCCGCGTTCAGGATCCTGCGTTCCCGACTGACGATCCGTTCTTCAGATCGGCAGTGCCTGATGTACGCCTTGGCGGCCGCCGTTGTAATCTGTGAAGCTTGATGCTGCTTGGACGAAGCAATGAGCCGCGACAGCCGCCGTCAAGATGAACCGAGGAGCAAGGTACGACGAGCTGCTGCACGGCGAGCTGCACAATCGCCACGGTCAGCGGCTGAGGCGATGAATTATTAGAGCGTGTAACAAAACCTCCCTTGGTCACACCTTTGCTAAAAACGTCGACACTCGTGCAGCGCGGTAACGTGTGCGGCTATGGCCGTCACGCTGCTTCCGGATGCGTTGTGGGATCTCGTCGAACCGTTCCTCCCGAGTCCACCACGACGGCCGAACGGCGGAAGGCCGCGCGTTTCTGATCGCGCGTGCACCGGCATTGTCTTCGTCCTTCGCAGCGGCATCCCGTGGCAGATGCTGCCGCAGGAACTCGGCTGCGGTTCTGGCATGACGTACTGGCGGCGCTTGCGCGACTGGCAACTGGCGAAGGTGTGGGATCTGATTCACTTTGCGATGTTGGATTGGCTCGCCCGAAACGACCAGATTGATTGGTCGCGAGCGGTCGTGGATAGTTGCTCCGTGCGAGCAGTATGTGGTGAAAGCCAGACGGGTCCAAATCCAACCGATCGGGCCAAGCGAGGCAGCAAACGCCATGTGATCTGCGACGGCCGTGGTGTGCCACTCGCCGTCCGCTTGACCGGCGCGAACCGGCACGACTCGCAAGAAGCGTTGCCGCTCGTTGATGCGATTCCGCCTTTACAGGGCGCGAGAGGACGACCACGGTGTCGTCCTGACTGCGTGCTGGCCGACCGCGCCTACGACGCGGAGGTGATCCGGCGAGGGCTGCGGGTGCGCCACATTCTCCCGTTGCTGGCTGCGCGTCGCACGACGCATGGGAGTGGCCTCGGTCAGTTTCGCTGGGTCGTGAAGCGGACGTTCGCCTGGCTGAATCAATTTCGCCGCCTGCGCGTTCGATACGACAAGCGAGCCGACATCCACGAGGCCTTCCTGTCGCTCGGCTGTGCGCTGATCTGCTGGCACTCGCTGCGAAAGACCTGGATAACGGGCTAAAGAAGTCTCGCCGTGTTCGGCCTTCGGAGCGAGGCCTGAGGCGCTACAATCAGTGCCTCGTCAGCAACCGATGGCTCTTTCCCCCGGCACGCGCCTCGGCCCGTACGAAGTCACCGCTCAGATCGGCGCGGGCGGCATGGGGGAAGTGTATCGGGCGACCGACACGAAGCTGAAGCGCCAGGTCGCGATCAAGATCTTGCCGACCTCGCTGGCGGCGGACCCGGACCGACTGGCGCGCTTTCAGCGCGAAGCCGAAGTCCTCGCTTCCCTAAATCATCCGCACATCGCGCAGATTCACGGCCTCGAAGATGCCGATGGCATGAAGGCCCTTGTGATGGAACTGGTCGAGGGGCCGACCGTCGCCGACCGGATCGCGCAGGGCGCGATTCCCATCGACGAAGCCCTCCCCATTGCGAAGCAGATCGCGGAGGGACTCGAAGCGGCGCACGAGCAGGGGATTATTCACCGCGATCTGAAGCCGGCGAACATCAAAGTACGCGCCGACGGCACGGTGAAGGTGCTGGACTTCGGGCTGGCGAAAGCGTTCGAACCGTCGGCGTCATCAAACGTGAACGTGACGAACTCGCCGACGCTGTCGATGCATGCCACCCAGGCTGGAATCATTCTGGGCACGGCGGCCTACATGAGCCCCGAGCAAGCGCGGGGCAAGTCCGTCGACAAACGCGCCGACGTATGGGCGTTCGGGTGCGTGCTGTACGAGATGCTGGCGGGGAGCCCGCCCTTTCCCGGCGACGACATCTCACACGTGCTCGCGCGGGTGATCGACCGCGACCCGGACTGGACCGTCTTGCCTCCGACCCTCTCTCCGTCGCTGCGGACCTATCTGCGCCGCTGTCTGGTCAAGGACCCGCGTCAGCGGATTCGAGACATTGGCGATGTGCGTCTCGCGCTGGAAGGCGCATTTGATGCCGAGTCGGCCACGGCCGCCGCGCAACCCGGACCTGCGCCGAGCTCGACGTGGTCACGCACGGTGCCGTGGGCGGTGGCCGGTCTGGCCTGTGCCGCGGTTGCCGCAGTTCTGGCCCTGTGGGCGCCCTGGCAAGCGGTGCCGATTCCCGCGACGGTGCGCTTGAGCGCCGTGCCGGGTGCGGACGCGACGTTAGCGGCGGCAAGTTATGGATCAGGGGCCATCCTGTCGCCCGACGGGACCACGTTCGCGTTTGTGGGCGCGAGTGGACCGAACGCAACTCCGCAGATCTTCGTCCGCCGGCTCGATCAGTTGCGGGCGATGGCGCTGCAAGGGACCGACAACGCCTCCAGTCCCTTCTATTCACCGGACGGCCACTGGGTCGCCTTCTTTGCCGCCGGGAAGCTGAAGAAGGTTGCTGTGAGCGGCGGCGCGGTCGTGACAATCGCCAACGCGGCAAACCCACGCGGGGGCACGTGGGCGGACGATGGGTCGATCGTGTTTGCGGCTGAAGTCGATAGCGTCCTGTCGCGTGTCTCGTCGGCCGGCGGGAATCCTGTGCCAGCGACCGCATTTGGGCCTGGCGAAATTTCGCATCGCTGGCCGCAGGCGCTCGGCGGCAGAGCCATCCTGTACAGCGCGAGCGACAGCGGCTCGGCATGGGAGACGGCCAGCCTGGTCGTGCAGCAGGTTCCATTGGGATCTCGGACGGTCGTGCAGAAGGGCGCCTATTACGGGCGCTATCTTCCAAACGGATATCTCGTGTACATCCACGACGGTATCTTGTTTGGCGCCCCTTTCGATGCCGAGCGGCTGCAGGTGACGCGTATGCCCGTGCCTGTTCTCGAGGGCGTCGCGACAAACGACAGGACGGGAGGCGCGCAAGTTGCGTTTTCTCAGAACGGCACGTTGGTCTACGTCGCCGGCCAGAGCGGTGGCCTGGCGGCTCCGATGGTCTGGATGAACAAGGAGGGCCAGACCACAACCCTGCGGACGGCGGCATCGGACTGGAGCAACCCTCAATTTTCGCCCAACGGCTCGCGGCTCGCGATGGACATCTCCGATGGGACGAACACTGATGTGTGGGTCTACGACTGGGCGCGCGACGCCCCCACGCGTATGACGTTCGATCGCAGTGCCAGTCAGAAGCCGGTCTGGACGCCCGACGGCCGCCGCATCACGTTCAGCTCCGTCCGCGCTGACAAGTCCACGCTCAACCTCTACTGGCAGCGCGCCGATGGTGCCGGCGACCCGCAGCGCTTGACCGACAGCAAGAACCCGCAACTTCCCGGCTCCTGGCATCCGAGCGGCAAATATCTCGCGTTCAGCGAAGGGCGGCCCGACACCAAGGAAGACTTGATGATCCTGCCGATGGAAGGAGACGACGCGTCGGGATGGAAACCCGGAGCGCCGACTGTCTTCCTGAGCACGCCCGCCACGGAAACCGAGCCGATGTTTTCACCCGATGGTCGATGGATTGCGTATCAATCGAATGAATCGGGCACGGGACAGGTGTACGTGCGACCCTTTCCGGGTCCTGGCGGCAAGTGGCAAATCTCCGGCGATGGTGGCTCTAATCCAACGTGGTCCCGGAGTCGCCCGGAGCTCTTCTACCGTTCCACAGACGGCCGTGTGATGGTCGCGTCCTACAAAGTCGAGGGCGATTCGTTCTTTGCCGACCAGCCGCGCCAATGGTCGAGCATATTTCTTCCGACGCGGCCACGGCAACGCTCTTTCGACCTTCACCCCGATGGCGATCGGATGGCGGCGTCAGGAGCCACCCAGGAAAATACGACCCGGGAGGACAAGGTCGTGTTCGTGTTCAACTTCTTCGACGACCTGCGACGCCTTGCACCGACAGGGCGTCGGTGAATCTGGTGATCTGGTCATTTGAGTGGACGATTAATGAACTGACTCCGGGAGCGAAACTCGCGCAGTACGAAACCGACGCCACGCTGGGCGCGGGCGGCATGGGGAGGGTGTACTGCGCCGAGGATCAACGGCTGAAGCGCGAGGTCTAGCCGAAGATTTTTGCCCGGGTTCTTCGCGAACGGTTTCCGACCTCGGCTTTTCAACGAGAAGGTCATGTTCGCGCGGTCGCTGAACGACGCCAACATTGCTCTCTTCATGCTGACCGAGGCGTGCCGTTCGAGGTTTTGATACAGCCTCTTTAGTGTGGGTCTCATTGGCGAAGTGGCGCCGTCCTCTTTCCACAGTCCGCCGTTTGTCGCGCACGCGAGGCCGCGCGGCATGGTGCTCTTGGTCGCACCGTCAATTCGTCGACGACGAGCCAACCGAGAGCATTTCGGCGTAACATCGCGCGCGTGCCCTGCGCGGATTTTCCGGCGCGATCATTTCTCCGGCACGATGCGCCGCCCCGTTTGCCAGATTTGAAAGACTTCTGGATAGGCGCGCCAATTAAATTGCGGAAAAATCAATCCGCCGCGCGTGTTCGCCGAATCATACGTCGCCTGGCCCGCGCCGGGACCGGACATGATGCCAGGCTGCGGCGCGAAGTAGTTCGCGATGACCGGATGCCCGCTCGCATCACGGTGCAGTTTTCCACCGGCGAGCGATTCAAATTCAAACACCGCGGTGCCGTCGTGCATCCACGGTTTGCGGCTGCCAGGCACGGCGAGCAAGAACACGCGCGCTCCTTCCTGCGCCAGCGCGGTGCCGTCGAAGTGTTCGTAGCCGAAGTCATTCGCATCCTTCGCCGTGAGCAGCGTGCCGGCAAACCTCCACGACGCGCCGTGATCGTCCGAAGCCAGCAGGATGATCGTGTAACCGACGCTGATGCCGCCGAGTCCGACCTTCGGGCTCAGCGCGGTGAAAGACACGTACAGCCGGCCTCCATGCGCGAGTGCGCCCGGCTCGGTATAAGTGATGGTATTTTTCAACGACGCATCGAGCGCGTCCACATCCACGTGCGTCTTGTGGTAGGGAGCGGGCGGATTTCGTCCCGCGCCGAAAAGCGGGATCTCATCGGACCACTCGCCCGCGGGAACCGCCGCGGTGCGCATCACGATCCAGCCGTAAGCGGGCCGCGAGTCGTGGCCGCGTTCCCAGAAGTAGCGCTGTACAAACAGTTTCCAGCGGCGGTTTGTGTCAGGGTCGGCGGGATCGCGGACGAGCGATGCAACCTCGTAGCGCCACACGCCCTCGACTTCCTTTCCGTCCGGGAGCTCGCACGTCGCGTCGGCGGAGACGTTGAGCGCCTTCACAAAGCTCCACGTCGCGCCGCCGTCCGTGGTGCGCGCGAGATGAGTGTTCACATATTCACCGAGCACAACTTTGCCATT
>DASZHO010000064.1:0-11481 GCA_035937795.1 Vicinamibacterales bacterium | reverse complement strand
ATCGCCGTGATGAAGGACGAATTTGGCCGGCGGATCGTGCACACGGAGAAGATTCTCTACCTGGGCTTCAAGGATGGAAAGCTCGTGGAGGGGAACAACCAGTTTGCCATCGGCGATGCGAAAGCGTATGCGGCGCGGATGGCTGCCCCGAAGAATACGACTGAGTAACAGTAAAAGCGCTCGCGTTTCGACAGTCAGTAAGGCGGGTCCTTCTGTTCTTGGGACCCGCCTTTTTTCATGTGTGCCCCAGGCGTGGCGCGCAGCGCTTGGTCTCAAAGGCAACGACCTCGCGGTCATGGACGTATTCTCTGGTAGAGGCGCGACGGGTGCTCGCCAGCTGGGTCAGCCGTGCAAGGCCGTGCAAGGTCGCCCACAAGCCGACAGAAGTGATCGGTCCGCGAGACTTTGTCCTCTATGATCGGCATCGAACGTGAACCTCTTCTCTGAATACGCCGCTTCTCTGAATACGCCACGAGTCGGTTGGGTCACATCGGCTACAATCACCACACGCCGCGTGTGGTGCGGTCCGCGCGCTGTTATGACCAACAAGCCTCACTGGCCGGCACCGGTCAGAGAACTGGTGATGGCTGGAGTGGTCGCTTGGAAATCAAGGTGACATGGTAGGGTTGGCAAGAAACGCGTCGCCGATAAACTTCTACGAGCTCCTCGGCGTGCCGCCCGGCGCGACATTCGATGAGATTCGAGCAGCCTATCGCGCCCGGATTGCCCACTACCATCCCGACCACAATCCGTCGCCGCATTCCCACGCAGTGGCGGCCCTGCTGAACGAAGCTTGGGAAGTGCTCGGGGACCCTGAGCGCCGGCGCCACTACGACGCGACGATGGGTTTCAGCCATGCCGCCGCCACGCAGGCCGGCAGTGGCAGCGAGCGGAGCGGTAGCACCGAGCGCAGCGGCAGCGAGTGGAGTGGCAGCGAGTGGAGTGGCAGCGAGTGGAGCGGACCCCGCGAAGTCCGCCGGAAAAGCAGGAAAAGCGCGCGTTCCGCGCGCCGAGGATTCTTCGGCCGGCTTGCTCGACTGGAAATCCGGCGGCCAGTGCTCGCGGTTGCGATTTCGTTAGGTCTCCTTGGGGGTCTTGTTTTCCTCGTCGCCACGTTGATGAATGAGACCATCGGGGGCAGTGAAACCAGCGACCCGGCCGCTCCACCCGCTACCGGGACGGCGGCTGGAACGGGCACGATGGTGATCAATCCGCAGTTCGCCGCGGCGTCTTCCTTTTCAGACGGACTGGCGGCCGTCCTCGTCGGCTCCGAAGAGGATCACGGCAAATACGGCTACGTCGACAAGCACGGCACGATGGTCATCAAGCCCCAATTCGACGCAGCCTTTTCGTTCAGTGAAGGATTGGCCGTCGTCGCCGTTCGCGAGGGCGACAAGCTGAAGACGGGCTACATCGATAAGCTGGGCACGAGCGTCATTTCCCCGCAGTTTGATGAAGCGTTCGATTTCTCTGGTGGCCTGGCGGCCGTCAAAGTTGGCGGGGAGCACGGTAAATACGGCTACATCGACAAGCAAGGCACGATGGTCATCAATCCACAATTTGAAATGCTGTCCGGGAGTTTTCGCGAGGGTCTCGCAGCAGTCAACGTCGGTTCAGTGGAGCACCCGAAGTTTGGCTACATCGACACAAAGGGCACGATGGTCATCAAGCCGCAATTCGGTCCCGTACTCTTTGGCGGTTTCGACGAGGGTCTGTCCGCTGTCAACGTCAATCCAGGTTTTTACCCGTCAAAAATAGGCTACATCGACGCAAAAGGCACGATGGTCATTCGTCCGCAATTTGATGAGGGCTGTCCGTTTTCACAGGGACTGGCCTGCGTGAAGACGGCCGGCAAATATGGCTTCATTGATAAACAAGGCACGATCGTGATCGGTCCGCAATTCGAGGGGGCATCTGGCTTCGAGCCGGATGGACTGGCGCAAATTCATGTGGGAGGTGCCGGGACTGGCGCAGACGGCTATATCGACAGGCACGGGACGATGGTGATCAATCCGCAATTCACCGGGGCGTTTTTCTTTTCAGAGGGGCTTGCGGCCGTCCGCATCGGTGAGGCCACAAGTGGCAAGTGGGGCTACATCAACAAGCAAGGCAAGACGGTCATCGAGCCGCAATTCGATGCGGCCCATCCATTTTCAGAGGACTTCGCGGCCGTCCTCGTCGGCGAGGAAAAGACTGGCAAATGGGGCTATATTCAAAGAGGTTCCACCAGCATTACCAAGTGAATCACCGGAGGCCTATCCGCGCACCATTTCTAGCTTGCCTTGATGAGCCGGGATAATCGACCAATGGCTGGCCAACTCGCTCAATCTCAGTCGGCGACGGTGAAAGTGCGGCTCAAAAACAAGATCCATGTGGCCATCTGAACGCAGAAATCATGATCCGCAACGGATCGGCGGAATTGTTCACCGAGACGCTACTCCCGCATTTATTCGCCAAGAAACCTCGAGGTGAGTGATGCCTCCCGACAGCGTGCTGGTCACCAACGATCCGCACGCTTGGCTGAGGCAGAATCTCCCTATGAACCGAATGGCTTCCGAAACCGACCTTCCCTTCCTAAGAAGTTTATCGTCCAGGCTATCTGACTCCGTTTTGCAGAAGCAGGTCAGAGACGGACGACTTCGTATCATCGAAATTGGCGAGCAACCAATTGGCATTCTCAAGTTCCTCCTTCAGGAGTCGATGCGACACCGGGGCTATGGCACTGAAGCCGTTAGAGCGTGGGAACAAGAAATGGTCGAGCAGGGTTTTGACATCGTCCTGATTTCCACGCTGGCGAACGAAACAGCGCAACACTTCTGGCGAAAATGGGATACGTGGACTGCGGCTCGTTCGGCGTTAGAAACAAGCCCTCTGATTTGTTCATGCAACGCGTTTTGAAGTGACAATCGACGAGATATTGTCTGCAGGAGGATTCCCCGCCGCGCTCCGCTCGTCGGCGGTTGCCCGCTGGTCACACCGCGACCCGGTCGAGGGAGGCAACCCCTTTCCGCTGGACGACTCTCGGCATGAGGCTTGGCACGCCGCGACATGCTCCGCGAGGGAGGTTCTCGTTCGCATCGACCGGGAGCTCGACGAGGCCGAAGAGGCGGGACCTCACCCGGATCCGTATCCGGTTCGGCTAGTCGCGCTGGCCGTATCGCGGTTCGATGTCTGGGCCGAACGGGTCCAGTCGATCGTTCGAAGCCCCGCTGCCCTGCGGGACTACCACGTGTGGCTCACGACGTATGTCGCGCATTGGCTCATCTATGTAGCCGATACGTGCCCCAAGGCCGCGGTGGGCGACGACTTACGCGCGCGGCTCTCGTCGCGTGCGCAGTACTGGATCGCCGAGGCGAGCCGCGCTCGCATGACCAATCCGCTGACAGCCCCATGGGAGGGCCCCTACGGTGGGGTGCCTCCTTGGGACCGGGTCAGGGCCGAGGACTTTCCCGCCGCCTTCGCCACAGCTCTGGCCGAGGAGCGGGCGGCGGTTGACGAGATCGCGCGCAGCCCGTTGCCTCCGGACTTCGAGAACACCGTCGCGGCTTTGCAGCGCGTGGGTCGCACCAAGGATCGCGTGCTGCGGTTGTTCGGCGTCATGCGACATTACATGAGCACACCTGAGTACCGCGCGCTCGATCGCGAGTGGCAGCCTCGCCTCGCGGCGGCGGCTGACGAGATTCGCTTCTGCCCCGGTCTGTTCGAGCGGATCGATGCCGTGTACCGATCGCTCGCCGGCGCAGGGCTGCGCCACGATCAGGAGCGATTGACGACGCTCTTGCGAGAGAGGTTCGTCCGCATGGGGGCAGCGCTGACAGGCTCCGATCGCGAGCGGCTTTCGGTCCTCAATCAGGAACTGGCCAGGCTCTACTCAGAGTTCCGGGAGAAGGTCCTTGCGGATGAGAACACGTGGACGCTTCTCACCGAGGAGACCGATCTGGCGGGTCTGCCTGCCAGCCTTGTCTCGGCGGCGGGCGAAGCGGCTCGGGAGCGTGGTCTCCAGGGCTGGGCGGTCCTGAACACGCGATCGAGCGTCGATCCGTTCCTGACGTTCTCGGCGCGGAGGTCGCAACGTGAAGTGGTGTGGAAGCGTTTCAAAGCACGCGGCGACAACGCCGACGCCGACGACACGAACGCCATCATTACCCGCATCGTGAAGTTGCGCGCTGAGCGTTCCGCCCTGCTCGGGTATCCATCGCACGCGCACTTGCAGATGGCCGACTCGATGGCCGGCACCCCCGAGAGGGCGCGGGCGCTCCTCTTCGAGCTCTGGGCTGCGGCCGTCGCCAAAGTAAGAGAAGAAGTTGCCCGGATGCAGGCGATCGCGTCGAACGACGATCCGACGCTCGGCGTCGAGCCATGGGACTATCTGTATTACGCGGAGCGCGTCCGCCAGACGAGCGCGGGTGTGGATATTGCGGCCGCCGGCGAGTATTTCGAACTGCGCAGGATGATCGACGCGGCGATCTGGTCGGCCGCGGAGCGATACCGTATCGCGTTCCGGGAAATCACGGGAACGGTACCGGTCTTCCACCCTGACGTGCGCGTGTGGGAGGTGACCGATGTCCCTTCTGGAGCGCATCGCGGTCTCTTTTACCTCGATACGTTTGCGAGAGCCGGAAAGCGTTCGGGCGCGTGGGCGTCGGACTACCGTGGCCAATACAGGATGGACGGTGGATCGACGGCCATCGCTGCCAACAACAATAACTTCCTCGAGAGTGCGCCCGGCGAGCCCGTGCTCGTCTCGATCGACGATGTGAGGACGCTGTTTCACGAGTTCGGCCATTCGCTGCACGCGTTGCTCCAGGATGTCGAGTACCCCGGTCTCGAAGACCTGCCAGCCGACTTCGTCGAGCTGCCCTCGCAGATCAACGAGCAATGGGTGTATACGCGTGAGTTGCTCGGTCGCTTCGCGCGTCACTACCAGACCGACGAGCCCATGCCCGAGGCGTTGCTGGAGAAGCTGAAGGCGGCGGACACCTTCGGCCAGGGCTACAGGACGGTCGAGGCCGTCGCCGCGGCGATCCTCGACCTGGAGCTTCATACGCGCGCCGATGGCGTGTTCGAGCCGAAAGGGTTCGAGCGCGAGGGCCTTGCCCGCATCGGCATGCCGAGGCAAATCGCCCTCCGGCACCGCTTCACCCACTTCGATCACCTCTTCGGGAGTGACGACTACTCGGGGCTCTATTACAGCTATCTCTGGGCGGACGTCATGGCCGCCGACGCGTGGCAGGCGTTTCTCGAGGCTGGCGGCCCCTGGGACGTCGAGGCGGCCGCGCGCTTCCGGACGCACATTCTCTCCGACGGCAACAGCATCGATCGCGCCGAGGCCTACCGCAACTTCCGCGGACGCGATCCAGACGTGTCCGCGCTGCTCCGGGAGCGGGGTCTCGTCCGTCCTTAGAAATCGTCAAGTCCACCGCTCAGTGCGTGTCGTCCTGGGTAGTTGAATTGGAGATGGTCAAGCCTTAGCATCCGGCTCATGGTCCCTCAACCACTCCTCTTGCTTGCCATCGAGCCGAAGACCAAGGCCGACCAGGACAAACTGGCCGAGGGTCTGCAAAGGTTATCGGCTGAGGACCCG
Source organism: Vicinamibacterales bacterium (assembly GCA_035937795.1). Classification (GTDB taxonomy): domain Bacteria; phylum Acidobacteriota; class Vicinamibacteria; order Vicinamibacterales; family JAMQPK01; genus JAMQPK01. The sequence goes on along the minus strand of DASZHO010000064.1, from coordinate 5,897 downwards.
ACCCTCTGCGTGCAGGCCAATCAGCAGAATCGCTCCGTGATCATCGGTGCGATGGGCGAGCTACACCTGGAGATCATCCTCCATCGTCTACGGCGCGAGTTTGGTGTCGAGGCGATGGTGGGCAAACCGGAGGTTGCGTACAAGGAGACGCTGACGTGCCCGGCCGATGGCGAGATGAAATACGCGAAGCACGCCGGCGGCCGGAGCCATTATGCGCACGTCAAGATCCGCCTATTGCCCGGCGAACCAGGCTCCGGCTATGTGTTTGTGAATGAGATCGTGGGTGGCGCGATCCGGGATGAGTACATCAAACCGATCGATGACGGCGTCAGAGAAGCACTGGCGAACGGGGTGCTCGCTGGTTACCCAATCGACGACGTGCGGGTTGAGCTATATGACGGCTCGTACCATGACGACGACAGTTCGGCGATGGCGTTCACGATTGCCGGGGCGGCTGCATTTCAGGACGCAGCAAGAAGGGCTCACCCCGTGCTGCTGGAGCCAATCATGCGCCTCGAGGTCGTCGTGCCGAAGGAGTACTTGGCCGACGTGATGGCCAATCTGTTGAGCCGACAAGGGCGGATCCAATCACAAGAAGATCGCGGCGGCGCACACGTCATCCAAGTGCTGGTGCCGCTCGCCGAGATGCTCGGTTACGCCTCAGATCTTCGTTCGCGCAGCCAGGGTCGCGCTACCTACTCAATGCGCCTCGATCGCTACGAACAACGGGATCATGGCGCTGACAATGATGATGATGTTGGCTCGGCCGTTACCGCGCCGCACAATTCTGGCCCGAACATCAACCGTTCCGGCGTGGCTCTCCCTGAACCGGACGACGACGCTCTTGAAATTTGATCAGCGGGTGTCACTGAGAGAAAGGCTTGGCGCGCCCGGCAGGACTCGAACCTGCGACCCTCGGCTTAGAAGATTGGGCGCGACAGCGGCCGATGACAGGGCGCGTCCTGCGGTAACTCACCATCGGCAGTGACCGTCCCGCGAGGCCGAACGATACGGCCCATGCTGTGACGGATGCGCGGAGGTCGCCGCCAGCCTCGTCCGCAGCGCCGCCCAGCGCGCCCCGAGCAGCCTTATCCGACGGAGGGTTGGACGGGTTCAATTGCCTGTGAAGCGTACCTGACGAAGCGCCTGAATGCTTGCCGTGGATCCCCTAAACCCGTAGAGTAGCCTCATGGAAGTGCAGGTGTCGCCGGAAACAGCCAAGAAGCTACGTGATCTCGCGACCCGCAGCGGACGGGCACCCGAAGACATCGTCGAGGATGCCCTTGTTGGGTACCTGGAAGAGGTGACCTCGGTTCGAAAGATGCTCGACAGCCGCTACGACGATCTCAAGAGCGGTCAGGTCAATCCGATCGATGGCGAGGAGGCATTCAGGAAGCTGCGCGAAAAGAGCCAGCGCCGACGCTCCGGCGGATGAGCAGCTACGCGTTCCATCCCGATGCGCTCGCAGATCTCAAACGAGATTTGGGAGTACATCGCGGAGGACAACATCGACGCTGCCGACCGGGTACTCGCAGACATCCACACCGTTCTCCGCACCCTGGCCGCCTCACCACACATCGGGCACCGACGTCTTGACCTGACCGCTCGACCGCTGCGATTCCACGTCGTGCGCAAGGAGTACCTCGTTGCCTATGCGCCAGACGAGAAGCCGCTTTGGGTGGTCGCGGTTCTTCACGGGCGCCGGAATCCGCGGTTGATGGCCGCAATCCTTCTCAATCGACCGTAGATTTAGGACGTGCCGAGCGGCCTGCACTACATGCAGCGCCGCTCGTCGTGATCGGGTTCGTATCCCGCGCAGTTTATGACTGGCACCTGAGGATATTTCCTGAACGCGGGCTCGCGCTCGGCGCGCCGGCACAGGTAGAAGATCGAGCCGCGAGACGACTCGATCCGCTTCGCGTGCGAACAATCAGCACACAGACCGGCATGCGCGCGATCGTCGCGGCGCGGACCCGAATTATTCATGCGCTCCCGCCTGTCGCAGCCGCTCGTCGACTTCGGCGTAACCTGATGGGAACGGCACGTCTGCGGTCGACGCCCCCGCGGCGAGTAGCGCTGCGACCGACTCTGGTGTCCGTCGCTCGGTCCAGTAGGAGGCGACGCACGCGCGCACGGCCAGCACGAGCGGCGTCTGGCCCCGCGCGTCCTTCGCGTCGACGGCAGCTCCGCGTTCGAGCAGCAGCTTCACCGTCGCGCGGCGCGCGCGCCAGGCTGCGGCATGGAGAGCCGTGCTGTCTCTCGCGACGCCGAAATACGCATCGCCCTCGGCGTGCCTGACGTTGACGTCGACGCCCAGATCGAGCAGCTGCCGCACGCCGTCCGTGTTGCCGTTTCCGGCAAACTCCGCGAGCAGTTGTCCCCCCTCCGCGATCAACGCTCGAACAACCTGGGGTTCCTGCGCCGCAATCAAGCGGATCAGGGAATCATCGCTCCGTGCGCACGCCGCGATCAGGCGGTCGACGCCCCTGAACGCCACACGAATGCCTCGCTTCGCGAAGAGATCGAGTGCGTCGCCGCGACCCCGCCGTGCGGCGACCGCGGCCGCCGACCGCGTCTCCGAGCCGATCGTTGGATCGGCGCCATGATCGAGCGACAGCTCGAGGATTTCGATCGCGTTGTCGCGCTGGACGGCCTGAAAGAACGCCGTGCGTTTCCAGCCAGTGATCCGGTTCTCGTCGGCGCCATGTTCGAGCAGGTACTTGATCCCGTCGTAGTCGTGCCAGTCGTGCTTTCTCAGCAGCAGGGTTGACACACTGTCGGCGGTCAACTTGCCGCTTTCGACCAGCACTTCCATCGCGCGGTTGTCGTACGTTTCGATCACGTGGTACGGCGTCTCGTTGTCGTTCGGATCGGCGCCGGACTCAAGCAGCAGCTTCGTCAGCTCCGGATGGTGCGCGATGCCCGCGGCGCCGTAGATCGCGCTCTCGAACTCCGGCGCCGGCTGATGGTTCTTCTCGAAGAATCCTGTGTTGACGTTCGCGCCCGCATCGAGGAGCACCCGCGCAGTACGCACGAACGCCTCCGATCGGGCCAGGTCGAGGCGCAGGAATCTGGAAAAACAGACATACGTGAGCGCGTCCCAGCCATACGGGCCGCCCTTCGCCGTCGCGCTCGCGGGATCCTGCTCGATAAATCGCCGCACCGCCGCTTCGTCTCCGAGCACGGCGGCGACGTACATGTCGGTAGAGGCGACTTCGGGGTGCGCCGCCAGGATCGCCCGAGCCTGGTCGAGCGCTCCCGAGGCGTGGCCGGATCCGTCCAGCGGCACGCTCGCAGCCTCAATGAATGCCGAGACTCGATCCTGTTCCACCATCCCGCCCTCCTCCCCGTCCCGACTGTCCCGTGCCGCGTATTGTCTGCGACAATCAAGGCCATGAGGGAGCCTTATGCAAACACTGCGGCGTTGATGGACAGTGCCGTCCGGGCTTTGGTATGGCAGCGCGCTGAAAGTTGCTGCGAATACTGTCCACTGGCCCAGAGTGATATGCCGCTTCGAACGTTTCACATCGACCACAGCGTGCCCCGCAAGCACGGCGGCACTGAAGATCCCGACAACTTGGCCCTAGCGTGCGACCGATGCAGCCTTTACAAAGGCTCGAACCTGGCCGCGTTGACGACGAAACGAGCGCGATCATCCCGCTATTTCACCCCCGAACTCAGCGCTGGGAGGATCCCTTCCGTCTGGTGGACATACGAATCGTCGGCCTTACGCCGACCGGTCGAGCGACCGTGCGAGTCTGTGGTATGAACTCGCCACGACGCCTGCAGCTGCGACTCACCCTGTAGACCCGACACTGAATCCTGACGTCGGCCAATCCGCGCACAGACGCCCTGATCGCCCCGGCCCACAGCCACCGGAAATCGTAATTGGCCATCCGACGGGTCCTTCACAGGAGGTTTCTCAGTTCGTCAAATCGCGACTGCACATCCCTGTGCTCCGCAAAAATACCAGGCGGCCCAAATGGGAGCGTGGAAATGTCGATGGGACTTCGACTCTCCAACAACAAAGTGGATCGCGCCGACCTTCCAATTCCTATATAGGTGACATCCGGAGGTCGGTCTTGGACTGTGAATTCCTCTGATCCCGCCCATTTTCAGCAAAGTTCACATAAGTGAAGGTGCTGACAAAGACATCCGTCGCGCCACGGCGTATTGTTTGCGCTCGCGCTAATCATGTAACGACACGCCAGTCACTCGTCAAAGCTGGCGGCTCCAAAAGGCGATCTGACGTTGGATACCAAGGCCCGGGCTGCTCAGCACCACCTCACCCCTCGGCTTTGTCTTTTGTCACAACACGCGGGGATTGGTGTGATAGCCATTCGCCCGGTCGCAATTTCCAGCGCTCGCCTGACATTCGCGTCTGCGCGAGGTAGGAGAACAGGAAGAACAGAATGACTACTAGCTTGCTCGGCACATCCAAACGGTTGACGACAGCGGCGGCACTCTTTTGGATTCTGGCAGCGCTGCCCGCATTCGCGCAGATCACGACGGCTACCCTCGGCGGCACGGTTCACGACCCGTCCGGTGCGAGCATTCCCGGCGCCACGGTGACTCTGACCAGCACCACGAAGGGCACGAGTGGGGAGACGACGACGTCGGCCGAGGGCGATTTCACCTTTCCGACTGTCTCGGCTGACACGTACACGGTGAAAGTGGCCCTGTCTGGCTTCAAAACCCTGGAGCGTCCCGGCGTCGTCGTTCACCCGGGCGACAAGATTTCGCTTGGAACGATGGTGGTCGAGGTCGGCGCGCTCGAGGAAACGGTCACGGTCGCCGGCGACGCGCCCATGATTCAGTCGCAGAGCGGCGAACGGGCCTACGCGATCGCCAGCGAAGCGATTGAGGCGATTGCGCAGAACGGCCGCAACTTCAACGGATTTACGACGCTCGCGCCCGGGTTCGTCGCCGGAACGGTCAACGGCACTCGCGCGAACCAGAACACGGTGCAGATCGACGGTGTGACCTCGATGGACACCGGCAATAACGGCTCGGCCGTCTCGCTCACTGTGGACGCCGTGCAGGAAGTGAAGGTGCTCACGACGAGCTACCAGGCCGAGTATGGGCGCTCGGCAGGGGCGCAGATCACCGCGGTCACCAAGAGCGGCAGCAACGGCTTCCACGGCTCGCTGTACGCGGATCGCCGCAAAGACGATTTGAATGCGAACACGTGGATCAATAACGTCAACGGCATTCCAAAGGCGAAACTGAATCAGTCGGACGAGGGGTTCACGATCGGCGGTCCGATCATCAGGTCGAAGCTGTTCTTCTTCGGCAACCAGGAATATCAACAGCGGCTCACCGCGAATCCGCTGGCGCGCGTGCGCGTGCCCACAGACCTCGAGCGCGCCGGCGACTTCTCGCAGACTCGCGACAATGCGGGCAATCTCTTCCCGTACATCCGCGACTACACGACCGGATTGCCCTGCAGCGCCGCGGATACGCGCGGCTGCTTCCAGGACGGCGGCGTGCTCGGAAAAATTCCGGCCAACCGCCTGTACGACCTCGGTGCCAACATCCTGAAGATGTACCCGGCGGCGAACAGCCCGGGGACGATCAATCAGGGCTACAACTACGTGACCCAGGAGTCGACCCCGGCGCCGCGGCGGCAGGATTTGATCCGGCTCGATTGGCAGACATCGGCGCACTGGCGTGTCAACGGCAAGTACTTGTCCACCGGCGGCAGCGGCTGGGCCCCGTACGGGGGCGGCACGACCGGATTTGGAACCAATATTCCGGCGTTCGGGTCCTACACCGATTGTCCCTGCAGCCGGCAGATCACGATGGCCGCCGATGCGACGTTGAGCCCCACCACGGTGATGGAAGCGACGTGGGGCACGAGCTATCGCCCGATCAAGAACTACGCGCACACACCTGAC
>DASZHO010000063.1:0-18241 GCA_035937795.1 Vicinamibacterales bacterium | reverse complement strand
CAATCGAGAAACGCATGCGCGAACTAGCGGGCGCCGATCTGATCTTCGAGCGGCAGATGTGGCCGCGCGAGGAGGCGATCGACTTCTTCACGAAGCGCGGCGAGCCACTGAAGGTTCAGCTGATTGAAGAAAAGACGGCAGGGCAGAAGGAAGTGTCCTGCTACACGATCAAGGACCGCGACACGTTCGTCGACTTCTGCGTGGGCCCGCACGTGCCGACGACGGGCAAGCTGAAGGCGTTCAAGCTGCTGAGCACGTCGAACGCGTACTGGAAGGGCGATGCGCACAATCAGCCGATGCAGCGCATCTACGGCACGGCGTTCTTCAGCGAGAACGAGCTGAAGGCGCACCTGAACCGGATTGAAGAGGCGAAGAAACGCGACCACCGCAAGCTGGGGCGCGAGCTGGGCCTCTTTCTGTTTCATCCGTGGGCGGCGGGCGCGACGTTCTGGCTGGCCAAAGGGACGATCCTCTGGAACCTGCTCGCCAACTACATGCGGGAGGTGCTGTTGCCCGCCGGCTATCAGGAGGTCAGGACGCCGCTGGTCTTCAACAAGGCGCTGTGGGAGACATCGGGACACTGGGAGCATTACCGGCAGAACATGTTTCTCATCGAACATCATGACGAGACCGGGAAAGAAAATCCCGACGCGGAGCAGCTCGCGCTGAAAGCGATGAACTGCCCGGGCCACATGCTCCTGTTCGCGAGCGCGAGCCGAAGCTACCGGGATCTGCCGATCCGGTATCACGAACAGACGCCGCTGCACCGCAACGAGGTATCGGGAACGCTTTCCGGACTCACGCGCGTCCGCCAGCTGAGCCAGGACGATGCGCACTGTTTTGTGATGGAGTCGCAGATTGGCGAAGAGGTCGAGCGGCTGCTTCGCCTCGTGCAGCGCGTGTATGCGGACTTCGGCTTGAAGCCGGAGATGCGGCTTTCGACGCGACCCGCCGAGTACGTCGGCACCATCGAGCGATGGAACCATGCCGAATCGGAGCTCAAGCGAGCGCTCGAGGCTGTCGGCGAACAGTACACGGTGAACGAAGGCGACGGGGCCTTTTACGGCCCGAAGATTGATTTCGACGTGACCGACGCGATCGGCCGCAAGTGGCAGCTCGCGACCGTTCAGCTCGACTACAACATGCCGGAGCGGTTCGACCTGAAATATATCGGGGCCGACAACGCCGAGCATCGGCCGGTGGTCATCCACCGCGCGATTTTCGGGACGTTCGAGCGGTTCATCGCGATCCTGATCGAGCACTATGCGGGCGCGTTTCCGCTGTGGCTGGCGCCGCTGCAGGCGATCGTCCTCCCGATTGCCGACAGACATGTCGATTACGCCCGTGGCGTGCGCGAGCGTCTGGCGGACGCCGGGTTACGGGCAGAAGTCGACGAGCGCCAGGAGAAGATTGGATATAAGATCCGTGAGGCACAGCTTCAGAAGGTGCCCTACATGCTCGTGGTCGGCGACAAGGAAGCCGCCGACGGCACCGTCTCTGTTAGAAGCCGCACGGGCGGGGATCTCGGCGCGCGCGCGCTGTACGCGTTTCTTGCGTCGGCGCGCGAGGAAACTCTCACAAAGAGTACGTAGGCGAGGCCCGCTGGGCCCGGCGTAACAGGAGGATTTATCGCATTCGATCGCTCAGGACCACGGCGTGACGATCGCGTTCGCGTCAACGAACGGATCCGGGTTCGCGAGATTCGCGTCATCGACGACGACGGCAAGCAGCTGGGGATCATGCCGCCGCCGCAGGCACTGGCGATCGCCAAGCAGAAGGGGCTCGACCTGGTCGAGATCTCCCCCACGGCCGTCCCACCGGTCTGCCGGATCATGGATTTCGGGAAATATCAGTATCAGGAGCAGAAGCGCGCGCGCGAGGCCAAAAAGCATCAGAAGGTGATCGACGTCAAGGAGATCAAATTCCGGCCGAAGGTCGACGAGCACGATTATCAGTTCAAGAAGAAACACATCGAACGGTTCCTCGCCGACGGCGACAAGGTGAAGGCGACGATCTTCTTCCGCGGTCGCGAGATGGCGCATCCCGAAATCGGGCGGCGCATTCTCGAGCGGTTGTGCGACGAGCTGGCCGATGTCGCGATTCCGGAGACGATACCGCGGCAGGAAGGCAACCAGATGCACACGATCCTGTCGAAGCGCCCGCCGGGGGGCCGAGCGCCGGCGCGCCAGACGGTGGCGAAGGAAGAATAGGCTCAGGGCCAAGGGCGCAGGGCTCAGGGCGAAGGGCCAAGACGGAGAGAGCCAGGAGCGAAGAGACCGAGATGCCGAAACTCAAGACGCACAGGGGCGCCGCCAAGCGCTTCAAGAAAACGGGAACGGGAAAATTTCTGCGGAGCAAAGCGTTCAAACAGCACATCCTGACCAGCAAGACCAAGAAGCGGAAGCGTCGCATGCGCGGTATGGCGGTCGTGTCGAAGGCGGACGCCAAGAAGATCGCGCTGATGCTGCCGTATAAATAGGCTCTAGGCTTTGGGCTTCAGGAGAAACACGAGATGGCGAGAGTAAAAAGAGGAACAGTCCGCCGAGCCAAGCGCAAGAAGCTGCTACGGCTCGCGAAGGGCTATTACGCGAACAAGAGCAAGCTCTACCGGGCGGCCAAAGAATCGGTCGATACGGCGCTCAAATATGCGTTTGTCGGCCGCCGCCGCAAGAAGCGCGATTTCCGGCGGCTCTGGATAGTGCGGATCAACGCCGCGGCGCGCGAGCAAGGGCTGACGTACGGGCAGCTGATGTCCGGGTTAAAGGCCGCGGGCGTCACGCTCGATCGAAAGATGCTGGCCGACATGGCGGTCAACGAGCCGGCGTCGTTCGCCTTACTCGCCAAGCAGGCCAAGGACGCCAAACCGCTGCCGACACCCAGGCCGGTGAGAGCGGAGAAGGCGGCGCGTCCGGTAAAAACCGAGAAGGCCAGGCCTGCTAGAGCGGCCCAACCGACGGCATAGCACCCGAAGAGCGTGCGCGCCGACGCCCGGCGTGCGCGCGCAGGCGGCGAACCCTTCATGACCGACTCCGACATCGCGCGGCTCCGTGTTGAATTTCAACGGGAGCTCTCGAGTCTGGAGTCGCAGCCGGATCTCCAGACACTCCGCGACAAATACCTCGGGAGGAAGAGCGGTCTCGTCACCGGCTTGATGAAGTCGGTGGCGACCGCTCCGCCCGATCAGCGACCGGTTCTCGGCCGGCTTGCCAACGAGCTCAAACAGGAGATCGAACAGCAGCTTTCCGAGCGGCGCGCAGCACTCGAGGCGACGAAGGCGCCGGCAGGGGGCGTCGACATCACACTCGCCGGCCGCAAGCCTCCAATCGGCCATCGCCACCCATTAGTCAGCGTCCGCGAGGAGATCGAGGCGATCTTCACACGAATGGGCTACCAGGTGCTGGAAGGTCCAGAGGTGGAGGACGACTACCACAACTTCGAAGCGCTCAACATGGCCGCCGACCATCCCGCGCGCGACATGCAAGACACGCTGTATCTCGAGGGAACGGTGCCGGGACATCCCGCAGTCGACCGCACCGGCCACGCCGGGCCGGACCGTCCCGCGACGTTGCTGCGGACGCACACCTCGCCGATGCAGATTCGGTACATGGAATCGCACGACCCGCCGGTGCGGATCATCGTGCCGGGCAAGGTATATCGCCGCGACGACCTGGACCTGACGCACACGCCGATGTTCCAACAGGTGGAAGGGCTCGTCGTCGGCGAGCGCGTCACGATGGCCGATCTCAAGGGCACCTTGACGACGTTCCTGCACGAGCTGTTCGAAAATCGAACGCAGGTGCTGTTCCGGCCGAGCTTCTTTCCGTACACGGAGCCGAGCGCGGAGGTCTTCATCGGCTGCGTGTTCTGCAACGGGAGCGGCTGCCCCATCTGCAAAAAGACCGGATGGCTGGAAATTCTCGGAAGCGGCATGGTGCATCCTGCGGTATTCGAGGCAGTTGGCTATGACTCCGAGCGCTATACCGGGTTTGCGTTCGGCATCGGCATCGAGCGCGTGGCGATCCTGAAGTACGGCGTCGACGACATCCGGCTGTTCTACGAGAACGATCTCCGCTTCCTGGAGCAGTTCCCGCTGTGAAGGTCCTGGTTTCCTGGCTACGCGAATTCGTGGACGTCACCGCTTCGCCCGAAGAGCTCGGCGAGACGCTGTCGATGCGCGGGTTCGAGCTGGCGGGGGTGGAGGTCGCGGCCGGGGCGGGAGTGGCCGGGGCGGGCGCGGGCGGCGGGGCTGGAGATGCTGTGCTGGATTTCGAGATCACCGCGAACCGGCCGGACGCGATGAGCGTGCTTGGACTGGCGCGCGAGACGGCTACGGCGTACTCATTGCCGCTCGGGCGGCCGCCGGCGGCGTATCGCCAGCCGGCGGGGACCCCGGTGAAGGAGGGCGCGCCGGGGGACGTCACGGAGGTCACTGTCAGGCTCGAGGCGCCGGATCTCTGTCCGCGCTACAGCGCGGCGGTTGTTGATGTCACCATCGGACCCTCGCCGGCCTGGCTGGCCGCGCGCCTGCAGGCGTGCGGCGTCCGTCCCATCAACAACGTCGTGGACGTCACCAACTACGTGCTCGTCGAGCTCGGGCAGCCGATGCACGCGTTCGATCTCGCGAAGCTCGGCGGCCGCACACTCCGGATCCGCCACGCCGCGAAGGGTGAGCGGCTGAAGACGCTGGACGGCGTCGACCGGACGCTCGACCCGGAGATGCTGGTGATCGCCGACGCGGACAGGCCACAAGCGGTGGCCGGGGTCATGGGCGGCAGCCTCTCCGAGGTCAGCTCGACGACGAAGACCGTCGTGCTCGAGAGCGCCTGCTTTGAACCGAAGAGCGTGCGGCGGACCAGCAAGAAGCTCGGACTGAAAACCGAGGCGTCGGCGCGCTTCGAGCGCGGGAGCGACATCAACGCGACGGTACCGGGGATCGAGCGCGCCTGCGCGCTCCTCGAAAACGTTGCCGGCGGACGGGTGCGCGGCCCGGTCATCGATCAGTATCCGGCGCCGGTTGAGCCGAAAACGCTGACGCTACGCCGCGCGCGCATCGAACGCGTGCTCGGGCAGACGGTCCCCGACGCCGACGTCGAGCGGACGCTGACGGGTCTGGGCTTCACGGTTGTCAGGGCCGGCCAGGAGGCGGATGGGTGGAAGGTGACGGTCCCCACGTTCCGAGTGGACGTGTCGGGCGAAGCCGATCTCATCGAGGAAGTGGGACGGCATTACGGCTACGATCGCCTGCCCGCCACGTTTCCCGCGCTGGACACGCCGCCGCCGCCACCGGATCCGCGCGTCGAGCGCGACCGGCTGGTCCGGCGGGTGCTGCTTGCAGGTGGCTGTTCCGAAGCGGTGAGCTTCTCGTTCATCGCCCCGGACGAGGCGGCCCGCTTCGCCGAGGCGTCCGACCTCGTGCCGATCAGCAACCCGCTGACGGCCCAGTTTGCCGTGTTACGGCCGTCACTCGTGCCAGGCCTGCTCTCGGCCGTCGCGCACAATCGCCATCGCCAGCGCCCGGATGTTCGCCTGTTCGAAATCGGCGCCGCGATCACACGGCACGGACAGCGGCAACGGGTCGCTCTGGCGTGGACGGGCGACGCCGGGCCGTCACACTGGAGCGGCAGCCGGCGCGAGGTCGACTTCTTCGACGTCAAAGGGCTGGTGGAACGCATCGCCGAAGCGCTGCAGGTCGAGCTGACGTTCACGGCTGCGCCGATTCCGGCGTTTCTGGTGGCTGGCCAGGCTGCCAGCGTCTTCGCGGGCGGACGGCGCGCGGGTGTGGTCGGCCTGGTCGCCCACGATCAGGGCGTCTGGGTCGCCGAACTGGATCTGGACGCGCTCGATGCCGCGGGGCCGCGGCCGGACGCAGCGCTCTCAGGCGGAGTCCTGCGGTTCAAGCCGCTTCCCCGGTATCCATCGATCGCGCGCGACATCTCGATTGTGGTCGACGACACCTTGCCCGCGTCGACGGTTCGTGGCACGATCGCCTCGGCCGCGCCGGCCACGCTCGTGTCGGCGCAGGAGTTCGATCGCTACCAGGGCAAAGGCGTGCCGGACGGCCGCGTCAGCCTGTCGTTCCGCCTGACGTTCCGATCGGCCGATCGGACGCTCACCGACGCAGAGATCGACGCGGCGATGAAAGAGATCCTAGCTGCGCTCGCGCGAGCGCACAGGGCGGTTCAACGTTAAGTGCGTGGGCAACGCACCTACACCCGGAGGTTCCCATGTCGCGTGTCGCATCCCGCTCGGTTGAATTCGAACCCATCGATCGGCTGGAAGAAAAAGTGAAGGCACTCGTCGCGATGATCAGCCGGCTGAGGGCCGATAACGCCCGCGCGGCTGAAGAAAACGGCCGGCTGTCGCGCGAGCTCGAAACGGCCAGGAAGCAGCTCGCCGACTCGGAAGCCGGATTGGCCGAGGTTGCGGCGCTGCGCATGGAGCGGGAATCGATTCGCGGCCGGGTCTCCGACATGCTGGAGCAGCTGGAGGGGATCAGTATGTGAAGGGAGAAGGTCGAGAGTCAAAAGTTAAGTTAAAAGTTAAAAGTTAAAAGTCGAAAGTTAACTTAAAAGTCAAAAGTTAAAAGTCAAGGGTCAAAAGTAGAAGCAAAAAGTAGAAAGTAGAAAGTAGAAAGTGGCTGCAGAAAGTGGGGTTACATGGCAGACGCGCAGGCCGTCATCTCGGTGGAGATTCGCGGGCAACGCTATCCGATCCGCAGCGCGCTCGACGCCCACTACGTGAACGGTCTTGCGTCCTACGTGGATGAAAAAATGCGTGCTGCGGCGGACTCGACGGCCTCGGGCGACAGCGTCCGGCTGGCGGTGCTGGCGGCGCTGAACATCGCCGACGAGCTGTTTCGCTGCCAGGAACAGCAGAAGGGGGGGCGCGCGGCGCTGGCCCAGCGCACCGAGGCCCTCGAGCGCCTGGTCGACGCCGCCTTGGGGTCGTGACGGGATGATTTGCTGATTTGCTGGCGGTTTACTGCTGGTTTGCTCCAGCTTCGCTCCAGGTTTGTTCCGGGTTTGCTTCTGGCCTCACAGGAGACTAAGATCCTCATCTGACACTGAGTTCCCTGCTTTGCGCGTGATGGTATCGGAGGCTTCGGTTGAGCCAATGTACCAACTAAGTGGATTGCAACGCTGTGCGGTGTGCATGCCTCGGTGCGAGGAAGCCTAAAGCGCGGCTCTAAAACGCGGTCCCACCTGCTTACGCAGGTTCATCCGACCTCCCCACACGGCAAAGCGGGGCCTTTCTATACTCTCCTCACTACGCTGAAGGTTCTCGGGCGGTGGTTCCTGGTGCTGGGCCCTGGTTACAGGTTCGCGAGCCCTGAGGGCTGACCGCGGGCTGCGCACCACGCATCACAGGCGCCGGAAACCGATGGACAAAGGACCCTAATGGGCCTGTACTTCATTCTCCTCGTCAACTTCATCGTCGCCGCGCTGGCCGCCACTTCCGTGTTTCTCTGGTGGGTCGCGGTGCGCAAGCGCATCGCCGCCGAAACCGTCGGCCGCGCCGAAGAGCAGGCGCTCCGCATCCACAAAGACGCCGAGCGCGATGCCGACTCGCTCAAGAAGGAGGCGCTGCTCGAGGCCAAGGAACGGGCCCACGAGCTCCGGCTGGAAGCCGAGCGGCAGGGGCGCGAGCGCACGCAGCAGCTCAGCGACCGGGACCAGCAGCTCAGCCGCCGCGAGACTTCGCTCTCGGACCGGATGGCGAACCTCGACCGCAAGGAGAAAGAGGTGCAGACGCGCGCCCAGGCGGTGGCCGAGAAGGAACACGCGGCAACGGCCTCCGCGGCCAAATACGAGCAGCTCGTCGCGCGGCAGCAGCACGAGCTCGAGCGGCTGTCGGGCCTCACCAATGAAGAGGCCAAGGAGCTGCTCATGAAGCACATCGAAGCCGACGCGCGGCGCGATGCCGCCAACCTGGTGAAGCGGCTCGACGCCGAGGCGCGCGAGCAGGCGGGCGCGCGGGCACGGCACTACATCACCGAGGCCATCCAGCGCAGCGCCGCCGAACACACAATCGAAACGACCGTCTCGGTCGTCGATCTCCCCAGCGACGACCTGAAAGGGCGGATCATCGGCCGCGAGGGCCGCAACATCCGCGCACTCGAGCAGGCCACCGGGGTCGATCTGATCGTCGACGACACGCCCGGCGCGATCATCCTGTCGGGGTTCGATCCGTATCGCCGCGAGATCGCCAAGCAGGCCATCGAGCGGCTCATCGCCGACGGCCGCATCCATCCTGCCCGCATCGAGGAGGTCGTCGAGAAGGTGAAAGCCGAGATGGAAGAATCGGTGCGGAAGGACGGCGAGGCGGCGGCCTTCGAGCTCGGGATGCACGACCTCCATCCGGAGCTGCAGAAGCTGATGGGGCGCCTGAAGTATCGAACCAGCTACGGGCAGAACGTGCTGAATCACTCGAAAGAGGTCGCGTACCTCGCCGGGATCATGGCCAAGGAAATCGGGCTGGACGCGAACGTGGCCGTGCGCGCCGCCTTCCTGCACGATTGCGGCAAGGCGATCGACCGCGAGCTGCAGGGGACGCATCTGGAAATCGGCATCGACCTCCTCCGCAAGCATGGCGAGAGCGAAGCGGTGGTGATGGCGATGGCGGCGCACCACATGGACATCGACTGGCCCTCGCTCGAAGCGATGATCGTACAGTCGGCCGACGCGATTTCCGCCGCGCGGCCCGGCGCGCGGCGCGACATCCTGGAATCGTATGTGAAGCGTCTCGAGAAACTCGAGGAGATCGCCGATTCGTTCAAAGGCGTCTCGAAGGCGTTTGCGCTGCAGGCCGGCCGCGAAATCCGCATCATGGTCGAGAGCGAGCGCATCACGGACGAGGAGGCGGTGTGGCTGTCCAAAGACATCGCGCGCCGCATCGAGAACGAGCTCGAGTATCCCGGCCACATCAAGGTCACGGTGATTCGGGAGACGCGGGCGGTTGAGTACGCCAAGTGATTCATGGCGTCGCGGAGATCGGCGAGCGCGGGCTCATCGACCGGATCCGCGCGCGGATACCGCCTCCTCCCTCCTGGGTGATCGCCGGCATCGGGGACGATGCGGCCGTTGTTGAGCCGGAGCGCAACGCGCTCGAGGTGATCACGACCGACGCGCTCGTCGAAGGTGTCCACTTCGATCGATCGTTTTGCGGTCCCGCCGACATCGGCCACAAGGCGCTGGCGGTGAATCTGAGCGACCTGGCGGCGATGGGGGCGGCCCCGCGCGCCGCGTTGCTCTCGCTGATGCTGCCGGCCGCGCTGCCTGTCGCCGATGTCGATGCGCTGGTCGACGGCATGCTGGCGCTCGCCGAGCGCTCCCGCATTGCTCTCGT
Source organism: Vicinamibacterales bacterium (assembly GCA_035937795.1). GTDB lineage: Bacteria > Acidobacteriota > Vicinamibacteria > Vicinamibacterales > JAMQPK01 > JAMQPK01. Next base: position 8,896 of record DASZHO010000063.1, on the reverse strand, counting down.
GGGCGGCAACATCACCCGCTCTCCCGGCCCGCTCATCGTTGACGTGACGGTCACCGGCTCAGTGCACCGGCGGCGCATGCTCACGCGCGGCGGGGCGCGCGCCGGCGACGAGATCTACGTGACCGGCTCGATTGGGGGCGCTGCCGCCGGCCTCCACGCGCTGCAGCTCGCGGAGGGACGAAACGCCGCGACCGGGGGACGGAGTGCCACGGCCGAACAGGCGGGCGCGGCCAGCGGACGCGCAGACGCATTTCTCGCGGAGGGCATCCTGCGGTATCTGCGGCCCGAGCCGCGATTGCGCTGCGGCTTGCTGCTGGGGCGCAACCGCGCCGCGCGGGCGTGCATCGATTTAAGCGACGGGCTTGCGGACGGCGTGCGACAAATCGCGCAGGCGAGCGGCGTGGGCGCCGTCATCGATGCTCATTCACTGCCGATACTTTCCAACAGTCGACAGTCGACAGTCGACAGTCGGCAAGCGGCAAACAGCTTCGAAGGGGTCCTCGAATCCAACCTCTTTGCAGCGATCGCCGGGGGTGAGGATTACGAGCTGCTGTTCACCTCCTCGCCGAAACTCCGCGGACGACTGAACGGCGTTCGCCGGCTGGTAAAAGATCTGCCCATCACGAAAATCGGACACGTGACGGCGGACCGCGCACTCGTGCTCGACATCGACGGGCGGAAAGAAGAGCTGCCGAGAGGGTGGGAGCACTTTTAAAGTAAAAAGTAGAAAGTAGAAAGTAGAAAGTAGAAAGTGAAAAGTCAAGAGTGAAAAGTGAAAAGTAGAAAGTAGAAAGTAGAAAGTGACGTCGAAATTTTTCTGGCGCCGCGGGTTCCCGAGCCTGCTCCTTGTGTCGAGCTTCGTCTTGCTGTACGAGTCGACGGTGTCCGACTCGCGCTATGCGGCCAGACAGGCTGCACTGCTGGAGGGCGAGTTGAAACCGGCGCCGGGGACGCGGGTGAAATTCGAAGCGACGGCCTACTGCAAGGGGCAGACCACGGCATCGGGGGTCGGAGTGCGGAGTGGCGTGGCAGCCGCGGATGCCAATCTGCTGCCCGTCGGATCGGTCGTGCAGGCTGATTTCGACATGCCGGAATACAACGGCGTTTACACGATCATGGATACCGGCCCGGAAATTCAAGGACGCGCGATCGACGTGTACATGTGGAGCTGCTTCGAGGCGCTGCGGTTCGGGCGTCAAAACGTTCACATCGTCGTGCTGAGGCTGGGCTGGGATCCGAGGGACTCGACGCCGCTCATCGAAACGCTGTTCCACCGGCGTACGCCCGGCGACATCGACGAAGACAACCGGCCGTCGCAGCCACCACGCCATCCAAGACCTCCGCAGGTGCCGGACCAAACGGTCGCGCCGCTTCCCAACCCGACGTTCGAACGGCCGTCTGACTCTCCTGCGCAGCCGGACAGCACGCCCGCCGTCAACATCAAATGACGGGTCTCGAAGAGGCGATCTCCCGCTACTGGGGTTACCGCACCTTCCGGCCGCTGCAGCGGGAGGCGATGGAGGCGGTGCTCGCAGGACGCGATTCGGTCGTCGTGCTGCCCACCGGCGGAGGCAAATCGCTGTGCTTCCAGGCGCCGGCCATCGTCCAGCCGGGGCTCGCGCTGATTGTGTCTCCGTTGATTTCGCTGATGAAGGACCAGGTGGACACGCTCGTCGGCAACGGCGTTCCCGCCGCCGTGTACAACAGCTCGCTCTCCCCGGCAGACAGGGCGGATGTCGTCGCAGGGCTGCGGCAGCAACGCTATCGCCTCCTGTATGTGTCGCCAGAGCGGCTGGTGGGTGAGGGCAGCGAAGGCTTTCTCTCGCTGATTCCGGCGCGTTCGATCCAATTCGTGGCGATCGACGAAGCCCATTGCATCAGCCACTGGGGCCACGACTTCAGGCCGGAGTATCGCCAGCTGGGACGGCTCCGCGATCTGCTCCCCGGCGTTCCGCTTCACGCGTACACGGCCACAGCCACGGCGCGGGTCAGGCGCGACATCGCGGCCCAACTCGGGCTAAGGGATGCGGTCGAGCTGGTTGGCTCGTTCGATCGGCCGAACCTGGTATATCGGGCGCTGCCGAGGGCGACGCTGAAACGGCAGCTCGCCGACGTGCTGGAGCGGCACCGCGGGGAAGCGGGCATTATCTATTGTGTATCGCGACGTGAGGTCGATGCGCTGACGAGCTGGCTGACCACGATCGGGATCAGGGCTCTCCCGTATCACGCGGGGCTGGGGGACGCGGAACGGAGCCGGAACCAGGACGCGTTTCTCACCGAGCGCGCCGACGTCATCGTGGCGACGGTGGCGTTCGGCATGGGCATCGATCGATCGGACGTCCGGTTCGTGGTTCACGCGGGCGCGCCGCGCTCGCTCGAGCATTACCAGCAGGAATCGGGACGTGCGGGCCGTGACGGCCTCGAAGCGGAATGCCTGCTCATCTACTCCTCCGCTGACTTTGTGAGATGGCGCGTGATGCTCGACGCCAACGGCGAGCTCACCGAGGCGGCCACCGCTCTGCTGCGGAAGATGGAGCGCTACGCCGTGAGCGTCGGCTGCCGGCACCGGCACCTGGCTGAATATTTCGGCGAGATGCTGTCGAACGAGCGGTGCGGCGCGTGTGATTACTGCCTGGACGAACTCGAAGCGGCCGCCAGGCCAGCCGTGCTTGCGCGCAAAATTCTGTCGTGCGTGGCGCGCGTGGGACAACGCTTCGGCGCGACGCATGTGGCGAGCGTGCTCCGGGGCCAGGCGAACGAGCAGGTCGCCGGCAGAGGCCACGACAAGCTCAGCACGTTCGGGTTGCTGCCTGACGCGTCGGTGGCGGAGGTGCGTGGCTATATCGAGCAGCTCACCGGGCTGGGACTGCTTCACCAAACCGATGGACAGTACCCCGTGCTCCTGCTCACGGCAAAGGGGCTGGAACTTCTGAAAGACGAAGCGAGTTTTCCGGAGCTGAAGCTGGCGCGCCAGCGCCCGCCGCGCAAGGACTCGGCACGCGCAAAGTCGCGCGTCGAGACCGAAGCCTGGCAAGACGTCGATCGCGATCTCTTCAATCGGCTGCGCGCAGTTCGTCTCGAGATCGCGCGCTCGCGCGGCGTCCCGCCCTACGTGATCTTTCACGACGCCACGCTGCGCGAAATGGCGCGGGTGCGGCCGCAGTCGCGAGAGGCGCTCCTCGGGGTCAAGGGTGTCGGCACGCGCAAGGCGGACGATCTGGGGGAGCTGTTTCTGGCGGAGATGAGGAAGTAGCGATCAGGCCGAGACTTTGATCCCGACCATCCTGGTGCCGGCCTCGTAAAAACCGGTTACCCCGCAGCCGGTGCAGGTGACGCGCCAGCCTCTCGCGGACAGCTCGCCAGGCTTCGATCCATTACTCGATCGATGGACGCCCAACGGGGCGCCACACTCTCTGCAGACAAACCCGACCCATCCATCACTACCTGAACTACTTGCATTCACTGGTTCGATTTTGGGTGCCATCTAATTCAATTTCAGTGGCTTGCGCGGTCCCGCGGTCGTGCCGCCTACTGGTGCGATGTTAGGCGCCAGCAGGGCCCGGAGCTGGTCCATCTGCATCTGCACCTGGGCAAAGCGCCGCAGCTGGATGTCGAGATCCCGGTGGATATGGGCGATTTCCTCGGTCACATGCTCGAAGTACTCCAGGTGATCGGCGCTCAAGGCGCCAGCCGGCCCCGGAACACCCTGCTCTCCCTTGGGCCCTGCGCGACCTCTCAGGCGAGTGGCGAGGTCCGCGGTGGAACTCCGGTGACGCCTGGTGCGGCGCGCGTGAATGTGAGCCATGCCCGTAGCCTAGCTGAGGGGGCGGCCGCCGGGCTGTCGTAAATAGAACACCCCCCAAGGGCCCGGCGTGAATGGAGTTACCGGTTGAGGGCGGCGCCCACGTCCGCAAGGTGCGCAAGGAGGCTCGTCAGCGATTCGCGCCGACGGGTGAGTTGGCGGCTTTGTATTGCAGCTGGAAGAGCTTGTAGTAGATGCCGCGCAGGCCGAGCAGCTCCTGATGGCTGCCGGCTTCGCGGAGCTTGCCTTTGTGGAACACGAGGATCTTGTCCATGTCCTGGATCGTCGATAGCCGGTGCGCGATGGCGAGCGTCGTGCGGCCGGCCATCAGGACGCGAAGGGCGTCACGAATAAGCAACTCGGTTTCGGTGTCGACGCTCGAGGTGGCCTCGTCGAGGATCAGCACTCTGGGATCGAAAGCGAGCGCCCGCGCGAACGACAGGAGCTGCTTCTGCCCCACCGAGAGCGTCGCGCCGCGCTCGGCGACGGGCGCACCGTAGCCGCCGGGGAGCTTCTCAATAAACTGGTCCGCGTGCACCGCCCGGGCGGCCTGCAACACGCGCGCGTCGTCGATGGCTTCATTGCCGAGCCGGATATTGCCTGCAATCGTGCCCGAAAACAGGTGGACGTCCTGCAGGACGAGGCCGAACAGCGACCGCAACTCACGCAAATCCATCCGGCGACTGTCGATACCGTCGATCAGGATGCGTCCGCCGGTGACGTCGTAAAAACGCAGGAGCAAGCTGATCAGCGTTGATTTACCCGCGCCGGTGGCGCCGACGATCCCCACGCGCTCGCCGGGCCGGACGTCGAACGAGACGTTCCGCAGGACCGGCTCGGCCGCGTAGGCAAAGCTCACGTCGTCAAAGACGATATGGCCCGGGGCTCTGGGCTCACGGCCCGGGACTCTGGGCTCAAGGCTCAGGGCTCTGGGCTCAAGATTCGGGCTTTGAATGGCGACCGGGGTGTCGAGCAGCTGGAAGATGCGCTCGGAGGAGGCCATGGCGGCCTGGAGGGTGTTGAATTTCTCGGACATGTCGCTGATCGGCCGGAAGAACCGTCCGGAGTACAGGAGGAAGGCGACGAGCGACCCCAGGGTCAGGCTGCCGCGGAGCACGAAGCCGCCGCCGTACCAGATGATCAGCGCCGAGGCGATCGCCGACACGAACTCGATGGCCGGATAGAAGACGGCGTAGTAGAAAATCTGGTCGACGTTGGCGTCACGATGGCGGGCATTGATGTCATCGAACCGCGCGAAGTTGAACGCCTCGCGCCTGAAGAGCTGCACGGTGGGCATGCCGTTGATGTGCTCGTTCAGAAACGCGTTGATCCGTGCGATCCAGGTACGCACCTTCCGGTAGGAGTCGCGCACGTTGCGCCGGAACCACTGCGCCACTCCGACAATCAGGGGCAGCACGGAGAAGGTGATGAGGGCGAGCCGCCAGTCCATCCACAACAGCCTGCCCATGATCCCGGCGAGCATGAACATGTCGCCGAACGCGGCGACGACCCCGGAGGTGAACAGGTCATTGATGACGTCGACGTCGGTCGTGACGCGCGTCATCAGACGCCCGACTGGATTTCTGTCGTAAAAGGCGAGATCGAGCCGCTGCAGATGTCGATAGATCTGCATACGCATGTCAAACATGATGCGCTGCCCCATCATCTGCATCATGTAGGTCTGGGCATATTCGAGCGAGAAGGCCCCGACGAGCACAGCAAGGTAGAGCGCCGCGATCCCGCGCAGGCCGTTGAGATCCTTCACGGAAATATATCGATCGATGGCAATCCCGACGAGATAGGGCGGCGTGAGCTGGAGGAGCGCATCGGCCATCAGCGCGAGCAAGGCGACCGCGACCCACAGCCTGTAGGGACGAAGATATCCCAGCAAGCGCCGCATGAGGCGCGCGTCGTAGGCCTTGCCGAGGACTTCTTCTTCGTGGAAGGACATAGGCTCAGGGCTCAAGGCTCAGGGCTTCAGGAGGCGGCCAGCTCCTCCTCGAGCAACTGCTTCTTGTAGAGCTCGGCGTACACGCCGCCGCGCACGATCAACTCCTGATGCTTACCGTGCTCGACCAGGCGCCCGTTGTCCAGCACGATGATCTGATCGGCGTCGCGGACGGTGGAGATGCGATGCGAGATGATGATTGACGTACGCTCGCGCATCACGCCGCGCAACCTGGCCAGAATCTCCTCTTCGGTGTAAGTATCGACGGCCGACAGCGCGTCATCCAAAACAAGGATGCGCGGGTCGATCACGACCGCGCGCGCGATGGCGGCCCGCTGTTTCTGCCCGCCGGAGAGCGTGATCCCGCGCTCGCCCACCATCGTGTCGTACCCGTTGGGAAAATCGGCGACGTCCTTATCGAGCTGGGCAATCTCAGCCGCCGCTGAAATTGCCAAAGGGCGTCGCACCTTCAACGCCGGAACGCCGAAGGCGATGTTGTCGGCCAGCGTGTCGGAAAACAGGAACGGCTCCTGCGGCACGAACCCGATGGCGGCGCGCAGCTCGGCGAGCGGAATGTCGCGCACGTCGCGCCCGTCGATAAACACGGTCCCTCGCGGCGGGTTGTGCAATCGCGGCAGCAGGTTGACGAGGGTCGTCTTGCCGGAGCCGGTCCCGCCGACGATGGCGAGGGTCTCGCCGGCGGGGATGGCGAAGGAGACGTGGCTGAGGACGACCTGTTCGCCGAAGGCGAACGTCAGATCGCGGAACTCGATCGCACCACGGGTTGGGCTCTGGGTTAAGGGCGCAAGGCTCAGGGCTAAGGGCTCAGGGCTGAGGGCGCCGGGTTCATCTTTAACCGACGGCTCGGTGTCCATCACCTCGAGCATCCGTTTCCACGAGGCCATGCCGCGCTCCATCAGGTTGGTGACCCACCCGAATGCAATCATCGGCCAGGCGAGCTGAGCCAGGTACGCATTGAACGCCACGAACTGGCCCACCGTGATGCGGCCGCTGACCACCCGCCGGCTCCCAAGCCACAGCGCCAGCAGCGCGCTGACTCCGAGCAACATCGACATCGTTGGAAAGAAAGCGCCCTGCAGGCGGGTCAGTCTGCGGTTATGGCTGAGGTAGTCTTCGTTCGACGCTCGAAAGCGCTCGATCTCCGCGGACTCCTGTCCATATGCACGGACCACGCGGACCCCGGTGAGCGATTCCTGCACCACGGCGCTCATCGCCGCAAGCCGCTCCTGCACCTGCTCGAAGGTCTTGTGGATGGCGGTGCCGAACAGCCTGACGGCAATCGACACGAGGGGCAACGGGATCAGCGCAATCAGGGTGAGCCTTGGGTCGAGCGCGAACATCAGGGACAGGCTCACGACCGCGGTGACGACGGTGTTGGCCAGGTACATCACGGCCGGGCCGACCATCATGCGCACGGCGCTCAGGTCGTTGGTGGCACGCGACATCAAGTCGCCCGTGCGATTGGCCTGGAAATATGCCAGCGGCAGGCGCTCGAGGTGCGCGAAGAAATCGTTCCGCAGGTCGTACTCGAAGCCCCGCGAGGCGCTGATGATGATGCGCCGCATCTGATAGCGGAAGTAGCCGCCGACGGCGGCGATGAGCAGCAGCAGGCCCGAGTACTCAGCCAGCTTAGCGCGGGTGACGCCTCGGGACAGGTCGTCGATCGCGAACTGGAGGACGCGCGGCACCACGGCAAAGAGGGCCGGAGAAATCACCAGGCAGGCGAATCCCAGAAGGAACTCGCGCCGATAACGGCTCATATATGGAAGCAGGCGCCGAACGGGAGTCACTTTCATGAGTATAAACGTGGTTCATGCTATTCTTAGGCGCCTCATCCCAGCAGGCCGCTGCCGGCCGCTCCCCTCTCGCCTGGCGGGGCGGCGGACAACGATTAGCGGCACCTTCTCGCCCAGATTAACTGGGGATTCACAAAGGTTTTCACGATGACGTCGATTCGAACGATCGCAATCGGAGTGTTTTTCTTGTACGGGCTGCTGGTGGCGCCCTCAATCGCGAGCGCTCAATATGGCGCCACGCCGTTTCGCGATCCGGCGACCGGCGAGGTCTACCACATCGAGGGAGGGCTGGAGCTGTGGAACCCGCCTCCCCAACTTCAGGTGGCCAGCGAGTCGCTCGGCATCGTCGGCAGCACGATCGACGCGGCGAAGGATCTCGGCGTCATGCAGCAACGCATCGTCGAATGGAGGCTGGTGATCCGGCCGGGCCGCAAGCACAAGTTCCGCGTGAACTACCTCCCGATGCACTACATGGCACAGTCGACGGTGCACACTGATTTCGTCTTCAACGGCATTCACTACGGCATCAACCTGCCGGTGTCGACCGACCTCACATGGAATACCTGGCTGCTCGGCTACGAGTACGACTTTCTGTACCACGACCGCTGGTTTGTGGGGTTTGTCGCGCAAGTAAAGGAGACCGATGTGGAAGTGAAGCTCACCAGCCCCATCCCCCCACCAGACTTTGTGGTGGCCAAGGCGCCGATCCCGAACCTCGGGGGCATCGTCCGGGTATATGTCGTGCCAAACATCTCGGTCACCGGCGAGCTGGTCGGGATCAAAATTCCCAACAGCCTGAGCACGACCTACAGAGCGCATTACGTCGACTTCGATCTGTACGGCACGGTCAACTTCACCAACCACGCAGGCGTGCAGGTGGGGTACCGCCGGATCGACGTTGGCTATTTGATCAACAAGGACTCGGGGGCGTTCCTGATGAAAGGGCTGTATTTCGGGGGAGTTGTGAGGTACTAGGGAAAGTTAAAAGTTAAAAGTCAAAAGTTAAATTAAAAGTTAAAAGTTAAAAGTTGAAAGTGGAGAGTTCAAAGTTACTCAAGACACTTCCAATTGTCGTTAGCGGGTGACGCGGGCAGCGAGCTTGGCGAGGCGCCTATCGGCCTCGCGGAAAGTTTCGTCGCGCTTGCTGAAGACGAAGCGGATTTTGTTTCGCCCCGCCTTCCGATCGTTGAAGAAGCTGCTGCCAGGCACGGTGGCCACGCCGATCTCCTTCACCAGAAACGTCGCGAACTCGATGTCTGACTGGAAGCCGAAATGGGCGATGTCGGTCATCACATAATAGGCGCCCTGCGGCTTCTTGAACTTGAAGCC
>DASZHO010000062.1:0-78963 GCA_035937795.1 Vicinamibacterales bacterium | reverse complement strand
CAAGCGACCGGCGCGCGCGCGTGGTCCATCTCACACCCGACGGGAAAGCGCGCATCACGGACGTGTTCGCAAGGCACAAAGACGCCATGGGTCGCGCCGCCCACGGCCTGTCGAAGGCCGAACGCGGCACGCTGACCACATTGCTGAAAAAACTCGGCACGACGGCCGAGCGTCAGCTCACTCAGGAGACAAGAAATCATGACGACGATCACGACAGCTAATCACCCCCTCGCGACCGCCACGCCCGGGAAGACCTTGAACCTTGCGCTCTGGACGCTGCAGGTGCTGGTGGCACTCGTATTCCTTGCCGCCGGGTCGGGAAAACTCCTGGGGAGTGCAGAGATGGTCGCACTCTTTGACGCCGTTGGCGTCGGTCAGTGGTTCCGGTACGTCACCGGATCGCTTGAAGTGCTGGGCGCGATCCTGCTCGTCCTTCCAGGCAAGACCGCGTTCGGAGCCGTGTTGCTCGCCTGCGTCATGGCTGGAGCCGTCGTGGCCCACCTCGCCGTGCTGCACACCGCGCCAACCGCGCCCCTTGTGCTCTTCGCCTTGACCGCGCTGATCGTGTGGGGACGGCGTTCGCAGTTGGCCGCTCTCGAAGGGAGTTCAAAATGACTGAAGTTCGCTCGTTGACATCACCCACGTCGGTCCAGGCGCGGCCGCGGAAAATCGTCCGTCGAACCCGAGGCATCAAACACGGTCCAGTCACGCGGCTGATGAGCCCCGGTGACCTCGGCCAGGTGCTGAAGCCGTTCGTCTTCCTGGATCTCTTCGATCTGAAAGGGGCGTCTTCGGGGATGGGACTGCACCCGCACTCGGGCATCGCGACCGTGTCGTACCTGTTCGAGGGAAACGTTCGTTATGAAGATTCGACAGGAGCCACCGGCCTGCTGCTGGCGGGTGGGGTCGAATGGTTCAAGGCGGCTCACGGAGCGTGGCACGGTGGGGGAGCCGGTGACACTGGCCGTGCCCGTGGTTTCCAGCTCTGGCTCGCCTTGCCGCCCGATCAGGAGCTCGGAGCTGTGGAAAACGTCTACCTGGCGCCCGACGCCGTCGCGTGCGACGGTCCGGCGCGTGTCCTATTGGGGACACACGGCGGGGCGACGAGCTCGCTCCATGCTCCGGCCTCGCTGAACTACCTGGCTGTGCGCTTGCGGGCCGGCGAGTCCTGGCGTTATCAACCGGCCATCGACCACACGGTTGGCTGGGTCTCGCCGGGCACGGGGCGCCTTCGTGTCCCTGAGACTGTGGAAGCCGGCGAGCTTGCGATCTTCGAGCCTTCGCACGACGCGATCGACTTCCATGCGGAGGCGGATACGGAGTTCGTGCTTGGGTCGGCGGCTCCGCACGCCCACAACCTCGTGCTCGGGCAGTATTCCGTGCACAGCAGCCACGCGGCGCTTCGGGCCGCTGAGCGGCGGCTCGATGAGATCGAGCACCGGCTACAGAACGAAGGCCGGCTCTGAACGTCCAACCGACCAGGTTTTCGACGTGGCCTCGGCTGAACCTCCCGATCCCGGTTCAGGGGCCTTAGGGATCCTTTTCCGAGATACGACCGTCTAAGGAGCGAGGAACCATCATGGCCACGATGACCGAGCCGGCGACGGGAGACCTCACGCAACTGGACGCATTCCACGCCTTATTGCCCGCGCTTGCGGGTGCGCTCGACATCCGTGAGGTGTTTCAGCAGCTCAGTGCGGTCGCCTCGCGGATCGTGCCCCACGACGAAGCCAACCTGGCGCTCGCCACCGAAGACGGAAAACAGTACCGCTTGTATGCAAGCACGCGCGAAGGTGCCCCTGAGCTCGTGTGCGGTGCGGATCACGGGGTCCTGCGGGAACCTATTACAGCCAAGCTCGTCGACGCGGTGCCCGGGCCCGAGCGGGGCCTTCGATCGGGCGTGTGCGCGCCCGTCCTCATCGGCGGCTCGGTTGTCGGCGTGCTCGCGCTGTTTTCGCGGCGGCCGCACGCGTACTCGCCGCAGGATCTTGCCCTGGTGCAGCGTCTGGCGGGCTACGTCGCCGTTGGACTGGCGCACCAGCGGCTCGCGGAAGCCGCGCGCCACGCCGCAGTCGATCGCGCGCGCGCGGCGAGCGTCGAAAACTCGGTGGAGTTGCTGCGCACGATCGCCGGCGTCCTCGACATCCGCACCGTCTTTCCGCAGGTCTCCGAGATCGCGAACAAAGTGGTGCCGCACGATCTGTTGACGATGATGTTCGAGGATCGCGGGCAGATCCTGATCGAGGTTGCGTCTTCCGATGGATTCCCCGAGGTGGCTCGACTCATCAAGACCAGCGACGCCAGGCCGAAGGACGGCTTCGCGATCATCGACGACTTCACGACGGCGACCTTGCCGATCGTCGAGCCGGCCGATCTCCGGGAGCGCCTCGTCGCGGCCGGATATCGTTCATCCCTCGTCGTGCTCACCCGGGCGCGCGACCAGGAGATGGGACTCATCTTCTGGTCGAAGCGCACACATGCGTTCGGGCCAGAGGACGTGCCGGTCGCACGCCGGATCGCCGATCACGTCGCGCTGGCGGTGTCGCACGAGCAGCTGGCCGCCGCCGCGCGTCAGGTGGCGGAAGCGCACACTCGCGCCGAACGGCTCGAATCGCGAGTGCAGTCGCTCGTCGAGGAGTTGGAATCGAAGACCGGCCCCGCGCGCGTCGTGGGACAGTCCGTCGAATGGATCGATACGCTGAAGAAGGCCACGCAGGTAGCGGAAACCGAGACGACGGTGCTCCTGACCGGTGAATCGGGTACCGGTAAGGAAGTCGTCGCGCGCTTCATCCATCGCGCGTCCGCCCGAAAGAGCGGACCGTTCATCGCGCTGAACTGTGCCGCGCTGCCGGAGCAGCTGCTCGAATCAGAGCTGTTCGGGTACGAGAGGGGCGCGTTCACCGGCGCGCAGCAGTCCAAGCCGGGACAGATCGAGCTCGCGGCCGGCGGTGTGCTGTTCCTCGACGAGGTGAGCGAGATGAGCCCGTCGGCGCAGGCCAAGTTCCTGCGCGTGTTGCAGGAGCGGGAGTTTTCGCGGCTCGGCGGGACTCGCGTGCTCAAGGCCAACGTCCGGATCATTGCGGCGAGCAACCGCGATCTGAGAAAAGCGGTCGAGCGCGGCGATTTTCGTGAGGATCTCTTCTACCGGCTGCAGGTGTTCGACATCCGCCTGGCGCCGCTTCGCGAACGCAAGAGCGACATCGTACTGCTCAGCGATGCGTTCCTCCACGAGATCGCGAAGTCGTTCGGACGTCCGCCTGCCGGCTTGACACGCGACGCGAGAGAGACGCTGCTGCAGCACGACTGGCCGGGGAACGTTCGGGAGCTGCGCAACGCGCTCGAGCGCGCCGCGATTCTGTGCGAGGGCGGGCTGATCAGCACGCAGCACCTGTCGCTCTACACGCCGCCGCGGCCGGTGCAGGCGGCGACCACCGACCTGAATGCCGTCGAGCGGGAAACCATCGAATCCGTGATGCGCGAGTGCCGCGGGAACAAGTCGAAGGCGGCCAAACGCCTCGGTCTGACGCGCACCCAGCTGTACGGCCGGCTGCGGAAGTACGACCTCGATCAGCCGGCCGCGTAGCGCGCGGCCCATCAGTGATTGTCCGCGCGCACGTACGACATCTGGCGCGTGCATCGCAGAAACTTGACCTCGACGAGCGCCGCGAGCAGCGCTTCCGACGTGGCCGGGTCGAGACCCCACAACCGCTGTGCCTGCGCACTCGTCAGACTCAGGCCGGGGTCTTCGAGATACTCGGCGCGTATCAGCTGGAGCCAATCGGTGAGGTGGGTGTCAGGCGGCAACATACCCGCTCACCTGGATCGTTTTGACCGCGTCGAACCAGCAGCGAGCGCGTGACGCTCGGCCAGCTCGTTCGGAAGGTCCCCGCCGGTCGTGGCGCCGTGCACGTCGCGCAACTGAGACGGCTCGAGAACACGGCGCACTTCGCGCACCAATACATCCGGTGGACAGGGCCTTGCGAGAAACGCGTCGCACCCGGCTTCCTTCGCGCGCTCGCGCTCGGCTTGCCACGCGCACACGGTCAAGACGATGACGGGAATGGCCTTCGTGCGCTCATCGCCCTTGAGTCGCGCAATGAACTCGAAACCGTCCATGCGACCGGGAAGAAGCGTTTCCGTCACGATGACATCGGCGTGCGGCGCAAGCCTCAGTGCATCGCCGGCAGTCGCAACCGGAATGGGCAGAAACCCGTCCCGGCGGAGAAACGCCGCATACCTCTCTCGGTTGTCAACGTCCACCTGAACGAGCAAGAGAACCGTCATGAGCGCCACCGGGTGCGTTTTGCCACCCGCCTCCGAGCGCGCGATAAATTTGGACGAGGGACAGGAGCTCGCTGAGCTCGGCCTCGGTGGCGGCGAGCTCCACCGAGAACATCCGGATGTCGCTGTCCAGCACTTCCAGATACCCGGCGGCGCCGCCCCGATATCGGATTTCGGCCGTATGTCGCGCGTCCGCCGCCGAGCGGCTCATCTGTAACTGCTGCTCTCGAGAGTCCCGGCCTTTGCGATAGCCGGCGAGCGCCTCCAACACATCACCGAGCGACCGCTGGATCGTCTGCTGATAGGCCAGCAGCGCTTCCCCTTGTTGGGCCTTCGACAACGCCACGCGCGATGGCGTGCGTCCGGTGATGAAGATCGGCGGCCTCGGGCCGGCGCCCGCGGACCACGGTACCGCCGGCTTCGTGAACAGATCCGACAGGGCCGCGCTCTCCACCCCGCCGCTGCCAGTCAACGAGATCTGCGGAAAATACGCTGCCTTGGCGACGGAGATATTTGCGTTGGCCGCGACGAGCAACTGTTCGGCCTGCCGGACGTCGGGTCGCCGTTCGAGCAGCGCCGATGGCAGCCCGGCCGGAACCTCGGGAAGCTGCATCGGCTGTTCCAGCGAGACACCGCGCGGGATGTCCGAAGGGTTCCTGCCGAGCAGGACGCTGATGTACTGTTCCTGCTGCGCGATCTGGCTCTCCAGGCCCGAGATGGTGCCACCCGCGTTGAAGACCAGTTGCTGCGCCTGACTGGTGTCGACGGCCGGTGTCATGCCGCCGCTTGTCATTACTTCGCTCAGCCGCAGCGATTCACGCCGCGCCGCGAGCGTCTTCGTCGCGATGTTGAGCTGGAGATCGAACGCCCGCATCTTGAAGTAGCCGCTCGCAATCTGGCTGACGAGGGTGGCTGCGACCGCCCGCCGGCCCCACTCGCTGGCGAGCATGCTGGCCCGTGCCGCGTCCTTCGCTCGACGGTACTTGCCCCAGAACTCAATCTCCCACGAGACGCCAGCAGCCAGTTGGGCGCCACTCGCTTCCAGGATCCGCGTCGCGGCGATGCGCGGGTCCACGTTCTGCTGCAGCAGCGCAGTGCGAATCAGTTCCCGGAGCTCGTCGTCCTGAAACAGATCCCACCAGGTTTGATCGCCCGTCGAGACAGTGTCGGGCGCAGCGGGTTCCAGTGGCGTTGCCGAGCGATAGGCCTCGGGCACCGTGACGGCGGGTCGGTTGTAGTCCGGTCGCAGGGTGCATCCCGCGGCTGCGCCGGTTATGACGGCGGCCCCAAGAAGAATGATCGACACTCTCATGTCAGTGACCTCTACTTAGTGACCTCTGCCGGCGGACGCGGCGGTGCTCCGGCACCGCCGCATTCACGAGCGTTCTTTCAGTCGTGCGAGGCTGCCCGTTACCGGACCGCGTTGATGATCACGCCGACGTAGACGCGATGGCCGTATCGCCTGTCCTGGCCAAAGAACGCCGGCGCGTTGCTCTGCGATTGAGTGACCATGAAGCGGTAGTCACCGCGCAATCCCCATTGGCCGTTCGGTGCGTACCACTTCACGCCGGCGCCAGCGTTCCCCGTCAGGAACGTCTGGTTGCTGTTGACGCCGAGAGTCGCGTCATTGAACATCGTGAGCCCGCCGATGCCGCCGGTGGCGTACGGAACAAAGGAGGACTGAGTGGGCAGCGAGAGGACCAGGTTGCCGCTGTACGCGAGCGTGTTGGGCGTTTTGTGATGAGTGCTCAGTCCGCCGAACTGAAGGTCTTGCGCGATCCCGAGCGATCCGCTGGCTTCGCCTTCGACGCCGACGATGCGGTTGATGTTGTAGGTCAGGGCGCCGCCGAGCGTGTAGTTACCGAAGCTGGACGCGCCGTTCCCGCTTGTGAAAAACGTCCCGCCGGCGGGAATGATGGTGACCTCGAGCGTGCCCGGCCCCGGCGTGGCCTCCTGCGCGTACGCGCGAGTCACACCGCCAATTGACAGCAGGGCGATAAGAATTGCAGTCGAACGAATCATGAATGCCTCCTTGTGGCTGACATGCCACCCGGGTTTCAGAAGGGCAAAGTCGATGCCGCGAATAAAACCCGTCAAACTACCGGCAACGCCTTCACTCGGTCGGATTGGCGGGCCAGCCGCGGTGCTCATCCATGAGCACACTGCGCGTGGCCGCGCAGTCACTCCGGGACGCGCAGCACCCGGATGCTTGACAGTCCTTCGCGTAACCCACAGCATTCCCAAGGGAAGCACCTCTTCGAGGTCAGCGCTGCGCGCAGGCCCGCCGATTGCCTTCCAAGGTACGGGGCATGACGAAAGCAGTGGGCAAGCGGGACAACCGGAACGCCGCCATGACTGTCGCAGCCATGGTGCTGTTGCCGCTTGCGGCCGGCACCGCCGGCCAGTCCGGCTTTCGTCCCGCCGGGCAGACGGTGGATCTGAAGCGGACCGGAAACCACATCGACGTGCGGATAGCGGACCGGCCCTTTGCCACGTACTACTTCGACCCTGAAGTCGCGAAGCCCTACTTCTTCCCGCTACGGAGCGCGCACGGCACCGTTGTCACGCGGGGGTTTCCGATGACATCGGATATTGCGGGTGAAGACCGCGACGAGCCGCATCAACGTGCGATGTACTTCGCGCACGGCGATATCAACGGGTTCGACTTCTGGGGAGAGGCCGCGTTTCCCAAGTGGAGCGATCACTCCGCCGCGACGTTCGGCCGCACCGTGTTCCGCACACTCGACGACATGCAGGGCGGCGCCGATGGCGGGGGCCTTCAGGCGACATTCGACCTTGTGGCGCCAACAGGCACCATCGCCGAAGAAATTCAGAAGTACAGCTTCAGAGGAGACGAACAGTCGCGGATTATCGACTGCGCGTTTGTGATTCATGCCAACCATGGCCCGATCGTGATGGGCGACACCAAGGAGGGCACATTTGCGGTCCGTGTCGTGAAGGCCCTGGACTCGCCACCGGGTCACATGCTGAACGCGAACGGCGCCAGCGGGGAGAAAGCGATCTGGGGCAAGCGCTCGAACTGGGTCGACTACTCCGGACATGTGGCGGATGAGGATGTCGGTCTCGCGATCTTCGATCACCCGCAGAACCCACGGGCGCCCACGTACTGGCACGCCCGCGCGTACGGCCTGCTGGCGGCAAACCCGTTCGGGCTCAAACAGTTCACCGGTAACCGCCGTCAAGACGGGAGGTATGCGATTCCGGCAGGAGCCTCGCTCGTTTTTCACTACCGCGTGTTCATCCACCACGGAGATCCGTCGCAGGCCGGGGTTGCCGGGGCGTACGCGCAATTCGCCGCAGAGACAGGCACAGAGAGATAGGTGACATATGTCGTCCGAATCAGACAAGACGCGACGGGACTTCCTCAAAACCGCGGCCAAGACGACGGGGGCCGCCGGCGTGTACACCGGCCTCACGTTCCTGACCCAGCCGGAGCGCGTGTTCGGCGCCAACGACCGCGTCCGCGTCGCCGTCTGCGGACTGCGGAATCGCGGGAAGGATCACCTCGACGGATTTTCGCGCGTCCCGAACGTCGAGATTGCCGCCCTCTGTGACGTCGACGAGACCGTTCTCAACAAGCGACGTGGAGAGGTCAGGGGCAGCCCGCGCACGTTTGTGGATGTCCGCCGTCTGCTCGAAGACCCGGCCATCGATGCGATTTCGATCGCGACGCCCAACCATTGGCACGCGCTGATCGCGATCTGGGCGTGCCAGGCGGGCAAAGACGTGTACGTCGAGAAGCCGTGCTCCCACAACCTGTGGGAAGGACGCCAGCTCGTGCGCGCCGCACAGAAGTACCGCCGGATCGTGCAGCACGGCACGCAGAGCCGCTCGGCTCGAGCGCAGATCGAGGCGATCGACCACCTTCACAAAGGCACCTTTGGCGACATCTATCTGGCGCGGGGGTTGTGCTTCAAGCGGCGCGACACGATTGGACGAACACCGATCGAATCCGTGCCCAGTGGCGTCGACTATGACCTCTGGACCGGGCCGGCGCCGCTGAAGGCGTTCACTCGCAACCGTTTTCATTACAACTGGCACTGGATCTGGGAGACAGGAAACGGAGACCTTGGCAACCAGGGAGTCCACCAGGTCGATGTCGCGCGGTGGGGGCTCGGCGTCAGGTTCCCGAATCGTGTCTCCGCCGTCGGCGGTCACTTCATGTTCGATGACGACCAGGAGACGCCGAACACACTCAATTGCGCATTCGAATTCGATCAGCCCGGCGGTCATCGCAAGATGATGGAGTTCGAGGTACGGCATTGGATCACGAACAACGAAGCCGGCGTCGGTCACGGCCTCTTCAATCGCCACAACGCCATCGGCAACATCTTTTACGGATCGAACGGATACCTGGCCGGAGGCAACGAAGACGGCTTCAGCTACGAGAGCTGGCTCGGCTCCGACCAGCAAGCCGGTCCCCGCGGGAAGTCGGGCAGCGATCACTTCGCCAACTTCATCAGCTGCGTGCGCAGTCGGAAGGCGGAGGAGCTGAACGCGCCAATCGAAGAAGGACACATCTCCGCCGGGCTCGTCCATCTGGCGAACGCCTCGTACCGCCTGGGCAGGGCGTTACGCTTCGATCCGGAAACTGAGCAGGTCGTCGGCGACGAAGAGGCCAATCGTCTCCTCCATGACGGAGACCGAGGGTATCGGCCGCCGTTTCTCGTCCCAGACGAAGTTTGAGTCCGGCTTCGCTCCCGCGTCGTTCTTCGTTCCCACGTCCTTGATGACGTGCTAGTCGACCCTCGACCGATCGCACCTCTCCGGTTTTTTTCCCAACAATCACCGCGCGCCGCGAGTTCGCCGCGCGTGGTGCGCGCGGACGCGCAACGTGCGTGTCTCTGAGCAATGCGGGTGATGGCTTCGACGCACGCCCCACACACGTAGCTGCGCCTAACTGCTGGACGACGAGCGGATAGGCAATCCGTTTGGACGTGGCCTGGACTTTGCCTCTAAGCCCGTCATGGCAACCGCGGTCTTTCCGTCAACGCAACCGGCGATATGGCGGCTGCCTTCGCTCGAGCGGTTCGCGATCTCGCGGGCCAGGGCGCGAGTCGTCGCGCTCGTGGTTGTGACCAGCCTGGCGTTCGGATACCGGGCCGTCGCGCTGTCGACCTATGGGCTCAGCGACGACGAGGTCAATAAGGTTCGAGCGATCGAACAGTACCGTCTCGGCCATTTTGGCGCGAACGCCGAACATCCGATGCTCATGAAACTCGCGATGTGGGGGAGCGTCGACCTCGCGAGTGCGTGGAACCACGTCGCGCCGGCCGGGGAGACCATCGCGGTCGAGTCCGCCCTTCGTCTTCCGAATGTGCTCGCCGGCACTCTCACAACGCTTGCGCTGTTCGGCCTGGCCGAGCTGTTGTTCGGGACCGGCGTGGCTGTCCTGGCTTCGCTGTTGTGGGCGCTCGACGTGAACGCGATCGCGATCAACCGGATTGGCAAGGAAGACACATTTCTTCTTTTCTTTTTTGTCTTGGCGATGTGGTGTTACGAGCGCGCCAAACGTCAAGGGGCCACCGACCCGATCGGGGCGCAGCGGTGGTACGCGCGCAGCGGGGCGTCGTTCGGCCTGATGCTCGCCTCGAAATACATGCCGCACTACCTGGGCATCTACGCGCTCTTCAATGTGATCGCGGACCGCAAACCAGGCGCCAATCGGCCGAACAAGATCCGCTACTACGGCGCCATGGCTGCCGCATTCATCGCCGCCAACGCCGTGATTCTGATGCCGGCGACCTGGGAGTACTGCATGCGGTACGTCGCAGGTACCGACCTCGTGCACCACGGGTATCTCTACGCGGGACAGCTCTGGGTGACGAACATCCCGATCTCGCCCCTGGGTGTGCCCCCGACCTTTTACCTTCGTTTGCTGGCGACCAAGGTCCCTCTGGCGGTCCTCGGCGCAACCGTGGCCGGACTCTTCGAGCTCGTTCGCCGCCGGCGGGAGCGCGGCTTCGTGCTGCTCCGGGTGTGGTTGGTGTTTGTCCTCATTCCGTACTCGCTGATGGCGGCAAAGTTCATGCGCTATGCCCTCCCGTTGTTTGCGGCGGTCGACCTTGTCGCAGCCATCGGCTTCGTCGCCGGCATCGGTTGGCTGCTTCGCAAGGGATGGCTGCCGCGTGTGACCCGTGTGACTGTTTCCCTTCTTGCCGTCGTCGTCTCCATCACGGCGCTGGCATTCGGGCTCCAGTCTGCGTCTCCGTTCTATTCGCTATTTCGGAATGCCGTGGGCGAACGGATCTCCGCCGCGGGCGAAACCTTCCCCGAGGAAGCCTACGACTACGGCGTCCGCGAAGCGGTCGCTGCGATCGCCGGGACGCCGGGACCGTCGGCCGTTGTCGTCAGCGACGCGCCTGCCGTCGTTGCGTACTACCTGAAGGCCGCCGGCCGAACCGATCTTCAAGTGCGATCGTTGTCCGGGCAGGGCATTCCGAACGGCCGCCAGCCGTCGTGGGTCATTGTCCAGGACGATCACGCGACGTTCGAAAACCACGACGTCGTGGAACAGCTTCGGCGCCAATCGGCGCCCTGGCAGGAGTTTCGTGCGGGCGACGCGCTGACGGCTCAGGTGTTCCACATCCCAGGAAAATAACCATGATTCGACATCTTGTCGTGAACGCCGATGACCTTGGCCTGACCGTGGGCGTGAATGACGGCATTTTCGCCGCCCATGACCGGGGCATCCTCACCAGCGCCAGCGTGTTCGCCAACGCGCCGGCGACGGGTGACGCTATTCGTCGTGCCCGCATTCGTCCTTCACTCGGCATCGGGGTCCATCTCGCACTCGTAGACGGTACTCCGATGCTTCCGCCCCACCGCGTTCCCAGCCTGGTCGAAGACGATGGACGCTTCCGCGCCTCGTGGAAGCCGTTCATCGTCGCCTGCCTGCGAGGCCGAGTGGCGTTCGAGGAAGTCGAACGGGAGCTGACGGCGCAGATCGATCGAATCCGAAGCGAGGGCATCCGGCTGACGCATCTCGACGCGCACAAGCACGTGCACGCGTTCCCTCCGGTTTTCGCGATCGTCGTGCGATTAGCCCAGCGGTTCCACATCCCGGTGGTTCGAGTGCCGTATGAGAGGTGGTCGCCCGTGTGGGGTGATGGCCACCAACGACGCGCAGCCCGCCGTCAGGCGCTCATGAACGCAGTGATGCTCCCGTGGGCGCGACGCGACTACCGCCTGGCGTCCATGCGACGGCTCCGCGCGCCGCAGTTTGTGGGGCGCATTCACACCGGCGTCCTGAGCGCCGGCTCGCTCGAAGGTGCGCTCCGTCGCCTTCGGCCCGGCGTCACCGAGCTGATGGTCCATCCCGGTTTCGTCGATGATGCGCTTTTGCGGACTGACACCCGGCTGCGGTTCTCACGCGCCGAGGAAGTCGAATTGCTGTGCGCACCCGATACGCACACCCTCCTCGTCAAGGAGCAGATCCAGTTGATTCGTCATGACCTCGCTACCTCAGCGACAAGGAGCTTTCGCCATGCCTCGTAAGAACAAGGACCGACACGGCCTGGACCTCTCGATCGTCGTGCCGCTCTTCAATGAGTCAGCAACGTTCGACGAGCTGCACCGTCGCCTGACGGCTGTGCTGTTGGTCCTTGGGATCGAGTACGAAATCATCTACGTCGACGACGGGAGCACCGACGGGACACGGGAGGCTCTGGCCGCAGTGGCCCAGCGCGATCCGCAGGTTCGCGCGATCAATCTGGCGAGGAACTACGGTCAGACGGCCGCGCTCGCGGCCGGCTTCGACGCGGCGGCCGGCGAGGTGATCATCGCCATGGACGGCGACCTGCAGCACGCGCCAGAGGAAATCCCCAAGCTGCTCGCCAGGTTGGACGATGGGTACGACATCGTCAGTGGATGGCGAGAGCAGCGGGTGGACAACCTCTGGACGCGCCGCCTGCCGTCGAAGATGGCCAACTGGTTGATGGCGAAGCTCTCCGGCGTGTCGCTGCACGACTTCGGCACGACGTTCAAGGCGTATCGGGCTCCGGTCATCAAGCGGATCCGCCTGTACGGCGATCTGCACCGGTTCATTCCGGCCCTCGCGAGTTGGGGCGGCGCGCGGATTGCGGAAGTGCCGATTGCGAACATTCCACGGCCACAAAACCAATCGCATTACGGGCTATCGCGTACGTGGCGGGTGATGGCCGACCTGATCACGATCCGATTCCTCCTGAAGTACGTCAACCGGCCGCTGCATCTCTTCGGGCCGCTCGGATTCCTCAGCATCGGCGCCGGCGGGACCGCCGCGGCGTGGATTCTCGCGACAAAGCTCTGGACCGGCGCGCCAATCTTTCTGGCCCACGGGCCACTGCTGCTGCTCAGCGCGGTGCTGGTACAGACCGGTGTCGTCCTGCTCAGCCTCGGTCTCCTCGCCGAGTTGCTCACGCGCATCTACACGGATGGCCGTGAACGGCGGATCTACACGATTGCTGAGGCTCGGCCGAGAGCCATCCGGCAAGTTTGGGCTGGTCCTCGTCCGGTGGGCGTCCGTTCAGCTGGGGTGATCCAATGAGTCGTCAACTGTTTCTCGCGCTTGTCGCTCTCGTCCTCGCGTTGGGCGTTCCAGCCAATGCAGGGCCGTCCTCTCCGGGCCCGTCCCCTTCGGTCCCGTCGCCGGATCCGACTGTCGAGCGCCACCACTACTCGATCAAGGCGAGGATCAGGCCTCTGCTGGTGTTCTGGATCAGCCGGAGCGGGGTCGGTGAGGCGGTCGTCACGAAACGGCAGGGACCCGACGAGGCTGGATACTCGCTCTTGATTGGCTCCGATCCCGACCGGGCTCCGCGGCGGATCAACCGATGGGGCTATATCAGCGAGGATGTTCGCGGCTCCGAGGCGACGCTGATTGGGCTCATGACGAAGTCGGACGAGGATTCCATCCAGCAGGCCGAAGCGAATGTCCGCAAGCAAGCCGTCGGCGATCGCACCTTCAAAATCATTCGAGGCACCATCGACGCCGGCGAAGCGAAGTCCGTCGTGACCTCGATCGCGGCGCCGGCGGACTACAGCTATCGGCAAGTCGACACCTTGCTGAAGTTGGCCGAGCGAGCGTCATCGAAGGACGTGGAAGCAGCAGTCCGCGTGACCCGTCTTCCCGCAGGGACAAATCCGGGGTTTCTCACGGCGGTCGCGGCGTTGATGCACCGGCATGTTGATCAGTGGCACGCGTCAGGTCGCGTCCAGCCTGGCGGACCGATCGACTATGTCTATTACGGCCGGATCTACGAGCTGCGCGCGACGCGCACGCGAGCGTTGCCAAGCACTCAGGTCGGCGGCCGGGCGTACGCGCACGTGATTGCATCGGACTTCGAGACCAGGAGTACGTACGACGGGGAGGTCACCGGGTTCTCGATCACGTATGGCACGGAGGGGCCGCTGGCGGAGATCCCGATCGCCATGTCGTATCAACCCAGATGGTGGATGGAGATCGGTCTGTCGCTCGATGACACCACGAGCGGAGACACCCTGAGCGGGTCAGCCCTTTCCGGCGGATCGAATCCGTGAAGCGCGCGTTTGTCGCCGGAGTGGCCGTCGTCGGTACGGCCTTGTTCGCGTACTCGATCAAGGCCCTGGGGCTGGCTGGTATCCGGGAAGCGTTTGTGCGGATGGGATGGGGGTTCTGCGGGATTCTTTTTCTGTCCGGCGCTCGAGAAGCGGTGAGAACGGTGGCGTGGACACACACCGTCGAAGGGCCGGTGCGCCTGTCGTTCCCCGACGCGTTCCGGGCGCGCCTGGCGGGTGAGGCGCTCAACGCGCTTCTGCCGATGGGAATGCTTGTCGGCGAGCCGATGAAAGCGGAGCACGTCGGCCATCGGTTGCCGTTCGCCACCGCATTCGGTGCGCTGGTTGTGGAGCTGGCGTTCTACAGCACCTCGCTGCTGCTGCTGTTCAGCGCGGGTGTTGTTGCGCTGTTTCCGCTTTCGACGGCTCTCTTCATCATCGTGATGGCACCCACGGTCGTGCCGCTCGTTCGGAACAGGAACCGTCGCGCTTCTCAGGACCATGTCGCCAACGTGGTAACGCGAGTGGTCGAGCGCCTGCGGCGGCTCGGCGATCCCGTGTTCAGGTTTGCTTCCCTGAATCCTGGCCGCACGCGGCGCCTCGTTGCCCTTGAAGCCGCTTTTCAACTCCTCGCGGTCGCCGAGGTGTACCTGACGCTCGCCCTGATTACACCGCGTCACGTCGCCTGGACCTCCGCGCTGCTGCTCGAGACCGTGAGCCGCGCCGTCACGATCGTGTTCAAGATGCTGCCGATGCGGATCGGCGTCGACGAGGCGGGTTCTGCCGTCTTTGCCGATCGACTCGGGCTCGGCTCGGCTACCGGCATCACGCTCGCCCTTGTCCGGAGGACGCGCTTGCTGTTCTGGAGCGCCGTCGGCATCGTGTTCGTGCTGATGCGGCCTGCTCGTCCTTGAGCAGACTGCGCATGGCCGCGCAGTCACTGTCGGTCACCCTCCTGCCGCCCACTTTACCGTCATTCGCGTAATCCACAGCAAATACAGAGGAAACACCTTTTCTGGTCGTGATTCGGCGACCGGCCTGTCCCTTGCCTTTCACCCCGGCATGAGGATCCTGAGGCGCACCTGCTACACCGCATTCGTACTGGCATTTCTTCACGCGCAGGCCCCGCGCGCGGCAGCCGCGCGTGGGACGGAGGCGCAGGCCCCGCGCGCGGCAGCTGCGCGCGGGACCGAGGTGCAGGGAGCCGCTGGGCAATCACCCGCGGGTATCGTCTCTGGCACAGTGTCGCTGCCGGAGCCTGACGGAAAGCCGGTGGCGGTGCCGGGCGTGACGCTGTCGCTGAGGTGTGCCGGCACGGACTCGCGCAGCGACACTTCAAACGAGCTGGGGCAGTTCCGATTTGCGGACGTTCCCGCCGGTGCCTGCACGATCGTGGCTGAGCTGCAGGGTTTCAAGTCGGCCACCAAGGCGATTGCGGTGAAGCCAGGTGAGACCGCAGACGTGACCCTGGGTCTCGATCTCGAAACGCTCCACGAGCAAGTCAGCGTCATCGGCAGCCAGGAATCAGTTGAAGGCAGCCCGATCGTCGCTCGGGTCGAGCGGATCACCGCGAGCGTGATGCAAACGGCGCCGATCGCCAGCGAGCGGTTTCAGGACGCACTCCCGCTTATTCCGGGCGTCGTCCGGGGGCCGGACGGGCTGCTCAATATCAGCGGCACGCGCAGTAATCAGAGCGCGTTGATGTTCAACGACGCGGACGGCACGGATCCGGTGACGGGCGAGGATGCGATCGAGCTGCCGATTGATGCCGTGAGCGCGGTTCAGGTGCGAGGCGCCGCGTTCGCGCCCGAGTTCGGCCTGTCGGCGGGCGCCGTGACGACGGTCGAGACCGAGCGGGCGGGCGACGCCTGGCACATCACGGTGAACGATCTCGAGCCTCGCCTCAGACGTCGCGCGGGCGAGTTCCGAGGCATCGAATCGTGGACCCCGCGCGCCACAATCGGCGGCCCGCTCGTCAAGGGGAAACTCAACTTTCTCGAGTCGGCGCAGTACGAATACAGCCAGACGCGCGTGTTCGGTCTTCCTCCGCTTGCGAGCGACACCAGGCTCGAGAGCTTCGAATCGTACAGCCGCGTCGACTGGACCATCACCGCGGCCAATCATTTCACCGGATCGGCCATGGTCTCGCCGCGTAAGACGACGTACGCCGGTTTGAACACGTTCAACCCGCAGGGCGTGACACCGGACATCACCAACCACAACGTGCTCGGCAGCGCATCCGACCAGATCGTCGTTGGCGGCCAGAGCGTGCTCGACAGCCGCGTGAGCGTGAAGCAATTCGACGCGACCATCTATCCCAGCCAGGGGAGCGGGCCCATGGTGCTCGCGCCCGATGTCAACTCAGGCAGTTACTTCAACGATCAGGACCGCACCAGCCGCCGCGCCGAATGGCTGACGACGTACGCCTTTACCCCGCTGGGACCCCGGAACCTTGTGAAGGTCGGCACCGGCGTCACCTACGAGACCTTTGACGGCGTCAGCAGAAGCGGTCCCGTGGACATCGCGCGTGAGAACGGCACGTTGAGCCAGGAGATCACCTTCACCGGAAACGGTCTGCTGAATCGCCATCGAACGGCGCTCCGCGGCTACGGGCAGGATTCGTGGACGGTGTCATCGCGGCTGAGCGTCGTGTTCGGCGCGCGGTACGACTACGACTCGTACACCGGCGACGTCAACCTCGCTCCGCGCGGTTCGTTCACCTTGGTGACATCCGATGACGGGCGGACCGTGATGCGCGGCGGCGGCGGCGTGTTCTATGACCCGCTTCCACTCAACGTGGCGAGCTTCGGCCAGATGCAGGAACGTTCGATGACATCGTTTGAGGCCGACGGTGTGACGCCTGCCGGGCCAACGGTGCTCGTGCAGAATGTCTTCGCGTCGGCCCTCCACACGCCGCGGAGCATCAATTGGAATCTCGAGGTCGATCGGGAGTGGTTCGCGAACTTCTTCGTTCGCGTCGGTTATCAGCAGCGGGACGACCGCTTCGAACCGGTTCTGAATCCCATGACACCGGCCGGCGGCGCCCCGGTCCTGTTGCTGGCGACCGACGGTCGATCGCGGTACCGCGAAGGCCAGATCACTGCCCGCTACAAGTTTCACGGCGCCGATCAAGTCGTCGGGTCCTACACGCGGTCATCGGCTGTCGGCAATCTGAATGACTTCAACAGTTACTTCGGAAACATCGAGAACCCGGTAATCAGACCCGACGCACGCGGACCGCTACCGTGGGACGCGCCCAACCGGTACCTCTTCTGGAGCAACATCAGCTTGCCGCTCGGCGTCACGGTATACCCGGTACTGGACGTACGGACCGGATTCCCACTATCGGTGGTCGACGAAAACCGGGATTTCGTGGGCGCGCGCAATGAGGCCGGCCGCTATCCAACGTTCGTGTCGCTCGACATGCAGGTGAGCAAGCGGCTCCGCCTGTTTCATCACAACGCCACGATCGGCCTGAAGGTCTTCAACATCACGGATCATTTCAACCCGCGCGACTTTCAGGGCAACCTCGCGAGCGCCGGTTTCGGCGGTTTCGCGAACAGCGTTGGCCGGACGTTCCGCGGCAAGTGGGTGTTCGAATTCTAAGAAGCGGGCACACGCAGGAGTAGAACAGATGAGCACGTTGACGAACCCTCCAACGCTGACGAATCCTCTCGCCGCTCAGCTGCTGCGACGGATCAGGCAATCGGATATCCGCGCCGGGGTGATCGGCCTTGGATATGTCGGCTTGCCGCTGGCCGTTGAGTTGGCCCGCGCAGGTTATTCGGTGGTTGGCCTCGACATCGACGAGCGCAAAGTCGAGGCGATCGAAAGAGGCACCTCCTACATCCCCGATGTGCAGGATGCGCAACTTGGCAAGTTGGTCGCGACGGATCGGCTGCATGCGACGAGCGACTTTGCCGTGCTCCAGCGCCTCGACACGGTCAACATCTGCGTTCCCACGCCGCTCCGTAAGACCAGGGATCCGGACGTTTCCTACATGGTGGCCGCCGTCGAGCAGGTCGTGAAATATCTGCATCCGGGCATGCTCGTCATCCTGGAGTCGACGACGTATCCGGGGACGACCGAGGAGCTGGTCCGTCCGATGCTTGAAGCAACGGGCCTCAAAGCCGGGCGCGACTTTTTTCTGGCCTTTTCGCCCGAACGCATTGATCCAGGTAATGCTCAGTTTCACACCGCCAACGTGCCCAAGGTGGTGGGCGGTACGACGGCGGCGTGCGCCGCGCTCGCGTCGGCGCTCTACCAGCGCGCCATCGAGCGAGTCGTGACCGTCGGGTCCACGCAAGCGGCGGAGATGGTGAAGCTGCTCGAGAACACATTTCGCGCGGTCAACATCGGCCTCGTCAACGAGATCGCGATGATGTGCGACACGCTGGGCATTGACGTGTGGGAGGTCGTTGACGCCGCGGCCACCAAGCCGTTCGGGTTCATGCCGTTCTATCCGGGACCGGGGCTCGGCGGTCATTGCATTCCCATCGACCCGTTCTATCTGAGCTGGAAGGCCAAGCAGAACGGCTTCGACGCGCGATTCATCGAGCTGGCTGGTGAGGTGAACGGTCACATGCCGCGCTACGTCGTGGAGAAGATTGCCGAAACGTTGAACGCCGACCGAAAAGCCGTGAACGGCGCACGCGTGCTCGTGCTCGGCGTGGCCTACAAACGGGACATAGACGATGTGCGGGAATCGCCCGCGCTCGATGTCATGAAGCTGCTCCGCGAAAAGGGTGCGGACGTGGCTTACAGCGATCCTCACGTTCCGTTCCTGGCTGCGGAGCTATGGAGCGGGCCCCACGCTCTGGCATCGCTCACGCTCGATCAAACGGCTCTGGAGGCGTGCGACATTGCCGTCATCATCACCGATCACCGGGCGTTCGACTACGAGTTCATCGCGCATCACTGCCGGAACATCGTTGACACGCGCAACGCGCTGCACGGCATGGCCGCCTCGCAGCTGGTGCGGCTCGGCGCTCCGGTGGAATTGCGGGCGCCGTCGGCCGCGGCGGCTTGAAGGAGCGGTGTCACGTGAAAGAGGGTGTCAAATGAGGCCGCTGCTCGGTGTCTTCGTCGCGGGGGTGATAACGGTAGCCGCCTCTGTGTCTGCCGTCGCAGGTGTTGCTCCCGGCGCCACGGTTGCCGGCACGGTCACGCTGACGGCTGCCGGCGGAGGCACATTTCCTGGCGAAGGCGCACGAGTGACGCTGGCGTGCGCCGAGGATGGAACGACGAGAACGGAAGTCTCGGATGAACACGGAGCGTTCCGCTTTCTGAACGTGCCCGTTGACACTTGTTCGCTCCAGGCGGACGTACAGGGCTTTGCGGCGCCACCAGTCACGGTTATCACCGCCGTCGGTCAGGTTGCCGGGACGGATATTCGTCTCGGCATTACACCGCTGCGCGTTGGCGTGAACGTCGGAGGAACCACGCCGCCGTTTCACGAGCCGAAGACGCATAAGAAGAGAAAGGTTTGCTGCCATGTCACATCGAACGATTGAACGAGTCATCGGCCGCCTGCTCACGGATGAGGAGCTGCGGTTCAAATTCACTCGCTCGCCGAAGGGAACGCTCGCGGAGCTTGGGGAACAAGGTTGGGAGCTGACCCGCATCGAAGTCGACGCGCTGCTCACCATGGAGATCAGGCTGTGGTCCGAGGTTGCCGCCAGGATTGATCCGCGGCTTCAGCGCTGCAGCCTCAAGTTCCAGGAGGATGAAATATCCTGAGGTTATCGCGTGATTCACGTGATGAGTTTTGCCCGCCTCCTGACTAACATCACCACCGGATGACGTTTGAGACGAGCGATCACTATGACGGAAGGCGATTCGTCAATCCGGCGGGCACTGCCGGGCAGCCATTCTCGGCTGTGCCGCGGATGCTCCTCGAGCCGCGAACGCCCTGGCCGGCGCGCATCGACGAGCCGCCGCGGCGGCCGCCGGATCTGGACGGCGCCGCCGCGGTCGCCACATTCATCGGTCACGCGACGTTTCTGATTCAGACGGCGGCGGGGAATGTCTTGACCGACCCCATGTACTCTCAGCGCGCCGGTCCGCTGAACGTGCTCGGACCTCGGCGGGTCCGGCAGCCGGCTGTGAAGTTCGACGACCTGCCGTCCATCTCGGTCGTGCTACTGAGTCACAACCATTACGACCATTGCGATCTGCGCACGCTCCGCGCGCTCGCGCGACGTTTCGATCCTGTCGTCATCACACCGTTCGGCAACGGGGCGCTGGTCCGCTCATCTGGCATCCGTCGTGTGGAGGAACTCGATTGGTGGCAACAGGCGAGGACCTCCGCGCTGCCGGTCACACTGACGCCGGCGCAGCATTTCTCGGCGCGGAGTCCGTTCGATCGAAACCGCGCGCTGTGGGGGGGATTCATGCTCGTGGCCGGAGGCGCGCGCATCTTTTTCGCCGGCGACACCGCATATGCCCCCTTCTTCCGCGATATCGGGCGGCGGTTCGATCCGGTCGATCTGGCGCTGCTGCCCATCGGCGCGTACGAGCCGCGCTGGTTCATGCAGCCCGTTCATATGAATCCAGCGGAGGCGGTGCAGGCGCACCTGGATCTCGGGGCGTCCGAGAGCGTCGGCATGCATTTCGGCACGTTCCATCTGACAACCGAAGGCATCGACGAACCGCTCCGTGCACTCGAGGAGGCGTGTCGCGCGCGAAATATCCCGCGTTCGCGTTTCCGCACGCTTCCCTTTGGCGACTCGCTGCGGCTCGGACGCTAGCCGTCGCTATTGACGCTGTGCACATTGTGCAACCGAGGAGAGCCGTAAAATATTGAGCACGCCGCACTTGGCTGAATTGATTAATAAAATCAAGAGTCCACTTGAAATAATTAATAGAATGGCCTATCTTGTCTCCATATTTTGTTATGGGACATGATTGGCAAGAACTCACCAGGCTCGTCGGGCAAGCCCCCATCGAAGTCGAACGTGTCCGCCTCATCGAAACCGGCGTGGCGATCGAGGGACCGTTTACGCTGCCGCCGCTGGCGCAACTGACGGCCGAAGACCAGGTCTTCGTCGCGGCGTTCTTGCGCTGCCACGGATCCATCAAACAGATGGAGAAGTATTTCGGCGTCAGCTATCCCACGATCAAGAACCGGCTGAACAGGATCGGCAACCAGTTGTCGTTTGTCGAGATCGAACAGGGATCGGAAACCGATGCGCCGCCGCAGACGCGCAGCGAGGTACTCGATCGGCTTTCGCGGGGAGAGCTGACGATGGCGCAGGCGCTCGAACGGCTCAAAGACTCAAAGAAAAGTGAGGAGACGCCATGAGTGAAGAGACACGGAAGGTGCTCGAGATGTTGTCGAACGGCAAGGTCAGTGTGCAGGAGGCAGAGCAACTGCTTCAGGCCCTCACCGCGCCAAATCAGAGTGCGGACGAGAAGAAGGTGGAGCCGAGGTATTTCCGCATTCTCGTCAATAAGCCTGCCGGCGAGGGCAAGAAGGCCGAGGCCGTGAACATCCGCGTGCCGATGACCGTCGTTCGCGGCGGGCTGCGGCTCGGCTCGTTGTTCCCCGGCATGCTTGCCAAGAAGAAGATCCAGCTCGCCAATGGTAACGAGCTCGACCTGTCGAAGGTGACGTACACGGACCTCGAAGCGATGATCAAGGACATCGGTGAGCTCACCGTGGATGTCGACGGGGACGCGCAGGTGCGGATTCGCTGCGAATGAGCGGATCCAACCCATGAACACGCGTCTGCTCATGATGCTGCACGTGATTGTCGCGGCACCGCAAAACATCGGCGCCGTGCCCCTCGGTACTCGCCGGACCGCCCCCTTGAGCGGCAACGCAGCCGGTTACGAGTCCCGTCGCAGGAGCGACCGGCCCTGCATCGACCCGGGGATCGTACCGCCGGCCATGTCGAGCAGCGTAGGTCCGACATCCAGGAGGTGCATGCCTTCAACCTCCCCCCGGATCGCGAGGCGCGGGCCGCTCAGAATGAACGCGCCGAACTGAGCGTGATTGCAATCGTCGGGTCCGGTGTCGTTCTCCTGCACGTAGAGCTCGTTGTATCCGACGCCTCCGATCGACCGCCAGTGCAATTGGCCGAAATGCGCGATCAGATCGGGCGGGATGCGGCTCTGCCGGCGATAGATGTCCCGCGGCCGAAAGACCCGAGTGCGCATCGGGACGCCCCGGTCGTCGGGTAGCGCCTCCAGCCGCGCGCGCACATCCTCGAGCAGCCCTTCGTACCAGCGCTGAGGCACGATGCCTGCGGGCTCCCGGCCTTCGACGTTCAGGAATACGCGCGCGTAGTAGCCGCCCTCGCTCCACACCTGCGTCCGGCTCCAGTCGATCTGCGACGGCTTGAGTGGCCCCGGCCGATCGGGACGCTCCTTCAGTGCGAGCAGGCCCTGGCGATGGAGGAATTCGTTGACGCAGAATCCCCCGTCCAGCCGCTGCGCGCCGTGATCCGAAACCACGAGCACCGTGTCCTGGTCGTCGATCAGCCTCAGAATTGTGCCGATCTCTTCGTCGAGGTACGCATAGTAATCGCGCACGACGCTCTCGAACGCGTTACCCGGCACGTACTGCCGATGCTCGCGGTCGTGAAATTTCCAGAATCCGTGCTGGATGCGATCGAGGCCGATTTCGACGAACTGGAAGTAGTGCCAATCGACGCGCTCCATGAGATACCGGATCACCTGGAAGTGCTTTCGCGTCATCTCGTAGATCTGATCTTTCAGCCACACCTTGTCGCCGGTCCGGAATCCGCTGACGTCGACCGGGTAGTCCCCGACGAGTTGGCAGAGTGTCCGCTTCAGATCTACCGGATGCGTGAACTCGGAGCGCACCGGATCCGGCGTCAGAAAGCACCCGATGCTGACGCCGTTCACCTTCCGCGGCGGATATCCGGGGGGCACGCCGACCACAACCACCTGGCCGTTCTCCCCAAAATAATCCCAGACCGCCGGGGCGGTAATCGATTGCGAGGTCACAACACCGAGTTCGTCGTATGAGTAGCTCGTACGGTTCCGAAACCCGTACACGCCGAGCGAGCCGGGATCCTGGCTGGTGGCCATGCACATCCAGGCCGGAACGGTGATTGGCGGGACCACGCTTTCGAGGCGGCCGTAGCATCCACTCGACATCAGCTGGCGCAGGTTGGTCAGCCGGCTCTCGCCGAACAGAATCTCCGGAGCGGCGCAGTCAAGGCCAATCAGTATGGTTCGCATGCGCAACGTCGACTGTCTCAGCGGTTTCCGGCCGACTGACGCGGTTCGGCTGTCGCCAGCTCTTCATCGATCACCCGGGTAAACGCGTCGAGTGGCTGAGCGCCGACGACCGTTCTGCCGTTGATGAAAAACGTCGGCGTACCCGTAATCCCGAGCTTCGAGCCCTCTTGAACGCTCGCCTGGACTGAGGTCTTGTACTTGCCCGCCGAGCGGCACGCTTCGAAAGCGCCGACATCCATTCCGGCTTCTCGCGCCAACCGGTCCAGCGTGGCCGGCGACGCGTCGGGATCGTTCTTGAACAACTTGTCGTGAAATTCCCAGAATTTCCCTTGCTCGATGGCGCAGTGGGCCGCCTCTGCCGCCGCTCGTGCCTGGGAATGCAGGCTGTCGAGGGGAAAGTCGCGGTACACGAGCTTGACCTTGTCTCCGTACTTCGCGCGCAGCTCGTCGAGCACGGGCTGGACCTTGCGACAGAAGGGACAGTGGAAGTCCGAGAATTCCACGATCGTGACGGGCGCGTTGCCGGCACCGCGGACAGGTGCACCGGATGTCGCCACCTCCGATCGGAACGTTGGAGGCGGCGTCAGGAACACCTCGATCTTGGCCGACGCCCGGAGCGACTTCAGGAACTCCTGCTGCCGCGTCTGAGCGCGCTGCGCGGTCAGATAATTCTTGATCTGTTCCTCGAGGCTCTTGAGATCGCCCTGCAGCTTCGATTTGTTCTCGTCGTAGAACTTGGCGACCTCCTCCCCGGTGACCGGGGTCAGGCGCGACGTGATCTCGGACTGGACCAGCGCGGCGATCGTGACGGCTCTCCTGGCCGCTTCGTCCTCGAGGAGTCTCTGATCGATCATCGCGTCGAGTTGTTGCTGGCGCAGGCTGAACATTTGCTCCTGAAGCTTCGCCAGATTGTTCCCAAGCTTTGCGTCGACGTCGGCGGCCATGATTGGTTTGCCGTTGACCGCTGCCGCCCTGTCGGCCGCACCTTGGGCGTGTGCGGCAGTTGCTGCGAACACGAGCGCGATCACCGTGACACATGAATGACGCATCGCTGCCATGGCTCTCCTCCAAACACGATCCGCGTTGTGCGACGCCGATAATAGCAGCGCCTCGTTCAGCGCGCGCAAGATTTTTCCGGCTTGAAAAAAATTTACATCGCCTTGCATCCGCCGCTGCAGAACGGTCACGACAGTCGGCTATCGTGACCCGGTGTCGTCGCAGAATCTCAACATGAAAGGCGCGATCGGCTTTCACAAAGAATTTCACAAACAATTTTGTAATAGCACAAACGCAAGTTCGGAATAGTACAAAACGATTTTGTAATAGCACAAAACAATTTCGTAAGTTTGCACAAAAAGATTTTCGAGGATCGATTCCGTCGTCGTTTATCGCTTGACACTCGCGCTAGCGCATCGGAGGATACACGCGTTTTTTCTGGCGCATGCGCGCACCGTCAAACCAATCGAAGGAGATTCGTCATGAGAGTTCCCATTCTCCGTGCGGGCCGAACTCTTTCTTGGGCGCATTTCTCACAAGCGATGGTGCAGGCCGCTGCGGCCGTGGCGATCGTCGCGGCGAGCGGAATCCGCATCGCGGCGTCGGGGGCGTCGGCGGCGGTTGTGCCCGCTGACGTGCGATCGATTGCGACCGAGCTTGGAGCGGCTGCTACGAAGGACCCCGGCGGGTCGTGCAGTGCTGATGTCACGGCCCTCCCGCCAGTCGCCATGTTTGGCGCAGTGGGCGCAGTCGGAGCGGCTGCCGGCACCTCGGCCCCCTCGGCCCCGTTGGTCGCGATGTGCGCGCTGCCACCCGAGCATCGCGAACACGAAGAAGGCGAGGAGTGCAGCGAGAGAGAGCACCTGATCAAGTACCAGGTATTGGGCGCTGGACCCAACGCCAAGATCACCGCGGAGCTGATGGGCCTGGATACGAAGGGGAACTTGCTGAAATCGTTCCTGGTCAAGAATGGCGACGAGGCCCGCCTGGCCAGCGAGCTATCGCGGCATGAATGGCGATTTTCGTACAATCAACGCGAACACGAATATACCGTCGTCGCGCCGGTTCCGCTCCTGCATGTCACGGTCGAGGATCAAGGACAGAGGGCAGAAGCGTTCTGCTCAACCATTCCTTGGGTCGAGGTGGTCCAGCCGCAAGGCGCCGTGGTGAGCGCCTCGAGCACCGCGACGAACGTCCTCGCGGCTGTTCCGCTCACCAATCCGTCCTCCCTCCATCTGTACGTGGATGGCGGCGACCTCCTGACCAGCGTTCCCAATTACCTCGGTTGCACCCCCCTGTCACCGTGCAACGGTACGGCGACGATCAATGGGCAACCGCTGAGCTATACGAATTTGATTGTCGACATCGCGTCGAATATCAGTTCGCTGTCGTCGAACACGGTCCGGGTGACCCTGCAGGACCTCTCGTGCGGAGGCCACGTCTTCAACGTCAGTGCCCATGAGCTGGACCTGGACAAAGAAGAGCACCACGACGGGAGGTTCGGGGAGAAGGACGAAGAAGAGCACCACGATGGGAGGTTTGGGAGGGGGGACGAGGAAGAGCACGACGATCGCAGAGGGTGCTTTGAACGTCTCGCCGACAAGGGCACCTCGTCCGTATTTGCGATCTCGATCACCGATCCGGTGCCCGGGGAGATCACACCGATCGTGCCGACTCCCGTGGCCGGCCAGGTGTGCAGCGGTACTCAGATTGTCGACGTGAACATCAACGGGAAGACGCTGTCGGTTGCCGGCGAGACGCACGTGGCCGGCAACGGCACGACCACCGGCGATGTCTACACGGTGGCGATCAACACAACGCTGGATCAAACCGACCTAGTGCGCGATGTCCTCCAGACGCACGATGCGCCGCTCGGCACATTCGACGCCGGCACGAATCGGCTCGCCGTATCCGCGAGGGAAATAGGCGGAAGCCGGACGTACAAGAACTTGATCTTTGCCACCGGCGCCGTCGCGCCCATCGGCATAGACCCGAACGCCAGAGTGTTTCAGAGCGCGGCCATCCAAGCTGCGGTGAATGACCAGCTGAAGCAGCTGGTCCAGGACCAGGTTCAAATCGCGATGGATCCGGCATCCACCGATCTGCAGAATGCGTTCATCGTGGGGCTCTCGGCGGCCGGCACACAGACGCTGTTCAGTAACCTGTGCAACAAACCGCTCGACGATCCGACGAGCCCGTTCAACGGCATGACACCCGCGCAGATTTTCAAAAAGAAGATCACCGATGGCATCAACAGCATCGGCCAGCAGCACATCAAGCCGAGCGTGCCGTGCGCGAGCGACCCCGACGTCACGTTGAGCATCACGAACGTCAGCGTCGGCAATAACTTTGCTTGCAACACCGACTTCCATGACGGCTTCTTCCATGTCACCGTCGGCCTGCCAGACATCCACGTCGATGTGCACGCGTATGGTACCGGCGGCGACTGGGGCGACACCATCTGCGTCGAGGGCGTCAAGGTCGAGGGGGATGCCTTCGCCGACGTGACAGGCATCAACCTCGGGTTCGACGTGACGGAAAACAACCTGCTCACGAACACGTTCTCGAACTCCAATTTCAATGCAGGCGCGACTGCCGCCTCGAATGGATCGGTGGGCGTCGATTTCTGCGGCTTGAGCGTGTTGTGCAATGTCGTCGTGACGATTTTCACGTTTGGCGCTGTCGACATCAACCCGCACATCGACTTCTCGACGGTGCAGGACTTCTCGACGCAGATCGGGGCCAGTCAACCGGACCCGGTCAAGTTGAAACAAATCAAGGTCGACGAACAGGTCGTGGCGAACTTCGATCAGAAAGTGAGCGGAGCCGTAACCGAGGTACACATCTCCCCGGCCGGAATCACGGCCGGACTCAAAGGAACGTTTGCGACGACGGTCGTGGACGCCGGTGTCGCGCAGACGCCGGGCATCATCCTGACGCCGGCGCCGGTGCCCACCATGTCAGCCATGCAGTCGCAGGGCGCCCAGGACGCCCTCATCGGTCTCTCGGACGATGCCATCAACATGATGTTCGCCAGCCTGACCGCGGCCGGCAAGTTGAAGGCAGGCGACGACCAAGGCTGTTTTGACACAGGCGCCAACGTGGGCAGCCTTCTGCCGGCCGACTGCGATACGCTGACGGTCGATAACCCTCCTGGTCTCGCGACCGCTGCCGCGCGTGGATACTGTCACGCGATCAAAGCCGACAACTGCGACACCCTGACCTTCACCGGCAACGGTTTCCTCACGAGTACGGAACAGGGCGTGTGCCACGGAGCGCTGGGCGATACGTGCAGCACGATCTCGCCAACAGGCGATCTCGTCAAGATCGGCGCCTGCCTGATCACGCCGGACTTGAACCTGCATGCAAGCGAGCCCTTACTGTTCTGCGCCAAGGGCGACGTGCCGCCCCGGATGCTGTTCCCGAACACTGGAACACCAGGAAGCCTTGTGCCGACAGCGCTTCGCCTGAACGATTTCACCGTCGCGCTGGTGATCGACCGCGACGGGAATCACAAGGTCGACGGCGCGCTGGCGGCCGTGCCTGGCTGCTTCACGCCGGGCGTATCCAACGCGGTCGATTGCAACGTCTTCTCTGCGTGCCTTGACCTGAACTTGAACTTCGGTATGCAGTTCCTCAATACCTGCCCCGGCGGTAAGCCCGGGTTCAAGAGCGTGTTCGACAGTGTCCAGATCCTCAACCGTCAGATCGGCGTGGTCTGCTCCGGTGCGACGTCGGCAACGAGTGACGGCAACGTCCTGAACTCAGCGTCCAATGACACGATTACGATTCCGATCGCCACCAACGCCGGACAGCTGTCACCCGATATCTGCGGTGCGGGACTGGATTTGGGTGGATTCGTGACGTGTGCGGCGCCGGACATCCTCACAATCGGGGCAGGCGTATCACCGGACTTGCGGGATTACATCGGGATAACCTGCAAGCTTCAGTAAGGCACGTGCTGGTGATGACCGGCCGCCCCTAGGGGGAGCCGGTCGTCACCAATCGCCCGCTATCGCCGCGCTCCCGTTTTGGCGGTCCTCTCGACACACTCGCCGAACCGCCCGGCAGACCGATTGACGGGGAAGCGACCCCGACAATCTGTGGGCCGTGCAGCCTGCAAGTCACGTTTCTGTCGCAATCGAGGCGCTGCTCGTCGGCGCCGCCGTTACGAGGAGCATGGAACCACGCACCGGGCGAACCACGACTGCCTGGCCCTTCATCGTTTCGAGCTTGCCTGGATGGCCCGATGTCAGCGTCCTCCGCGCCGCTGCGCGGGCTGGCGCCACGGCCGTCCTCAACCTCGAAGCGATGACGGCGTCGGAAGTCAGGGCGAGCCTCGCGGCTCTGACGTGGAACAAGCCAGGTCGTCTCGGCGTCCGCGTGGACGCGACCGGCGTGCTCGATCCGTGCCGGGATCTCGCTGATGCGATCGATGTCGTCATCGTCGCGACCCGCGCGCTCGCTGACACCATCGATTCGATCGATCGCCTGCGCGCACCTTCCCGTGAGCTCTTGCTCGAATGCACAACCGCCGACGAAGCACGCCTGGGCTCGGAACTGGGTGTGAACGGGCTGATTGCGAAGGGGCATGAATCGGGCGGCCGGGTGGGCGACGAGACGACCTTCGTGCTCGTCCAGCGGCTTGTCGCCGAAACCACTCTCCCTGTGTACGCGCATGGAGGAATCGGCTGCCACACCATTGGAGCGTGTTTCGTCGCCGGATGTGCCGGGGCCGTCCTCGACGTGCAGTTGGCGCTCGCGCGCGAGTCGGCACTGCCGGGCGCCGTCAAAAAGGTCCTGCGCCGGATGGGAGGCGACGAAACTGTCTGCCTCGGCGGCGAGCTCGCCGATCGTTACCGGGTGTACCGCCGGCCCGGCTTCGAGGCGGTCGATGAGCTGCAACGCCTCGAAAGCGAGCTTGCGCGGACGATTGCGGCGGAACCAAACACCCACGCCGAGTGGCAGCAGGCTGTCGGGAAGCGCATCAACTGGACCGGCGTTGGCGCGCCAATGTGGCCGCTCGGTCAGGACGCCACGTTTGCGCGCACGCTGGCTCGCCGCTTCCGATCCGTGAGCGGAATCCTGTCCGGCCTGTCGGAAGCGCTGTCCGAACACGTCACCACCGCGCAGCAGTTGCGGCCCCTCGATCGCGGCGCCCCGCTCGCCGTTGCGCATCGAACCGAATACCCAATCCTCCAGGGTCCCATGACGCGAGTCAGCGACACCGCTCCCTTCGCGGACGCGGTCGCCAAAGCCGGCGGGTTGCCGTTTCTGGCCTTTGCGCTCCTGCGTGGGCCGGAGGTGCGATCGCTGCTCGCCGCAACGAAGGAGCTGCTCGCAGATCGCTCCTGGGGCGTCGGCATTCTCGGGTTCGTTCCGAACGAGCTCCGGGAAGAGCAGCTGCGCGTGATCGAAGAGTTCAGACCACCGTTCGCGCTGATCGCCGGAGGACGTCCGGATCAGGCGTCGAAGCTCGAAAAGCACGGCATCCCCACGTACCTGCATGTGCCGGCGCCGTCGCTTCTTCAGATGTTCCTCGACGACGGGGCGCGCCGGTTTATTTTCGAAGGGCGTGAGTGCGGCGGCCACGTGGGGCCGAGGACCAGCTTCGTACTCTGGGAGTCGATGGTCGACACGCTCATCGAAGCCGTTGAGCGCGGCGTGCCGGCGAGCGAGCTCCACGTCGTGTTTGCCGGCGGCATTCACGATGCGCGGTCGGCGGCGATGGTCGCCACCATCGGTGCGCCGCTCGCGAAGCTCGGCGCGCGGATTGGCGTCCTGATGGGCACAGCCTATCTCTTCACCGAGGAAGCCGTCGCGACCGGCGCGATCGTCGAAGCATTTCAGGAAGAGGCCGTGAAATGCTCCCGGACGGTGCTGCTGGAATCCGGGCCTGGGCACGCGACGAGGTGCGCGGACACGCCGTTCTTCGACCTGTTCCGCGAGACCCACAGGCGGTTGGTTGACCAGGGTGAAAAACCTGACGATATCCGCCTGAAGCTCGAGATCCTGAACCTCGGCCGGCTGCGCGTCGCCTCGAAGGGCATCGCACGGGCAAGCGAAGGAGGCCGCGAGCAGACAGCCTACGTTTCGATTGACAGGGAGGTGCAGCGCGCCGACGGCATGTACATGATCGGGCAGGTGGCCGCGCTCCGCAATGCGACGTGTTCAGTCGCGGACCTGCATCACGCCGTGTCGATCGACAGCACCGCCCTTTTGAACGGCAAGGTCGTCGCGTCCGTGACCGCACAGTCGGAGCTGCCGGCCGCCGCGTCGTTGTCGTCGAAGATCGCCATTGTCGGCGCCGGCTGTCTTCTTCCCCATGCGTCCGACGCGCGCACGCTGTGGAGCAATGTCTTCAACAAGGCCGATGCGATTGGCGAGATTCCCCCCGAGCGGTTCGACGCGACTCGGTACTACGACACCGATCGGCGCGCGCGCGACAAGATCTACTCGAAATGGGGCGGGTTTCTCGGCGAAATCCCGTTCGATCCGCTGAAGTACGGTATTCCGCCTGCGGCGGTGCCGTCGATCGATCCGTTTCAACTCCTGACGCTCGAAGTCGTCTACCAGGCGCTCGATGATGCGGGATACGGCGATCGATCGTTCGATCGGGAACGCACCTCCGTCATCCTCGGCGCCAGCGGCGGTGGCGGCGATCTGGGCTTCCGTTATGGGATCCGGGCGGGCCTGCCAATGTACCTTGACACCGTGCCGGAGGAGACGCTCGCGCAGCTGCCGGAATGGACCGAAGACTCCTTTGCCGGAGTGCTGCTGAACGTGGCCGCTGGTCGTGTCGCCAACCGGCTCAATCTGGGCGGTCTGAACTTCACCGTCGACGCCGCATGCGCGTCGTCGCTCGCGGCGGTGTACGTGGCCGCGCGGGAGCTGGAATCTGGCGCCAGCGACATGGTGATCGTCGGCGGCATCGATACGGTGAACAGCCCGTTCGGTTATCTGTGCTTCAGCTCCGCGCAGGCGTTGTCGCCAACCGGGCGCTGCCGCACGTTCGACGACACCGCCGACGGGATTGTGATCAGCGAGGGGCTGGTCGCTCTCGTGCTGAAGCGGGTGGCGGACGCGGAACGGGACGGCGACCGGATATATGCCGTCATCCGTAGCGTAGCGGGCTCGAGCGACGGCCGCGGTAAAGGTCTGACGGCCCCGCGGCCCGAGGGCCAGGTGCGGGTTCTCCAGCGTGCGTACGCGGCGGCAGGCTTCTCGCCAGCCACGATTGGCTTGGTCGAGGCGCACGGCACCGGCACCGTGGCGGGCGATACGGCGGAGGTCACCGCCCTTGCGCGCGCGTTCGAAGCCGCCGGCACACCGCCAGGATCGTGCGCGCTCGGGTCGATCAAATCGATGATCGGCCACACGAAGTCCGCAGCAGGCGTCAGTGGTCTGCTCAAGGTGGCGCTCGCGCTGCATCACAAGGTGCTGCCGCCCACGCTCCACGTGACCAGGCCGAACGCAAAGCTGCGCGAGGCCGGCACGCCCTTCTTCGTCAACACCGAGCCACTCCCGTGGGTGGCGTCGCCAGACCCCGAGCAGCCGCGGCGAGCGGCCGTCAGCTCGTTCGGCTTCGGCGGAACGAACTTTCACGTCGTCGTCGAAGAGTACGAACGGAGCGGCCCCGGCGCGCTGCCTGAAGCCGCTCCCACCGAGACGTGGCCATCGGAAGTGGCGTATTTCACCAGTCCGAGCCCGCAACATCTCCTCGCCACGCTCCAGCAGCTCGAGGAGCGGCTGTCGCGCGCTCCCGATGTGCCGTTGCGCAGTATCGCAGCAGCGATCTGTCGCACGGCGAGCGGGTCGGCACCCGGTGCCGTGCGGCTCGCGATCGTTGCCTCCTCCCCAAGGGATCTGCGCAGCAAGCTGGCGGCTTTATGCGAGGCGCTGAAGACGGGCAAGACACACGTGATGGAAGCCGCCGGTTTGTACTTGTCCGGGCTCCGCGAACCGGTCGGAAAGGTTGCATTCCTGTTTCCGGGGCAGGGCTCGCAGTATCCGGGCATGCTTCGCGATTTGTCCGTGCATTTCCCCGATCTGCGGCATGCGCTGGAGGTCGCCGATCGTGTGACGTCAGGCCAGTACTCGCGACGCTTGAGCTCGTATGTGCTCCCGCCGCCCGCGTTCTCGGACGATCAGGCGGACCAGCAGCTGCGCGAGCTGACGGATACCGTCGTGGCACAGCCCGCGTTGGGAGCGGTCGAGATTGGCCTGTGCGATCTGCTTCGACGGCTTGGCGTGCGCCCGGACATGACGGCCGGGCACAGCTACGGTGAGTATGTCGCCTTGTCGGTCGCGGGAGCGTTCCCAACCGATGTCCTCTTCGCGATTTCGGCGGCCCGTGGCCGCGCGATCAAGGCTGCCGCTGGCGATCATTCCGGAACGATGGCCGCGGTGTCAGCGTCGCCGGACGCGATCACGCGGGTGCTGGCGCAACCGGCCGATGTGTGGATCGCGAATGTGAATTCGCCGAGGCAAACCGTATTGGCTGGACGCGTCGACGCGATCGACGCCGCGGTCGTGGCTTTGTCGGCGGCGGGTCTGGCGGCGCGGCGAATCCCCGTCGCGTGCGCATTCCACACGCCGCTCGTCCAGCCCGCGGGACGTGTGATGGCCGAACTTCTCGCGCGAACCGATGTTCACGAACCGAAGATTCCGGTGTTCTCGAACACATTGGCGGCGCCGTATCCGGCCGAGCCAGGGGAAATCAGAAGGGTCCTTTCCGAACACATCAGTGCGCCGGTCCGGTTCGCCGAGCAGCTGGACGCGATGTACCGGGAGGGTGCCCGGATCTTCGTCGAAGTCGGTCCTCGCGCGGTCCTCTCGAGCCTGGTGCGCGAGACGCTGTCGGTTCACGGTCCGGTGATCCTGTCGATGGATTCGCAGGAGCGACACGGAGTCGTACAACTGCTCCACGTCGTCGCGCAGCTGGCGGTTGCCGGTGTGCCGATCGATTTCGAGGAATTGTGGCGGGGTCGCGCGATCGAGTCGATCCAGCTCGCGGACCTGGCGCCGGCCGAACCGCTCCCCCGGCACGTCTGGATGGTCAGCGGCGGACGGGCGCGCCGACAGGACGAGACGAGGTCGAAGGCGCCGCGGCAGGCCTCGGCGTCGCGGCAGGCCTTGGCGCCGGTTGGCGCTCTGGCCGCGCCGACATCGAACGCGGTTGAATCCTCCGACGAGATCCCCATTCCTCAGGATGGCCTTATGCAATCAGATTCGCCGATTCCGAGCCCTCAGTTCAGGGTTGACACAGACTCCGACGACGTCATGCGCCAGTTTCAGCAGCTCATGAGTCAGTTCCTGCAGACGCAAGCCCTCGTGATGACAGCCTACCTGCAGGGGGCGCCCGCTGTCGGCCCATCCATGCTGCCATCCACGCTGCCGGCGGTCGCTTCTGCTGCGCCGCGAGCGTTGACGCCGCGACCTGCACCGCCCGCTGGGTACAGCGCGGCGCAGTTCGTGACGGCGTCGCCCGTGGCCCCACCGGTCGCTGCCTCTGCCGTGCACGCGGTGGCGGCGCCGTCGAAACCCGCGTCGCAACCCGCCGCGGTGATGGTGGCGGCGCCTGCGCCGGCGGCCGCTCAGCCCGCTGCGGGCGTGCTGCAGGCGGGCACCTCGGCGTCCGACGTTCTGTCGCAGTTGCTCCACATCGTCAGCGAGCGCACCGGGTACCCGCTGGAGATGCTCGACGCCGACGCGAACATCGAGGCAGACCTGGGGATCGATTCGATCAAGCGCATGGAAATCCTGACGGCATTTCAGCAGATGCACGCAGGCGCTCGACGCGGTGCGTTCCAGGGGGCAATGGAGAAGCTGACAGCAATCAAGGGGCTGCGCGAAACGGCGTCCGTTCTTGCGGAGCTGCTGGCCGGACAGGCCGAGGCGGCTGTCGCGTAATGCTCCCCATGGACGCTCGGCACATGAAATACCCTTTGGTCGCTCCGGTCGCCGACGTGCTCCTGGATTTCCAGCTGGTAATGGCGCAGTTTCTCGATCTCCAGATGGACGTGACAGGCGCATTCGCACGCGGGAAACCGCGCGTTCGCGCGGCGCAGCCCGTGCCCCGAGCGGCGGCTGAAACCGCATTTGCGGCTGTTTCGGCTCCGCCCGCGCACGCGACAGTTCCCGAACGGCCTCCGCTTCCCGCCCAGGCCGCTC
This sequence comes from Vicinamibacterales bacterium, assembly GCA_035937795.1. Classification (GTDB taxonomy): domain Bacteria; phylum Acidobacteriota; class Vicinamibacteria; order Vicinamibacterales; family JAMQPK01; genus JAMQPK01. The sequence goes on along the minus strand of DASZHO010000062.1, from coordinate 44,766 downwards.
CGGTTGTCGAGCCACGGCAGTACGGACACGCACCGATCGATCAGGCGGCGTTCTCTCGCTACGCGTTGACCGTGCGAGAGCGCCCCTCCGGCAACGCGCATGCCGCGGTCGCGCCCGGTCACGCGGTTGTCTTGACTGACGATGGCCGCGGAGTGGCGAGACTCGTTGCCGAGCAACTCCGGCGCGACGGGCGCCCGGTGGCGGTCATCGCACCTCACGACGGATTGGATCCGCAACCCGATCTCTTCGTGTCGCGTCTCGATTCGGCGGATGAGGCCGAGCGAATCGCGCATCTGATCGGCGACTCGTGCGGGCCTGTCGGCGCATTGATTCATCTGGCGCCGATCTCGGTCGCGCCGCAGTTCGACACGTTCGACGCCACATCGTGGTGGAACCGGCTCTCGTGTGAAACGCGCACGCTGTTCCTGCTCGCGCGGTCGCTCGGTTCCTCGTTGGAGAGCGCGGCGCAGAATGGGGGAGCCGCCCTCATTGCCGCGACATCGATGGGTGGGACCTTCGGGATTCGGTCCGTCGATCGTTCAATGCTTCCCAGTCAAGGCGGGGTCGTCGGATTCACGAAATGCGTGGCGATCGAATGGCCTGCCGTTCGCGTCCGTGCCGTCGATCTGGATGCGACCGAGCCGATCGACGCGCTGGCGGCGCATGTGATCGATGAACTGTGGTCGCTCGACTCCAGTCCTGAGATTGGGTACGTCAACGGCAAACGTGTGGGTGTGGATATGGTGCGTAGCCCCGCACCCCTCGATCCATCGTTTGTCGTGCCGAGTGATGCTGTGATTCTCGCGACGGGTGGCGCGCGCGGCATCACGTCCGAAGTCTGTTTGGAGCTCGCCGATCGGTATCAGCCCACCTTCGTGCTGGTCGGACAGAGTCCCCTGCCTCCACTGACCGAACCGGCGGACGTCGCCACGCTGACCATCGGGGCCGACATCAAGCGAGCGCTGATGGCCCGGTTGCGGGAGGGAGGCGCTCGGGTGACGCCGGCGATGGTGGAAAAGGCGCATCGGCAGCTTCTCAAGGAGCGCGAGATTCGCGAGACCATCAGCAAGCTCAGCGCGGCCGGCGCCCGCGCGCACTATGTCCAGCTGGACGTCCAGGACGAACAGGCCTTTGGCGCCCTCATCGATGATGTCTACGCGACCTATGGCCGGCTCGACGGGGTGATTCATGGCGCGGGGATCATCGAGGACAAGCTCGTGCGCGACAAGTCGGCCGAGTCGTTCGACCGCGTGTTTCGCACGAAGGCGGTCAGCGCTTTCGTGCTGGGCCGCCACCTCCAGCCTGAATCGCTGCGGTTTGTGGTGTTCTTCTCGTCTGTGGCCGGGCGGTTCGGTAACCGCGGGCAGGCGGACTACGCGGCCGCCAATGAGGTGGTCAGCAAGCTCGCCGTCGTGCTGCAGCGGCGGTGGCCGGTTCGCGTCTGTTCCATTGCGTGGGCGCCGTGGGACAAGTTGGGCATGGTCTCGCCCGAGCTCAAGCGAGAATTCGCCCGACGCGGCGTCGAGCTCCTCTCACCGGTGGCCGGCCGCCGTGCGTTGTGGCAGGAGATCCAGCAAGGCCCCGCGACCGGCGCGGAGGTGGTGGTAGCCGGCCACGCGGCAGTTCCGCTCGGAACCGTTACGGAGCACGAAAGGTTGCCGCTGCTCAAGTATGCGACGCGAGAGTCGCCGCAAGCTGATGCCGTTCGGTTCGTGCGACACCTCGACCAGTCGGTCGATCTCTACTTACACGATCACCGCCTCGACGGAAAGCCGGTGCTACCGCTGGCGTTCGCCACGGAATTCATGGCGGAAGCGGCTCAAGCCGCACGGCCCGACCTCCGCGTCGTTGCCGTGCGCGACCTGCAGCTCCTCAAAGGCATCGCCGTCGACCCTGCGCCCGTGCCCATCAGTGTGACGGCGCGGAGTGCAGTCCACAGCAACGAAAACGGATTGACGGAAGTGGACGTCGACATCTCAACACCGTCGATGAACCCGCCGCTGCGTTACCGGTCGGTCGTGCAAATGGCCTCGCGGAGGATTGAGACCCCGGCTGTCGACATTCCGGCGTGGCCGCTCCTCCCGTTATCGAAATCGCTGGACCGGGCGTATAGCGACTGGACGTTTCACGGACCGCTGTTTCAGCGGATCACCCAGATCGTGGGCATTGGTGTTGCCTCGATGGTGGGGAGGGTCTACTCCTCGTCCGCGATCCCCGTGCTCTTCGACGTCGCGCGTCCAAAATGGATCATCGATCCGTTTGTCTTTGATGCGGCCTTGCAACTTCTGCTCATGTGGTCGCGTGCCAAGAATGATAAGACGGCGCTGCCATCGCGCTTTCATTCGTTCGCGCGATACGGACCGCTTGCAGATGAGCCGCTGACCTGTTACGTCGCCGTGGAGAGCCTGGCGGCGGGTCACGCACTGAAGAGCAACGTTCATTTCATCGACGCAGCCGGGCGCGTACTCGCAGTCCTCGACGGTATGGAGGCGAGCTGCACCAGTGCGCTGAACAGGCTCGCCAGCGACGACGCGCGCGACGGGAGCCAGCCATGAGGCCGGAAGACATCGCCGTTGTCGGCGTGGCCTGTCTGTTTCCGGGCGCGCCCAACGTCGGCGCGTTCTGGCGAAACATCTTGTCCAAGGTCGACGCCATCACGGATCCGCCGCACGAGGCGTGGGATCCGGCGGTGTACTACGACGTCAACGCCGACGAGAACGACCGGGTGTATTGCAGGAAAGGTGGCTATCTCGGGCCGCTGGCCCACTTCGATCCGCTGGAGCATGGCATCATGCCGCGCGCCGTCGAAGGTGGCGAGCCAGATCAGTGGCTCGCACTCCACGTCGCTCGCGAAGCGCTCCGCGATGCCGGATGTCTGGACGCCAGCGCCTACCGCGAACGAGCTGCCCTGATCCTGGGAAAGGGCACGTACGCGAACCGCGGGACGTTGAGTGTCGTCCAGCATGCGCTCATCGTGGATTACACGCTCGGAGTGCTGAAATCGATTCAACCAGAGCTCACCGAAGAGGACCTGTGTCGCATTCGCGCGGATCTGAAACGGCGTCTTCCCCGGTTCGACGCGGAAACAGCTCCTGCGCTGATTCCGAACGTCACAGTGGGCCGCATCGCAAACCGGCTGGACATCATGGGTCCCAGCTACACGGTGGACGCCGCGTGCGCCTCGTCGCTCGTGGCCGTCGATATCGCCGTGAAAGGTCTTCGTCATGGGGAGTACGACCTCGCGCTCGTGGGAGGCCTCCAGGTGGCGACACCGCTTCCGGTGCTCAGCCTGTTCTGTCAGCTGAAAGCGCTGTCGTTGACCGAGCGCATCCGGCCCTTCGACAAAGATGCGGATGGCACCCTGTTGAGCGAAGGAATCGGGATGGCCGTCCTCAAGCGTCGGTCGCAGGCCGAGCGAGACGGCGATCGGATCTACGCGTTCATCAAGGGCACGGGCGTGGCGAGCGATGGCCGGGCTGTCGGCGTTCTTGCGCCCCGCATCGAGGGGGAAGAGCTCGCCCTCCGGCGCGCGTACACAGCGGCTGGCATTGCTCCGTCGACCGTCGGTCTCATTGAGGCGCACGGCACGGGCACGTTGGTGGGCGATGCCGCCGAAGTCGAGGCACTCGCTCGCGTGTTCGGGCCACGTGTGCGGGCCCCACAGTGCGCACTTGGCAGCGTGAAGTCGATGATCGGCCATACGATGCCGGCGGCCGGCATCGCGGGCTTCATCAAGGCCGTGCTTGCCCTCTACCACAAGGTGCTCCCGGCCACACTGAATGTGACAGGACCGAGTCCGCGGCTGGGAATCGAGCGCACGCCCTTCTACATCAACACGGAGACGCGGCCGTGGATCCATGGAGACGCGACCGAACCGCGCCGTGCAGGGATCAACGCCTTCGGGTTCGGCGGCATCAACGCCCACGTCGTCATCGAGGAAGCTCCCGCGCCTGATGATGGCCCGACGCTCGATACCGAGTGGGACAGCGAAGTGTGTCTGTTCTCGGTCGCCAGTCGCGATGAGGTGATTGGCCTCGGTCGTCGCGTGGCAGCCGTGCTGGCGCGCGACCCGGCGCCAGCACTTGCCGACGTGGCGTACTCGCTCAATACCCAACACGGCGCCGGCGGACCATCGAGTACCACGCTCGGCATCGTCGCACGATCGATCGATGATCTGGCGCGCAAACTGGACCGTGCGCTGACGCGCCTTGGCGACCCGACGTGTCGCAAGATCAAAGACGTAGGCGGCATTTATTACTTCGACGAGCCGCTCGCGCGGAGCGGAAGGCTCGCGTTCGTGTTCCCCGGCGAGGGCGCGCAGTACGTCAACATGCTGAGCGATCTCTGCCGTCATTTCCCCGGCGTTCGCGCGTGCTTCGACGCGATGGATCGCGTGCTGTTCAACCATCCGCGCGGATATCGGCTCAGTGAATTGGTGTTTCCGCCTCCGCCGTTCACCGAAGCCGAGCGCGCGGCCGCAGAACGCCGCTTGTGGCAGATGGACGTGGCCGTCGAGGCGGTCGTCGCCGCGAACCAGGCGATCTGTACGCTTCTCAAACGGCTCGGTATCGTCCCCGACGCGGTCCTGGGGCACAGCTCCGGCGAGTACTCGGCGATGCGTGCGGCCGGCATGGTCGACGAGGTGCACAACGATCAACGAGTCGTCGAGCTGAACGATCAGCATGGAAAAGCTGCCGGGTCGGGCGATCTCCCGATCGAAGCACCTCTGATCGCGGTGGGTGCAGCGCGGGAGCGGGTGGAGTCGCTGTGCGCATCAATCGGCCTGACGGCCTGTGTGGCGATGGATAACTGCCGGTATCAGGTGGTTGTGATTGCCGATCCTGGCGCAGCGAGCGTGCTCGAGGCGCGATTGCGAGACGAAGGACTCCTCTACGAACGGTTGTCATTCGACCGGCCGTACCATACGCCGCAGTTCGAACCCTTCGCGCGGACGCTGCGGCCTCTACTCGAGCGGTGGATCGTGCGCCCGCCGGTCGTCCCGCTCTACTCGTGCACGAGCACGACCCTGTATCCGTCAAATCTGGCGCGGGCGCAACAGCTCGCCTTCGATCACTGGATTCGGCCGGTCGAATTCAGACGCACGATTGAAAACATGTGGCGGGACGGCTTTCGCATCTTCGTCGAGGCAGGACCGCGGGGCAACCTGACGGCCTTTGTCGAGGACGTCCTCGCCGATCGTCCGTTCGCAGCCATCTCGGCAAACGTCAGCCGTCGCACCGGCCTCTTGCAGCTGCACCATCTCATTGCGCAGCTCGCGGCACACGGTGTCGCACTGACGCTCGAGCCATTGTACGAACGACGTCGATTGTCGCGGATCGACTGGACGACAGACCCCAAGCAAACCGCGCCGCGTCGGTCGTTAGGCGCCGTGAAGCTTCCGACAGGCGCCCCCGCGATGCGCCTGTCGCCAGAAATGATCGAGTTGGTCCGTACTCGGACCAGTCCCGCGGCCCGCCCCGCGACCCTAGCGGACGTGGCACCACCGCCGACCCGGTCCACCGTCGAGGAGGCCAATCCGCCAGCGGCGATGCGGTCGGAGACCGTCGAGTCGCAGGCCATTTCCGCGTCCGCGCAACGAACTGGTGCAACGCAAGTGATGTCGGCGTTCTTGCACACGATGGACCGCTTCCTGACCGTCGAGCACGCCCTGATCAACAACACGTTCGCCGGCGTGCGCGACGCAGCCACTGCATACCGGCCGTTGCCGCTCATCCAGACTGTCGCTGGCGGGGTGGACGGGCCGTTGGTGGCGCACTGCACGCTCGATCTCGATCAGCATCCATTCCTGCGCGATCACACGTTCGGCCGGAACGTTTCGGCCGATGATCCCCTTCTGACAGGATTTCCGATCGTGCCGTTCACGGTACTGATGGAAATCATGGCAGAAGCAGCGACAGCGCTCGCGCCGCAGAAAACAGTCACCGGAATGCGGGAGGTCCGCGTCAATCGATGGCTCGCCGTGGACCGCGGATCGCTGCAGCTCGAAATCACGGCCGATTGGAGCGGCGACGCACAGGTATCAGTTCGAGTTCTGGACGCTGGGGCTTCTGAGGCGGGACCGGTCGCAGAGGGTGTGATGCTGCTCGGCGACAGCTACCCGATACCGCCCGCGCCGGAGCCGCTCGGTCTGCAACACGAGCGGGCGTACAAATGGGCGCCCGAGCGGTTGTACGACGAAACGATGTTTCACGGCCCGCTGTTTCGCGGCGTGCGCTCGATCGATCGCGTCGGCGACAACGGGGCCGAGGCGACGCTCACGATCGTCCCTCGGGAGAGGCTGCTCGCGCCCCAGGCCGCTGACGGCCTCGTCACCGATTTCGTCCTGCTGGATCAACCCGGCCAGGCTGTCGGTTTCTGGACGTCTCAGTACCTCGAGCGTGGATTCGTCGTGCTGCCTTTCCGCATGGGAGCGCTGCACCTCTACGGTCCTCCCCTTCCGGCAGGAGAACAGCTCACGTGTCGCGCGCATATCGCACTGGTCGGAGATCATCAGGTGCGTTCCGACCTGGACGTGGTGCGTTCGGACGGGCGTCTGTGGGCGCGGTTCAAGGATTGGGAGGATCGCCGTTTCGAATTGCCGGAGGCGGCATTTCGCGGTTTGCTACAGCCCGCGTCAGTACGGTTGTCTCATCCGTGGGCGCTTGTGAACGCTGCAGTCGAGACGAATCGGGTGATCGCGTTCAGGATCGGACTCGACACGTTTCCTCCTGGCTGGCTGCACGCCCACGGCGGGATGTGGTCCCGGGTGCTCGGGGCGCTCACCCTCGGCCGACGCGAACGCGCGATCTGGTACGGCTTGAAAGTACCCGAACGGCGTCGGCTCGAATGGCTCCTTGGGCGCATCGCGGCCAAGGATGCGGTGCGCGATCATCTGCAGCGGCACTTCCACCTGAGTCTGCGTCCCGCCGATGTCGAGATTTTGCCGGAGCCATCCGGTCGGCCCATCGTGACCGGGTCGTGGACCGGCCAGGTGCCGCGGGTGCCGCTCGTCTCGATTTCGCACGTCGATGGAGCGGCGGTCGCCGTTCTCACCGACGGCGAGGGCATCTCCGGCGTTGGCATCGATCTCGAGCGGTACGGTCGAATGAAGCCGGGGATGGAGAACGTGGCGTTTGGCGCCCGTGAGCGCGAGATGCTCGAGAGCCTCGACGGCGACGAGCGCCAGGCATGGGCTCTACGCCTGTGGTGTGCGAAGGAAGCATCAGCCAAAGCCACGGGCTGCGACGTCAACCCCGTGTCCGAGGGTCTGGCGGTCGAGCGCATCCACCGCGAGCGCGGCACCGTCGTTATGCGTTACGTGTCGCCGAATGCGGGCAGCGTCACGCTGTCGGCATCAACCGCACGCGAAGGCGAGTGGATCGTCGCCACATGTATTCGATAACGATCGCCTGAACACAATGGAGGAAAGCACTTCATGACATATACGCGCGAACAGATCCTGGCAGAGGTGTTGGAGCTTCTGAACGGCGTGGCTCGAGACTGGGAATTCGAAGGGCCGGTCGGCGCCAACACCCGGCTGTTCGCCGACCTCGCGTTCGAATCGCTAGATCTCGTCGTCCTTGGCTCAAAGGTTCAGGAGCATTTCCGCCAGACCTTTCCGTTTCCACAATTCTTCGCGGATATCGGACAGCGTGAAGTACGCGACCTCACGATTAGTGAATGGGTCGACTTCATCGAGCGGCACGTCCGCCAACCGGTGGCCGCAGCTTCCCGCGCCGCGGGCGCGTCGGAGGGTGTATGACGCGCGAGGTGCTCCTGATCGGACTCGATGGCGCGACGTTCGACCTCCTCGATCCGCTGATGGAAGAGGGCGCGATGCCCGTGCTGCGCGACGTGATTGGCTCGGGCGTGCGCGCAACCCTCCGATCGACGGTGCCGGCCCTGACGCCACCCGCGTGGACCTCGCTCGTCACCGGTCGGGGACCAGGATCACACGGCATTTTCGATTTTTTTCGCAAGGACGGGGAATCGAGCCCGTTGTTCCGCTTCCTCACCTCGCATGACGTCGCGTGTCCGACGATATGGTCGTTCGCCAACAGCGCAGGGCTGCGATCGACCGTCTTGAACTTTCCGCTCACGTTTCCGCCGCCGAAGGTTGCCGGTCACATCGTGCCCGGTGGGTTCGTGCCGTGGCGGCAGCTCAGGCTCGGATGTCATCCGGAGGGGCTCTTCGACCGACTACGCACGCTGCCATCGTTCAACGCGCGTGAGCTGGCACTCGATATGACGCAGGAGGCGAAGGCGATCGAGGGCTGCGAGGAAGCCGAATACGAGCCGTGGATAGACATGCACATCCGCCGGGAGCGGCAGTGGGTCGACATTGCGCGCTACCTTGCCGAGAAGGAGCCGGCTGACTTCACCGCCGTCCTGTTTGACGGCGTCGACAAGATCCAGCACCTCTGCTGGAGGTTTATCGACCCAAAGATGACGGGAGCGCTCGCCTCGGATTGGGAGCTTCGCGTCCGCGACAAGTGCCGCGAATACTTCAGCGAGCTGGACCGCCGCATTGAAGAACTACTGGATGTCGTTGGCGATGAGGCCAGCGTCTTCATCGCCTCGGACCACGGCTTCGGGCCGCAGGTCCGTACGTTGTTCGTGAATGCCTGGTTGCGTCAGACCGGCCGCCTTGCGTGGCAGCCGGGTGAGGCGCCAGCAAGCGTGGGAGCGACGGCGCTCGGACTGAACCAGATGGCGCGCCATGTCTTTCAGATGGATTGGACTCGCACGCGGGCGTTCGCGCCGCTGCCGAGCGGAAACGGCATCCATATCGTTCACGCCGACCAAACGCACCCGCACGGGGTATCCGCGGATGAGTACAAGGCGTTTCGAGACGATTTGGCCTCGGATCTTCTGCAGATTCGGGACCCGGAGTCAGGCGAAGCAGTGGTGGCACGTGTGTGGACGCGGGAGGAGATCTTCACGGGACCGAACCTCTCTCTGGCCCCGGATCTGACACTGGAGCTCGCTGATGGCGGTCTGATTTCAATTTTGGACTCGCCGGATCCTGCGCGACGCAGACCGCTGCCGACGGGCACCCACAGGCCTGACGGTGTACTGGTCCTCGCCGGTCCCGGCGTAAACAAGGGCGCCCGGATCCAACCACTGTCGATCCTTGATGTAGCGCCCTTGCTTCTCCACGCGCTCGATTTGCCGATCCCGCCGAATTTGGAAGGGCGCTTCGTGTCGGAGGCTCTGGATCCGGCTGTCCTCGGCACGCGGCCGCCAAGGTATTCGGACGATGGACCTGTCCACACGCCGGAGATGGTTGCGGCCGAGCTGGATGCGGAGGCAGAAAGCGAGATTCTGAGGCGCCTGCAGGCGCTGGGCTACGTGGATTAAGAGAGTCGAACGATGGCGAGGTTCCTCTTCACTGTATGGCCCTATCCAGGGCACATACATCCGAACGTTCCAATTGCCCATGCCCTCGGCAACCGCGGGCACGAGACCGCTTTCTATACCGGCGACTCTATCAGGCCGTCGCTCGAAAGCGAGGGGTTTCGCTGCTTCCCGTTCCAGGCGGTGGATGAGAAACGGGTCGAGAAGATCGTGCTCGCTCTCGATGCGCAGAGCCTGCAGTGGCGGAAGGCTCGGCAGAGCAAGGCGCTGCTGCGCGAGTGGCTCCTGGGAACGGTCGAGGGGCAATTAGAGGACCTGGCAGTGGTTCTGTCCGCCTGGCGTCCCGACGTGCTGGTCTGCGATCCGGCGATGTGGGGTCCGCTGCTCGTACTTCAGGAGACTGCGCGAGTTCCGCTAGCCATCATGTCGTACGTCGGGGCGTGCATGCTGCCCGGACCCGAGGGCCCCATCCTGGGAGTTCCCTTGCCGCGTGCTCATGGACGGTTCGCACGTTTCGGCCGCAGCGTGCTCCGCTCGGTGGCGCACGTAGTCGCGGCCGACGTGCGGCGGGGCGCCGAAGTACTTCGCGCGCGCCACGGTTTGGCGCCCATGGGCACGTCCGTCACGGCGTTTGCGGGGCGGATGCCTCTCTACCTGATGCCCAGCACGCCGGCCTACGACCGTTCCCGGCACGATTTGCCGCAGTCGGTGCGCTACGTCGGTCCGTGCCAGTGGGACAAACCCGGCGCTGCTCCGCCCGCGCCGTGGCTGACCGATCTGCCACGGGACCGCCCCGTCGTCTATGTGACAGAGGGGACGATGCATTCGAAGCCGCCGATCTTGTTGCGCGGGGCTTTGCAGGGGCTGGCGTCTCTGCGGGCACAGGTCATTGCTACGACAGGTAGGCACCGAGACCCGCGAAGTCTCGGGCTTGGCTCAATTCCGCCGAATGCGCGGGTCGAACAGTGGGTGCCTCATATCGAGCTGCTTCCCCGCGCAGATGTTGTCGTGACCACGGGCGGCACGGGCACCGTTCTCGCTACCTTGTCTGCAGGGGTGCCGCTCGTTATCGTGCCGATGGCCTGGGACCAGCCTGAGAATGCCTGGCGAGTTGCCGAGGCTGGGGCGGGCATGCGCCTGACGCCTGGTCAGTGCACGCCCGAGGCGATTCGCACAGCAGTCGAGCGTGTGCTGCGAGAGCAGTCATTTCGGCAGAACGCCCGGCGGCTCGCGGCCGACTTTGCGCGTTACGGAGGTGCTCCGCAGGCCGCGAATCTGCTCGAAGACCTCGCCATTCACCGGCACGGCGGGCCGCATCGACCTGCGGCGCCGCTGGCCTCAGCGTCCTCCGCCAGCGACCGCTCGACAACACGCGAGGCGGTCGGCGCCGCGATGCTGACTCGGAAGACAGCGCGAGGCCGGTACTGATGGCGCACTTTCTCGTGACATGCTGGCCGTTTGTTGGCCACCTCTACCCGCAGATCAGTGTGGCTCACGCGCTGCGGGAGCGAGGTCATGACGTGGCTTTCTACAGCCACGAGTCAGCACGGTCGGTGGTCGAGGGTGAGGGATTCACACTCTTCGCCTTCGATCACGTGGACCAGCGACGCTACGAACGGATCCATGCGCTCGAGGCCGAGGTGCCCGCCACGCAGCCGAAGTATCGAACGCTGTCGGTCGCGATGACGGCGTATCGCGACATGCTTGCCGGTTCCATCCCGGAGATGGTTGCCGACCTGCGGTCAATCATCCGCACGTGGCGGCCGGACGTCATCATCACCGATCCGGCGTTATGGGCGTCGATTTTAGTTGTGTGGGAGCTGACCGGCATCCCGGTTGCCCTCTTAACTCAGATGATCGGATCGATGATTCCTGGGCCCGATGCGCCGCCTTGGGGTCCGGGTCTGCCACCGCCGCGGACCTTACGAACCCGCCTGCTCGCGCGCGTGGCGCAACTAGGCGTGGACATCGTCGCAAATAATATGCGCCGCCACGTCAATCACATCAGGGCACGGTATGGCCTGCGTCCAATGGGTTGTTCGGTGAATGCGTTCACCGGCCGCCTGCCGCTCTACCTGATTCCCAGCGTACCGGAGCTCGATTACAACCGTCGCGATCAGCCGGCCAATGTGCATTACATCGGCCCGTGCGTCTGGACCAGGCCTGCGGGTGCAGCGCCACTCGACTGGTTGGATGCACTGCCGGTCGACCGACCGTGGGTTCATGCGACTGAGGGGACTGCGCAGTATCAGGAGCCGTTTCTGCTCCGCGCGACTGCGGAGGGGCTCGCCAATCAACCGATGGAGGTCATCCTGACGACCGGCACCCAATCCCGCGATCCAGTAACGCTCGGCTTTCACTCGTTGGCGGCAAATGTTCACGTAGAGCGCTGGGTCAGCCACGAGGACCTCCTCCCGCGCTGCGCGGTTATCGTGACAACGGGTGGAGCGGCCACAGTATTAGCCTCGCTCAAGGCCGGGGTGCCGCTGGTGGTGGTGCCCACGTTCTGGGATAAGAGTGATAACGCTCAGCGCGTCGTCGAAGCCGGGGTGGGGCTGCGTCTGGCGCCGCGCCGTTGCACTCCTGATCGGGTGCGCGCGGCGGTCATGCGGCTGCTCGACGAGCCGGCCTTCCGCGAAAATGCGCGGCGTATGGCGCGTCGATTCGCCGAGGCGCCTGGACCAGCGGGGGCGGGTAAGCTGCTTGAGAAGCTTGCGAAAGAGGCGCCGGTACCGGCGACAGCCGCATGAAGGCGAACGCGATCATCCTGCTCGCTGTCCAGCTCGGTCTTAGCTGCGCTTCGACCTCTGATCATGCCGGTACATCCGCGACGCAGAGACGACCAGATGCCGGCGCGCCTGGCGATCCGGAGTGCGAAGTTCGAGACATCGCGCATGCGGATGGGCTTGCGATGTGGTCTCCTACCGGCGAGCAATACGTTCTGAACAAGAAGGACGCGGCAGGCACTTACCAGCTCTATGTTGGTGCGAAAGGGAGCAACAGTCCCACCTGCATCACATGCAGCGAGCGCCCGAACAGCCCGGCAGTCAAACGCCACAAGCAGCAGCCGCACTGGCACCCGTCCGGTAAGTGGATCCTGCTCGCCGCCGAACGGGACGAGTACAAGAAGCCGCTCATTTATACAAAGAGCATGATCGAAGGCTGGATACTGTCAGGCCTGTTTGTGAACATCTACGCCACGCGACCCGACGGCAGCGAGTGGCACCGGCTTTCGGACTTCGGCGGCAGCCAGCGGGGCGACGGGTTCACTGGCATCCCGTTCACTCCCGATGGCAAACAGGGGGTGTGGGCGCAGATCGTCGATGGCAACGTTTTCAAGAACCTGTTCGGCCGCTGGGAACTCATACTGGCCGACTTCCGCGAAGACCGAAACGGTGTGCCTTCTTTCGCCAATCTCAGAAACATCACGCCGGCTGGCGCCAATTGGGTCGAGCCCGGCAACTTCGCGCCCGATGGTAAGTCGTTGGTGATCACAGCCGACATCGGGATGAAGGACCCGCAGGGGCAGGATCAGTACGTTCTTGACATCACCACAGGCAGCGTCCGCAATCTAACCAACACTCCGGGGGTATGGGACGAGCACGGAGTCTTCTCTCCCGACGGCGAGAAGATCTTCTTCATGAGCTCGTATCCGTTCCGAAATAACCGGTTGTCGCACAACTTCCTTTTCCTCAAGACTGAATTCATGTTGATGAATAAAGACGGCAGCGGGCTTCAGCAGCTCACTCACTACAATTCACCTGGCTATCCGGACTACGACAAAAGAGGAGGGGTAGCGGCCAACGGCGAATGGTATCCCGACGGCAGATCGATCTCCGCTCTCCACCTCTTCTTTCCCGAGGTGGAGGCCTCGATCATCACCTTCAAGGGCCCGTGCGGCAACCGTTCTCGGGTCGGGGCCCGTTGACGTCAGTGTTCCATGCAATGAGCGTAAGAATCGGGAGCAGGTTACCTATGAAGACGAGACGGTACGCACTTGCGGCATTGATGACGGCTCTGCTGGCGGTTGCCGCGATTATCGACCTCAGTCCGGCAGCGCAGGCACACGAGTCCGGCGCCCGGCCGATCACGGCCGAAGACTTCCAGCAGGCGGCGCCTCGGGGCTTCGGCGACCGGAACAACAGCTGGGCCCAGTCCATGGTGTGGTGGCACGGCGCCCTCTACGTCGGCACGGGTCGAGCTGCGGTGTGCACCAGCCTCTTTGCGATCTGGCAATTCGCGGCCGGGGTCATCAGCCGGGAATTTGCCGACACCTTTCTTCCCTATCCTCCCCCGGATCCCGATCTGTCGTGCCCACCTGACGGTGGGGACCTCTCCCTTCAGGCCGAGATCTGGCGCTGGACACCAGGCGTCGACAACCCCCATTGGGGTGACGATTCCCATGATCGCGATGATGGCTCCCGCGATCCCGGCCGAGACGGTCGCTCCGGCTCGGACGCACGCGAGCGCGACCGCGAGCGGGATCAGGTTGACACCTGGTCGCGAGTGTTCCAATCGCCCCTTGAACTCGATAACCCCGGCCGCCCAGGGAAGAAGCTACCGTTCGAGATGACCTTCCGCGGTATGGCGCCGCATACGGATCCCGATGGCACGGAGGCCCTGTACGCGTTCGGCGTGAACACCGCCGTCATGTGGGATAGCACGAAGATTCCGCCGCCGCGTATCCTGCGCACCACCGACGGCCTCAATTTCACGCCGATTCCGCAGAATCCAGGAACGTTTCTGGGTGACTTGCCCTTCAACTCTGACCACTCCAGCTTTCGGTCGCCAGTGTCCCACGCGGGAAAGCTCTTCGTGCTCTCGGGCCCAATCTTCGGCCAGGGTTCGCTCATAGGCTCGGCTGACCCAGCCAAGGGCGATGACGCCTGGTTCCTGGCCGCTCCGCCGGAATTAGTGTTCTACGAAATGGCGTCGTTCAACGGGTGGCTGTACCTGGGGACATTCGATCCGGTAGGCGCCGGCTACTCAGTCATCAAAACGCGCGCCGAAGGAACACCCCCGTACGAGTTCGTCACGGTCATACCGAGCGGTGCATACCATCCGGACCCCAGGCTCGCCAGCAGGTCCGTCGTGAGCATGCATGAATACCACGGCCGCCTGTACGTGGGAACCGCGTCGTTTACCGAGATTGTACGCATCAACCCTGACGATACATGGGACCTGGTGATCGGGCAACCACGCGCTGTTCCATCGTCTAACGGCGGTTCAGAATGGAAGTATCCGCTCAGCGGCCTGGATGTCGGATTCGGCCATAGCATGAACGATCACGCGTGGCAAATGGACGATGTCTATGGGTCCCTGTTCATCGGGACCTATAACGGAAGCGTCGGATCGAAGAACGACCCCGTGTATGGCCCACTGCTGCAGCACAACATGGGGGCTCACCTCTATCGAACGAACGACGGTTGGTACTACACCGCAATCACCACAAACGGCTTTGCCGACGCTTCCGATCCTTTCGGCGGCCGTTTCGACTATGGCATCCGGACGATGGCGACAACGCCACACGGCGCGTTTTTCGGCACGGTGAACGACTACTACGGACTCGCCATTTTTCGCGCTGCTCCTCACGGGTCCGCTGCGCCCGATCCACCAGACCGCCTGGAGATCGAGCCGACCAGAAGCGGCGACGCTCTGCTGTCATGGAAAGTGGCGCCCGGCGCCGAGCTGTATCAGATCTGGCGCGCGGAGCGACTCCCTATCCAGGTACGCACCCAGCTGAACATCGAAGCGTGGAACGGGATTAGTGGCAATCTAGTCCGGGACACGTACATCGGCCCGTACGAGCAAATCGGGGCGACCCAAGACTTGTTCTACCTCGACACTACCGTGCAAACGGACAAGAAGTACATGTACTACGTCGTGGTGGTGAAAAAAGGCCGCGTCTCCGACCAGTCGAACCTGGTGGCCCTTCCGCTCCTCACGCCACCGATGACCTTTGCCGGGCTCCTGCACGAAGTCGACCGTTTGAACCAACGCGGGCGATTCCGCGGCGCAGTCCGGAAGGTGACGACAGTGCGCGAGATGATTGCGGATGCGCAAACATTGGCAGCGAGCTGCCAGATCAGCGAGTCTCTCGAGACCCTCAACCCACAGAAGGCATCCGCTTCTGTTCGGCAACCCGATGCGACCGACCTCGAGATCATGATGGCCAAGCTCGAACGACGGCTCGAGCTGTTCGCACGGATGCCGCAGGAGGTGATCTCCAGTGAATTTTGCACGAACTAGCGGGGGTGGAGAGGGACGTGCGCATTAGAGTCATCACTGTCGGTTCCGAGGGTGATGTGCGCCCGTACGTGGCGTTTGGCGCCGGATTGCATGCCGCCGGTCATCACGTACGAATCGTCGCGCATCCCGGGTTTGAGTCTCTGGTGCGTGGATGCGGCCTGGACTTCGCTTCGGTCGCGGGGGATCCGCGCGAGCTAGCGGACAATCGCCAGGTGCGGGCATTGCTCGACGACGGCCGGAACGTATTCCGCTGGTGGCGCACATTCACTGACGTTGACGCGCCCCTTATGCGCCAACGGCTGCGGGACTGCTGGGAAGCGTGTCAGGACGCGGACGTGATCATCGTCTCCATCCTGCCGTACTTGTTTGGTTACGCGATCGCGAAGAAGCTGCAGGTACCACTCGTCAGGGCGTTTTATTTCCCGGTCTCGCCGACGCGTTCGTACCCGGTGGACTTTGTGCCGAAATGGCTCCCGCTCAGTGAGCGCTTCAACCTGGCGTCCTATCATGCGCAGCGTCAGCTCCTCTGGCAACTCGCTCGGCCGTGGGTAGCCGGCGCCTGTCGTGAGGTGCTGGGTCCTGAGACGCTGCCACGTCTCGAGCCGTTTGGAGAACTGGATCGGCAGCAACAACTGCTGCTGTACTGCTATAGCGGGGAGGTCGCGCCGCCGCCGCCGGACTGGGGAAGTTGGATCGACGTGACGGGTTATTGGTTCCTGGACCGGTCGGCCGACTGGACCCCGCCTCCCGCTTTGGTCGCCTTTCTGGACGATGGCCCTCCCCCGGTGTACATCGGCGGTTTCGGGAGCATGACGAACCGCGACCCGACCGAGCTTGCACGAACTGTCGTCGGTGCCTTGGCCTTGACGGGACAGCGCGCCATGGTGCTCACGGGGTGGGGCGGTCTGCGTCCCTCCGAGCTGCCGCGCGATATTTTCGCTATCGATTGGGTCCCTTTTGACTGGCTGCTCCCTCGAGTGGCAGCGGTCGTCCACCACGGCGGCGCGGGTACCACGGCCGCCAGCTTGCGCGCGGGTGTGCCGACTGTGATCGTCCCGTTCTTTTTGGATCAGTTCTTCTGGGGCAGGCGCGTCTTCGAGCTCGGCGTCGGCCCTCAGCCGATCAGGCGAAAGCACCTGAAAATGGAAGCTCTCGCCGAGGCCATCCGCCTGGCGACGACAGACGGGGAGATGCACAAACGGGCCGCCGCCTTGGGCGAGCGGATCCGGGCCGAAGACGGCGTGGCTCGAGCCGTTACCACCTTCGAACGCCACCTGAAAAGGACTGCGTGAATGGAACCAGCCACCTTGATTAATACGCGCGTGGAGGTGCTGTACCTCGATCTGTTGAAGAAGAGCCTGACCCGGGCGATCGCATCCGAGACGTTTTCTGCGGCCGAGCCGTGGTTCGGCATCATGCGATGGTGGTTTCTCCCCCTTCAGTTGTACCTGAAGGCTCGCGGATGGACCGTGGTGCAGCGCGTGGCCGCCGATCCCAAGATGCGCAGCGAAGGACGCGATTGGCCGGTGGACGCCGAAACCATGGTCGGCCTGAGGCGCCTCGACAGTCTTCAGTCCTCTCTCGAGCGCGTCCTTCAAGACGACGTACCCGGCGATGTCATCGAAACCGGAGTCTGGCGCGGAGGCGCGTCGATCTTCATGCGGGGCGTGCTGAAGGCTTATGGCGACACGGATCGGATTGTCTGGGTAGCGGACTCGTTCCAGGGCCTGCCAAAGCCGCAGCCTGGAGTCTGGCGGGATGACGAGCAGTTAGACCTCTCGAGGTTCAAGAATACCCTCGCCGTTCCGCTCGAGCAGGTGCGCGCGAATTTCGAGCGCTACGGTCTCCTCGATGATCAGGTTCGATTCATCCCAGGTTGGTTCAGCGACACGCTCCCGTCGGCGCCGATCGAACGACTGGCGCTGTTGCGTCTGGATGGCGACATGTACCAGTCTACGATGGACGCCCTACGCGCCCTTTACCCCAAGCTTTCGACCGGCGGCTATTGCATCATCGACGACTACTACAGTCAGAGTGGTGCACGACAGGCTGTCACGGAGTATAGACAGGAGAACGGCATCACGGACTCCATCGAGCAGATCGATTGGACCGGCGCATTCTGGCGAAGAGCGTAGCCCATGGCACAGTGCGGTAACGGAGGTCCACAGTGAGAACGCCGGCGCGCGACTGGCAGCGTCTTTCCGCGAGCAATGCGAGGATCTTCCTCCGGTCTTTGCTGAACACGGTCCGCCTGGCGAGCGGCCCAGTCGAAATGGCGCGGGTTCTGGGACTCTTCCTCAAGGTCGTGCTGTGGCGCCTCAGGGGGTCATCAAATGGTCAACGAGACGAAACGCTGCGTCTTCAAGGAGTGACGCACGTTTTTGGGCTTGGTACCGGCGAGTTGCTCACTCCACAGGAGGTCTACTGGGTGCGCGGCTACGACCGGCTCCCAGATTTTGTCCCGCAACCCGGCTGGATTGTGTTTGACGTTGGAGCCAACGCCGGAGTCTATGCGGTCCAGCAAGCGCGGCGAGGTGCGCACGTCTACGCCTTCGAGCCGAATCCGGACTGTTACCGCCGCCTCCAGAAGTCGGTCCGTGCCAATAACGTGGAGCACCATGTGATGGCCATCAACTGCGCTCTCGGTGCAACTGCCGGATCGGCGGACCTGCTCGTTCCCGAGGGGCTCACGCCCATGGGCTCGCTCCGGCCCGAATGGATGCCTCGCGCCGGAGGAAGTCGTGTGAGGGTCGAAGTCCAGACTGTTGACCGGGTCGTGCGCACGCTTGGGATCAACCGGATCGACCTCTTGAAGGTCGATGTCGAGGGTTTTGAGCTCGACGTACTTCAGGGAGCCCACGAATCGTTCCCGATCGTGGATCGGCTGATCGTCGAGTATCACTCGATGGACCTCGGCCGCCGCGTCGTCGAATTACTGGCTGAGCGGGGGCTTAGCACCGTGCTGGACGAGAAGATGTACTGCGAGGATGAAAACATGTACAAGGGGGTCGGCCGTGGACTCCTGTTCGCCGAGCGTGGGACCGGCGCCGTCTCTGGGCGATCTCGCACAGCTGTGTCAGTGGCTTAAGCGTACTTTCAATTCGATCCATGCGCATCGATATTCTGGCCATTGGCTCTCAAGGCGACGTCCAACCGAGTGTTGCGTTGGGTGTTGGCCTGAAGCTGGGGGGGCATTACGCTCGCGTCGTCACGCTGGGCGGTTTCGAGACGCTTGTTCGGCGTCATGGCCTCGACCATCTTCGGATCGGCGACACTCCGCAGGAGATCGCGAACACCGCCGCGGGGCGCGACTGGATAGAGCGACGCGTCAGCACCATCGGTTTTCTGCGCGGCTTCGTGCGTGTGGCGGCTTCGACCATCGAGGCTGGTATCGCCAGCTACTGGCAAGCCTGCCGGGATGTCGAGGCGCTTATCGTCCCTCCGATGGGCCTCCCGATCGGTATACATATCGCCGAGCGGCTCGGAGTGCCGCTGATTCGAGCGTCGTTCGCACCAACAAGGCATGACTGGGCGGGTCGCACAAATCTGGTGACTGCACTGCGCGGAGAATTGAGTGCTTTCAGCGCGGCTGTTTTCCGCATCCTGATCTGGAACCAGCTTCGGCACGTCACAAACTCTGCGCGCCGGAACATTCTTGAGCTGCCGCCGCTTCCTTTGAGAGAGCCGTTCGGCGCGATGAACCGTCAGCGCATCCCGGTGTTGGACGCATACAGTCCATCTGTCGTGCCCGGGTCACCCGACTGTGGCAGTTGGATTCACGTGACGGGATATTGGTTTCTGGACGACACACCGGGGTGGCTGCCGCCGAGCGAATTGGTTGACTTTCTGGGGTCCGGTTCGCCGCCCCTGTTCGTCGGGTTTGGAAGCACGCCGTTCCCAGAGCCCGAGGCGGCGACCGACATCGTGGTCGGGGCGCTGACACGCGCCCGTCAGCGCGGCGTCGTCGTCGCAGGTGGCAGCCGACTGCGAACTGGTCGACTGACGGATGACGTGTTGAGCATCGATTCGGTGCCCCACAGCTGGCTGTTTCCCCAGGTATCCGCAGCCGTGCATCACGGCGGGGCCGGAGTGACCGGAGCAGCATTACGCGCTGATCTGCCGTCTGTTGTCGTACCGGTCTTCGGTGACCAGCCGTTCTGGGGGCGACAAGTGTTTCAGCTTGGCGCAGGTTCATGTCCTATCCCGGTCAAGCAGCTAACGGCTGACAACTTAGCCGACGCCATCCGGCGTACCGCGGACAGAGAGATGCGCCGTCGCGCAGCCGCTCTTGGCGCGAAGATCCGGAAGGAGAACGGGGTTGCGCGCGCGATCGAGGCAATTCAGGACTACCTCGCGGTGGCGGCATGAGCCTTTTCGGCGCCGGCGTCCAGCGCGTCGTGAGCAATTGGGGGTTGGGTGAGGCCGTGATCCGTTGGCGGACGCGTGACGTGCTGCGCAAGTCGCAGCTTGACCGTCACCTGCCCCAGGAAGGCCTGCTGCTCGATCTTGGTTCAGGGCTTGGCCACATCACGGAAACCGTTCTCCGGGATGCTCCCGGTCGCTCCTGCGTGATGATGGACCCGGTTAATTCAGTCTCCCGGCATGTGGCTCGTCGTATCTCTGCGTTTTCCTGTTATGCCACAAAGGGGAGCGGCACGGATCTGCCCTTTCTTGATGCGACATTTGACGGCGTGTGGGCCGCTTTCGTATTGCACCATGTCCGGTTCGAAGGGCAGCAGACCATTCTTGGCGAGATTAGGCGGGTGCTCCGGCCGGCCGGGGCGTTTGTGCTGCTCGAGGATACGCCGGGAAACGCTCGAGAGGCTGAAACCACCCTGCGTGCCGACCGCCGATTGAATTTCGAGCCGGATGAGGCGCCGCACCATTATCGATCGCCTGCGGAGTGGCGAAACGATCTGCCTCAACAGGGCTTTTCGATCGAACGGGAGATCGGCTTCAAGCGCGTTTTCCCGTCCGTGACAATTCGTGCCGTCCAGCACCGGGCATTCGTTTGCCGGCGCCGATGACGATCGGCTTTGCAGTTGACTTGGCGAAAGGGGCTACGGTAACTACGCCCTGGGCAGTGGCTTCCCCAACAGCCACGGGACGGAGCCGCGGTGCCGAAAATCGAAGCTAACAACCTGGAGTTTCACTACTGGGTATCGGGGCAA
Organism: Vicinamibacterales bacterium; assembly: GCA_035937795.1. Taxonomy (GTDB): domain Bacteria; phylum Acidobacteriota; class Vicinamibacteria; order Vicinamibacterales; family JAMQPK01; genus JAMQPK01. The sequence goes on along the minus strand of DASZHO010000062.1, from coordinate 23,989 downwards.
GGACCCGATCTCGTTCTCGTTCACGGCCTCGGGGGAAATCTCGCCGCGTGGCACCTCACAATGGTGCCGGAGCTCCAGCGCGAATACCGTGTTTTGACGTACGACCTGCGGGGGCACGGACGCAGCGACGCACTGCCAGCCGGCTATGCGACCGGCGACATGGTCCAGGACCTTCGCGCCATTCTGGATGGCCTCGGCATCGAGAAGGCAGCGTTTGTCGGTCATTCCTGGGGCGCTGACATCGTCCTGCACTTTGCCCTGCTGAATCCGGAGCGCGTCTCCGAGCTGGTCCTCGTGGAAGGTGCCCTCCTCGCGCCGCTCGCCTCCGTGTACCGCCGTCGCGACTGGGACGGCTGGGCCTACGTGACCGAGACAATCGAAACGCTGTCGGGGCGACCGATCCCCGAGGAGAATCGCTGCGACCTGGAATATTTGCTGCGGCGGCTTATCGAGATTCCAATTCTCTACGGTCCCGCCCAGGGAAGGCTCCGGGATGAGGAGATCGTCTTCCGCGTGCTCGACATCTTGAGGCCAATGTGGGAGGGACGAGAAGCCGAGGGCAATATGGGGCTCGACAGCCTTTCGAAAATCGAGCATCCAACATTATTGATCTGCGAGTCGAACTCGGTCTTTCTCGAGGCCCATCGGGAACTGAGCGAGCGGCTGCCGGCGAGCTCGTCAACAATCGTTCCCGGGGCCAAGCTCAAGCACTTCAGCAGCCTGGAGCATCCCGAGCTCGTCTTGAACAACATCCTCAATTTCTTGAGAGAGCGGCGCGGCCTCCTCGACGCGCCCCAGGTAACGGGGTGAGAATGCGTCGAAGTGGCCCTGCCGCGGCGACCGTGCTGGGGGACGATACCGTCGCCCACGATCTCTCGTGGCGCATCCGAAACTCGTCTTCCGTCATCGACATTCTGAGATCGCGCGCCGAGCATGAAGGCGATCGCCTGGCCTGCGCCTTCCTCGAGGACGGCGACGAGGAACTGAATTCGTTGACCTACGGGAGCCTGGATCGTCAAGCGCGCACCATCGCGGGTCACTTGCTGGATCAGGGCGCCGTGGGCGAGCGCGCACTTCTGCTTCATCCGCCGGGGCTCGAATTCCTCGCGGCGCTCGTCGGCTGCCTCTACGCCGGAGTGGTTGCGGTGCCGCTCTACCCGCCGAAGCTGAACCGCCGTGATGCTCGATTGATCGATGTGTCGCGCGACGCGGGGGCGCGTTTCGCGCTGACGACCAGCTCCGTTCGCGCGGGGCTCGATCGCGCGTTCCGCCATTCACCTGAGCTCGCCGGGCTTCGCTGGATCGCTCCCGAAGAGATTCCCCCGGATCCCTCGCCCGAGTGGAGCGGAGGTTATAGAAGCCTGGATCCGAATTCCCTCGCGTACCTGCAATACACCTCCGGATCCACACGGACCCCAAAAGGGGTGATGGTGTCCCACGGGAATCTTCTCGCCAACGTCGCGGATATCGAGCGCGGATTTCGCCATGGCGACGACAGCGTTGCTGTGAGCTGGCTGCCGCATTTCCACGATATGGGCCTTGTCTGGGGGATGGTCGCGCCAGTGGTCCTCGGGTTTCCCTGCTATTTCATGGCCCCGGCTGCGTTTCTCCAGCGGCCACTTCGTTGGCTCCAGGCCATTTCGCGCTTCGGCGCCACCCATAGCGGCGGTCCCAACTTCGCCTACGATCTCTGCACACAACGCATCACCTCCGAACAGAAGGAGGGCCTCGACCTGAGCCGCTGGGCCGTCGCTTTCAACGGCGCAGAGCCGGTCCGCAAGCAGACGCTCGATCAGTTCGCGAGGGCGTTCGCGAGCTGCGGGTTTTCACCCACCGCGCTCTGCCCAGCCTACGGTCTGGCGGAGGCCACGTTGAAGGTCACAACCGCACGCCGGGGCCAGGAGCCAGCCTGTTTTCTCGCGTCCGCTCGCGCGCTCGGCGGCGGCCGAGTCACTGAAGCGGCCGAGTCTGATTCTGATTCTGATGTGAAGGCTCTCGTCGGCTGCGGCGGCCCGGAGCCCGGAACAAACGTGCTCATCGTGCATCCGGAGACTCTTCTTGCTTGCGCGCCGGACGAGGTAGGGGAAATCTGGGTCGACAGCGCCAGCGTGGCGAAGGGTTACTGGAACCAACCCGAAGAATCGACGTTCGTGTTCCAGGCCTCGCCTGCGGGAGACACGGGACCGGGGCGCTTTTTGCGCACCGGCGATCTCGGCTTGCTGCGCGATGGAGAGCTCTTCGTGACTGGCCGCATCAAAGATCTCATCATCATTCGGGGGCGCAATCACTACCCGCATGACATCGAGCTGACGGCCCAAAACACCCATCCGGCTCTTCGCGTTGATGGGGGCGCGGCTTTGCCGGTGGACGTGGACGGCGAAGAACGGCTGATCGTGGTCCAGGAAATCGATCGGCATCATCACCACGAAGCAGAGAAAGCTGTTGCGCTCATCCGCTCCGCGATCACCCAGGACCATGAGATCACGCCGTACGCCGTCGTGCTCGTCCGTCAGAATGGAGTCGCGAAAACTTCGAGTGGAAAGATCCAGCGGAGCGCCTGCGCACGGGCGTTTCTCGAAGGACGCCTTCCGATCGTTTACGAGTGGAGGGAATCACCGGTCACCGCTGGCGAGGCCACCGATATCCGGATGCGATCGCAGGAGGAAATCGAGGCGGTTCTTTCGCAGAAGATCTCGAGCAGCCTCTCGATCTCACCGCTTGAGGTGGACGTCAGCCAACCGTTCAGCTCGCTCGGTCTCGACTCTTTGCGGACGTTGACCTTCCTCGGCGAAATCGAGATCTGGCTGGGCCGCAAACTATCGCCCACGTTGTTTTGGAACTACCCGACGATTTCAGACCTCGCTGCCCATCTCGCTGAAGCGCCCCCCGGGAGAGCTCCGGCTGAAGATGGGCGGGATTGATCATGGACAGGTTCGAGCCGGTCGCCATCGTCGGCGTCGGGTGCCGGTTTCCCGGGGCCAGCGGTCCTGACGCATTCTGGCGATTGCTTGCTGACGGCGTCGACGCGATTCGCGAAGTGCCTCCCGAACGCTGGAATCTGGATGAGCTGCACGACGACGATCCCGCTGTGCCGGGAAAGATGAACACTCGTTGGGGCGGTTTCCTGACAGAGGTGGATCGGTTTGACGCCGCGTTCTTCGGTATCTCTCCGCGCGAAGCGGCGTACATAGACCCTCAGCAGCGGCTCCTCATGGAAGTCGCCTGGGAAGCGATGGAGGATGCCGGGATTCCGGCCGAGAAGCTGGCCGGGCAGCCGGTAGGCGTCTTCGTGGGAATATCGAGCTACGACTACGGAAGCCGGCAGCTTGCCCGCTTCGACGAAATCCGCGACGGATACGTCAACACCGGGAGCGCGCTCAGCATGGCCGCAAACCGGATCTCGTATCTCTTCGATTTCCGCGGCCCCAGCGTCGTCATCGACACGGCATGCTCCTCGTCTCTCGTCGCCGCCTATTACGCCTGTCAGAGTCTGCGGCGCGGCGAGTCCACGCTCGCTCTCGCCGGGGGCGTCAATGTGATGCTCTCTCCCGCCGTCACAATCGGATTCTCAAAGCTGCACGCGATGGCGCCCGACGGCCGCTGCAAAGCTTTCGATGCTCGCGCCAACGGCTACGTGCGCGGGGAAGGAGCGGGTGTCGTCTTCCTCAAGCCCCTCGAGAGCGCGTTATCGGATGGAGATCGAATCTACGCAGTCATCCGGGGGGGCTCGGTCAATCAGGACGGGCGGACCAACGGGCTCACGGCACCCAACGGTCTTTCCCAGGAAGCGCTCGTCCGCGAGGCTCTCTCGAATGCCGGTATCGGTCCATCGGACATCCAATACGTAGAAGCGCACGGTACCGGAACGGCGCTTGGAGATCCGATCGAGCTGAATGCCCTTGGGGCAGTGCTCGCCGCCGGCCGTTCCCGGGAAGCGCGCTGTGCCGTGGGTTCGGCCAAGACGAACTTCGGACATCTGGAAGCCGCGGCCGGCGTCGCCGGTCTCATCAAACTCGCTCTGTCTCTCGACCGGCGGCAGTTGCCTCCGAGCCTTCATTTTGAGAAGCCCAATCCATATATTCGATTCGACGTCCTGCCGCTCCGGGTCGTCACCCGTCTCGAGCCGTGGCCAGCGGAGTCCAAGCCGGCCCGAGGGGGCGTGAGCTCATTCGGCTTCGGAGGCACGAACGCACACTTGGTCCTCGAAGAACTTTCCCCAAGAACCCCGAGCGGACGGGCGTCGGCAGACGACGCCTGTGTTCTTCCTATGTCTGCCCGAAGCGGAGAAGCGCTTTCAAGTCTGGCTCGTGCCTACGCAGAACACCTGGCCGATGGAAAGAACACGGTGTCGCTGGTCGATTTGTGTGCGACGGCTGCCGTTCGACGAAGCCATCACGATTTTCGGCTCGCGGCAGTGGCGGCGACTCGCTCGGAGATGCTCTCAAAGCTCGTGGCGTTTCTGGAGCGGGACAACCCTCGTGAGGTCGAGGTGGGCCGGCGCCTCACGAACAGGCGGCGAAAAGTAGCCTTCGTGTTTCCCGGCCAGGGCTCGCAATGGCTGGGAATGGGAAGGGAACTCAGCGCGCGCGAGCCGGTCTTCGCCGACGCGATCGAAAGATGCGAGGCTGCCTTCGCGGAGCACGTCGATTGGTCGTTGACCGCCGAGATCCAAGCCTCAAAGGAGAAATCGCGGCTCGAAGAGGTTGACGTGATACAGCCCGCGATCTTCGCCCTCCAGGTCGCTCTCGCCGAGCTCTGGCGATCCTGGGGAGTAAAGCCCGACGCCGTGGTGGGTCAAAGCATGGGCGAGGTGGCGGCCGCGCACGTCGCCGGGGCCCTTTCTCTGGGAGACGCAGCGCGCATCATCTGCCGTCGGAGCCGCCTCGCAAGGCGAACGAGCGGACGCGGAGCGATGGCGATGGTCGAACTTTCTTTGGCGAGATCGACCGAAGTCCTCACGGGATACCAGGACCGTCTCTCGATCGCGGTCAGCAACAGTCCAACCTCGACGGTGCTATCGGGTGACCCCGACGCTCTGGAGGAGGTCCTCACCGGCCTCGAGCACGACGGAGTTTTCTGCCGCCGCATCAAGGTGGACTACGCGTCGCACAGCCCTCAGATGGAAGTCCTGCGTGACGACCTGCTTTCCATGCTGGAAGGCATCGTTCCGCGGAGGACGACAGCTCCTTTGTATTCCACTGTCACCGGGGCAATCGCGTCGGGTCGCGACCTTAGTGCGGAATATTGGGTGCGCAACCTCCGCGAGCCGGTACTGTTCGCTGGCGTCATCGAGAAGCTTCTCGAAGACGGAATCGACGTCTTTCTCGAGGTCAGCCCTCATCCGATCGTGTTGCCCGCTATCCAGCAGTGCCTGTTCCACTTGGAGCGGGACGGGATGGTGCTCGGCTCGCTGCGGCGTGATGAGCCTGAACGCCGATCGCTGCTCTCAACGCTCGCGAGCCTTTATGCACTCGGAAGGTCCGTGGAGTGGGGCCGGCTCTATCCACCTGGCGCCGAATGCGTGCCGCTACCCGGCTATCCCTGGCAGCGAGAGCGCTTTTGGTTCGACGACGAGAGCGGGAAATCCTCGGGAAAGAAGCGAGTGAGCCTCAGGGCGAAGAATCCTTTACTTGGCGACCGCACTCGGTCAGCGGCGGACCCCGCAACCGAATTCTGGCAACGCCCGCTCAGCACGGACGCCTTCCCCTTCTTGCAGGACCATCGGGTCCACGGGGAAATCATGGTCCCCGCCACTGTCTATCTCGAGATGGCGCTCGAGGCAGCTGGGGAGGCTCTGGGTGATGCGGCTTCGATCGCTCTGGAGAACGTTCGCTTTGAAAAGGCGCTCGTGCTTTCCGACGGCGAGGCTCGCGAGATCCAAGTGACCCTGACCCGGCAGGTGCCTACCCGCTTCGAGTGGCAAGTGTTTGGTGAAACCCCTGCACCGGGGATCGAAGGGGCGCCGAGTTTTTCCCGGCACGCACGGGGCCAGATTCGGGTGTCCGCTTCGGAAGACGAGCAAGTGGGAGTTAGCACCGATTCCCTCGCCGCCATTCAAGCACGCTGCTCCATCGAAAGGCCCGGTGCGGATCACTATCAGCGTATGGCGGACCTCCGCCTGGACTACGGCCCTTCCTTCCAGGGAATCGAATCGGTCTGGACAGGAGACGGCGAAGCGATCGCCCGACTGAGGCCGGCGCCTTCCGACGCCAGGCGCTATCGGATACATCCTGCCCTTCTTGATTCCGCTTTGCAGGTCCTCGCGACAGCCCTGTCCACCGATTTCCGCGCAACCCTCGTGCCCGTGTCCATGGACCGCTTCCGTCTTCACAAGCAAGATGCGACTTCGGGCGCTCTCTGGGCGCATGCTGTGTGTAGGCACGAAGGCTCCCGAGTCTGTGGAGACGTGCGTTTGCTCACCGAAGCGGACGAGCTCGTCGCGGAAGCGAGCGCAATAGGTCTCGCGCCGTTGGACGTGTCCGCGGATCCTGAAAAGGAGCGGTTCTACAGCCTCACGTGGGAGCAACACTCGACGCGGCCAGACGCCGTCAAGGAAACGAGGGAGGGCGGCTTCCTGATCTTCGCCGACTCGACGGGAGTTGGTACCCGTCTGGCGGAACTGATAACCGCCCGAGGGGAAACGGCGATCCTCGTTACCCGGGGTGCGGCGCTTCACGTCCCGGAGAACCTCTCTGAGGCAGGCTTGTGCCGAATCGACCCAGCACGCAGCCAGGACTACTCAGAGCTTCTCGGAGCGCTGAAACGAAGAGGGATCGCGCTTGATTCCGTCATCCATTTATGGAGTCTCGACGTTGCTGAAGGCGCGAGCGACGCTTCCGCGCTCGGAGTGGAGAGCGCCCTGCTTCTCGTGCAGGCTCTGGTACGGAGGGGCATCGATGAATCGACCCGCCTGTGGCTTACGACGCGCGGGGTGCAATACATTGTCGAGAGCGACGAAGTCTCACCATTTCGAGCGCCGCTATGGGGCCTCGCCCGAACCATCGTCCAGGAGCATCCGGAGTTCTTCTGCACCGCGATCGATTTGAGCGCAGAGTCGAGCGAAAACGAGGCGCGCGCACTCGCAGACGAGCTGTGGCGCAGTGACCGCGAGCAGCAGGTCGCTTTCCGCGACGACCGGCGATTCGTGGCGCGCCTGACGCGGGCGGATAGCGCGGCGACGAAACTCCTAAAGCCGATGCCGTTTCGCGCCCAGCTGGCAGAGACCGGGAACCTTTCGGGCATTTCTTTTCGGCAAGTCGCCCGCCGCCGACCCGCCGCCGGCGAAGTGGAAATCGAGGTGGTCGCCGCCGGTCTGAACTTCCGCGACATCTTCCTTGCACTGGGTCTGCTGCCCAGCGATGGAGACCTCGTCCTCGGACACGAGTGCGCGGGAAGGATCACCGCCTTGGGCGAGGGGGTGACCTCGTTCTCCGTGGGCGATGAAGTCGTCGCGCTCGCTCGACCGAGCCTGAGCTCAGTGGTCCGCACCCCGGCCTGGCTCGTTGTCGCGAAACCGGCGCGGCTTGATTTCGAGGAAGCCGCCACGCTGCCCATCGCGTTCCTCACCGCACACTATGCGGTGAACCACCTCGGCAGGCTGCGGAGAGACGAGCGGGTTCTCGTTCACTCGGCCACGGGCGCAGTTGGGCTCGCCTGCGTGCGTCTGGCGCAGGAAACGGGCGCCGAGATCTATGCGACTGCCGGCACCGACGAAAAACGCCGGCTCCTCGAGAGTCTCGATGTGCGCCGCGCGATGGACTCGCGATCGCTCTCGTTCGCCGACGAGGTGATGGAAGCCTCGGGGGGGAAGGGCGTCGACGTGATAGTGAACTCTCTCGCGGGAGAGGCGTTCGCCCGCGGGTTGGAAATCCTCCGCCCTGGAGGCCGGTTCATAGAGTTGGGCAAGCGCGACCTTCTCGAAGGGGGTCAGCTTCCCCTTCGGTGCCTTGAGGACAGCCGTTCGTTCTTCCTTGTCGACCTGAACAGCCTGGCGGCAAAGCGGCCGGAAGACTGCGGTCGACTCCTTCGGGAGGCGGTGCGCCTCTTCGAGGAAAAGCATCTAGCGCCGCTTCCGAAGCAGGTCTTCGCGGCGAACGATCTGGCCGAGGCACTCCATCACATGGCGCGGAGTCGCCACATCGGTAAGGTCGTGATCGATATGGATCCACGGAGCGTCACGGTGGCTCCTCCGACGGACGCTTCCGCCCGAATCCGAGACGATTCCACCTACGTCCTCACCGGCGGTCTTGGAGGCATTGGGCTTGTTGTAGGTGGATGGCTGGTCGAAAAGGGTGCCACAAGCCTTGTCCTCGTGGGGAGGAGCGAACCGACGCTGGAGGCTCGTCAGGCGATCGAGGCTATGGAGCGCGCGGGCGCCCAGGTTGTGGTCGACCGATTCGACGTGGGTGACGCCGGTTCTGTGGACGCCGCGTTCGTGCGCTGGGCGCGGGATCTGCCCCCGGTGCGCGGCATTGTGCACGCGGCCGGATTACTTGATGATGGCACCCTGCTCCAGCAGACGCCAGAGCGATTTCGCCGGGTCATGGCACCGAAGGTCGAGGGGGCGTGGAACCTGCACCGCGCGAGTCTCGACTCACCTCTCGATTTCTTTCTGCTCTTCTCTTCCGCAGCATCGATGCTCGGCTCGGCGGGGCAGGCGAATTACGCTGCCGCTAACCAGTTTCTCGATGCACTCGCGCATTATCGGCGAGCCCGGAACCTGCCCGCCGTGAGCATCAACTGGGGGCCATGGTCGGACGTTGGACTCGCCGCGCGGCCGGACCGTGGAGGACGACTCGGAATTGCGGGCATCGAGAGTCTCTCTCTGCGTCAAGGAGTGGAAGCGCTCGGACGGGTGATGATTTCGGACGTATCTCAGGTCTTGGTGATGGGCGTCGATTGGCAAGTGTGGCGAGCATCCCATCCGGTCCTGGCGGAGATGCCCTTCTTCTCCAGGCTTGAAGGCGCGATATCCGTCCGTGCGGATACGCAGAACCCGACGCGCACCCAGCTTCTGGCAGCGGGTCCCGCAGAGCGGCTTCAGATCCTGACCGATCGCCTCCGGGAGCACGTCGCCGGCGTGGTGAGGCTTGCGGCGTCCAAGATCGACCTCGACCAGCCACTGGTCACCATGGGGATCGATTCCTTGATGGCGATTGAGCTGAAGAACCGCGTCGAAAAGGAAATCGGAGTCGCCATCCCGCTTCTTCAGCTCATCAAAGGGCCGAGTCTGTCTGAGCTGGCGCGTTCCATGGTCAATTCCGTGGGCGGGCAGGCGATCCCTGTTTCCGACACCGCAACGGCAGGATCTGTGCCAGAGGGGACAGGAAAGTCTCTTCTGCTCTCACTTCTGTCCTTGAGAGACGGTCAACCCCGTTCGACTCAACACCGGTAGAAAACATGCGGCGTGCTATGACAAAACGGAGCACCCGCAGGTTGTTGCGTAGGCAAATGGATAGAGGTCGACATGGCAGATGACTCCGGGTACGACGGACGTTCGTGGGCGCGCGCGCGCGCGAAACGCGAATTCTGGTTGGCCGTGGGACGCAAGCTGGCGACGTGGCGGATCCTGCGCGTAAGAAACGGGCATTATTACTCTCCGGTACCGTCCATCAAGGAACTGGAGCGCGACGCGCCGCGGATTTTTGACCGATCGTTGCGGACCCTCCCGGGCGTCGAGTTGAACGAGGCCGGTCAACTGACGCTGTTAACGCAATTCGCGACGTTTTACGATGAGCAGCCATTCTCCGAAACACCGCGGAACGGCATGCGCTACTTCTTCGACAATTATTGGTACGGACGCGCTGACGCCCTTTTCCTGTATTCCATGATTCGGCTGATCCGCCCGCGTCGGATTATCGAGATCGGATCTGGGTTCTCCTCGGCCGTGATGCTGGACACCAACGAACGGTTCATGAACCGCGGTATCCAGTTCACGTTCATCGAACCCGAGAGCACGCGGCTGCGCAAGCTGCTGAAAGAGGAGGACTACAACTCCGTCTCAATCGTGGAACAGCCGATCCAGCAGCTCGATCGGAGCATCGTCGACCAGCTTGCCGCGAACGACATTCTGTTCATTGATTGCTCACACGTATCGAAGGCCGGCAGCGACGTCAACCACATTCTCTTCGAGCTCATGCCGAGACTGACGCCTGGAGTGCTCGTCCACTTTCACGACGTCCCCTACCCGTTTGAGTATCCCCAGGAGTGGTTCGAGCTCGGGATTTCGTGGAATGAGGCTTACATCCTGCGCGCGTTCCTTCAGTACAACACGCAGTGTCCCATCAGATTCTGGAATGACTTCATGATGAAGTTTCACTCCGACGCCATACGAAAGCTGATGCCGCTCTGCATCGATCCTCCCACCTTTGGCGTTGGTGGCAGCTTGTGGCTCCAAAGGGCGTAACAGAGAGTGCGAGAGACTGTATGCCTGACCGGTGGAAGCGGCGGCATAGGCCAGGCTTTGCTGCAGCGCCTGGTCGGCCTTTACGAAGTAAAAGCCCTCTTCCGCACAGCGAATGAAATAAGTGACAAGTGGATACAACCAGGGTGTGCGGCTGTATGGGGCGACGTCGCAGACGAAGAAGCACTCTCAGAGTTGGTCACGGGCGCCAAGTTCGTCTTTCACTGTGCGGCGATTACGCAAGGGTCGTATGAGGAGGCGTATCCCGTCAATGTGGAAGGGACGCGCCGCTTAGCTCGACTCGCCGCCACACACGGCTGCCGACGCTTCGTCCATGTCAGTTCCGTTGCTGTGTATAGCGGAGCGCCAAATCAGCCAGCCTACGTGGAGGACGCAGAATTATGTGAACGTGACGGCATGGCGGCCTATAGCCTGACCAAATTACAGTCAGAACAAGCGCTGAAAGAGGTGGCGCAAGAATATGGCCTCGAGTACACGATTCTGCGGCCCACCTGTGTCTACGGGCCGAACATCAAAGCGTATACGCTGATTCCGATCAAGCTGATTGGCAAGGGCTTGCCCGTCATTGTGGGAGATGGCCGCGGCCTCCTAGATGTCGTTTATGTCGATGATGTCGCCAGGGCCTTATTGCTGGCCGCGCGATCTCCGCAAGCCAACGGGGAAGTGTTCAACATCGGTCATGAGACGGTCACACTCAACGACTTTTACGCTCATTACGGCCGAATGCTGAACCGGCCTGCACGACATCTACCCGTCTCACCCGTGAGGGCCTTGTTACGACTGCTCCGGTTCATCCCAGGCACAGCGTTGCCAGCGCTGCGGCAAGCCGCCGGCTTCCTCATTCGGATGTCTGACAATGCCGACCGCTTTCCATGTACAAAAGCCAGAACCCTCCTGGGGTACGCTCCTGAAGTCAACCTGTTCGCCGGCATGCTGAAGACCGAATTGTGGGCGAAACGTGAACATCTCATTCCTAGAACCGAATATTCCGTAGACGCCTACAGCCCTGGGCCTATACCTTTCTCTCCTTTGGCTGTCGTGCACCCTCTGGCAGAAGACGACCTGGTGCAAATTACCCGGATCGCCCTGACCGACAACATTACAGCCAAAGCCATTGGCTCTTTGCACTCCCTGTGCCCCATACCAGAGACCGAAGGCATCTGCGTCGTTCTGGACAGATACGACAAGCTGCTGAAAGTTGAGGAATCCCTTGTAACAGTCCAGGCAGGTATGAAGCTTCGAACCCTGAACGAGACCTTGGCAGAGTTGAATTTAGCATTGCCGATACTAGGAGCGATTACCGCGCAGACCGTGTCTGGGGCTATCAGCACCGCGACTCACGGAGGGTCCATTCACTTCGGATCGATTAGCGACTGTGTGGAGTCTCTGAGAATAGTCAGAGCCGACGGAAGTATTCTGGAGATTGACCGCTCGCAGGACCTGTTCCAAGCCGTCGTTGTTTCCCTTGGCCTCCTCGGCATCATTTCGACGGTGACATTCCGGTGCGTTCCCTCGTTTCTCCTGCGATCGCGCAGCTCCGTTTCGAAAGCCCAGCAAGTTCTTGAAGAGTTCGATGAGATAAACCGACGCAATCTCTATATCGATATGCTCTATTTCCCCGTTACGGATGAGATGGAAATACTCGCGATTAACAGAATAGAGAGCGAGGACAGCGACACGCCGGCGAACGAGCAGCCCGCGACGTCCAGAAGGCCGCCGTCGCTCGTCAATACAAAAGTCGCCCGGCGCCTCAGGACACTCGGGCTGAAAGCGTTGGTATGGCTTGTCCTCGGCAACAATTCGATTCACAGATGGTTGACTGAATGTGCAGCTGGACGCTCTTATCGAACGCGCACGGCCCGCAGCGATCGGGTTCTCGCCTTCGGTGACGTCGGGACGTCGGACCGATCTCCTCTGACGCTTCTGCTCCAGGGTATAGAGATTGCGATTCCGTATGAGCAGGCTCACAAAGCGATCGCCCTCCTTCGCAGTCATTTCTTGACGACTCAGAAGTATCCTCTGTTGCCGATCCATATTCGCTGTTCTTCTCGAAGCGGCCTGTGGTTGAGTCCCACGTACAAACGCGACGTCTGCTGGCTGGAGTTCTGGCTGTACCCCCGCTCTGACAACCTTTCCAAACAACAAATCCACGAACTACTTGAACCGTTCCACTATCGTTTTCACTGGGGAAAAGAAACTCACGCCGGTCGGGAGTACATAAATCGGCAATATGAAAGGTGGGATGATTTTCTCCGACTCCGCGAAGAGTGGGATCCGACAGGCATGTTCTTGAACAGCTATTTGGAACCGTTCTTTTGTAGAAACGACACTTCACGATGACATTTCATTCCCAGCTCCAGACTCGATGAAGGAGACCGTATGCGTGACCGGCGGAAGCGGCGGCATAGGCCAAGCGTTGCTCGAGCAACTGGTGGACCTTTACGAGGTGAAGGCCCTCTTCCGCTCGAAGAACGACACGGCGGAGAGGTGGGAGAAGCGCGGGTGTAGAGCTGTATGGGGCGACGTCACCAGCGATGCAGCCCTTGCCGAGCTGGTGAGAGGCACCACGTTCGTCTTTCATTGCGCCGCACTCATCACCGGATCGTACAAAGATTCATACGCGGTGAATGTCGAAGGAACACGCCGGCTGGCTCGAGCTGCTGCTGCAAACGGCTGCCAACGCTTCGTCCACATCAGCTCGGTTGCAGTCTACAGCGCGGCAAGAACCGACTCAGATTATACGGAAAACGCAGAGCTCGTCGAATACCAGGACATGGCAGTTTATGCCCTGACGAAACTGCAGTCGGAAAGGGCTCTGGTGGAGATCGCGCGGGAAGATGGCCTCGACGTTACTATCCTCCGTCCCACGTGCGTGTATGGGCCAAACACGAAATCTTATACGCTGATGCCGCTCGACTTGATTCGTAAAGGCTTGCCCGTCATTCTTGGAGACGGACGCGGCGTAATGGATGTGGTCTACGTCGGTGACGTCGCGAAGGCATTGCTGTCGGCCGCGCAATCTCCCCACGCGCGCGGCGAAGTGTTCAATATCGGACATGAGACCGTCACTCTCAACGACTTCTACTCCCACTACAGCCGGATGCTGGATCGGCCGGCGCGGCATATCCCGACTCCGATCGTCAGGACTATTGCAAAGCTGCTAGATGTCCTCCCTGGCACCCATGACGTGCGCAGAGGAGCCAGGTTTCTCATCCGGATGTCCGAAAATACAAAAGCCTTTCCATCCTCAAAGGCGGCTGCGCTTCTGGGATACTCTCCTGAGGTCAGCTTGTCGACAGGGATGTTGAAGACGGAACTGTGGGCGAAACAGAAATGCCTCGTGGCGAAAACTCAATTTTCTCTGGACAACTATGGGCCCCTGCGGTTTCGCCCTCTGGCGATCGTGCATCCTTCCTCGGAACGAGAGCTCGTTGAAATAGCTCAACTGGCGTCGAACACTAACATTAAAGCCAAGGCCATCGGCTCTCTGCACTCCCTTTGCCCCATACCAGAGACCGATGGCGTCTGCCTGGTTCTGGACAGATATAAGAAGCTCCTGAAAGTGGACGGGTCCCTTGTGACTGTTGAGGCAGGGATGACGCTCCGTGAGCTGAATGAAACCCTGGCAGGATTGAAGCTGGCGCTACCCGTAAGCGGGTCGATTACTGCTCAGACAGTCTCCGGCGCCATCAGTACTGCGACTCATGGAGGCACGATTTTCCATGGATCGCTCAGTGACTATGTGGAGTCGGTGCGAATCGTCAGGGCCGATGGAAGCGTCCTGGAAATTGACCGGTCGCATGACTTGTTTAATGGCGTGGTCGTCTCCGTCGGGGTCCTCGGCATAATCTCGGCCGTGACATTGCGGTGTGTGCCCGCGTTTGCTCTGCAGGCGCGCAGCGCCGTCAGGAAAGCAGAGGACGTGCTGGACGCGTTCGACGACATCAACCGGAACAGTCTCTACACCGACATGCTCTATTTTCCGATCACAGATGAGATCGAAATTCTTTCTGTCGATCGGTTGAAAGACCGGGATGTCGACAATCTGCACGATGTGAGCTGCATCGCACGTAGAAAGCCTGCGCCAAAGGGCATGAGCAGAGGCGGGCAGATCCTCAAGGTGCTTGGCCTGAAATTGTTTGCCTGGCTTCTCCTCAGGGGCAACACGATTCAACGATTCTTTACGAAATTCTCAGTTGGATCCTGCTATCCGCTTCGCATCGGTCGCAGCGACTGGGTCCTCGCCTTCGGCGACCTCGGTGACTCAGACCGATCTCCAGACACAATCCGGGATATGGAGGTTGCCCTTCCCTATGAGCAGGCGCCCGCTGCCATCGGGCTCTTGCGTACGCATTTCCAGACAACCAGGACGTTTCCCCTGATGCCGATCCACATTCGCAGTTCGGCTCGAAGCGATTTGTGGTTGAGCCCAGCCTATGGACGCGACGTCGTCTGGCTGGAGTGCTGGCAGTATCCTCGATCGGCCACGCTCTTCGATCAGATACATCAGTTGCTGAGGCCGTTTCATTATCGCTTTCACTGGGGCAAAGAGACTCGCGCGGAGCGAGATTACATAAAGGGGCAGTATGAGAGGTGGGATGATTTTGTCAGGCTTCGCGAGGAGTGGGATCCAAATGGAGTGTTCCTGAACGACTACCTGGAATCTTTCTTTTGTCAGTCGGACAGTTGGGGTGCGGGTCAAACGCGTGTGCCAGTTACGCGGCGGATCACCTCGCCAAAATAGATCCGTTCGAAGAGGGCGGCGGGCACGTAGCGGCGCAGGATCAGCAACAAGGCCGCCCGCCTCCCGACCAGATACCGCAGACGTGGCCGGCCCGCCGCGAGCGCCCGGTGCACAGCATGGGCCACATCGAGGGAGGTCGTAGGAGCCGTGGCGACCATCCGGTCCGTCAACCGCTCCACAGCGTGAAACCACTCGTAGTAAGGGCTGGCTGGGTCCAGCGCGCCCCGGGCCACACGCCTATTTCCGCGCCAGATCTCCGTCTGCACGATGGCAGGCTCCACCAGCGTGACCTGGATCCCCAGCGCACAGACTTCCAACGAGAGGCCCTCGCCGAAGCCCTCCAGGGCGTGCTTGGAGGCGCAGTAGGCACTGAGTGCAACCGAGCCCAGCAGTCCCCCGACGGAGGAGACGATCACGACCCGCCCCTGGCGGGCAGCGCGCATGCCGGGCAGCACGGCCCGCACCACGGCCATGGTGCCGAAGAGATTCACCTCGAACAGAGTGCGAATCTCGGCATCGGTCAGGTCTTCAAAGTAGCCTTGAAGCTGGAAGCCGGCGTTATTCACGAGGCCATAGATGCCGCCGTAACGACCCACCAGGGAGCGCACCACCGCCTCGATGCTGGGCGGGTCGGTCACATCCAGGGCCTGGACCTGCACCAAGAGATTCCGCCGCCTGGCCTCCCTATCCAAGGCAGCACGTCGGCTCAGATCCCGCATGGTGGCGCAGACCGTATACCCCTGTGCAGCCAGATAGAGTGCGGTCTCCAACCCGATGCCCGACGAGGCGCCGGTAACCAACACCGGCCCTTTCACGGTGAGAGGCGATAGACGCGCGGTCGATGGGGCCATCAAACTCACTCCCCCATTACAGTAAAGATGACGGTCCTGGCGAAGCTCAGGTTGCGTTCCTCGATGGCGGTGAAGCCAGCCTCATGGAAGAGCGCGTGCCACGCCGACCTGCTGATCAGCTTCTGGTGGGACAGATCGTGTTGCAGGGTGTACTGAACAGACATCCCGGGCCGTCGGCGCATAGCGTCCGGAGTGGCCCTATCGACCTCAAAGACTGTCAGCGGAACACCGGGAAAAAGGGTACGGTAACTGCGCAACAGCTGTAAGAGCGCGTCCTTGCCCTGATACAGAATCTCATGTAGGACGAAGAACACGGTGGCGGCGTCGATGTCCTGCAGTTCGGCCGGTGTGCTCCCCAGCGCGTTGATGTCCACGACGGCCAGCTGGATGCGCTCCTGCAGGCCCGCCTTGCGCACCAGTTCCTCGCCATCCGCGATGGCCGCGGGCGAGATGTCGATGCCAAACCCGCGAATGGAGGGGTTTGCGGCGCACAGATGGCGCAAGAAAGTGCCGTCGCCGCAGCCCAAGTCCAGCACCCGGCGGCGATTGCCCCGGGTCAAGAGGTCGATGGCAAGGGGAAAATAGATCCAGTTTTCGATTTCCCCACTGCCCTTGGCCACGAAATCGGGCCGGCGGTAGATATCCCGGCCATAGACTAATTCCTTGCGCAGCAGTAGCTCCAGAGAGTGATAGATCCCCTCATAGCCGTAGACGCCATCGAACCAGCCTCTTGCGACCTCGACCAGGACTCGGCCTTTGTCGTCCAGGATATAGGCGGTGCCCCTTTTGTCCAGGATGCGCAAGGCGTAGAGCGAGTCCACCAGAGATTGCAAGATCTGCCCGTCCAACCCATGCGCGTCCGCAAAGCAGACCACGTCGATAGTGCCGTGGCGCTGCAGCTCGTCGAAGAAACCGACGTTCAGAAGCGTTTGCAGGGTGCGCGTGGTGTAGAACGGGGCGATAGTCTGCATCCAACCCAGGCGATAGCCGCGCCACAGACGCCACGCCCGCCGCCATCCCAGTACACGCAGCGTATTCAGGAGATCCGCCATTTCCACCCTTTCCGGTTCGGGGGAGGCAAGCCAAGATAATCAGTATCCGCGTTTCCAGGCAAGGAGAGCTGGCTGAACTCCGCTGGCGGTTTGCCGGATCGGGTGACCAGACTGACGATCTGGCCGAAGTAGAGGCGTTCGAACCAACGGTGGGGCAGGATCCGGCGCAGCAAAATAACGATTCGGGCTCCTCGGCCCACTGGGTAGCGCAGCCGAGGGTGACGGACAGTCAGTGCGGCATGGACGGTGCGAGCCACATCGCTGGGCATGATCCGGTGGGCGCGCAGAATGTTGTCCGCCAACTGTTCATGGCGCACAAACCAGCCAAAGTAGGGGCTCTTGGGATCGGTGGCGGCAGCGGCTCGCCCCCGATGCACGGTGAAGTGGGGGGTCATGACGATGCCCGGCTCGATCACGGAGACATGGAGGCCGAAAGGTCGCACCTCCATCCAGAGAGACTCGGCAAAGCCTTCCAAGGCAAACTTGCCGGCGCAGTAGCCGGTCAGGGACATGGAGGCGACTCGGCCGCCCACTGAGCCGACCACGACAATGCGGCCACGCCGGGCGGCCCGCATATGGGGCAAGACGGCTCGGGTGAGGGCCATGACACCGAAGACGTTGACGTCGAACAGTCGCCGGATCTCGGCATCGGCGAGATCTTCGAAGAAGCCGCGCAGGCCCAGTCCCGCGCTGTGAACCACAGCGTAGATGGCGCCGCGGGTCTGGACCACGGTCTCCACGGCCCGCTGGATGGAATCCGGCTCGGTCACGTCGAGGTACAGGACCTGAAGCGATACCTCCCATCTCGCGGCCGCCGCCTCCACAGCCGCCTGTTGAGCCAGGTCGGGCACAGTGGCAAAGACCTCGAAGCCCTGCTGGGCCAGGTAGAGTGCGGAAACCAGACCAATGCCGGAGCCGGCGCCGGAGATTAGAACGGTCTCCCTCATGACGCCTCGCCTACTGCTCCCAGGTAAAGCGGCACGCGCGATGGACGAAGATCTCGTCGAAGAAGAGCAGCCCGTGGTATTCGAGGCCGGCCTTCGTGAGGAGTCGGTAGACGTCGGGGAACCGCTGGCTCCGCTCGACTCCGATGACGTTGACTTGCACTCTGGTGAAGTCGATACCTTGCACCACCTCGAGCTCGGCGCCTTCGACGTCGATCGAGAGGTAGTCCACGGTGCTGATCCCCGCCTTCTCGAGCACGCTGTCGATCCGGTAGCACGGAACGGTTACGAGCGCTTGGTCGAGGTCCCACACCTGGCCCATTTGCTCGACGCGCGTCATGTTGTCAATGTGCTCGCGGATGCCGCTCAGCATGACGGCCCCGTGATCGGGATCGAGCGCTAGCGACGAGAGATTCGCGGGCCGAAGAAGTTCCTCGGTCCGCCGACGCTGATCTCTTTCCGACAGCGCCAGGAAACTCACCACACCATCTCGGTTGTACGCGCAGCCTTGTATTGCCTGACACGATCGCGTCCGGCATAGCGCCGCGAATGCCGGCGGGTTGGGCTCGAACGCCACGCCCGTCCAGCCGAGCCGCTTCTCGAAAAAAGACGTGTTGCTCCCTAGCTCGCCGTCGAAGGCGCCGACGTCGACGAAAAAACCGGGACCGCGGTTCTTGAAGAGCCAGCGGTTAAGGAAGAGATCCTGACCCATTTGGCTTTGGTAGCCGCGATCGAAGCGCTGGGGCGAGAACACGTCGTCGTAGATCTCTCTGGGTGCGCGCCCGGGCTCGTAACGGCCGAACAGGTACCCGAGTGCCCGTCCGCCAGGATCCGGTTCCGCCGTCCGCATGAGCAACGCCGCGAGGGCGCGCGTTTCGAGCGATGCGACCGCGCGCCGGCCGACCGGAGTGCGGGCCATCCGCGAGAGCGCGCGAAAGACCGCGGCCCTCTGGATGAGTCGGCGGCCGGCCCCCCTCGGTAAGATGTGCCGGAGGAGCTGTCCGACGCCGCGATTTCTGGCTGTTGCGTTCTTCTCGGCGCTCATCACATGGCGACTCAGACGCTCAATTCAACATTGAGGACCACCCCTCGGTCGGCGAGCGCCTTCAGAATTTTCGCGGTGCTCTCTTGAACCGACTCGCGGTCGGTGCAGACCGTCACCTCGGGCTCGAGGGGCGGCTCGTACGGATCGGAAATGCCAGTGAAGTTCCTGATCTCTCCGGCAAGCGCCCGCCGATAGAGGCCCTTGACGTCTCGGGCGACGAGCGAGTCGAGCGCGGCGCTGACAAACACTTCCACGAACTCGATGCCCTCGGTGCCGGCCAAGGCGCGGACTTCGTCCCGCGCCGAGGCGTACGGCGAGATGGCGGCCGCAATGGCGACCACGCCGTGACGCGCCAGGAGCCGTGCGACGAAGCCAATGCGGCGGATGTTCGTCTCGCGATCCTCTCGCGAAAAGCCGAGGCCTTTCGACAGATGTGCTCGGATCTCGTCGCCATCGAGAACCTCTACCGCGTGGCTCGCGGCCACCTCATCGCGAACCGCGGCGGCCAGTGTGCTCTTGCCCGCCCCGGAAAGACCAGTCAACCAGACAATCACGCCCCGCGGCGCTCGTGCTCTCATTGGTCCTCTCTTGCTGACTCACTGCTTCCGCTCGAATGCTCGATGCTCCTGGCACCCACGCCGTCGTGCTCCGGCGCGCGGCACTCCGCGTCTAGTGCTGGTTGAGTTCAAACGCGAGCGCCGATCCCTCGCGTTGAGACGGCAGGCCCACCGCCTGCGCGCGGCTCTCAAATGCGGCGAGCTCCGAAGCGGTGAGGAACGACTCCGTGCCGCTCACGTGGTCGAGGAGGCCGTCATAGAGCAGCATGACGGCGAAACTGAACAGCGCCTCGTCCTTCGTGAAATTGCAGTGTCCGTAGCGATCGACAGGGAAGTTGAGATGCCGCGTGAACAGCGACCCGGACAAGAGCGTCTTCAGGTTGTAGAGCTGCTCGTGGAAGTAGGGCACCTGCTGATCTTCCAGCGTATGTAGCGTGATCAGCGGACGACTGAGAACGCCGGTCGTGTTGTAAAAGGCGTTCATCCGGATGACGGCGGCCGGATCGGCGGAGACGCGCCGAACGAAGATGTTCAGCAGGAGGTCGTTATCGGAGCCCGTATACCAGCGGTAGCGGTTGTCGAACGGAAACCCGCCGAGCGTCGCCGCGGCGTCCTTGAGATTGACGACACCATAACGAAGGACATCCCGGACCGATTGCTCAACGGTCGTCAGGTAGTTGCTCGCGTCGAACGGTAAATTCGCGACCGCCACCCACTGATCCAGCAGATGCCGGTTGACCGGATCGAACACAATCGGTTTGACAACCAGTTCGTAGTAATTGCTCCAAATCGCCATCAAACCGGGATCCGGGTTGAACGGATCGCCGGGAATCACCCACGGAAAGAAATACTGGAAGGTCGCGCGCGCGTCGCCGAAGTAATCGATCTGGAACGGAAAGTTGCCGACCGGTCCGCACGCCGCGAGGCCCGCCGCGAACACGTCGGGATGCTGTTCGACACTGAGTGCTGTGATGATGCCGCCTTCCGATGCGCCAACCAGGTACACCTTTCGCGGCTGGCCCTTCTGAGCGGCAAAGATGTTCACGAGATCGAGAAGGTCGGCCTTGCCCTGGAGAATCGCCAGTCCCGTCTTGCTGTAGCTGTTCGTCGCAAACGCGAAACCGAGCCCGTTGATGACGTCGGGGAGGCAGAAGCCGTTGATACACAGCTGATCTTCAGGAATCGAAACCGGCGTGCCGGCATCTTGGAATCCGTGAGCCCAAACGACGAGAATGCCGTTGTAGGCCGCCGACGGCATGCAGATGCGATAGATCGAGCCGCTCGCCTGGACGCCGTCCGGATCGCACACTGATTGGGCGCGCGCCGTCGCCGCAGCCGACGCCAGCAGCGCCAGTGTGAGGAAACCTACGCGAACGGGCCGACACACCGTTTTTCCCACGAGCAATATTGTAAAGGAGATGCAACGCGAGACCTGCGACGGAGCTGGCCAATTGCACGCGAAAAACGCGCCTGTGTCACACGGTTTCGCGAGATCCCGACCGAGCAGGCTTCTTCGTTTATTCGTCCGCGGTCGCCGTCACCGTCACTTTGATCGTCCCGTGTCCCGGGGGGAGTTGAGCGGAAGCCGCGCTGCCCGTCGCCGGATTGCCGCCGGTGACCGCCCATTCGGTCGCGCTCGCTCCGACGAATCCTCGATCGAGATTCACGTCGATCGTGCCTGCGCCACTCACCTTGAGTTGATCGGTCTCGGGTGCCGATTCGATGCGCTGTTCCAGGCGCGCGATGCGGTCTCGTCCGCTCGTTTCGACGGCCCGCAGTGTCGTGAGCGTGCGGGTTTGATAGGGAACCGTCCCCGTACTCCCGGGCAGTCGCAGCGGGATGTTCGATGGCGCCGTTGCGGTCTCGCCGATCGCCATCGTGGTTGCGGGGAGGAAGTTCAGGGCTCCGTATGCGCCGGCCAGCAGTTGTTTGAGCATACCGGAGGCTTGCTGCAAGTCCTGCGGCACCGTGATGTCGACGAGCCTTCCTGCGCGATCGAAAACGGCCGTCAGCGAACGGCCGACAAGCTGGCCCAGGTTGCCAGGCGATTTCGCGCTCCCGTTGAGCGTCTGCTCCGCTTCGATGCGATCGATGGTGAGCTGCGATTCCATCCGGCCCTGGCCGTCGAAGCGCCCGTTCGACTGTGTGTAGCCAAGAACGGTTCTGGTCACCATCTGCGCCTCTGCTGGTTCGGCAGCGGCCGCGCCGCCAGCCATGCTGAACGAGAATTCCTGGGTCGTCGTCACGTGGATGGTTTGATCGGGCCTTGGCGCGGGTTGAATCAAAATTCGAGTCTGTGCGCCTGCAACAGCGGATCCTGCAACCAGCAGGCACAACACGAGCCACGGTGAGGTCACCATCACGCTCCCAGCTCGCTTTCGGGATTCACCCAACATATCGTTCTTGAAATCGCCCTGCCTTGCGAGGCCCTCGGCTGCCCAGTCTGACTGACCAGATGCGGGTCGTCAAGCGGGGTCCGGCCTTTTCAGCTCGTCGAGGCGCGACAGGAACAATTTGAGAATCGGCGAGGTGTTCGACGTTCTGTAGCCCACCGCGACATCGATCGTCGGCGCCTCGCCTTCTAACGGCCGGCTGACTACGGACGCGGGCAGCAGGTTCCTGGCATAGGCGGGCATCAACGCCAGCCCGCGCGTCGAGACGACCAACGACATGGCCATCGCCATGTTGTCCACGCCGTGATCGAGCTTGATGTCCATTCCCGATCGCCGCAGGTAATCCTCGGTGACGCCGCGCAACACTCCGGCCTTGTTGGCGCCGCCGATGAAGATCTCGCCCACGAATTCACGCGGATGAATGGCTGGCTTGGCGGTGAGGCGATGGTCGCTCGGCATCAGGACGATCAGCGGCTCCCGATCCACGACTTGATACTCCAGGTCGTAGCCCGGCTCCACCCGTAAGAATGCTACGTCCAGCCGGCCGCGTACGAGCGCTTCGGCGAGGTCCGGCGAATAGTCGCTCGAGACTGTGACTTGGATGTTCTTCAGCTCGTCCCGCAGCACCTGCATGGCCCGCGGCAGCCAGGTCATCTCGTGACCAGTTTGGAAGCCGATGGCGAACGTCTTTCTTGCGGGCTGCGCGGCCCGGCGCGCCGCTTCCACGGCGGCGTCGACCTGCGCCAACGCAAGGCGGGCATGGTCGAGAAAGGCCTTACCTGCAGCGGTCAGCTCGACGCCGTGAACGCTGCGAGACAGCAAGTCAGCACCGACCTCGTCCTCCAGGTCGCGAATCTGCCGGCTGAGCGAAGGTTGGGAGGTGTGCAACCTTTTCTCGGCGGCGGTTGTCAGACTCCCTTCCTCGACCACGGCTACGAAATAACGCAGGTGCCTCAACTCCATCGCCGTTCCATGCCTGAAGAGTATGCCCCCCAGCTTACAGAGTCTTATTCAGGCGCGCCATCGAAGCCTACAGTGAGGCAAGCGATGAGCAGCCACATCCACCTGAAGGAGAGCTCGTCGATCCCGTCCGTGGTCCGCGCAGATTCATTTGCCATTACGCGCTTGGAGTCTCCAAGTGGCCTGGCGGACAGAATCACGAAGGTCTCGAGCGTTCCCGCCCTGCTCGTCTCTGTATCCATCAAGTCCTTGGCGATAGGCGATTATCAACTGTGGGTGGACGACAAGCACGTACCCACGTCGTACATTCAAGCATTCCGGTCCAATGTACTCGACCTTGACGCGCAACCCAGCTGCTGGGTTGGCAGTGCCTTCGACTACGTGCTGTTTCATGTTCCTCGCACAGGCTTGGACGATATCGCGGCAGATCTCGGGATTGGCCCCGTGGAAACCTACCGTCTCTCGGTTGACGAAGAAGATCTCGTCCTCACACAACTGACCAAGAGCATTCTTCCCTGCATTGGGCAACAAGGCTGGCCGGCCCCCCTGGCGCTGGACCATCTCGAGCTGATCCTCGGCGCTCATTTGCTTCAAAGATATGCAGGATTGCGAAAACCGACCGTGACCTCGATCGGCGGCTTGGGGCCTTGGCAGAAACGCCGTGCGACAGAGTTGCTGAGGCAGAATCTCGCAGGGCGAATACGCCTCTCGCAGTTGGCGCAGGAGTGCGGCCTTTCGATCAGCCACTTCGCCAGGTCATTCAAGGTGAGCTTCGGTGTGTCGACTCACCGATGGCTCGTGCAGCGCCGGATTGAGCGGTCCCAAGAGCTCTTGATGGAGACGTCCGAATCACTGGCTGATATTGCCGAACAGGCAGGCTTTTCGGATCAAGCGGCGTTCACCCGGGCCTTCCATCAGATTGTGGGCATCAGCCCAGGTCGATGGCGCCGAGATCATCAGCGCAGATCCTCCCATTTGGTGCTGTCCACCGACGCAGTCGGAAGCAACAACGGACAAAAC
>DASZHO010000061.1:0-16279 GCA_035937795.1 Vicinamibacterales bacterium | reverse complement strand
GGAATCCTGAAAACCGAACTTGACGTTGTGACTGCCCGTCACGTACGACGCCGACGCCTGGGCGTTGTACCGATCCGGATAGACGCCGTTTTGGGTGCCGGAGACGCCCCAGGTCAGCCCGGCGCCGCTGTCGACGTGGCGAGCGCCGAGTATGGAGCCCTCGGGCTGTTCGAGACCTTTCTGGTACAGGTTGTTGTACCGCTCGATGTTGCTCGAGTAGCCTCCCTCGAACAGGAGCCGGTTGGTGACCGTCGACGTGAACTTGACCGCGTTCGTCATGTACAAGGGCGAGTTCCAGACCACCGACGAAGTCGTCTGATCGTCGCCCGGGCTCATGGCCGCGCCGCGGGCCTTGTGGATCCGGTCGACGTAAACCGACAACTTGTTGCGTGGGCTGGCCTGCCATGTCAGGCGCGCGAGGCCGCTGTACTGGTGCTGCGGATCGACGCCCTGCGGACAGAGCGCGCCGCCTTTGCCGGCCAGTGCCGCCTGGCAGGCGGCAATACCGGCGGGAGTGCCGTCGGAGGCGAACGTATTCGAAATCGGCTTGTCGACGGTGAAGAATCGAGCCGACCCGAAGATCCACAGTTTGTCTTTCATGATTGGCCCGCCCTGCGTCAGGTCGATGTCGCGGTACGTGCCGATCTTGTCAACGGACTTCACGCCGAGGTTCGTCAATCGAGAGGTGAGGTTGTTGCTCTGCAGCCCGCTGCTTTCGAAGCCGGTAAAGGACGAGCCATGAAACTGGTTGCCGCCTTCACGCGGAACGAGGTTGATCTTCACGCCGCCAGTAGGCGAGTCGACGGTGCCGCCGCCCGTCTGGTAGACCATTTCCTCATTCCCAGCCTCGTTGATGTAGCTCTGGATCGCGCCGTCGCCCTGGAGGCCGTTGATGATCATCCCGTCCATCAATACCGACGTCTGCGCGGCGCCCAGCCCGTGCACGGTGAAGTAGGTCTGCTGCATCGCCTGCGATCCGCCGACGTCCGGCGCGGTGAGCGTGACGCCGACGACGAGCTGCCCGACCGATTGGATCGTGTGGGCGGTCGGCACGGCGTCGAGCACGTCCCGCGGGAGCACCTGCGCTTTGCTGTTGGTTGCGACATCCACCATCGGTGCAGCGCTCGTCACCGTGATGGTTTCCTCAACCGCGCCGACCCGCAGTTCGGCGTTGATCGTCGCCGTGAAATTCGACGGCAGCTCGATCCCGTCCCGCTTCACCGTGGCGAAGCCGTTGAGCGTGAAGGTCACGGCGTACGTTCCCGGGCGCAGATCGATGATCTTGTACTCGCCCGATGTGTCGGACACGACCGTGCGCGATTTTTCGATCAATGCCGGGCTGGCCGCTTCAACAGTGACGCCGGGCAGCACGGCCCCGGTTGCATCCCTCACGACTCCGGCGATTTCGCTTTGCGCCCTTGCTGCGGCCGGCAGCAAGGTCAGGCAGGCTAACACGAGGACGATGGACCGGCCGACGATCCTGTTCCGCATACGCAACCCCCCTCGGTCAAACGTGTTGACGACCGAACACGAAACAATTTTGGAAAAAGCGTTGACAAGATCGATATTAGGAGAAGCTTTTATCACGAAGCAATAGCTCTTTTTGCTCTACGCGCCGGTTTTTTCACTCGGTGCCTATCCGTACGGCTGAATCCAAATAGTTGGGTGTCAATTCAATTTTCCGAGGCCTTTCGCGGTTCCCTTTTCCAGGCGTTGAGCCGTAAAA
The DNA here is from genome assembly GCA_035937795.1 of Vicinamibacterales bacterium. Lineage (GTDB taxonomy): Bacteria > Acidobacteriota > Vicinamibacteria > Vicinamibacterales > JAMQPK01 > JAMQPK01. The sequence continues at coordinate 14,553 of DASZHO010000061.1, read as the reverse complement.
TATCCCTAAATTTAGATCGAGGGTGTGGGATGGAGGACGGAATGAAGATCAACCGGACCTTTGGAGTGGGGTGGCTCCTCCTGGCGGCCATTGGCCTCCTGGCGCCGTTCGCTCTGCGCGCGGAACCAGTCGGCGCGCCCGCAGAAGTCAGCTTCACGAAGGATATTGCGCCCATCCTGCAGCGGAGCTGCGAAAACTGCCATCGGCCTGGCGGCGTGGCGCCGATGCCGCTCGTCAGCTACGAAGACGCGCGTCCCTGGGCGCGGGCCATCAAACAGCGGACCGGCATCGGGCCCCACGCGGGGGTGATGCCGCCCTGGTACGTCGAGAAGAATATCGGGATTCAGAAATTCCAGAACGATCCGTCGCTGAGCGACGACGAGATCGCCACGATTGCGAAATGGGCCGACAGCGGCGCGCCGCGAGGGAATCCTGCCGACATGCCGCCGCCCAGGCACTACGCCGACGACTCCGTGTGGGCCATCGGGACGCCGGATCTCATCATCAAGATGAAGGAAGTGGAAGTGAAGGGGAACGCGCCTGACTGGTGGGGGGATGTCCCCAGCGTGCCGACGGGCCTCACCGAAGACCGGTATGTGTCGGCCGTCGAGGTCAAGGAAGTCAACGACGTGGATGCCCACGCCGGAACCGGCCGGGCCACTGTTGGCGGCCGGTTCGTGTTTCACCACATGATCTGGAGAACGCAGGTTCTGGATGATGGGAAGCCCGAGCCGCCCGATCCATTCGCCTTTGACGACGAGACCACGAACTGGCCGGTCCACGAGGTGGGACGCAACGCCGATTTCTTCGATCCGAAATCGGCCAGACTCCTGAAGGCCGGCTCGAGCATCGTTTCGGATTCGGTCCATCTCCACTCGAACGGCCGCGATACGAAGGCGCATCTCGAGATTGGGTTCAAGTTCCAGCCGAAAGGCTACCAGCCAACTTACAAGCGCGCGATCTTCGGTCTGGGCAACGGCGTCGACATCGACATCCGGGCGATGGAAGCCAACCAGCAGCTCCACGCATACACCGTGCTGCAGCAGCACACCAAGATCATCTCGTTCGAACCGCACCTGCATGCGCCGGGCTCGCGCATGTGCCTGGAAGCGATCTGGGGCTACAACATCCAGACAATCAACTGTGTTGGATACGACCACAACTGGGTGCGTGGCTACGACTACACGGACGACTCAGCGCCGCTCCTGCCGAAGGGGACCATCCTGCACATCGTGGGCTACATGGACAACTCGCCGTCGAACAAGAACGTCCCCGACCCGCGAAACTGGCAGGGATCGGGCAATCGGTCGGTGGCGAACATGTTCATCGACCTGGGCATCCGCGTCGCGCTCACCGATGATCAGTTTCAGGAAGAGATGGCGAGGCGGCGCGACAGGCTGCATCTGACCAGGAACGACGTCGTGATTGGCTGTCCGCTGTGCCTTGTCACGCCTGTGCAGGCCAGAGCGCCCGTGCGGGCCACAGCCGACGGAGGGCCGCAGCAGTGAACCCGGGAGGTTGCCGGCTTCTGCTCGTACCACTCGTACCGCTGGCGCTTTCTCTGATCTGCCCGCCGGCCGCCGCCCAATCGCTGTCGTACTCGAAGGGCCAGAATATTTCGCCGGCGTATGAAGGGTGGGAGCGGGCGCCCGACGGCACACGCTATTTTCTGTTCGGCTACATGAATCGGAACTGGGAAGAGGAGATCGATGTCCCGGTGGGTCCCGACAACGGCTTCAACCTGGGCGGAGCCGATCAGGGCCAGCCAACCCATTTCCTGCCGCGGCGCAACCGCTTCATCTTCAAGGTGCGTGTACCCAATGGGTTCACCGAGAAGGATGAGCTGATCTGGACGTTGACGACGCACGGAAAAACGGAGCAGGCGTTCGCGACGCTCCGGCCCGACTACATCGTCGATGACATCGTCAGGGCGTCCGAAACCGGTGCGCTCGGCGCCGGGACGAGCAGTCCTGAAGTTCGAGGGAACCAGCCGCCTGTGCTCAAGGTCCTCGGCGCTGAAGAGCCCGTCAGCGTGAAAGCGGGCCAGGTGTTCACCTTGATCGCAGAAGTCAAAGACGACGGCATCCCGAAGCCGCGCGACCCGTCACGCGTAGCCGCGGCGCAGGCTCGAGCCGCGGCGCAGACGGCGCCTGCCGCGGCCACGCCACCGAGAAACCCGGCGATGTCTCCTCCCACACGGATCACCGTCGGGAAGAACCTCGGGCTGCACGTGTCCTGTTTCGTGTATCGCGGGTCTGGGAAGGTGACGTTCGATCCGCCGCAGATCAAGGCATGGGAAGACACTCGGACCGGCGCGAATTCCCCCTGGGCGCCTCTGTGGTCCGCCCCGGCGTTGCCCAGCGATGGAAAGGTGCCGGTCGAGGTGACCTTCAGCGAGCCTGGCACCTACGTGCTCCGCTGTCGCGCGGATGACGGAGCCCTCGTTGCAGACCAGGATGTGACGGTCGTTGTCGTCCGCTGAGAAGGTCGTCCGCTGAGAAGTCAGAAGTCTGAAGCTCGCTGGGAGCCTCCGACCTCTGACTTCTGACCCCTACTTTTTACTTCTTACTTTCTACTTCTTACTTTTTACTTCTTACTTTTTACTTCTTACTTTCTACTTTTTACTTTAACTGCCGCTCTTGAACGTGATCTTCTCCACGTTCCATTCCGAGCAGGAGCCCTTGATGAGCACGTTGTCCGACAGGGCGTAGATCTCATGGATGAGGCAGCCGGTCTGGCCCTGGCCGAGGCTGGTTTGTACCCAGCCCAGCAGCTTTCCGCTGTGATCCAGCCGGTAGATCTTGCCCGTCCCGTCGCCGCTGTAGATGTACTTGGGGGTCACCTGGACGGACCACGGCGCGCCGACGCCGGTGTAGCTCGTCTTGAATTCCATGTTGGTGTCGTAGACCTGGATGCGGTTGTTCCCGCGGTCGGCGACATAAACATTCTGCCCGTCCGAGGCGATGCCGTGCGGCGTGCTGAACTGATTGGGCCCGGAACCGTGTGTTCCCACCGCCTTCACCCAGACGCCGTCCTTCCCTATCTTGACGAAGCGCGAGTTGCCATAGCCGTCGCTCACATAGATGTTGTCCTGCGCATCCCACGCGACGTCGGTTGGCCGGTTGAAGGTGCCCATCGATCCATTCGGATAGCGATCGGTGTCCTTCTCGCCGCGTTCCATGAAGCGCTCCAGGTAGTCGATCGCTTCGGGCTTCCGGCCGAGCGTCATCTTGACGACGCCGGCCGGGTCCATCTTGAGGACCATGGACGACCCCTCGTCGACGATCCACACGTTGTCGTACTTATCGACCCGGACGGAATGGGCGAATGACGCGCCGTAGCTGTCCGGCAACCACATCTTGACGAATTTATTGTTCTGGTCGAACTCGAACAGTTCGGCGGCCGTGCCGCCGCGCGCGCTGCCGCCCTTGCCGGTGCGCGAATAGACGAACAGGTGGCCTTTTGAATTCATAGAGACCCCCTCGGTCTCACCGATCGTGTGATCGGGGATGACGAGCGGGAGCACCTCTTCGGTGACCTGCAGCTGCGGCGTCGCTTTCTCGATCGCCTCCTGCTTGGCTCGGGCTTCCGCCGCGGCGGCACCGCCCCGGCCGCCGCCCGGCGCCTGGGCGTCAACGAAAGGTTGCTGCAACGCGACAAACGCGAGCGCGCCGGTGACGCCGACTGCAAACACGCCTAGGGTTCGCTTCATGACTGACCCTCCTCCCTGTGATTTTTTTGCAGTGGAGACTCTAATGCACCCCGCTGGCGGGTGCAACTCGAAAGTCGCGAAGTGAAAGTCGCGAAGTATACTCGGCGTACCGACTCGATGTGGCAACCAAATGCGGCTCAGTGGCGGCTGATCTGGATCGCCGCCGTGCTGCTGATTCTGGCCTGGCCCGCGGAAAACGGCAGTCTGGCCAGGAAGGCAATCAACCGGGCCGCCGACCCATTCCAAGCGCTGCCACGGTTGCCGAGCCCGCTCACCATGGGGCTCGACGACGACATGGACACCGTGCAGCAGCACGATGCGGAGGAGGCCGCGTACTACACGATGTATGCCGGGTCACGAATGGGACGGCTGCGGCTGCAGCTCAGAGATCTGCAGGATCCGTTCGATCCGTCCACTGAGCGCCAGGTGCTGGTCGGTCTCGCGATCCTGAGCGCGCTTGGCGTCTGGCGCGCGAACAAGGGCGGCACGTAGTGGAGGCGACGCAAACGCAAAGGGTAGTGTCAGCGTTTCTTGAATTCGAGCTCTTCGTCGATGATGTGTTTGAACGCGTCGTACGGCTGCGCGCCGGAGAGCAGCCGGCCGTTGATAAAGAACGCGGGAGTGCCGGTGACACCGGCGTCGCTGCCCGCCTTGGCGTCGGCGTCGACGACGGAGCGGTACTTGTGCCCGTCCACACATTGATTGAAGCGCGGCGAGTCCATGCCCAGCGCCGCGGCCGCGCTCTTCAGGTCGGCATCCGACAGCTTGCCCGGCTCGCCGAAGAGCCGATCGTGATAGGCCCAGAACTGGCCCTGCTCGTTCGCGCATTGCGCGGCCTCGGCCGCCGGTCGCGCGTCCGGATGATTCTCGAGCGGGAAGTTGCGGTAGACAAATCTGATGCGATCCCCGTAGGTGTCGAGGACCCTTTTCACGGTCGGCGATGCGGCAAGACAGAACGGACACTGAAAGTCAGCGAACTCGATGAGCTCGATCGGCGCATTCGCCGGGCCCTTCGACGGGCTGCTGCCGGCGCTGACCGTCGCGCGCGGTGGCTCGAGCATCAAGCGCACGCGTGTTTTTGCCTTCAACGTGTCGATATAGGCATCGCGAGCGTTCTGAATGCGCATCCGCGTGAGGAGCGAGAGAATCGGTGCGTGGACCTGGTCGAGCGTGGCGCCCTGCACCCGTTGCGGGTTCGCGGCGTACCAGGCTGACACGTCGCCGTCAGAGACCGGTGTCACCTTTGCGGTGATTTCCTGCTCGTAGAGCGCGGTGGGCTCGACCTTGCGCCGCTTTGCTTCCTCGTCGAGCAGAATATTGGCGATGATCTCGCCCGCGGCTGCTCGGCGCGCGTCGTAGAGCGCCTGCGCCAGCGTGACGTCGCCGAAGTTGGTGACCGGATCCCGCAGCGCCTTCTCATCGACCTGATCGAGGGTGATCGACACGGCGCCGACCGTCGCGACGATGTCCGAGGGTCCGGGTTTTTTGAGCTGCCGCGCAGACGAAGAACAGGCCGCCGCGACGAGAAGAGCCATCACCGCCGCGAAGAGTGATGCCGGCAGCCGCTTGCGCATAGCGAACCATTATAGAAGGTCCGCTTATAGAAGGTCCGCTCCTACGGCTTGCCCGCGCCTGACTGCCCGGCCGGTTGGCGGTAGGGTTTGTGCGCCCGGTAGAGCTCCTCGCGCTCCCGGATGGCCGCAGCGATCGGACCGGCCGGATCGAGGCGCAGCGCGGTTTGGGCGTTTTCCAGCGCCTGGTCGAACTGGCCCGCCGCGGCGTACGCGGCCGCGAGAGCGTCGAGCGCCCCCGCGTCTCGCCGGCCCGTCAGATCCGCGGCGCGCTCGGCAAGGCGCACCGCCTGAGTCGCATCGCGGAGCGCGCTGTCGGACGCTGTCGCGAGCAGCCAGGCCAGATCGGTCAGCGCGGGTGCCCAGTCCGGCCTGAGTCGAACAGCCTGCTGAAAGTGCTGGATGGCAAGAGATAGCTCGCCGCGCCGCTGAAAGGCGTGGCCCATGTTGTAGTGCGCGACATAGAACCCGGGGTCGATCCGCAGCGCTTCGCCTAGGTGGCGCAACGCCTCGTCAGGATTTCCGCGCTGCAGCAGGATGTCGCCAAGGTTGCTGTGCGCTTCAACGTTGTTTGGATTCGAGCGCAGCGCATCCTGGTACTCGCCGATCGCCTCGTCCAGTTTGCCCTCCGCGACGAGAGCGTTACCCAGATTGTTGTGCGCAAGCGCGTAGTCCGGGTTGATCTGCAGCGCCTGCCGATATTGCTCGATGGCCTCGTTCAATTTCCCCGCAGCCGAGAGCGCCGTACCGAGGTTGAAATGCGCAGCGGCCGATTCAGGCTCCAGGCTCACGGAACTTCTGAAATGGGCGGCTGCCTCGCCGGGCCGGCCGAGCATCAAATACAGTTGCGCGACATCGTCGTGGAGACGCGCCTGTCCGGGATCCGCGCGAATCAGCGTTTCATAGCCGATTGTATCCTCTGCCTCCACCTTCGGTCGAAAGTCACGGCTCAACGTCGCCCGATCCTCGTTGTCGCGCGTGAGGACTTGAATCCACAGGTCGCCCATTTCGTCCGCGGTGCGCTGGCCCCAGGTCGCGCGTCCCGGTGGCTGCTGCGGGTTGCGCGGGTTCTCGGCCGAGTTGTCGTACGTGTACTGCATCGCGACCGTCGTGCCTCTGGGCAGCGCGAAGGGCTCGACGTACCGATACACGTGTTGCCATCGGAAGTCCCAGTCCTTGATGTAAATCAGCCACTTCCTCGTGCCGTCCGGGAGCGTCGCCCAGCCTCTGATTTCGCGCGCGCGGTAGTGCGCGTGCGGCTGGACCGCCTGGACCTCGACATCGACCGGCAGCACGTACGAATCGGCGATCGTGTAGGCCTTTTCTCCGGCGGGGATATCGATGCTCTGACGCGAGAGCCTCACCATGTACGGCGTTCGCTCGGGTGGATCGCTGCCGAAAAAGAGACCAATCGATGGCTGGACAAGTTCGGGCTTGCCGCTTGGCTGCATGTGGGTCTCGACCACGAGGTCGGTACCCGGCTCGAGGCGCCATGCCAGGCCCTTGGGAAGCAACGGGGTGACCTGTCCCGGGGTCCAGGCAAGAAAGTGTCCGTCCGGGTACGCCGCCGACAGCGCGACCAATCCCTCGTAACCCGGCTCCGGGTCTTGCTCGTCGAGTTGACGAGACGCCGGTGTCGGATCGATCAGAATGTTGGCGTGATGCACGACTTTCGGATTGCCGGGGCGAAATTCCACGCCCCTGACGAAACGGGTGCCGCTCACCGGAACCGGGATGACGAAGGTGCGGAACACATCGGTGCCGCTCGCCCGCAGCGTGTACGGCCGGGGGAGCGTGACGATCAGGTCGGGCTTGCCGAGCTGCCACGTGTCGCTCCACTGCGGCGCCGGCGGCAAGTCGCGCGGCTCGCCCTCGAGACTGCCTTGATCGACCCATGCCTGGATCAGATCGATCTCGCTCGTCGTGAGCGGATGCTGTCCGACGAACTCGCCGCCGTAGCCAGCCTCGGCTTTCCACGGCGGCATGAAGCGGCTTTTCGTCACCGCCGCGATCAGCGTTGCGCGCTGTCTGACCTCGGAATAGCGGACGAGACCGAACGGCGCCGTTCCGCCGGAGTGATGGCATTGTCCGCACCGCGCGAACATGATGGGCGCGATGTCCTTGGTGAAGGTGACAGGCGGGGTTGGGGCAGGCTCGGCGGCTCGAGCCGTCCCCAACGTCATGCCGATCGCGCTTACCGCCGCGAAGACGAGAGCGAGCCTCATCACCTCATCAGCCTTGCAGGGCCAATCAGAAGTGAAGCTGCACGCCGAGTTCCATCAAGCGCGACTGGAGCACCTGCGTCGGCGTATTCAGCGCCGATCCGACCGTCGTCGATTGCGCGATGACGGCGTGCCCATTCAAGGCGTTGAACATGTCGAACTGCACTTGCCAATCGCCTTTCGCGAGCTTGAACTTCCGCGCCAGCCGAAGATCCAGCTGATTCCAGCGAGGCAGGAACTTGCCGTTCGGCAGGATGAGCGGGATGCTCTCCGACGGCTGGTTGAGCCCCGGCGTATTTCTCGGAGTCGCCGACAAATTGACGTCCAAATAGCTGCGCGTTGTGCTTCCCTGGCCGCCCGGATAACTCTGGAACGTCCCGCTCACATTGAACGCGGCCGGGAGCGGATAGGAGCCGCCGAGCTTGATCTGCGTGCGAAACGGATCGGGATACAGGTTCTGATTGCAGAACTGGGTGGCAAAGTTCGGATTCGAGGCTTGAACGAACGTCAACGCAGTACTCGCCGAACCGAGCGTCTGGCAGTTGTTGTACACCTGCTTACCGGTGCTGAATCCCCCGAAGAGCTGTCCATCCGCCAGGCGCGCCGAGAACGTTCCCTCGTACCCCTGGGCGACCCGTGTATCGGTCGAGGAGTTCGTGTCGATCACGTAACCCTTCCCGATCAAGGCCGGATTGATGCTGTAGATCGTGATCGTCGCCGGCGCGCTTCCGCCGCAATTGGTAAACGTCGTCACGCAGGGATTGGGAATGGTGATCGGCGTGAAGGCGCCAGGCACCATCGCGCCGGTCTTCAAATCCTGGAGCGCCGGATTGACCGAGGCGATCTGGTTGTAGTACGAGCGCCGGAAGTAGCCGAACGTGACCGAAACACCCTGCCGCAACTCACGCTGGATGCTGACATTGGCCTCGACGTTGTATGGCCGCTGGACCTCCGGCAGGCTGGCGCATGGCTGCCCGAACCCGGGAATCGTGACATTCGTGCCGGCCGGACAGCGAAATATCTGGCCGAACAGGGCATTGGTCGACGGCCCGAGCTGGCTGACGCCGGGAATGAAAACGTTCCCCGTGGCCGTCGGGTCGAGCCAGGTGCGGGTGTCCTGCGAGATGCCCATCGGGTTGTACACCTGGAAACTCACCGTCGAATAGGCCACCATATACTTGTTGACGCTTCCCTTGATCGCCGTCTTGCCATCGCCGAACAGATCGTACGCCGCGCCGAATCGCGGCGACCAGTTCTTCCAGATGGGCATATTCTGCTGCGGGAAGAGCGGGCGCGCCGGATAGCCTTCCTTCAGCAGCAGCGTCTGGTTCGCAATCGGAACGCCTTGTTCCGAATAGCTCGCCTTGAAATACTCCCACCGCATCCCAGGGGTGACGGTCAGCCTCTTCAGCGTCCAGGTGTCCTGCGCGTAGATGCCCAAATCGGCGTTCAGCTTGTCGTGCTCATCGGTCGGCGTGTTGTAGATCACCACGGAGTTGCCGGCGCCGCTCGAGAAGCGCTCATCGAAGTTCACGCCTGGGGCTTGAAAGACCTGCTGAATGGTATTGGACCCGCGCGACAACTCCATCCCCGTCTTGAACGCGTGGGAACCGGTCACATACGACAGCGAGGCTATCCCCGTTTCCCGGACCGGCAGACGCCGGTAGTACGGGGCCGACGGAGCCCCCCATACCTGGCCGGTCGTGAGGTCCCCTTTGTTGATCGGATCGCAGGTGAGGGCTGCGACGCAGGCCTCGAGCCCCGGCTGGAGCTCGCCGGTCGTGTACGATTCGTTATTGATGCCGATGCCGGTTGCAAAAAGGAGCTTGTTGGTCCACGTGGCGGTCCACTTCGCTTCGCTCATGTAATAGATCTTCGGAAGCCGGCTGGAAAATGCGTCCTCCGCCCACTGTGCCCCGCTCACGCCCGGCGTCGTCTGCTGTTCGTGACCGCGGAACTTGATGATGCGGTCGAGATAGTAGCTGACCTTGTTCTTTGAATCGACCTGATACGTCAGCCGGGCCATGAAGCTCTTGATCAGGTTGTTGTCGATGACCTGCTTCGACGTGTCAGGCGTAAACGACGTCACCTGAGACGCGTTCGCAACCGGGTAGAACGAGTTGGCCTGGAAGTTGTTCACGCCCCAGTGCCGCACCGAGCCAAACAGCCAGAGCTTGTTGACGAGGAGCGGTCCGCCCGCCGAGACGTTCAAATCGTGGATGCTGTGCAGCGAGCTTCCGGCGAGGAGGCCCTTGGCGACCAGGTCGGGCGGCAGGACATTGTTCTGCAGGTGAGAATTCGAGTAGGAATAGAACAGATCCCCTTTCAAAACATTGCCCCCGTCCTTCGGAATCATATTCAGCCGCACGCCGCCGCTCGATGTTTCGGCGGCGATCCCGCCGGTCTGGTAGCTCATCTCCGCAAACATGCCCTCGTTGTAGTACTGCTGGACTCCGCCGTCTGATTCGATCCCGTTGAGCCGGATGCCGTCGACCATGATGGCGTTGTCCCGGCCATCCGTCCCGTGGCCGAGCAGCGTCGTCTGCTGCATCCCCTGCGTGCCGCCCACATCGGGCGTCGATTGCGTGATGCCCACGAGAATAGCGCCCACCGATTGGATATTCCGTCCCCCCATCGGGACTGCGTCGAGCACCCGTTGCGGCAGCACCTGTTGCTGAACTGCGTTCTGAACGTCGACGGTGGGCGTTTGCGCGGTGACGGTTATGCTCTCTTCGAGGCTGCCGACTTCCAATTCGGCGCTCTCAGGAGCGGTGACGTTGGTCTGGAGCTCGATGCCCGTGCGCTTGATGGTTTTGAACCCCGGCATCGTGAAGGTGACCGTGTAGATGCCCGGGCGCAGGTCGACAATCTTGTACTGGCCTGACCCGTCGGTCACGACAGAGCGCGTACCTTCGATCAGCGCCGGGCTCGAGGCTTCGACCGTCACGCCGGGCAGCACGGCCCCGCTCGTGTCTTTGACGGCTCCGGCGAAGGCGCTCTGGGCAAACGCTGCAGCGGGAGTGAGTGCCAGCCATGCGAAAGCGAAAATCACGTTCCCTATTGGCCTGCTTGTCATAGTTCCTCCCTACGTCATGTTTCCTCCCACGGGTTTCCTCCCACGGCGACGCTCGGCTCGACGACTTCCCTCGACGACTTCCCCTGTTGGCGGCCTGGATGGGCACCCTTATACACCCGGGTCCGCCGAAGCTCCATAAAAAGATTCGCCGTGGCCGAAAGTTCCTCTCTGTCAGAAAGATCCGCACAGTGTTGCGGACCGTACCCACAAACCCTGGTCTCCTCCTGTTCAAACCCTGGTCTCCTCGTGTTCAAAAGTGTCGCGATTGAAGACCCGGCGATGGTATAATTCCTGAAGACATAACAGAAAGGACGCGTCATGATCCATGCTTCGTGGCGGACAGGCGTGCTAGCCGCAGGGTCGGCCCTGGCGATTGCAGGTTTCGCGATCGCAGCGCCGGCCGCTTCAGATTCCCCCAAGCCCGTAACCTTCTCGAAAGACGTCGCGCCGATCCTCCAGGCCAAGTGCCAGGAATGCCATCAACCTGGATCGATCGCGCCGATGTCGCTGATCACGTATCAGGAGGCGCGGCCGTATGCCCGGTCGATCAAGGAGCGCGTCGCCGCCCGCCAGATGCCGCCGTGGCACATCGACAAGACGGTCGGCGTCCAGCAATTCAAGAATGACATGTCGCTCACCGACGAGCAGATCGCCACACTCGTGGCGTGGGTCGATGGCGGCGCGCTGCAGGGCGATCCGAAGGATCTGCCGGCGCCCAAGCCAATCACGACCGACAACGCCTGGAAGGCCGAGCGCGACGGGTTCGGTCCGCCGGATCTCGTCGTCAAGTCGTCGGAATACACGATGCCCGCCGTGCACCAGGACGTCTGGTACCGGCCGATGTCGGATATCCCGCTGACCGAGCCGCGGTGGGTGAAGCTCGTCGAGATTCGTCCGTCGAATCTCAAGGCGCGCAGAATCATTCATCACTCGATCGCGTATCTCGTCCTGAACAACGATCCGGAGGCGGTCAATTCCGGCACCGCGACCGGTCCCTCGGGAGGGGCCGGTGGTGGACGCGCCGCTCTCGATGACGATCCGGTGAACCGCCGTCCGCAATTGATGGAATGGGCGATCGGGAAAGGTTACGACCTCTATCGCGCCGACACCGGCAAGCTGCTCCTGCCCGGCGAGAAGATCGCGTGGGACCAGCACATCCACGCGGTGGGTGAGGACGTGACGGGCGGCTCCGAGGTCGGCATCTGGTTCTATCCGAAAGGTCAGGAACCGAAACATCGCAGCTATCTCGTCGGCTTCACGGGCATCGATCGCACCAAGATGCTCGACATTCCGCCGAACTCGGTCGCAATGACCGAAGGCTTCACCGTTCTCAAGGAGAACGCGGTCATCGAGAACTTCCAGCCGCACTTCCATCTGCGCGGCAAGTCGATGGAAGTGGAAGCGATTCTGCCCGACGGCGGCAGGGAGGTTCTCAGCTACGTCGGCAACTTCAACTTCAACTGGATGACCAACTACATCTACGCCGATGACGTGGCGCCGCTCCTCCCGAAGGGCACGATCATCCACGTGTCGGCGTGGTACGACAACACGACGGCAAACAAGAACAATCCCGATCCCGATCAGTGGGTCGGCTACGGCGACCGCACCGTCGACGAGATGGCGCACGCCTGGATGAACGTCGTCTACTACACCGATCAGGAATACAATGCGCTCGTCGCCGAGCGGAAGGCGAAGACCCCGAAAGCCACGACGAACAACGACTGAGAAACAGCAGTGAAGCGTCTCGCGGTAGTGTGCGCACTCTCCGCCGCCGGCCTCCTGGCCGGCGGCGTTTTTCTGTCGGGCCAGGTCGCAATGCCGCGGCCGCGGCGCGCGGCCGGCGACAGTGTCACCGGCGCCTACGAAGGCTGGTTCATCAATCCGGACGGCAGCCGGTCGTTTCTGGTCGGCTACTACAATCGCAACTCGCAGCAGGACCTCGACATCCCCATCGGTCCGAACAACCGGATCGAGCCGGGCGGGCCCGACATGGGACAGCCGACGCATTTTCTTCCCGGACGGCAGTGGGGCATGTTCATGGTTCCGGTGCCGCGCGACTTCAAGCCGACCGACAGCTACACGTGGACGATCATCTCCAACGGTCAGACCAACGCGATCCCGCTGCGTCTCAAGCCGGACTACGTGATGAGCCCGTTCACCGAAATCGCGGTCGGCAACACGCCGCCGTCGATCAAGTTCGATCCCAGCGGCAGTCCCATCCAGGGCCCGATCGCCACGCTCGCGCTGGCGCCGGCGCGCCGCGTATCGATGTCCGAGCCGCTGCCGCTGGAACTCTGGGCGACCGATGACATGAAGTTCACGAGCGGGACCAGCGCGCCGATGTCGAGGCCGCGTCCGCCCGTCACAATGCGCTGGTCGAAATACCGCGGTCCCGGCAACGTCACATTCGACAACGCGCGACCGGCGGTCGACAAGATTCCGGGCGGGGAAGCCGCCTTCAGCGGCCATGCAAAGACGACGGCGAAGTTCAGCGAGCCGGGCGACTACGTGCTGCATGCGTCCGTGAACGACTACTCGGGCGACGGCGGCGGCGGGTTCGGCTGCTGTTGGACGACCGGACTCCTCAAGGTGACGGTCACTCCGTAGCCCTCTCGCTGATTTACCATCGTGTCTGCACGCTCAAGCCGATGATCCGCCCTTGTACGATGCTGTTCGGCCGCAGATAGGCGCCGCCGGAAATCGCGTAACTGGTGGACGCCACGGTGATCACCTTATCCGAGTTGTTGATGTTGAACGCCTCGAGCGACGGGGAGACGCTCACTCCGCCAATGCGGAACGTCTTCGATACTTTCAGGTCGAGCTGGTTGAGCCGCTCGTAACGGCGCGCGCCAGGGGGCAGCAACGGAAGCTGGGACGTCGTCTCGGTGCCGAAGCTCGACAGCGTCAGGGTGGGCAGCGCCGCGCCCGGAGTGCAGGGCGAAGGACAGGCGGGCACCGGCACGCCAGCGGCGAGATACGCCGCCGATCCGTCCGGGTAGCGGGTAATCGTGGCGCCGCCGCGGACGACGGCGTACGTGACCGACTGCGCGCCGCCGTCGTTGCTCTGGAGCGTGCCGCTGAGCGTGACGCCCCACCACGGCAGCGGATACGAGGCATTCAGCCGGACATTTGCCGCGTACGGAATCTGCTGGCCTTTCGGCAGGTGTGTCTGATCGCAGAATCGGAGGAGGTTGGGATTCTGCTGCTGTCCGACCGTGCAGTTGACGAGCAGCTCGCGCTCGAATGAGACGCCGCCGAAGAACAGCGCGCGACCCGGTCGCGCCCGAAATTCGGCGGAGTAGCTGTTGTAGATGTCCTTCCTGCTTGGATCGAGCGCGGTGAGGTTGTCGCTCGCGCGGGCGTTGGCCGCCGCGCTGATGTTGTAGATGGTGAGCGGCGTGCCGTCCAGCGGATTGAAGATCTGCACCGGCGTGTAGTCGGCAGGCGTCACGGCGCGGTTCACCGTCGAGGTGAGGTTGTGATAGTTGCCGTGATACCAGGTCCCGGTGACCGATAAACGCGGCAGCAGCTCGTGTTGTAACTCGAGCCCGGTCTCCAGATTCCAGTTGCGTGGGTACCCGCCGTACGTGCCTGCGTCGGTCAGCAAGCCAAAGTTGGCGGGGAGCTGCGAGAGGTCAATCTCGCAGCCTGGCGTCAGGTACACACAATCGGTGTAGGTCCCATCGGCATTCCACGTGCGTTGCCCCTGTGCGACCTTGTCGCCGTTCAAGTCCGTCCACGGGATTGCGGCCGATGTTTTCGAACCCAGCGGGTTGAAGCTCGCCGCAATGCTGGTCGTCTGCGCTGCGTTGTACCGATTGATCGAGAACTTCACGGCGGTTTTCGCGTTGCCGAACAAGTCGTACACCGCCTGGAACCGGGGCGCGAGATCCCTCCAGTTCGGGAGATTGGTTTTCGCCGCAGCAGACCGTGCGGGCACGAATCGACCCGCAGGCGCCGAGAAGGCCTCGA
>DASZHO010000060.1:0-2549 GCA_035937795.1 Vicinamibacterales bacterium | reverse complement strand
ACATCGAGCCTGAGCGCCAGCTCGCCCGAGCGGTGACACTCGCAGAAATCAAGGCGTCCGGGGCATTTGCCTCGTTCCCGCTCACGCGTTTGCCGCGATTGTCCGTGATGCCGGTGAGTGAGGCGGAGTGGCGGAAGATCGAAGGAATGAGTCGGACCAAATCTAGGGATTAGGGACCAGGGATTGGGGTCACCAGCGCAGAACGCGTTTGCCGCGCCATTCCGGCCCTTCGAGAACATACTTCCACTCGGGATTTTGCCGTTCGTCACGCAGCGCGCGACAGATCTGATCGAAGGCCGGCAAATTCTCGTCTGTACACTCGAAATAGGTGATGAAATCGAATTCTCCCTGACGCTGGTAGCTGTCGGGATTGTGGTACAGCTTCCGGAAAATGGTTTTGATTCCCTCCTCGGCGGCTTTCGCGTGCCCCTTGACCGGATAGCTCATGGAATCTTCCTGATGCGGATAGAAATATGAATGCCGCTCGAGCACCGTTTTTTCCCACCACGCCGACGTCTTGCTCATCGGCATGATGATGGCGTTTCTGGCCGTACGGCCCGACATGCGCGAGAGCGCCTGCTTGTAGGCGAAGTTGTGCAGCTCCGCGCTCGTGTACCGCGGCGCGCGCTCCGCGCCGTCGAGCACGATCACGTCGGCGATGCCGCCGACCCGCCGCTTCAGATCGCACGCCACTTCGTCGAGCCTGGGTCGATAGTTCGCGCTCAGCTGCACCACGAACTTCGCCGCACCGAGGCCCTCGCGGCCCTGAGGCGCGCCATCGGCCACCAGAAACTGAATCGTTTCCTGCGGCTGCACGTCTCGCGAGCCGTCGGCGTCGTAATCGTTGAAAAAGCCACGGCTGATGTTGGATCCCGCGGTGCGAATGCGCACAAGCGTCGCCGCATCGTCCTGGTCGGCGACGATGAAGAGGAACTTCGTGAACGAGAGGTTGGCGCCGATGGTCGGCTGGCCGTTGCCCATTTGTGCTCGGTTTTTGTATCGGCACCAGATGACGAAACCGAAAGTTCACCGGCGCCGCTGGGAATGTCGAACCGCGCACCGCCGTGCAACGGTGCGCACCGCGGCGCCGGAGCGGGTCCCTCGGTGGCGCCAGTCAGCGCAGCTTCGCGAGCACGAGGCTGGCGGCGAGCAACAGCGCGCTCCATCCAACCGTGAGCCTGCCGAAGCCCGCGCGCTCGAGAACGAATCCGCCTGCCGCCGGGCCGGCCATCAGCCCTACGGCCCACGCGACGTTGTAAACACCGTAAACCACGCCGTAGGCTTTCACGCCGGCGTCCGACGCGAGTTGCGCGAAGTACGCGAGCGACGGCGTGACCACCATGCCGAACGCCATCCACGTCGGCACGATGACCATCGCGGCCGACCGAAACCCGGTGGCGAGATTCATCACGGGCAGCATCAACGCAAAGCCGACCAATCCCGCCATCATCAACCGGCGCCCACCCCATCGATCGCTCAACCGCCCGTAGATGGGGTGCATCGCGCTCGAAGCAATGGCGGCGATACCGAACAGCGTGCCGATTTCGGCCGGGCTGAGCCCGAGACGCGATTCGAACGTCAGCGGTATCACCGGCTCGAGCATGGCACCGGTCGCCGCGGCCGCGACGACGAGGAGCGCGCAGACGGCAATCGGCCGCAACGTGAGTACTCTCCACATCGACGTCGTCGCCACCGAGTGAATTGCCGTGGCCGGGGTCACGATAGCAAAGACCACCAGGTCGAGTACGGCCAGCGCCGCAACGACCAGGAACGGCAGGCGGATGCCGCCGAGCTCGTACAGCCAGCCGCCGACGAGCGGTCCCACGATGATGCCGAGCGTGCTGCCCGCCATCGACAGACCCATCGCGCCGCCGCGTTCGTCTTCGGCGTACAAGTCCGCAATCAATGCGTAGCCCACGACCCACGTCACCGCGTCGGCCGCGCCCTGCAGCATACGCGCGAAAAACAGCATCGGCATCGAGCGGGAGTACGCGAAGGCCAGCGTCGAGAGCGCGAGCAGGGCGAGCGCGCCGATCATCGGCCGCTTGCGCCCGAGGCGGTCGGACAGCGCGCCCATGGGCACCGACACCGTCAGCAGGGTGATCCCGAATGACCCGAAGAGAAGACCAATCGTCGTGGGAGTGGCTTGAAATCGCAGCGCGTAGTCGGGCAACACCGGCACGGCGACCGAGTACGCGACCAGGTCGGTAAAGGTCGCGGTCGTGATGCAAGCCAGGACCAGCGATCGCGAACCTGCCCTATGCACGTTTGAGGAACAGGCAGCCGAGCGGTGGAAGCGTGAGCAGCAGGCGGTGCGGGCGGCCGTGCGCGGGCGTCGGCTCGGTCTCGAGCGCGCCGGAGTTGCCGAGATTACTGCCGCCGTAGATCTCCGCGTCGCTATTCAGGAGCTCGAGATACCGCCCGGGCTCCGGCACTCCAACGACGTACGCCAGACGCGGCACCGGCGTAAAGTTCGCCGCGACGATGACGAAATCGGAGCGGTCGTGCGCGCGCCGCACGAACGACACCACGCTGCTTTCAAAATCACT
>DASZHO010000059.1:0-18756 GCA_035937795.1 Vicinamibacterales bacterium | reverse complement strand
GATGCCGATGAACGTCACGACCGCGAACGCCGAAAACAGGTTGAGCTCGACTCGGAACAGCGCCAGCACGCCCGCACTCCAGGCGAACCCGACAGCCGTCGGCAGCATCGCGAGGAGCGTGTAGCGAATCGTTCGAAAGACTAGATAAATAAGGACCGCCACGGCCAACGCTCCGATGACGATTCCCTTGAGAAACTGCGGAAGGAATCGCCGGCCGAGCTCGTCATTGATCACCGGCAAGCCGGTCAGACGGAGGTGTGGATCGATTTCGTGGATCGTGGCGTTCAGCGTGCCAATGGCGACCGCCTGCTGCGGATACAAGTACGTCACGGACTCGTAGCGGCCATCGCGCCGTACGAGAAATCTCGAGACAATCGAACGCAGCCCATGCGTCGACAGACCGTCGTACGTAATCCGCTCGGCCGGATCGAGCAGGTGCGCGACTCGCGCCAGAAATGGCGCGAATGTGCCGGGACGGAATCCCGCCCGTTTTGCGGCGGCCTCGATATCGCTCTGCACCTCTGCGACGGTTATCCGCGAATCACGGATTACCCCTGCAACGGCCGTCTGCGCGCTGACCGGCGGCAACAGGACTCCGATGCCGCTTGCAACGACCGAAGGCGCTCGCGCGTTCAACGTTCGCACGAGGCGCTCGTCGGTCTCGAGCAGCGGCTCGATCCGATCGTTGTCGTTCAAGACCAGCAGGACATCGCGAGGGAGCGAGAACCGCTCCGCGACTTCCTTCTCGAGCAAGGCCCCCTGACTGTTCGCCTGCAATCTTTCGATACCGGCATCAAGCCGTATCCTCGTCGCAGCCGCGGCGAGCACCGCGGTCGCAATCAATCCGACGCAGACGATCAACGTGGCGGCCCGGGTCACAAATCCACCGAGCCACGCCGCCGTGAGCGCCCGTCCCTGATGCTTCTGCGTGCGTCTCGCGAGCAGCGCCGGCAACACCACCAGCGTGAGCCCGCAACACAGGAGAATGCCGAGCCCCACGAGACGTCCCAGATCCTGAAGTGTCGGGAAATCGATGAAAATCAACGCAAAAAACGTGGCCGCTGTTGTGACCTGGGCGAGCACCACGCTCGATGCGGTCCCAGTCATGCGCAACGTTGCCTCGTCGACCGACCGGCCCGCCGAACGCTCTTCGAGGTAGCGCATGTACAGCAGGACAATGCCGTCGATCCCCAGCCCGAACAGCATGCCGGCCGATCCGCTCGTCGCCGGCGAGAGCTGGCCTTGAATGAGCCCGTTGATGCCGAGCGTAAGGACGGCCGCCAGGATGAGGGGGACACATCCGTAGAGCATGATCCATGGCGTCCGGAACACGACGAATACAAACAGGAGCAGGAGCACGAGCGAACCGACTGCATTGACGATGCCCTCGCGCCGGATCAGCTGTTCCGACTCGAGCGACACGCGATACGCGCCCGCCAGCTGGATCTTCACCGCCGCCGCATCCGGATCGGCCGCTGTGATCTCGTGCCGGGTTGCGCTCTCCACCGCCGATAACCGCTGGAACAACGTCCGGCAGAAGGTCGTGTCGAAAGGCGGACCCTTGGGCTTCACCACGATGAGCCGGCTGTGGCCGTCGGGACTGACGTAGCCTTCCTGCGCCGGATTGAACGTGGCCAACCCCTTCTCGCGACCGATACGATCGCGGAGCAGGACCAGCAATCCCAACGGATCCTGCTGGACGAGCGTCTTGATCTGCGGTGAGGGCGCCGACAGGAGATCGCGCGCGTGCATGATTTCCCGTTCAAGCCGTGGAGATCGAAATCGCGTCAAAGCCTCCGCTGCGCCGTCTGCGCCGAGCAAGTAAAGCTCGCGATCCGATAAATAGCTCCAGTCTTTGTCCGGCTCGAAAGCCTGCGCATCGACGGATTCGATCTCGGGCGCTTGACGCAGCTTCTCGACGTAGGCATCGACCATCTCGCTGTGTTCGTCGATCGGATCGGCGGACTCAAACACAACGTAGAGATGATCCAAGCTGCCGAAATCCTGAAGGAAGATTTCAAAGCTGCGGACGGCCGGCAAATCCTGCGGCAGCAGTCTCAGGACGTTTGCGTCGAAGGAAACACGCGACAGCAGGGACACCCCCACGACCGCGGCGATGACGACCAGGCCGACGACCAGCACAGCCCGTCGACGAGCGAACGCGAGCACCCGTTGCAGAAGTTGATCATGCATTACCTGTTGATCATGCATTACCTTGATCCGCAGCAGAGCGGATGATAGCCTCGGCCCAAATCGGATGCACGTCTTACTCCTGCGCCCCGTCCCACGGAACGATCGCTTCGGGCTTGGTCCGTTCTTCCGCATCGAGCCGCTCGGCATGGAATACATTGCCGCCGCCCTCGAGGCGCGAGGGCATCGTACGACCGTCGCCGATCTCCGGTTCAGCCGATCCGTCGACTATTGCCTCCGCACGACTCGCCCTGCCCTGGTTGGAATCGCCTGTATGCATGCGCTGGAAACCGACGACGCGCTCGCATTGGCGGAGTACGTGCGCAAGGCGAGCCCGGATGCCTTCGTGGTCATCGGCGGGCATTCAGCCGCCGCGTACCCGTCGCCTTTTCTGGCCGACAGCGTCGATGCCGTGTGCGTCGACGATGGGGAATCGGTGATGCCGGATCTCGCCGATGCGCTTGAAGGCGGCGCGAGCCTGTCGGCTGTTCCGGGGCTGCTGCTGCGAGACCGCGACGGAGCGGACGGAGCGTTCGTCCGGACGCCGCCCGCGGAACACATCTTTCAACTCGACGAGGTGCCGCGACCGCTCCGGCGTGACGTCGATATCTGGCGGCATCAGTATGCGTGCCTGCTCTTCCGGCCGGTCTGGTTGATCGAAACGGCGCGCGGCTGCCCGTTCCGGTGTTCCTTCTGCTCGGTGTGGCCGATGCACGACCGGGCCGTTCGCCTCCGCTCCATCGAAACCGTGTGCGACGATTTCGCTGCCACTGGCCCGCACGTGTTCGTGGGCGACGATTTGTTCTGGTACCATCCAGCCCGCAGCCTGGCGTTGGCGCAAGAGTTGAAGCGGCGGGGCATCCGGAAACGGTGGCTTCTAGTGCAGAGCCGCACCGATCTGGTGGCAGCTCATCCGGAACTCGTCGAAGCGTGGCGGCCGATCGCACAGGATTTCGACATTTTTTTCGGACTCGAGGCCGCGACCAACGAAGGGCTGACCGATCTCGTCAAGGACACGACGATCGATCGCACGGTTGAGGCCGTCCGGATCGCACGAGCCTTCGGATATGGGGTGACAGGCAACTTCGTTGTCGATCCCGACTGGGCTGAAGCCGACTTCGAGCGTCTGTGGCATTTCGTGGAGAAATACAAGCTCAGCCGCGCGGGGTTCACCATTCTGACGCCGCTGCCAGGCACGCCGTACTTCGACAAGATGCAGAGCCGCCTGCGCGCCGTGCGATGGGCGCAATACGACATGCATCACCTGCTCTGGGAGCCAAGGCTCGGAGCGGAGCGGTTTTTCCAGCTCTACTGCGAAACCTGGCGCCGCTCGATCCTCAACCTCGGCGGGAGCAAGTCCTGGAGCGACTGGGCCCGGCAGGTGCGGCTGGCCGATCTTCCCTTTCTCACCCGCATGCTGGTCAGGACGCAGCGCATGATGCGGCCAGAGGCGTGCCTCGCCGAGCATCTATTGGGCGACTAGGGCCGTATCCGGAATGTGTCCTCGCTGATTGGAACGTTCACGGCGATATCCTCGAGGGTAATCGTCTTGCTGTCGCCGCCGGGAAATGTCATCCGCATCTGAGTGAGGAGAAGGCTTTCACGGTCTATCCAGAGCTCGAGCCGCTCGAGCCCTTCCTTGATCGGCTTGCGCCTGGGCGACATGTCGATCCGGTCCGCGCCGCGCAGCACCGCGTCCGCCTGCACCCTGATGTCGAACATTGCCTCCAACTGCTCCGGATTCGCCTGAGTGAAGTACCGATCGATGCGTTTCTGCATTTGAGAGATATCGATCGTCTCTCGCTCGTGGCGGTCCGGCCAGACGATCATGAGCGACTTGCCATCAAGGGCAATGGTCCTTCGCTCGGGGTCCGCATATGTCATCAGGACGTGGCCGGGCGGCGCTGCGATCATCGTGCCGTGGGCCACGATCGGCTTTTCGAGCAGGCTCGAGACGGTGGTCTCGGTGAACCGCGCCCGGATCGAATGGATCGACTCGCGCCGTGCGACCGCTCGCTGGTAAATCCGATCGAACAAGTCCTTCGAAGCGGGCGGCTGCGAGGCGATGACTGAAGCAGCGACGAGCACGTGGAGACACACAGACGCGAGCAGCGTTGTTGAACGCCGGAAAATCTGGTAGCGTCCGGATTTGATGCGCGAACGGGTCCTCATCACAGGCATCGGATGTGTGTCCTGTTTCGGTCTGGGCCATTCGGCCCTGGCGACCGATATCGGATCCGGTTGTAGTGGCATCGTTCCGATCACGGCGTTCGACACGTCGACCTGCCATTCCCATCGCGCCGCGATGATCCGCGATTTCGATCCTGGCGCGTTCATTCCTCCAATGAAGCTCCGGCGCACCGATACGGTCAGCCGCGTTGCGCTCGCATGCGCGCGAATGCTGTTCGACGATGCCAACGTGGCGCCCGGACCGGGAAGCGCCGAGTCGATCGGTATTGCGATCGGAACCTTCAGCGCCGGTCTCGACAGCCTCGTGGAGTACATGTCGGGCTTGACCGAGCACGGTCCGAGCGGTGTGCCCGCCATCTTGTTCAGCAACACCGTCTCCAACGCTCCCGCCAGTCTTTGCGCCATCGAGTTCGGCCTGCGCGGGCCGAACGTCACCTTCAACCAGCGAGAAGCGTCCGGCCTTGCGGCGATCGTCTTCAGCGTCGGCGCAATCCGCGATGGACGCATTGCCGCCATGGTGAGCGGCGGCGCCGATTGCGTCGAAGAGACGTTCTTCAAGGTGCACGATCGATTTCGCGCGCTATCCCCGAGCCGCCATCGCCGCGGAAAGATCGGCGTACCGGACGAAGCCGCCCGCCCCTTCGATCTTCGTCGTAACGGCTTTATTCTAGGCGAAGGTGGTTTTCTTCTCCTGTTCGAGTCCGGGGCAGCGGCCGAGCGCCGCGAGGCCCGGGTGTACGGTGAGATTCTCGGCGTGAGCGTGACGGCATCGAAGGCTGCGCTGAATGGTTGGCCGGCGAATTCGTCGGGTCTCGCCCGCAGCATGCGGCTTGCGTTGGCGGACGCCCAACTCGAACCCAGCGACATCGCCGCGGTGTTCGCGTCGGCAAATGGATCGCCTGGACTCGACGAGCTGGAGGCCGAAGCCATCAACGAGGTGTTCGGGGGCCGTGTCGTGGCCGTGGCGTCGGTGAAGGGCGCCATTGGCGAATCCGGCGCCGCAGGCGCCGGCAGTCTCGTTGCAGGGCTGCTGTCGATCGGAGAAGGCCGGATCGTACCGACAACCGGATTTGCGCAAGCGGATCCCGCATGCGAAGTCGGCGTCAGCAGCCGTCCGCAACCAGCGAGAAGCGACGCGTTCATTGTCAACAGCGTCGCGAGCGGCGGCACGAACTGCAGCATCGTGGTGCGCGCAACGAATGGCCGATGTTGAGGGCACTTCCGCGGCGGACTATGATGGGCGCGGGTCCAGGATGGAAGACGCTACCCTCGCGGGCCGAGTGGCCGTCGTCACGGGCGGATCTCGGGGAATCGGGCGCGCCATTGCCCTGGCCCTCGCGCGGCGCGGCGCGGCGGTCGCGATTTGTTATCGCGAGCGCGAGGAGGCGGGACGGCAGACGGCATCGCTCATTCGCGATCTGGGGGTGAATGCCGTCGCCGGACAGTGCGATGTGTCTGACGAAGGATCGGTGGCGGCGTTCTTCGACCGTGTCCGCGCTGAGCTTGGGGCGGTCGACATCCTGGTCAACAACGCCGGGATTGGCCGGGATCGCCTGTTCGTCTTCATGGAACGGGAGTGCTGGGACGAGGTGCTCGACACGAATCTGACCGGATCGTTCCTGTGCATTCGCGCCGTCGCTCGCGCGATGTTGCTGCGCCGCTGGGGACGCATCATCAACATTGTCTCGACCAGCGGCGACGTCGGCCTCATCGGTCAGGCGAACTACTCGGCCTCAAAGGCAGGGCTCCTGGGGCTGACCCGCACGTTGGCGCGTGAATTTGGAAGACAGGGCGTACTGGTGAACGCTGTGTCGCCGGGGCTGATTGAAACGGACATGCTCGCCGGTCTTTCCAGCGAGCGCCGCACACAATTGATACGGGATGTGTCGCTCGGGCGCACCGGCACTCCCGAGGAAGTGGCCGCGGTTGTGACCTTCCTCGCATCGCCGTCCGCCAGCTACGTGACCGGGCAGGTCATTGGCGTGGATGGTGGGATACTTTAACGAGGCGGAATACCGAACACCATGGATGATTCGAAGACGCTCGCAAGCCAGGTCAAGGTGGCCATCGTTCGATGCCTGCGGATGCCCATATCCCCGGAGGAAATCCAGAGCGAGATGCCCCTGTTCGGCGAGGGCCTGGGTCTCGATTCGATCGACGCACTCGAGATCGTCCTGGAAATACAGCGGTCGTTCGGCGTCGAAATAACCGATGAAGAGCTCGGAAGGCGAGTGCTTCGCAACGTTTCGACAATTGTTGACTTCATCCAGAGCACGCGCGAAATGGCGGGCTGACGGCTTGTGATGCGCAACTGCCTCACCGTCGACGTCGAGGAGTGGTTTCACGTATGCGGTGTCGGCGGGCCGCTTGCCGTCGAGCATTGGGATGAGCTCCCAAGCCGCGTCGTCGAAACAACGAACGATCTCCTCGATCTGCTGGATGCCTGCGGCGTTCGGGGCACGTTCTTTGTGCTCGGCTGGATCGCCGCGCGATACCCCAAACTGGTCGCCGATATCGTCAAAGCAGGACACGAGATTGGCTCGCACGGCCATTTCCACCGGCGGGTGTATGAGCTGACGCCCGAGGCCTTCTCGGAGGATCTCGAGAGCTGCCGCGCGGCACTGTCGGCGGCCGGGGTGCGGTCGGTGCGTGGCTACCGGGCCCCGGAATGGTCGATCAATGGCCGGTCGCTTTGGGCCCTGGACCTGCTGGCGCGCTCAGGATTCGTCTTCGATTCGAGCATGGCGCCCATGCGGATCGTCGGCGATCCGAACTATCCGCAGGTCCCGCATGCGAGATCGACTGCCTTCGGTGACGTGATGGAGTTTCCGCCGCTGGTCGATCGTCGATTCGGCCACAACATGCCGCTCGGCGGCGGATGGGGATTCCGGATGACCGATCCGCGACGCATCCTGAAGGCTATCGAAGATCGCAACGGCCGCGGGATTCCCGTTGCCGTGGTCGTGCATCCCTGGGAAATCGATCCCGATCCGCCGCGGGTCAAGCTCCCGCTCGCAAAGAGCTTCGCGCATTATTTTCAACTCGGCGGATTCCGCGACAGGCTCGAGCAGGTGATCCGCGGCGCCGGGTTCGCACCGATGGGTGAGGTTCTAGGCCTGGGTTCCCTCGCCAGATGACATTCCGGACCAGCGTCCTGGCCGCCGTGGCGTCTTGTCTGCTTGTTGCGCCGGTCCGGGCGGCGTCGGCCGCTCCGCCGTTGCGGGGCGTCGCCGTCGAGGAGCGGCTCGATGCCGAGCCGCTGCCGTCCGACCTGCCGGCGAACCTTTCGCTCATCGTCCGGCTGACGATCAATCCGGAACAATTTACCGGTCAGAACGCCGACGCCGCACTCCAACGGCTACAGGAACGTCTCGCGTTCTATCAGAGCCGCAAGGTGCTCGTCGTGCTTGCGGTTGGCGCCTTTCCTGCGACAGACGACGCCGTTGAACAGTGGCGGCAGTTCATCCGCGCCGTGGCTGCCCGTGGGCTCGGCAAGGTCGCCGCGTACCAGGTCGGCGATGTGCAGGCAGACACGCCGGCTGTCGATCGGTTCGTCTACCTGCTGAAGCTGGCGTCCGTGCAAATTCGATCGGTGGATTCGGCCGCGCTTGTCATTCAAGGCAACGTGCCTGCTGGAGCGGCAGAATGGCTGCAGCGCGTCTTCGCGGCTGGGACCGGCCCCTACGTTGACGGCATCGCAATCGGCAGCCAGGCGCAGGAAGACGACCCGTCGGTTCGAATGACAACCGAGCGGATGGTGGCGTCGCTCGAGCGGGATCATCCGTCGGCAATCGTGCTCCTCGGTCCGGTCACCTTGCCTGCCAATCCGGACGCGGCGACGGCTCGCCTCGTCGACGCGCAGATCCGCGCGCTGGGAACCCGTATCCAGGTCATCGTGTACACCGCCGACAGCGTCACCCTCAAAGCCGCTTTCGGCGCCGCGGCTCGTCTGACGGATCTGATTGCGGGAGACCTCGTCACGCTCGACGAGCAGCCGGCCGGCCTCAGAATCACTCGAGCGGGATCCGACGTGACTGCTGCAGTTCCGCACCGCCTGCTCTACAGTCTCACCCGTTTTGACACGTTCCTGGTGTACTGGGGCGTGCCCAATGGATCGAGCATCGATGTCGACATCTCCGTCGCCAATGCCGTCGCGCCGATGGTCCGCGATCCGATCACGGGGTCAGTTCAAAAGCCGGCACTCATGGAGACGAGCCTGCAGGGGAAACGGCTGCGCCTCTCATTGCCGGTAACCGATCACCCCATGATCGTCGATTTCAATTACGGGGCCAGCGACACCTACAGCCAGGCCAGCGAAGTGCAAAAAGAGGCGCTGCCGAGGGTCGAGGAGATCATCTTTCAGCATCAACAGGTGCAGGCCGCGCAAGACGCCGCATTGCAGAACTACATCGCGCGCGTCCGGATCGAACAGCACTTTCATCCTTCGGCCGCCGATCCGGCCTATAACATCGTGACGGAGAATCGCCTCTTCTCGGATCGGAGCGGCGTGGAATGGGAGGAGCTGAGCTTTGAGTTGAACGGTGCGAAGTGGACGTCCAATCGTCCCGCATTTCCACTGGTCCAGCCGGAGAAAGTGCTCTCGCTGCCGCTCGATTTGCGATTGAATCAGGATTACACCTACCGTCTCGACGGTGTCGACACCGTCAACGATCGCGCCGCCTTCGTCGTTCGTTTCGAGCCGGTTGATGCAACCCGGTCGCTGTATCGCGGCACGGTCTGGATTGACCGTCGCACGTTCGTCCGGCTGAAGATTCAGGCCGTCGAGACGGGACTGACGGGAACGGTCGTGTCCAACGACGAAGCCCAGTCTTTCGAACCCGCCGGCGAGCTCCAGGGCCGGCCGGCCTGGCTCCTGAGCCGGCTGGTGAGCAAGCAGACCTTTCTGATCGCGGGTCGCAGCGTTCTGGTGGAGCGTGAAGTGCACCTGTCCGATTTCTCACTCAACGCTCCGGAGTTCGAGCCACAGCGCGACGCGGCGCGTGCCAGCAACCGCATCATGTACCGGGATACGAACGCCGGGGTCCGGTATCTGGTGAAGCAGGGCGAGACTCGTGTCGTCAGCAATCAGATGACGACATCGGCTCGCGCGTTCGCGATGGGCGCCGATATCGACCCGTCGTTTGACTATCCGCTGCCAATCGGGGGCATCGATATCCTTGATTTCAACTTCCTGAATCGCAACATGCAACTGGCGCTGCTGTACGGCGGTGTCATCGCACTCGGCAACATTCAGCACCCCAACTTGTGGGGAGGAAAATTCGATGCCAGCGTTGACTTCTTCGGCCTGGCGTTGAAAGCGAACGACGATGTGTTCGACAGCGTGGGCAAGCGGGGCGACCAGCGCGTCAACAGGATTCCGGCCTCGACCGGCTTCAATCTCGGTTATCAGGTCACGCCCTTTGCCAAAGCGAGCGGACACTACGAGTTCAAATATGACGCGTATTTTCGCGACGCAGGAACGGCGGTGAACTTCGCCATCCCGTCGAGCACCGCGACCAACGGAGCGGGCGCGGGATATGAGTACCGCCGGAAGGGCTATTCTCTAGCAGCCAATATCACGGCGTACCGGCGGAACAACTGGAAGCCGTGGGGTTTCGGCGACGGATTCCATCCGCAGGACCGGACGTACAGGAAATATGACGCCGGGCTGTCCAAGGACTTCATCTTCGCGACCTTCCACACGATCCACCTGAATGGGACCTATTTCGGAGGACACGGACTCGATCGGTTCAGCATGTATCAGTTCGGGCTGTTCGACTCGACTCGTATGCACGGGGTGCCGTCGGCCGTCCGGTTCGCCGAGCTCGGAATGTTCCGCGGATCGTACTCGTTCAATCTGTTCGACCAATACCGGCTCGATCTGTTTGCCGACCATGCGAGCGGGCGCGATCCGCACATTGACAACAGGTGGCGGCAAGTGACGGGCACCGGAATCCGGCTGAATCTGCGGACGCCCCGGAACACAATCCTGCAGCTCGATCTCGCGAAGAGCTTTCTGCCGAACGTCTATCGCGGCGCCGGTTCGAACGTCGTTCAGATTCTGCTGCTGAAGCCGCTATGAGAACCGACGACCTGCGCCCGCTTCGGGCGGACATGCACGTGCACTCGTATCACTCCGGCTACTCGAGCCAGCTATCGTTCCTGCGCGCCCGCGACTGCTACTCCAAGCCTGACGCGGTCTATGCCGCCGCGAAATCCCGGGGGATGGACATCGTGACCATCACCGATCATGACAGCATCGACGGCTGCCTTGAATTCCTCGAGCGGCACCCCGAAGCACACGATTTCTTCATCAGCGAGGAGATCGAATGCCGCTTCCCCGGCAGCGCGCTCAAGGTGCACATCGGCGCGTACGGCATCGATGAGAAAATTCACCGCGAAATCCAGCCGCTAAGGGACAGCGTCTTCGAGGCTGCTGCCTATCTGCGCGCCGAAGGAGTCCTGTACGCGCTCAATCACCCATTTTTCTTCTTCAAGGGTCAAATCCCGCTCTCGGAGTATCTCAGCGCCCTCCTGCCCCTCTTTCCGGCGTATGAGGTACGCAACGGAACGATGCTGGAGGCCCATAACCTCCTGGCTGACGTGGTGGTATCCGGCCGGGCAGGCTCCACTCTCCCCGCAGCGAGGATTGGGGGCAGTGACTCGCACACACTCAGAGGAGTTGGCACAACGTATACGGAAGCGCCAGGTACCGGCAAAGAGGATTTCCTCCAAAACCTCCGTGCCGGTCTCGGGCGCGTTGGCGGACGGCATGGCGGCATTCTGCGCGAAGCCCGGGAGATCTACGGCGTGGTTGCGAGATACTGGCTGTCCCTCCTGGGCGCGGGCCGTCAGGACCTGAGTTGGCGAAGGCGGACCCTCGGACTCGCGTTTTCTGCGGCCTCAATGCCCTTCGAGTTCACACCTCTGCTGGTTGCAACGCTGGACAAGCGGGCTGAGGCTCGCCGGGTTGCCGCGTACCGGCGCGAATTGGAGTCGGGGGTGGCTCGTGGCGGCGATCGCGTCGAAGACCTCGTGGTCGCCGAGCCACAATGACCAAACACCGCGTCGCGCTGACGGGGATTGGACTGATGAGCGCCCTGGGCACCACGCGCGAGGCCGTGTGGAACGGCCTTGTGGACGGGCGTTGCGGCATCGCGAACGTCACGCTTTTCGATCCGACTGGATATCGAAGCCAGCAAGCCGCCGAGGTCGGCCCTTACCTGCCTGACCGGGCTTTCTCCGCGAAGGGTTGGCAGCGGCTGTCACGCAGCGACCAGATGGCCGTCATCGCGTCGCGTGAAGCGCTGGGCGATTCGGGCGTCCTCGACACCGGCGTTGACAGCAGCCGCATCGGCGTCGTGCTCGGATCGGGCACGGCTGA
The DNA here is from genome assembly GCA_035937795.1 of Vicinamibacterales bacterium. Taxonomy (GTDB): domain Bacteria; phylum Acidobacteriota; class Vicinamibacteria; order Vicinamibacterales; family JAMQPK01; genus JAMQPK01. Next base: position 6,992 of record DASZHO010000059.1, on the reverse strand, counting down.
TTTGATCCGCAACGAGGAATGGTTTGCCGCCATGCGGCGGAGCGGGATCCGCAGGGCCCCCCCGTCGAAGATCTTCAACCACTTCCCAAGCACTCCGGCCGACATCGTGGCGTCTCAGTTTGGCTTCGAAGGACTGAAAGCCTCAGTGCTCTCGGCCTGCTCGTCCGGTACGGTCGCGATCGGCTACGCAGCGGATGCCATCGCCTGGGGCCAACTCGACGTCGCGCTTGCAGGCGCGAGCGATGCGTTGTGCCGACTCACGTTCAGCGGCTTCAATGCGCTCCGCCTGGTGGATATCGAGCCGTGCCGGCCGTTCTGCCGAACGCGTAAGGGCATGAACCTGGGCGAAGCCGCGGCGGTGCTGGTACTCGAGGAGCTTTCGCACGCGAAACAACGCGGCGCGCAGATTTATGCGGAAATCGGCGGCTACGGTGTCCGGTGCGAGGCGTACCATCCGACTGCGCCCGAGCCGGAGGGCCGGGCGGTCGCGGAGTTGATCCACGACGCGCTCCGCGCCGCCGAGACAACGCCCGATCGGGTCGATCACGTGAACGCCCACGGAACGGCTACCCCGCAGAACGACCAGGCGGAGGCGCGCGGCATCCGCCTCGTCTTCGGTGAGAGGGCGCGGCGAATCCCGGTCACATCAATCAAGTCGATGGTCGGTCACTGCCTCGCAGCGGCCGGCGCCATCGAAGCGGCTGCCCTTGCCCTGTCGATTTCCAGAGGAGTCGTGCCTCCCACCGTGAACTTCCGCGAGAAGGATCCAGACTGCGACATTGACGTTATCGCGAACGAAGCACGGGAGGTGCCGATCTCTTGCGGGGTCTCCACGTCCCTTGCATTCGGCGGCAACGACGCAGCCCTGGTGATTCAGCGCTTCGAATGATTCAGACGCGGCTCTGTATTCCCACGTACCGCGATCCCCTCACGCTGGAGCAGCTCGTCGTCGACTGTCTACGGGAAACCGAACTGCCTATCCTTCTTCTGGACGAGGGTTCAGATCTTCCCCTTGCGAGCCTGGTTCGTCAAAAGGAGATCGAGTTGTCCATCCGCACCGGTCGCCTCCAGATCCTGCGAGTCCAGGAAACCAGATCGAAGGGTTCGGCCATTCAAGCGGCCATCGCCGACTCGGCGGGGCACGGATTCACGCACCTCCTGACGATGGATGCGGATGGCACAAACCTGGCGCGGGAAGTGAACACGCTCGTCGCCGTTTCACACGAGAACCCGCAGGACGTGATCCTGGCGAATCGAACGGGAGCCGGGCCGGACGTCCGTCCGGATCATCGTTCCACGAGGCGGTTTACGGACTTCCTGGTTCAGTACGAAACGAAAATGCAGATTCGCGATCCGGGAAGCGGATTCCGAATCTATCCATTGGCGCACGTGCAGAACATGCGTTTCCGTGGCAGCGGGCCGGAGTTCGAAATTGAAGCGCTCATCCGTTTGCTCTGGAAACGTGTTGCGATTCGCGAGGTTGATACCGCGATCTGTTTCGCCGAGCCGGAAACGGATCTGAAGGGGTACCGGAAATTCACACACGATTTCCGGCTTTCCCTTCTCAATACCGCCCTGGCGACCGTGTCGCTCTTGAAAACGCATCGAACCCCGGCCGAGATCGGCGCGGCCGTCGGCGCGGGCGTCTTTCTCGGCTGTACCCCGTTTTTTGGCTTGCACACGCTCCTCGCGATGGCGCTTTCGTTCCTGTTCCGTTTGAATTTCGTCTACGTATTGATCGGGACGCAGATTTCCAATCCATTTCTGGCCGGATTCCTGACTGTGGCGTCAGTCGGCGTGGGCAGATACGTCATCAAGACGTCGTCGCACACGGTGGCAGGATTTTCGTTGGAGTGGCTCGTCGGATCGCTGGTCGTCGGGGTGACGCTGGGGATTGCTTCAGGATTGACCAGCTACCTGGTTGCCAGGAAGTTCGCCAGGATTCTTCCGCATAACGCGGCGTCATAACACCTCGAACATCAATTCTTGTCCTTGTCGTCGTTCTTGTCGTCGCCACGGTCGTTGTCGCCACGGTCGCCGTCGCCACGGTCGCCGTCGCCACGGTCCACGTCGGGCGGGACGTACTGGCAGGCGGGGTCAGCCGGCGAAGTCGCCCAGCAGGCGCCGCCCGAGCCATAGTTGGCGAAAAACGTGGTCACGCCAAAGCCCGTGTCGGGGCCGGCGCCGATGTGACATTGGAACGCGTCGAAGAGCCGCCGCGCGCCGCCCTTGTAGGGCAGCGGCGTGGCGGTGTCGCGGTCCAGGCTCTGCACCCCGCAGCGGCGCGACACGGTGGTGAACGCGGCGTTCAGGTTCAGGCAGTGCGGGTCGGCCGGACCGCAGTAGCGCGCGTCGATGAAACCCTCGAACTTCGCCACGCAGGTCGACAGGTCCGAACTGCACGAGCGCAGGTGATAGTAGTCCTGCGCGTTGGTCCATGACGACGACAGCCACATGTGCGCGTTGGGGAAAACCACCAGCCCGTTCGTGGGTGGCGTGCGCCGGCAGAAGACGAGTTGGTCTGTTGCGCTGGCGTCGACGAACTCCACGAAGCCATCGGAGTTGACGGTCGGCTCGCAGTTGGCCACCGGTCCCCGATCGGTGAAGCCGGGGATGGGCGTGATGTTTGCGTCGCCGGGCGAGAGATTGAAGAGCATCGCCGTCGCGTACATCTCGCGGTTGGTGAAGACGAAGACCTCGTCGGCCGGGAAGCGCAGCGTGCCGCCGCCCGAGAGCACGCGCGCCGAGAGCGTGGGCGGCGCGATGGTGGCCGGCAGCGTGGTCGAAGTGGGCCGCGGGTCGGCCGCCCACTGCACGTTCCAGGTGCCGCCGGCGGGGACAACGAAGTCGACGGTCGGATTGAGGATGCCGGTGTTGCCCGAGACGGCGAGCGCCGCGACGTCGCCCGGGTCAGCGGCGTGGATGCCGAGGTTGACCTGCAGCAGCATGGGCACGCCGCCCGAGTCCGCCGAGATGCGCACCTTTGAACCGGCGCGGCCCACGCCCACGAAGTCCGCCTTCCAGCCGCAGTCGGCGAGGCCGGTGAAGGATCCGCCCACCGGCGGACAGGCGCCGAGCGCCGCCACCGGCTGGTCGGTGCCGAACTTGTAGCGGTAGGAGGTCATCGAGGCCGACATCGACGTGAGCTGGTCGCCGCGGAAGCCGGGCAGCTTGAGATCGGAGGTCGGGCCGCGCAGCGAGTAGCGGTTGTGCACCTGCAGCCGGTTGACCTGCGTGATGGTCGCCGCCGACAGGAAGCGCGCCGTCTCGAAGTCGAGCGGCTGGTCGCTGTGCCAGCCGTGCCCGTCGGCGAGCACGCAGAGGCCGATGAGCCCGCTGAAATGGTGCACCTTGCCCCGGCGGTCGAGCACTGTCGCATCGTCCCCCTGCGGATGGCAGAGCTGCCACTGGTACGCCATCACCATGGCGCTGAACGGGTCGCTGATCGCGAGCGCGAGCGGGCTGCCGGGAGCGCTCATGGTGACGGCGGAGAACGGGTGGCTCACCCAGTAGGCGTGCGTGGCTGTGTTGAAGAAGAGCGGCGAGTTGATCAGCGCGTCGGGGCTGTTTCCGTTGTCGGGGAGCCCGTTATCGGGGAGCCCGTTGTCGGGGAGTCCATTGTCTGGGATCCCGTTGTCGGGGAGCCCGTTGTCAGGCATTCCGGCGAGAGCGACGTTTCCACAGGTGAACCCAACGACCAGCGCAAGAGCGAGAGCCGCTTCTCCAGCGCTATTCAGAAAGTCTCGCATTGCGCTCTCCCATGACCCGACATTTGCGATTTGGCCGCGCTTGAGTCCGCGCAGTATCGCCCCTTACAGCGGCCGGGTCAAATCGCTCTCCGCCGCGTGCTACGATGCGGCAGACCTGAACCGGAGGTACCCAATGCGCAGACCACTCGGAGTCGTTGCCGCCACCATTCTCCTCGCCGCGAGCGCGAACAGGACCTTGGCGCAGGGCCAGCCGGCGCCAGACCATCCGGCGGTCACGGTTCGCGGACAGACCTATACTCCGCGCTCAATCCTGGCGCGCAACATGGGCACCGAAGAGGACCAGACGGCCCAGTTCCCTCCCCACAAGATCATCGGCAATGTGTATTACGTGGGCACAAAGACTCTAAGCGCCTTTCTTGTCGTGACACCGCAAGGAAATATCCTCATCGACAGCACGTATGAGCGGAATGTGCCAACGATCCGGAAGTCGGTCGAGGAGCTGGGATTCAAATTCTCCGACATCAAGATCCTGCTCGGAAACCACGCGCACGGCGATCATCAGGAAGGTGATGCTCTGGTCAAGCAGCTGACCGGCGCGCAGGTCATGGCGATGGCCGAGGACGTGCCGGCGCTCCGGGCGATCAAGCCTGGCGGCAAGGAGCACCCGATCGACAGGATCCTGCATGACGGAGAAGCCGTGACGCTCGGCGGCTCGACGCTCATCGCACATCTGACGCCGGGCCACACTCGCGGCTGCACAACCTGGACGATGAGGGCGCAAGAAGGTGGCAAGACCTACAACGTGATGTTCGGCTGCAGCTTGCGCTCACCGGGAGTGCTGACGCCCGACATCGTGGACGAGTTCACCCGATCGTTTAAACTCGTGCGCGCCCTGCCGTGCGACGTGCAGCTCGGCGATCACGGCGCTCAATACAACATGCAGGAGAAGTTCGCGAAGATCCGGAACGGCGGCCCGAATCCATTCATCGACCCTGCCGGCTGCACAGTCGAGGCGGACATCGAGGAGGCGATGTTCCACGCGATCCTCGACGAGCAGCAAAAAGCTGCCCGGCATTAGTCACGTCCACAGCCTGCGCAACTTGCCGGCCACGTCGATTCGCGCCGGGCCTGGCAGCGCTTCCCCGGCTCCCTCTTGCTGGTCCGGCCACACCACCGGTTCGAGCGTGGCCATCACGGCCCTGGTGAGGAAGCGGCTCCGCGCGCCATACACGTGGCGATCGCCCATCTTTGGCTGGCTGGTCACGTAGTACTTGAGCGGCGCAATCAAGTGCAGATCGTTTTTCGCGCGTGTCATCGCCACGTAGAGCAGCCGCCGCTCTTCCTCGATTTGATCGGCCTTTCCGGTGGCGAACTCGGAGGGAAACTCTCCGTCTGCGACGTTGAGCACGTACACGGAGTCCCACTCCTGTCCTTTCGCGGAGTGGACGGTGGAGAGCACGAGATAATCCTCGTCGAGAGATGGGGTGCCCGACGCGTCGCCGGTCGCTGCCGGCGGATCGAGCGCCAGCTCGGTGAGGAACTGTTCGCGTGTGGCAAATTGCTCCGCAATCCGTTCCAGCTGCAGCAAATCGCCCGCGCGCACGTGCGCGGCATCGTAAATCCGCTCCAGGTGCGGGTCGAACCAGCGGCGCACCAGCCCCACCTGTCCCTGCCACGGCGCTTCAGGCACGGCAAGCTGCAGCATGAGCGCTTCAAACGGGGCCCATGCGCCGGCGAGCGCGGGAGGGACCGAAAGCCCGCGAAAGCTCGACCACGCATATCCCGACAACTCGAAGCGCCGCAGAAGATGCTCCGCGGTGGCGGGACCCATTCCAGGAAGCAGCTGCAAGGCGCGAAACGCGGCAATGCGGTTCTTCGGGTTGTCGGCCCACCGCAGCACCGACAGCATGTCTTTCACGTGCGCGGCTTCGAGAAATTTCAACCCGCCGTATTTCACATACGGAATATTCCGCCGCGTCAGCTCCAGCTCCAGCGTGTCGCTGTGGTGCGAGCTCCTGAACAGCACCGCTTGATGCCTCAACGCAACGCCGTGCTCACGCGTTTCCAGCACGCGCGTCACGATGTATTCTGCCTGGCCCTGATCGTCCACCACTGTCACATAGCGCGGCCGGCGGCCGTTTCCCCGGTGAGCGCGCAGCACCTTTCGATACTGCCGCTCGCCCTCGCCGATCAGCGCGTTGGCCGCATCGAGCACGCCCTGGGTCGAGCGATAATTCTCCTCGAGCGTCACCACCGTCGCTGCCGAGCCGTCGGCGCGCGAGAACTGTTTCGGAAACCCCAGGATGTTCTCCACCGTGGCGGCCCGGAACGAGTAAATCGCCTGGGCATCGTCGCCCACCACGGTGACGCTGTCGCCTTCCGGGCGTAACAGCTTGAGGATTTCGGCCTGAAGAACGTTGGTATCCTGATATTCGTCGACGAGAACATGGTCGAACTGCGAGCCAACCTCGGCTGCGAGCCGGCGGTCCGACATCGCGGCGTGCCAGTAAAGCAACAAATCATCGTAATCGAGCGCCTGGTTCGCCAGCTTCTTCTCAACGTACGCGCGGTACAGCCGCGTGAGCTCTTCTTCCCACTCGGCACACCAGGGGAACATCGCTTCGAGCGTGTCGACGAGCGGCCGCTGTGTGTTTACACGATGGGAGTAGATGGCGAGGCACGTGTCCTTGCGGGGAAAACGCTTCTTCGCATTCGAGAGCCCGAGCTCGTGGCGCACCACATCCATCAGGTCCGCGGCGTCGCCGCGATCGAGCACGCTGAAGCCGGCATCGAGCCCCAGGGCTGCCGCATATCGCCGCAACAGGCGGTTGGCGACCGAGTGGAACGTTCCAGACCACGGGAAGCGTACTTCTCTCTTCGTGTCGCCGACGATCCGCTGGGTACGGCGGGTCATTTCGAGCGCCGCCCGGCGGGTAAACGTAAGCAGGAGAATGCGATCGGCGCTTGCGCCCTCCTGCACCAGATGCGCAACGCGGTGGGCGAGCGTGTTTGTTTTCCCGGTGCCGGCGCCGGCAATGATCAGCAGAGGGCCGGCGGGCAGGTTTCCACCGAACCGCGCCGCCTCGAGTTGGCGCTGGTTCAGCCCGTCAAAAGTGGAAGGGGTGGCAGGGATGGCCGGGGTGGCAGGGATGGCCGGGGTAGCCGGTGCGACAGGGGTTTCCACCGCGTCACTATAGTACTTTCGCAAGACTTTCGTCTCCGAAAATCGGCTTGTGTTATCTTCACCATCCGATTTTCATTCACCAGGAGGGACCATATGAA
>DASZHO010000058.1:0-6799 GCA_035937795.1 Vicinamibacterales bacterium | reverse complement strand
TCCGACATGTGCTCGAGCGTCCGCATGTTGTGCAGGCGGTCGGCGAGCTTCACCAGGATGACGCGGATGTCGTCGACCATCGCCAGCAGCATCTTGCGGAAGTTCTCCGCCTGGCGCTCTTCGCTCGACGAAAACGGGATGGCGCCGATCTTGGTGACGCCCTCGACCACGTGCGCCACCTCGGGGCCGAAATGTTCCTCGATTTTTTCGATCGTGGTGAGGGTGTCCTCGACGACGTCGTGCAGCAGGCCGGCGGCGATCGCCACCGGATCCAGCCGCATGTCGGCCAGGATGCTCGCCACTTCGAGCGGGTGCACCAGATAGGGCTCGCCGGAGTGGCGGACCTGCCCTTTGTGCTCGAGCGCCGAGAAGACGTACGCCCGCCGGAGGAACTCCCGTTCCTCGTCGGAGGTGTAGCTCCGGACCCGCTCGAGCAAATCCTCAAATCTGATCATCTGTCTCTCGCGGGGCGCCCTCACGCCGCTCGGGTCGCTCCGCTTCCGGCTCGGGCGCGCGGCTGTCGCGCGTGGGACCCGGCTTGCGGGGCCGGCGCCCCCCCCCGCTTCGCGGCCTCCTCTTCCCGGCCAAAAATCGCTAACTGGTGTCTAACCGTAATATCGGCAGCCGTTTATCTCATGATACAGGATGCCTTGACTTGCCTTTTAGCGGTCCATATACTTGGCGGGTTTTTCCCAAAAATCGCGTGTTTTGATGAGTTTGAAGGGGGATCTGATGCGTGTGCGACGTAAGGCTATACTGGCCGCCGCGGCCATCTTCCTGGTAGTGGCGTCGAGCGCATGCAGCCGGCTGGCCAACCTGCAGGCGCGCAAGTCGTTCAAGGAAGCCAACGGCCTGTACCAGACGCAGAGCTACAAGGAGGCGGCCGCCAAATATGAGGAGGTCATCCAAGCCGATCCGGACTCGCAGACCGGCACTCAAGCGTACTTCTTTCTAGGCAACAGCTACGATAACCTCTACAAGCCGGCCCGCAAGGGTGAGAAGGAAAACGACGCCTTCCTGCAGAAGGCCATCGGGAATTACAAGCTCGCGGCGCAGAAATCACCGGACCCGAAAATCAAGAAGCTGGCGCTCGACTACCTCGTCTATGCCTACGGCCCGGACAAGCTCAACGACCCGACCCAGTCCGAGCCCATCGTCCAGCAGATGATCCAGCTCGATCCGAACGACACCACCAACTACTTCATGCTCGCGAAGATCTACGAGGACAACGGCAACCTCGACCAGGCCGAGGCCATGTACAACAAGGCCAAAGACATGAAACCGAAGGACGCCACGGTCTACCAGCAACTGGCGGGCTTTTACCAGCGCCAGGGCGAGTTCGAGAAGCTCATCGAGGCGGTCCAGCAGCGCGCCACGCTCGAGCCGAAGAACCCCGAGGCGCACTACTCGATTGCGGCCTACTACCAGGACGAGGCGTTCCGGAATACGCGCCTCACCGAGGCGCAGAAGCGGGATTACGTCGAGAAGGGGTTAGACGAGGTCGAGAAGGCCCTCGAGATCAAGCCCGACTACGTGGACGCCATCGTCTACAAGGGCCTGCTCCTGAGGCTGCAGGCGACCACGGAGAAGGATGTCAAGAAGCAGCAGGAGCTCTTGAGGGAAGCCACCGACCTGCAGAAGAAGGCAGCGGACCTGAAGCAGAAGCAGACGAAGGGGAATTAAAGGCTCAGGGCTCAAGGCTCAAGGCCAGAAACAGGAAGGGCCGCTTCCTCGACAGGGAGCGGCCCGTTTTTGTGTCTGCGCGTTCAGGCCCTAAGCCCGGAGCCTTGAGTCTGTCAATTCAGTTGGCGGGGTTCACACCCGCGGCTCTTTTCATACCCTCGGTGACGATGCCAACCTTCTCGACTCCGGCGCCCTTGGCGGCGTCGATCACCGCCACGATTTCGCCGTAGCGAAGCGAGCCGGCGGCCGAGAGGAACATCGTCTTTTCCTTGCGCTCTTCGAAGATGCTCCGCAGCTTTGCTTCCAGCTCGCCCAGCGTCACATCCTGTTTATTGATCGTGATGTGGCGGTCGGCCGTGAAGTCCAGCACGATCTGGCTGGTATCCGGCTGCTGCTGCTGCGCCGTCTTGGTTTCGGCCGGCAGGTTGATGTCGAGGCCCTTCTGGGTGAGCGGCAACGAGGCCATGAAAATGACCAGCAGCACGAGCAGCACGTCGATCATCGGCGTGATGTTCATGTCCGAGCTCGCGTGGAGCTCCTTGCCCTTGTAGTTTTCGTCGGCGCCGAAGTGGCTTTTCGCGTGCGAGCGTCCTCCAGACATCAGTTGCCTCCGGCTTTCACCTTGCGCTCGGTGATCAGGCCCATATCCTCGACGCCCGCCGCGCGCAAGTTATCCATCGTTTCCATCACGGTGCCGTAGTCCACGTCCTGGTCGGCCTTGATCAGCACGACTTTGTCTTTCTGCTTCTCGAGCGCGTCGACCACTTTCGACGTGAGATCCGACGGCCGTATCTGGGCGGTGTTCAGGAACACACGCTTGTCGGCGCCGATGGCGACGACGGTCTGTCCCTGCGTATCGGGCTTGTCGGTGGTGTTCGCCGCGGTCGGCAGCTTCACGTCAACGCCCTTCTGCAGCATCGGCGCGACCAACATCATGATGATCAGCAAGACCAGCATGACGTCGCAGAGCGGGGTCACATTGATATCGGCCTTGACCTCACCCTTGGCGCCGCCCATATCCATTGCCATAGTTGTTACTCCCTTACTTCAAATAATGAAGTATCGAAGGCGTGAAGTGGTGAAGTGAAGACGACGGCCTCACTTCACTCCTTCAGTCCTTCAGTCCTTCTATACTTGATGTTACGCCGTCTTCTTGATGAAGTAGTCGACGAGCTCCGACGACGAGTTGTCCATCTCGACGTTGAAGTACTCGATCCGGTTCGTCAGATAATTGTAGAACCACACCGCCGGGATGGCCACCAGCAGTCCGAGCGCTGTTTCGATGAGCGCTTCCGCGATACCGGCAGAGACGGCGCCGATGCCACCCGAGCCGGTCGAGGCGATACCGACAAATGCGTTGATGACGCCGACGACCGTGCCGAGCAGTCCGACGAACGGCGCGGTCGCGCCGATCGTCGCCAGCGCGGCGACGCCCTTCTTCAGGTCGTTGGCGGTGAGTGCGGTGGCGCGCTGAATCGACCGGCGGACGGTGTCGAGCAGCTCTTCACGGCTCAACCCGCCGGCGTTCTCCTGCTGGAACTGATATTCCTGCAAGCCGGCCAGCACCACTTTCGCGAGGTGGCTGTAGCGATAGTTCTTGTTGGTGGAAATCGCGATGGCGTCCTTGAGCCGGCCATCCTTGAGGTGCTTGGCAACTTGCGGGGCGTAAACCTTCGATTGGCTCTTTGCCTGCATGAACGTGTAGATGCGCTCGACCGCCACGCCGATGGACCACATCGACATGAAGAACAACACGATTGCGATTGCCTTGGCGACGATGGTCATCGTCCCCCACATGTCTACGAGATTCAGTCCGCCTTCCATCGTCCGTCTCCTTGATGAGAATTCGCTGGTTTTACGATTCAGTCCGAAGTTCGCGGTTATCTATCGCAAGGTGAAATTCACGGTCACCGTCATGATGACCGGCACCGGGACGCTGTTCAGCAACGTGGGCGTGTACTGCCACTGCTTCACGGCGTCGATGGCCGCCGCGTCGAGCAGCGGAATCGAGCGCAGGACCTTCACGTCCTGCACGCGGCCATCCGGGCCGATCGTGGCTTCGAGAATGACCACCCCCTGCACGCGCGCCGACTGCGCGATCGGCGGATAGGTGGGGGGGACGTCCTTGACTTTTCTCGGGGCCTGAATGTTGCCGCCTACGCGAACCGGCGCGGGAGGCGGGGGCGGAGGGGGCGGAGGGGCTTCCGGCACGCCGCCGGGAATGCCGCCGACGACGCCGCCGATGTCGCCCGACACGGTGGCGACGCGCTCCTCGACGATGCCTGTTTCGGGCTTGATCTGCGACGGCGCCTCGACCGGCGCGGCCGACGGATTCACATCCATGATCGGTTTGGGCGCGGCAGCCTGGGGCGGAGGCGGTGGGGGCGGCGGAGGGGGCGGGGGCGGCGGCGCCGCCACGAACGCGTCCATCATGCCCGGGGGTGTCGGCAGCACGTCGGCTGCCATGAGCGGAATGACAATCAAAGCACCGATGACGACCACGTGCACCAGGATCGAGAGCGGGAGCGTGTACCACTGCTTGCTCCCGACGGTGATCGAGGGCTTCACGATGTCACCGAACATATCGCGTGCCACGTCTGAATCCTCCTGCCGAATCTAGAGGTCGGCGATAACCAGCCGCAAAAACGCGTGCAAAATACGGGCACCCGGATTAGACACCGCAAAAGCGATTCTGGTCCGAGGTTTCAGCGGTATCGCCGCACCGCTGAGGGCTATCGAGGCTGCCGCAAGGAAAACCCGCGCATTCTATGACCCGGTATGGTCAAAGTCAACACGCAAAACGTCTCAAGAAGTCGCCAAGATTCCGGATTTGGCGCCACCTGGCCAGGCTTCAGTGTCCTGCCGCCGTCTTGATTCGCATGGTGTAAAACGACCGCCAGACAAAAATCATCGAGGCCATGAAAAACAGCGCCGCCAGCCCGCGCGACACCTGCGAGCCCTGCTCGGCTGTCAGTTTCACCGCCAGTTCCACGGCGAGGAGGCCAAACAGCGTCGTAAATTTGATGATCGGATTCATTGCGACCGACGAGGTGTCCTTGAAGGGATCGCCGACGGTATCGCCAATGACGGTCGCCGCGTGCAGCGGGGTGCCTTTCTCCTTCAACTCGACTTCGACGACTTTCTTCGCATTATCCCAAGCGCCGCCTGCGTTTGCCATGAAAATCGCCTGGAACAGGCCGAACAACGCGATGGAAATCAGGTAACCGATAAAGAAATAGGGTTCCACGAAGGCGAAGGCCAGCGTCGAGAAGAACACCGCCAGGAAGATGTTGAACATGCCCCGCTGGGCATACAAGGTGCAAATCTCCACCACGCGCTTGCTGTCGGCGACCGAGGCCTTTTCCACCCCTTCGAGCTTGATGTTGGCCTTGATGAACTCGACCGCCCGGTACGCCCCTGTGGTCACGGCCTGAATGGAGGCGCCGGTAAACCAGTAGATCACCGCACCGCCGGTGATGAGGCCAAGAAGGAAGGGCGCGTGCAGCACCGAGAGATTCTCCAGATTCCGGGTGAGGCCCGCGGTCAGGACCACGATGATGGAAAAGATCATCGTGGTCGCGCCCACGACGGCGGTGCCGATCAACACCGGTTTGGCCGTGGCCTTGAACGTATTGCCCGCGCCGTCGTTTTCTTCGAGCAGGTCCTTGGCTGTCGTGAAGTCGGGTGTGAAGCCATATTGGCTCCTGACCTCCTCCTTCACGCCGGGAATCTGTTCGATAAGGGACAGTTCGAACACCGACTGTGCGTTGTCGGTCACCGGACCGTACGAGTCCACGGCAATGGTCACCGGCCCCATGCCCAGAAACCCGAAGGCCACCAGGCCGAACGCAAAGACGGCGGGCGCTTGCATCAGCGGATCGAACGCGGGACTGACCCAGTAGGCGATTCCCATCAGGCCGGCAATCACCAGGCCCAGCCAGTACGCGCTGAAGTTTCCGGCCACGAGCCCGGCCAGAATGTTCAGCGACGCGCCGCCTTCGCGCGACGAGGCCACCACCTCGCGGACGTGCGACGAGGTCGTGGACGTAAAGATTTTCACCAGCTCGGGAATGATCGCACCGGCCAGCGTGCCGCACGTGATCACGGTCGACAGCTTCCACCAGAGCGTGCCATCGCCCAGACCCGGAATCAGCAGATACGAGATGAGGTAGGTCGTTGCCACCGACACAATCGACGTGAGCCACACCAGCGCCGTCAGCGGCGCTTCGAAGTTCAGCGCAGTCGCCTCGTGATAGCGCGCGCGCGTGACGGCGGCGTTCACCAGATACGAGAGGCCGCTGGCGATCACCATCATGATGCGCATCATGAAGATCCAGACGAGCAACTGCACTTGAACCGTCTTGTCCGGCACCGCGAGCAGGATGAAAGAAATCAGCGCGACGCCGGTCACGCCGTAGGTTTCGAAGCCGTCGGCGCTCGGACCGACCGAATCGCCGGCGTTGTCGCCCGTACAATCGGCGATGACGCCCGGATTGCGCGCGTCGTCTTCCTTGATGTTGAAGACAATCTTCATCAGATCGGCGCCGATGTCGGCGATCTTCGTAAAAATGCCGCCCGCGATGCGGAGCGCCGCCGCGCCGAGCGATTCCCCGATGGCGAAACCGATGAAGCATGGACCCGCATAGCTACCCGGAATGAAGAGCAGGATGCAGAGCATGATGAAGAGCTCGACGCTGATGAGCAGCATGCCGATGCTCATGCCCGCCTCGAGCGGAATCGCATGCAGCTGGTACGGCCTGGCGCGCAGGCTGGCAAATGCCATTCGTGAATTCGCGAACGTATTCACGCGGATCCCGAACCACGCCACGCCGACGCTGCCGGCGATCCCCACCAGGCTGAAGAGCAGGATGATGCCGACCGTGCTCCAGCCCATGTGCTCGCCCGCCGCGTCGGTCGCGAGAAACTTGAAGTACGCCAGCATGATGGCGCCGATGAACAGCCAGAGAATGCCGATGAATTTGACTTGCGTGGTGAGGTAGGTCTTGCACGTTTCGTAAATCAGCTCGGACACCTCGAGCATCGATCGGTGCACCGGCAGCCGTTTCAGCCGCGTGAAGTTGATCAGGCCGAACATCAAGCCGAGCGCGCACACGCC
>DASZHO010000057.1:0-2233 GCA_035937795.1 Vicinamibacterales bacterium | reverse complement strand
GGCCGGGTCGGCCCACGTGCTCCTGGGATTGAGCACATCGGCCGGTACACCCGGGCACGAGGTCGGCACGTCGAGGTTGAAGACCTGATCCTTTTCGTCGGCCACCTTGTCGAGCGCGCCGGAGAGAGCCGCGGTGATCATGGCCCGCGTGTAGGCGATCTTCATGCGCTTGCCGGCCCCGTAAGGCCCGCCGGTCCACCCGGTGTTGACGAGCCACACACGGGTCTGATGCTGCGCAATCTTCTCGCCCAGCATCCGGGCGTAATGGCCGGGCGCGAGCGGCAGGAACGGAGCGCCGAAGCAGGTGCTGAACGTCGCCCGGGGCTCGGTCACACCCTTTTCGGTGCCGGCCACCTTGGCGGTGTATCCCGACAGGAAGTGATAGATCGCGCCGTCGGGCGTCAGCCGCGAGATCGGCGGCAGCACGCCGAACGCATCCGCGGTGAGCATCACGATGTTCCGCGGATGCCCGCCCTGCCCCGAGGGGACCGCATTGTCGATGAAGTCGATCGGATAGGCGGCCCGCGTGTTCTCGGTGAGCCGGTCGTCGTCGAGATCGAGCGCGCGTGTTTCGGGATCGATGACCACGTTCTCGAGGACCGTGCCAAAACGGCGCGTCGTCGCATAGATCTGCGGCTCGGCCTCCGCCGACAGCTTGATGGTCTTCGCGTAGCACCCGCCCTCGAAATTGAACACGCCGCGGTCGCTCCAGCCGTGCTCGTCGTCGCCAATCAGCATCCGGTCCGGGTCGCTCGACAGGGTGGTCTTGCCGGTACCCGACAGCCCGAAGAACAGCGCCGCGTCACCGGCGCGGCCGATGTTGGCCGAGCAATGCATCGACAGGACGCCGCGCAGCGGGAGAATGTAGTTCAGGATGCTGAAGATCGATTTCTTCATCTCTCCGGCGTAGCTGGTGCCGCCAATCAGGACCAGCTTTTTCTCGAAGTTGACGGCGATCACGACCTCGCCCCTCGTGCCGTGCCGCTGGGGATCGGCATGAAAGGTTGGCGCATCGATCACGGTGAACTGGGGAGTGTGCGCCGCAAGCGCCGCGGGATCGAGGATGAACAGGTTGCGCGCGAACAGGTTGTGCCAGGCGAATTCGTTGATCACACGAATCGGTAGACGATATTCCGGGTCGGCGCCGGCGAAGCAATCCAGGACGTAGAGCCGCTTGCCCGTCAACGAACCGAGCAGATCGCGGTGAAGGGCGTCGAAATGCGCCGTCTCCATCGGCCGGTTGACCGCGCCCCAGGCGATGTGGGCCTCGCTCGACGGCTCGCGCACCACGAACTTGTCGTTCGGGGAGCGGCCGGTGTGCTGGCCCGTGCGGCAAGCCAGCGGACCCTCCTCGGCGAGGACCGCTTCCTCCCGTCGAAGCGCCTCTTCGTACAGCGCCGCGGCCGACAGGTTCCATTTGACGGAAGTGGTTTCGATTCCCTCGCGCTCGAGGCCAAGGCCGCGCTCAACTTCAGTACTCATTCGGGACTCCCCAGGGTACCGCACCACTACTCTTGGCAGAAGCTGAGGATCGTACCGTCTCGATCAATCCAAGTCAACAATCCGGGAAAGGATGGGGTAAACTGTAAACAGCCATTCCGTTGCGGCCGTATGCCTGTATGAGTGAGTTTCGAAGCGCGGTCGGTGTGTCCTCTGCTGACGCCATTGGCGGACTGGCGTCCGGTGCGCCCGTCCGCGGGCGCCGCCCGGTCTCTGCGCCGGTCTCCCCGGACACGCAGCTGGCCATCTTGCTCCGCCAGCTGGTCGACCGTGGCGACCTGGAGCAGGCACGGGAGCTGTTCAGCGGACTGGTGGAAGCCCATCAGCGCCGCGCGTCAAGGATCGCGTACCAGTACCTGCGCGACGCCTCCGAGGCGGACGAGGCCGTCCAGGACGCGTTCGTCAAGGTCTTCTCCCACATCAGCTCGTATCGCGAGGCGTGGCCGTTCGAGGTCTGGTTCACACGGATTCTCATCAACGGCTGCCTCGATCGGCGCAAGGCACGGGCGCGCCGTGAACGATGGCTCATCCCGGCGGGCGAAACGAGCGAGGCCGACGAGTTCCGCGCCTGGGTGGCCGGGCCACGCGACCGCAGTCCGGAAGCGCGACTGCTGGCACGGGAGCGCCGGGAGCGCATCGCGACGGCCATCGATCGCCTCGACGGCCGTCAGCGAACGGTGTTCATGCTGTGCCATTACGGCGACTGCACTCCGCGGGAAGTCAGCGCCATGAC
>DASZHO010000056.1:0-21235 GCA_035937795.1 Vicinamibacterales bacterium | reverse complement strand
CCGCAACAGGAGGCGGGGCGGCTTCGACGAAGCCGGCACCGATGACCGTGCCGGTAAAGCTGGACGCGTTCGCCTCAGGTTCGGGCAAGATGAATCCTGGTTCGCGGGTGATCTCGCGCGGCGCTTCCAATGGCGCGGCGTCCGGATTCTCCTGGAGGATCGGCTTCGCGATCTGCGAGCGTGCGGGAGCAGGCGGAGAAGGCGGCGCGGGCGGCGGTGGCGGCGCCACGAATGAAGCGGTGAACGATCGCGGCGTCGGCAGGATATCGCCGGCCATCAGCGGGACGACGATGAGCAAGACAATGACGATGATGTGCGCAAAAATCGAGAGCGGCAGCGTGTGCCACTGCTGATTGCCGACTCTGATGGACGGATCGGTCACGTCGCGGAACATTTCGCGTGCCATGCTGCACACTCCTTTTGCGAGATGAAGAGGCGTACAGCTTAGACACCAGCGGCGCTGGATCGGCTCCGCGGGGCAGCGGTCAGCATCAGCGGTCGGCGCTCAGCGGTCAGCAGTCAGCAGTCAGCGATCAGCAATCAGCGGTCGGCGGTCGAACGCTCGGCTATGTGCAACGCGGAGCCCTCCGCGGAAAACGCGCCCACTGGCGCGTTTTCATAGCACATAGCCGTCGCTGACGAACGCTCGGCTATGTGCAAAGCGGAGCCTCACCAGTAGATCAATTTGATCGGGACGATCACTTCGGGGCGGTCCACTGGAAAGCTAGCCTCGCTCCATCTGGGATTGTGCGCGGCTTTCCTGGGATTGTTCGAGGTTCCGTAGCCTTCTTTGGGAATGCCGAAGAAGTTCTTGTCGAGCTTGCGGTTCATGTTCTCGTCGTGCAACACCGTCACCGCGGCGGATCCGCGGGGCACGTCCGTGAACACGATCTGCGCGCTCATCGTCTCCGGATCGATTGACACCTCGTCCTTGTCGAACGCCTTCGAGTCGTCGTCCGGGAACCCGTTCGGCGACACGAACAGCAGCGCGTCGACTTTGCCTTTGGCGTTCCGGAGTCCGGTCACGTTCACGATGATGGTGGTCTTTTCGCCGATGGTGGTCTTTTCGCCGATGGTGGCCTTTTCGCCGGGCTCCGGAGCCTGTGTGGCCGCGGCTCCACCGAGCGCTATCACGGCCATCGCCAGGCCGGCCCCGAGTACACACAATTTCATGTCCGTCTTCGGTGCAGCTTCGGTGCCAATTCGGCGTTGCGTCAGGGAAATCATTCTGATGTAATGCGCGGTGGAGGCATCAATGAAAAAACCATACAGCGTGCTCGCGTTCGTTCTAATTGTACTAGTTTCGGTTCTCGGCATCCGGGCCGTCGCTCAGAAGGCGCCCGCCAAACCCGGCAAGGTCACGGTCCAGTTGAAAGATGGCCAGGGCAAAGCGGTCGGTACCGCGGTTGTCTCGCCCGCCAAGCAAGGCGTCAGCATCGCCCTCAACCTCACAGGTCTGACTCCGGGCGAGCACGCGCTCCATATTCATTCGGTCGCCAAGTGCGAGGGTCCGGCGTTCACCACCGCGGGCGGGCATTTCAACCCGGACATGAAGAAGCACGGTCTGCAGAGTCCGGATGGGCCGCACGCCGGTGACATGCCCAACTTCACCGTCGGCGCCAAAGGCACCGCGAAGGCCACCATCACCGACCCGCGTGTGAACATGGGTGCTGATACGCATTCGGTGTTCTCGAATGGTGGCACCGCGCTGGTGATTCACGCGAAGGCCGACGACATGAAAACCGATCCGGCGGGCAACGCCGGCGATCGGATCGCCTGCGGAGTGATCACGAAGTAGGCGGCGCGGGCAATCGCCGGCCGGCGGCCGCAACACGGCGGTTGCCAGCCGGCCGAGCCGGCTCAGCTGGCTGTCAGCTGGCTAATTGGTGCCGAGCGCGGCTTTGACGCGGGCGGCTGTGAACGGCACCGTTCGCAGCCGTTCGCCGGTCGCGTCGAAAATCGCGTTGGCGAGCGCCGCGGCCACCGGCGAGGTGGCCGCTTCCCCGGCACCCAGCAATGGCTGGTCCGGACGGTTCACCAGGATCACCTCGACCGCGGGCGCTTCGGAGCATCGCAGAATCGGATAGCTCGCCCAATCGACGCTCGTCACATGCGAGCGATCGAACGTCACCTCTTCGTGCAGCGCGCGGCTCAGCGTCTGCACGATGCAGCCTTCGATCTGATTCTTCAGCCCGTCCGGGTTGACGATCAGCCCGCAGTCATGAGCGCAGACGACGCGCCGGACGTTGATGCGCCCGCTCACCGAATCGACCGCCACGTCGATCGCCGTCGCCACGTAATTTTCGGCCTGCTTGTACCGCATGTAGGCGATGCCGCGGCCCACCATCAGATTTCCCTGGCGCGCCTGTGGATTTGGCGAGGTCCGCGGCTGCCAGCCGATCGCCTGAGCGGCGCGCGTGAGCACCTCGACAGCGCGCGGATCGGCGAGCTTGCTCAAGCGGAACGCGACCGGGTCGGCGCCGGCCGCCGCGGCGAGCTCGTCGGTGAAGCTCTCCACCGCAAACACGTTCGCGATTTTTCCAGGCGCGCGAAGGTTGGAGAGCTGCAACACCGGGTCTTTCCGCCAGTGCACCCG
This sequence comes from Vicinamibacterales bacterium, assembly GCA_035937795.1. Lineage (GTDB taxonomy): Bacteria > Acidobacteriota > Vicinamibacteria > Vicinamibacterales > JAMQPK01 > JAMQPK01. Next base: position 18,639 of record DASZHO010000056.1, on the reverse strand, counting down.
CACGCGAACGTTGCCGGCCTGGTAGGGAGGGTCGCCGTTTTGCGTAATCGCTCCGGCGCCCTGCCCATGCTCCTGCGGGATGCCAGCAGCATCCGCGGCGTGGAACGCCCGTGTGCCGGGCACCGCGGCGGGCAGCCACATCTGTGTGTCCCACGAGACGATGCGGCCGGCTGCATCGAGCGCGCCTTCCAGGTCGAGGAGTTGCTGCGGACCTTTCGGATCCCAGCCGAGCTCATCCTGCCGGCTCCACTGCACGCGAACCGGCTGCCCGACGGTCTTCGAGAGCAGCACAGCGTCGGCGGTGACATGGTCTCCGCCGTTGGTGCCGTACGAGCCGGATCCGTCGAGAAACACGACGCGCATCCTGGCTGCCGGAAGCCCGAACACTTTTGACAGGTTGAGGCGCAGGCCGTGCGTCCCCTGGGAGGCGCACCAGATCGTCGAGCTGCCGTCGGCGCGCACATCCGCGACCGCGCACGACGGACCGAGGGACGCATGGCTCTGGAACGGCCAGAAATAGGTCGCAGACAATTTTTTTGCGTTATTTGCGGCGGAGGCCGCCGCGGGGTCTCCGCGCGTCACGAGCGTCTCGTCGCGATCGAGGCCGATGGTCCGCGTGTAGGCCTGAAGCTGGTTACTGTTGCGAACGTCGGGAAGCGGCTGCGAGTCGCTCCAGGTTGCCTTGAGTGCGCCGGCGGCCCGGATAGCCGCCCATTCGTCGCCGGCGACCACCGCAAGGAAGCTTTCAATCCGGACCAGGCGGACACCGGGAATATCCCGGATCGAAGACTCATCGACGGTCAGCAGCTTCGCGCCGATCGCGGGTGGACGGATGACGCGGCCGTGCAGCATGCCCGGCAGGCTGAAGTCGTGCGCGTACACATGACGGCCGGTGCACTTGGCCGGCATGTCGGGGCGGGGCGCCGGCGTTCCCACGACCGTGTAGCTCGCCGGGTCTCGAAGCGGCGCTTTCGGATCGACCTTGACGGAGAGCTGCCGATCGCCAACGAGCGCACCGAACTCGACGCCGGCGCCTCCGCCGGCGGGGCGCACCTGACCATCGACGATCGTGAGGTCGCTTGCGGGCCGGCCCAATCGCGCTGCCCCGAGCGCGATCAGGGCTTGCCGTGCTGTCGCCGCCGCCTGCCGGATCTCCGTTCCGCCTCGCGTGAGGCCGGTGCTGCCTCCGGTGCCACCCTGATCGGGGCACAGGGCGGTATCGCCATCGACGACCGAGATGCGTTCGGGCCGCACGCCGAGTTCTTCAGCCGCCATCTGCGCCACGGCGACACGCAGTCCCGTTCCGATGTCCACCTTACCCATGTACAGCGTGATGCGGCCATCGGCGTGAATGGCAAAGAAGCTGTCGACATCGCCCGGATCGAGCGGTCTGGCCGGATCGAGCGGCCGGGAAGGAGTTGCGGCGGTTGCGCCACTGAGACTCTGCGCCGCTCCCGACTCGGGCAGCAGCGAGCCGAACGAGAAGCTGACGACGAGCGCGCCACCAGCCTTGAGGAGATCGCGGCGTGAAATCGATGTGAGGGTGTCCATCGGATCACCTACCCCCTGGCGGCACGCAGGACGGCGCGGATGATGCGCGTGTGGGTGCCGCATCGGCAAAGGTTGCCGTCGAGGCCCTGCTTCACCTGTTCGATTGTCGGATTCGGCGTGCGGGCCAGCAGCGCTTTTGCGGACACGATCATGCCGCTTGTGCAGTAACCGCACTGCGCAGCCTGCTCCGCGATGAAGGCCGCTTGAACGGGATCAGGGTTCTCGGGTGAGCCGAGTCCTTCGATGGTCGTAATCCGGCGGCCGGCGACGCGGCTGATGGGCAGGGTGCACGAGCGCGTCGATTGATTGTCGAGGAGCACGCTGCAGGCGCCGCACTGTCCCAGGCCGCAGCCGAATTTCGGCCCGTGGAGCCCGGCGCTGCCGCGAAGCACATAAAGGAGTGGCTGGGCGGGATCCCACGAATCGACGGTGATGGTTTTTCCGTTGATTTGAAATGAATAGGCGGCCATCGAGAGCCTCCTGTGAGGAGAGATGATGTCGAAATCTTACACCCCGGCCGATCTCACGGGCCGATCTCACGAGGTGACACTGGGTGTCGCCCCCCGTGAACGCCAGCCTCGGGATCGACCGCCAAGCGTCTGGAAACCCTTGGAAACGGCTCATAACGGTCAGGTTCCAGCGCGGCAGCGTTTGTGCATCAGAGACGGAGCGCCAGCTCCCCCTCGTCGGAAAAACCTATGCGTCCATCACGGTCCATCGCGGCAGCCGCTCTCGCGACCATCGCCATCATTGCTTTTCAGGCCTTTCAGCCACAAGAGGCCTCTGCCCAGTGGAGGGGCCGGCACAGCCTCGTGTTTGTGGGTGGCTATTTCTACGACCCCTTCTTCGGTCCATATCCGTGGTGGAGCCCCGGGGTCTACGGCTACCCGTACTTTCCGGTGTATGACAACCGCGCGCAGGTGCGTCTGCTGGTGACGCCCAAGGAAGCGGCGGTCTACGTCGACGGTTACTACGCGGGTATCGTCGACGATTTCAACGGCGTGTTTCAGAGCTTGCCGCTTTCGCCGGGCGGGCACGAGATCACCATTTTTCTCGACGGGTACCGCACCGTGCATCAAAAGTTATTCCTGACGCGCAACAAGTCGTACAAGGTGCGATACACGATGCAGCCGGTGGCCGCCGGCGAGCCGAGCGAGGCACCGCCGCTTGCGCCGCCGGTGCCACCGCCGCCGCCCGGCAGCGCGATGCTTCCGCATACCCGTATTCCCGGCCAGCCGCTTCCTGAACTCTTGTCAGCGGCGTCAGCGCTGCCGGCGCCGGCAGCGGCCCCCGTATCTGGATTCGGGACGATCGCGCTGCGCGTCCAGCCGGCCGACGCCGACGTGTTGATCGACGGCGAACGATGGACGCCGGCCGCGCTCGGTGAACGGCTGCTCGTGCAGGTGCCCGAAGGCCGTCATCACGTCGAGATTCAGAAGTCCGGATACAAGACCTTCTCAACCGACCTGACCGTTCAACAGGGCGCGACGGCGCCGCTGAACGTCAGCTTGTCTTCTCAGAACTAATGGAAAGGAACCAACGGTGTCACGACAACTTCGTTTGCTGAGAATCATGGCGGCCTCGCTGGCGCTCGGCGCCGTGCCGGCGAGCGCGCTTGCACAGGAAACAGCCGGAACGCGGGGAACCCCGGTCAATCAAGGCGGCCCGATGGCGATCGAGCAGGAACATGTGCGCCTGGCTGTGGCGCCTGAATTCAGAGTCTCGAAGTTCGACGGATCGACTGCGCAGCTCGCCGGCGCCTACGGCGGCTGGCTGGTCGGCCGTTCACTGCTCGTGGGCGGCGGGATCTACTCGCTCACCAACGGCTCGCGCTACCGGGGCATGACTTACGGAGGCGCGGTCGTCGGCTGGCAGCCATGGGGCGAGGGGCCGGTGGGATTGAGCGTGCGCAGCCTGTTCGGCGTCGGCCGTGCGAAGGTTGCCGATACGGTCTCGTTTGCCGATGCCGAATTTCCTGATTTTTTTAATGGCAACGGGCGCAACTCGAAGGCGCCGATTCTGCCATCGACGGTGACGGTGGCGCGGTCGGTTGATTTGCTCGTCGCCGAACCGCAGGTCGACCTCCTCGTTCGCCTGACTAAACACTTGCATCTTGACGTCGGCGGCGGCTACCGGTTGGTCGGTGCTTCACACAACAGCGGCATCAGCGACGATCGTTTTCGGGGAGCGAGCGGTAGCATCGCCCTCCGGATCGGATCGGCGCAATAAAGGATTGAACCATGCGATTGTTCACGACGGCTGTCGTTCTCTCGGCCATGTCGATGCTGACCCCGCGCGTCGCGGCGGCTCAGAACCGCGGGTCGGTTGATCTCATCAGCGGATTTTCCTTGAATCAGGGCACGTCGCTCGTCGGCGGCAACAGCTTCTCGTCGGGGATGAATTTCGCGGGGCAGGTGGGCGTCAACCTCACGCCTGGTTTTGAGGTGATCGGCGAGGTCGGACGGATTGGAAACGTGCTTCCATCGTACACGTCCGCGCTGCTCAGCTTTTCGCCCTACGACATTCAGGCGTCCGCCTTGTACGCTGAAGGCGGTGTCAAGGCATTGCTGGCGCCGCGCGCGACGGTGAGTCCCTACGTCGAGTCGACGGCGGGCGTTGCGCGCATGAACCTGAGGATAGGCGGGATCAGCGCGACGGATGCCGATCTGCTGAATCTCGGGCTGGGCCTGGTCAGCCGCACATCGCCGCTTGCGAGCGTCGGCGGCGGCGTCATGGTGCGGAGCGGGCGGATGACGTTCGACGTCGGCTACCGGTACAAGAAGATCTTCGCGCGGGATCTCGTGAGCAGCCTTATCGGCGTGGGACAGAGCCTGAATTCGCAGCAGGTGACGTTCGGCGTCGGTTTCAGGTTCTGAAGAAGGGCTTTGGGCTCTGGGCTCAGGGCTCAAGGCTCTGGGCTCAAGGCTCTGGGCTTTGGGCTCACGTCGTCAGGGCAGCGCGTAGACCGCCAAGGTGTCGGTGGCGACCACGGCGACGTATTGCTTCCCGCTGTTGCTCTGATACGTGATCGGGTCGGCGTTGCCGCGCCGATCGAGCTTGGTCACCCACAGCTCCTTGCCGCTCTTCGCGTCGAGCGCCCTGAAGCGGTTGTCATCGGTCGAGGCGACGAACAACAGCCCACTGGCGGTGACGATGGGGCCTGAGAGTCCCGGCCGTCCCGTGTTCTGCTTGCCGGGCGGAAGTTGATCGGTCACGCCGAGCCGGATCTGCCAGGCAATATTTCCAGTTGATGCGTTGACGGCCGTGAGCCGGCCCCATGGCGGTTTCTGGCACGGCCAGTTGCCGCCCGGCATCGGCACGTCGAAGTTGCCGGCGCGCTCCGGAAAACTTCTGACGTAGGTGGATTCGGAGCCGGCGGGCGCCTTCTCCATCCATCCCAACCAACCATCGTCGCTGCTGACCACGAACAGGTAGCCCGATTTGAAATCGGACGCCGTGCCGCCCCAGTTCGGGCCACCGAGCATTCCCGGGAACACAAGCGCGCTCGCCGGCGGAGCGCCTTCGGCCCGGTTCGGCCACGGCGTGAAAGGACCGGCATTGTGAACCCCGCCGACCTTCTGAATCAGGTCCTGGCATGCCTTGACATGTTCGGGCGTGGTATCGGCCGCGGTCACGAGGTCGTCGGCCTTGTAGCTCACGCGCGCGAGGGGCGGAGGCTTCAGCGGGAACGGCTGGGTCGGAAACGTTGATTCGCCAGGCACATCGCTTTTCGGAACAGGGCGCTCTTCGACGCCGAAGATCGGCTGTCCGGTTTCGCGATTCAAAAGATACAAGTAGCCTGACTTGGTCGTGAGTGCGGCGACCGGAATCGTACGGCCGTTGCGAACGACGTCCAACAATCCCGGAGGCGCGGGCGGATCGGCATCCCAGATATCGTGGTGGATGGTTTGGAAGTGCCACTTGTAGGCGCCGGTTTGCACGTCCACGGCGACGACCGAATTGCCGAACAGGTTGGCGCCTTTTCGATCGGCGCCGTAGTTGCTGAACAACGCCGAGGCCAGCGGCAGATACACGAGCCCGCGCTGCTCATCGAGCGTGAAATAAAACGGCCACGCGTTGACGCCTGAGCGTCCCTTCCAACTGTCGCCCTCCCACGAGTCGTGGCCGACCATGCCCGGCGGAGGCACGGAGTTGAACTCCCAGAGCTTCGCGCCGGTGCGCGCGTCGAAGGCGCGCGGGTTGCCCGGCGAGTTGGCGGGCGGTGGCAGCGTGTTCGCTCCTACGACGACGACGTTCTTGTAGATGAGCGGTACCGAGTTGAACGGCACCACCATATCGACTTCGCCGCCTTTGCCGAAGGCGGTGTCGAGCGCGCCGGTCTTCGCGTTGAGCGCGATGAGGCGCCGCCCCGCCGTGAAGATGATGCGGGCGGAGGCGCTGCCTTCGCCTGGCCAGTACGCGACGCCGCGCCGCGACGGCACGCCGCCGGTCACCACGTAGCTCCAGATCTCCTTGCCCGTGTCGGGCATGAGGGCCACCACACGGTTCGCCGTGGGCAAGAACATCACGCCGTCGACGACGATGGGCGTGGCCTCCGAATTCGGGCCGGCGGGACCGCCGCGCCCGCCTCGCCCAGGGGCAGCCGCGGATGGAGGAGCAGTGCTCTGGAGGCTGTAGGTCCATGCCTGAACGAGCGTCGACACGTTCTTCGCATCGATCTGGGTCAGCGGCGAGTAGCCGGTGCCGGCGTAATCGTGCCGGTACATCGGCCAGTCAGCGCCGGTCTTCGGGGCGGCAGCCGCTCGGGGCTGCTGAGCGTGGCCTGGTTGCGAGAACGGGACGGCCAGCATTACGAGCACCGACACTCCCGCGAGCGCCGAGAGCATGGCGCCGCCCGACAACAGCATCGATCCGGTGGCCCGTCCACTAGTGCGCATAGAGCGAGAGTATATTCCTCTACCGTTTCGGATTCACGGACTGATATGCCTTGATGAATTGATCGACAAACTGCGCGACGCGATCGCCGATCGCCACGCGCAGGCCGGCGCCGCTGACCATCCCCAGGCTGTTCACGCCCCAGGTCGGGTATTGCAACGGCGTGCGCGTTTTCACCCCGCGCGGCAGCGTGACCACCTGCATCAGCGACACATCGACGAAGTAGGGGAGCGGCAGCGCCCCGCCCGGGTCCGCGACGGTGACGTGCACATATAAATAGGCGTCGGCGTCCGGAGTGAGCGAAATGCCCGCTTGCTTCAGCCGCCTCTCGGCGTCGGCCTGAACGGTGGCAGTTGTCAGCCCGTTCTTCTGCGCCACCGGCGACAGCTCTTCGACGACCAGGCTGATGGGCGTCAGGCCGGTCAAGGTGAGACGATCATCTTGTGAATCGCCGGCCGCGGCCGGAGCGGCGTGGCAAACCAGCCATCCGGCCAGTGGGAACGCCAGTAGGAACGTAAGCCTTGGACGCATGGTTAGTGGCCTCCGGTCGCGAGGTGCTCGCGCAGCAGATCGCGGCCGAAGTCGCCGTTGAAGTCGCGCCACACCGAGTGAATATGGTTCGCGTCGTTCTGCGTGTTGTCGTACTCGATCAGGAAGGTCGGACCCTGCACGCGGTAGTAATGCTTCTTGCCGCGCTCGGCTTCGCCGGCCCACGCGAACCCGATCTTCTCGATGCCGGCCTGCCGGAGCTTTGCCATCCGATCGGCGGCGATGTCGGGGGCCATGGCCGACGCGTAACTATCGACGACGCGAATCAGCATGTCGCGCTGGTTGGCCTGGAGCTCACCGGCGAGAATTCCGGCGGGGGCCAGCGGATCGATTTTCACCTTGTTCGAGGTGACGATGTCGCCGGGCGCCGTCACGTTGATGACTGCCTTGGCGCGCTGGGATGGATCGAGCGCCATCAGGAGCGCGCGCGCCGAGTCTTCTTCCTCGGCGAGAATACGCAGCCCTTTTTTCGGGCCGTCGCGCACTTCGGCCGGGTTCGATCCGAAAAACTGCGGCGTGGCGGCAAGGAGGGTGCCGTTCACCACGGTGAAGTTCAGCGACACGTGGTGGCCTTCCACGCGCCATCCCCAGGTCCCATGGGCGCTGGGCGCGCCGAAGATCGACACGAAATACTTTACCGGGTTGCGCTCCATTCGCTGGCCTTGCGCTGCGTCACCGCCGCCGTTGTCCTCGATCACCCGCAGCACATTTTCGAGCTCCATGATCGACGTTGCGGTGAGGTAGCCCTTCTGGCTGAGCCCGGTCTTGAGGAGATCGTGGGCCGCCTTACGCTCGGGATCGCTCATCGAGCCGATGGTCAGCCCGTGGCGCGCAAAGATCTCGGTTGGAACGAATCCCCAGTGCTCGCGCTCGCTCGAGTCGAACGCGAAGGTGGCCTGTTGCTTCTGTTCTGGCGACAGGGCCGCAAGGAACCGGTTTGCGGCGCCGGCCATCGCCGAGGGTGAGCGGTCGGCGGCATAAAGCACGCCGAGCAGCGCCAGGAGGCACGCAGTGCCGACAACGATTCGGGGGGATCGGGAGGCGCGCATAGCAAACTCCTTTCGAAATGGCCTGCAGTATCGCACAAGGCGTGAAAATCGGGGTCCTTCAGCCCTTATGCTTCTTTACTTAAGCGGCTCCTGTCAGGCAAAATGGACGAAACCGAATGCGCCGATTTCTCCTCGGCCTTGTCGTCTGCGGCTGCGCCGCCATCGCTCTGTCCAGTGTGCGGATCGCCGCCAGGCAGGCGCCGCCGACACCCTCCGCGCAGACGGCAGCGGCGCCGGCTGCGTCGACTGGAGGGCCTGCAGGGCCGCCGGCCGCGCCGCGCGCAGTGCTCGACAAATATTGCGTGACCTGCCATAACGAGAAGCTTCGCACGGCGGGGCTCACGCTCGACACGCTCGATGCGGCGAACCCGGCCGCGAATCCCGAAGTCTGGGAAAAAATCATCGCGAAGCTCCAGCAGGCCTCGATGCCGCCGCCGGGAAGGCCGCGGCCCGACGCGGCGACCTATCACGCGGTCGCGACCGCGCTCGAAAACGACATCGACCGCGCGTGGGCGGCAAACCCGAATCCCGGCCGCATCGGCGCCGTCCATCGCCTCAACCGCGCGGAATACAACAACGCCATCCGCGATCTGTTTGCGCTCGACCTCGATGTGAAGCCACTGCTGCCCGGCGACGAGACGGCCGACGGCAGCTTCGACAATTTCGCCGACTCGCTGTCGATTTCGACGGCGCACCTCGAGCGCTACATGTCGGTGGCGCGCCAGGTGACGCGGCTCGCCACCGGTCTTCCGCCCGCGAGCGCGAAGCTCGATCGATTCGAGATCCCGCTGCACGTGATCCAGGACGACCGGCAGAGCGAAGACTTGCCGTTCGGCTCGCGCGGCGGCATTGCCGTTCGTTATGACTTTCCGGTCAACGGCGAGTATCTGATCAAGGTCCGGCTCCAGCGCCAGTATCAGGACTACCTCAAGGGCATGGGATGGCCCCAGCAGCTCGACGTGCGGCTCGACGGCAAACTGCTCAAGCGCTTCACGGTCGGCGGGGGCGCCAAGGGCCGGGCGGCCGCGGCGAGTTACGCCGGCGATGGCGAGCCGGGTTTTGCCGGCGACCCCGAGTGGGAAAAGTACATGCAGATCGATGGCGACGCCGGTCTGGAAGTCCGCGTCCCCGTCGAAGCGGGACCGCGGGTGGTGGGCGTGTCGTTCGTGCGCGAGCTATGGGAGCCGGAAGGTCTGCCGCAGCCGCTTCAGCGGGCCAGGGTGATCGCCGACGACAACGTCTTCATGGACTACGCCAACGTCGGGTCGATTCTCATCGGAGGTCCGTACAAGAGCGCCGGCCCTGCCAGCGACACTCCGAGCCGCCGGGTGATTTTTGTCTGTGAGCCGAAGGCTGTGGCGCAGGAGCGGGCATGCGCGACGAAGATTCTGTCGAAGATGACGCGTCTCGCCTTCCGCCGGCCCGTCAATGACAAGGACGTCCAGCCGCTGTTGAAGTTCTTCGAGGCGGGGCGGCAGGATGGCGGCAGCTTCGACGCCGGCATTCAGTTCGCGCTCGAGCGCATGCTGGTCGATCCGGACTTTCTGCTGCGCGTCCATCGCGATCCGAAGTCGTCGGCGCTCGTTCCGTATCATCTGAGCGACATCGAAGTCGCGTCCCGTCTGTCGTTCTTCCTGTGGAGCAGCATCCCGGACGATCGCCTGCTGTCGCTGGCCGAGCGCGGGCAGCTCGCCAATCCGGCGGTTCTGGACAGGGAAGTGCGGCGCATGCTGGCCGACCCGCGCGCCGTCGATGCGCTCGTCAATAACTTCGCGGCGCAGTGGCTGAACCTGCGGCGCGTGAGCGAAGTGGTGGTCGACCCGACGAAATACCCCAACTACGATCTGAGCCTGATGCAGGGGTTCCAGAAGGAAACCGAGCTGTTCGTCGGCAGCAACATCCGCGAAGATCGCAGCGTGTCGGAGTTGCTCAACGCAGACTACACCTTCGTGAACGAAAAGCTCGCGCGGCATTACGGCATTCCCGGCGTGTACGGCAGCCGCTTCCGCCGCGTGACGCTCGCGAATCCCGACCAGCGCGGCGGGTTGCTCGCGCAGGGCGCGCTGCTGGCGACGACGTCGTACCCCGATCGCACGTCGCCGGTGTTGCGCGGCAAATGGCTGCTGAACAACATCTTCGGCTTGCCGATCCCGCCGCCGCCCCCGGGCGTCGATACCAACCTCGAGAACAAGCCTGGCGCGCAGAACCTGTCGATACGCGAACGGCTCGCGCAGCACCGCCAGCTTGCCTCATGCAACAGCTGCCATTCGGTGATCGATCCGCTCGGGTTTGCGCTGGAGAATTTCGACGTCATCGGCGGCTGGCGGTCCGCCGACGAGAGAGGGAGGCCCGTGGACGCAACCGGGACGACGGTCAGCGGCGCGAAGGTCGAGGGTCTGTCAGGCCTCCGCGCGCTGCTGCTCGCCAACCCCGAACAGTTTCCGCGCACGGTCACCGAAAAGCTGATGACCTACGCAATCGGACGAAGGCTCGAGTACTACGATCGGCCCGCGGTCCGGAAGATCGTGCGCGACGCGGCGGCCGGCAACTACAGGTGGTCGGCGATCGTGGCCGGCATCGCGAAGAGCCCCACGTTCCTGATGCGGGGGGCGCCGGCGGCGTCGAACTGATGGCTGTCAGCTGAAAAGTAGAAAGTTAAAAGTGAAAAGTTAAAAGTAAGAAGTTAAAAGTGAAAAGTGAAAAGTGAAAAGTGAAAAGTTAAAAGTCAAAAGTGAATAGTCAAGATAGCAAGTGAAGGAGTCGACATGACGTTTCTCACGAAATCGTTGCCACGGCGCACGGTGCTTCGCGGCATGGGGGCGACGCTGGCGCTGCCGTTTCTCGAAGCGATGCTGCCCGCGTTCTCGGTGAAAAGCCTCGCGGCTGCCGGTCCCGTCCATCGGTTCCAGACCTTCTACGTGCCGAACGGCATGGCGATGGAGTACTGGATGCCGAAGGGCGAAGGCACCGCCTTCGAGCTGTCGCCCATTCTCGAGCCGCTGGCCCCGTTCAAGAATCAGATGCTCGTGCTGTCGGGGCTCAAGGCCAACTGGAACTACATTCACGCCGGCGCCTCGGGATCGTTCCTGACGGGCACCAAGCGCGGCGGCACGAACGAGATCGAAATCATCGCCGACGTGTCGATGGACCAGCTGCTGGCCAGGCATTTCGCCACCGAAACGCAGGTGGGGTCGCTCGAGCTCTCGATGGACGCGCCGGCCAACGCGGGCGCGTGCACGGGGCAGTTGAGCTGTGTCTACACGCACACGCTGTCCTGGAAGAGCCCGACGCAGCCGCTGCCGATGGAGTGGAACCCGCGCGCGGTCTTCGAGAAGCTGTTCGGCGACAGCGGCAGCACCGACCGCTCGGCGCGTGAGGCGAGACTGCGGCAACACAAGAGCATTCTGGACTCGGTGAACGAAAAGCTCGCCAGTCTCAGCAAGGATCTCGGACCGCAGGATCAGACGAAGGTCGAGGAATACACCGAGGCGATTCGCGACGTCGAACGGCGCATCGCGAAGGCCGAGGAGCAGTGGGAGGTCGAGCTCCCGACGCTGGAAGAGCCGCAGGGGGCGCCGCCGGTCTTCGAAGACCACCTCGCGCTGATGCTCGACCTGCAGATCCTGGCGTTCCAGTCGGATCTCACGCGCGTCATCTCGTTCATGATCGGGAAGGAACAGAGCGCGCGGCCGTATCCGCAGGTCGGCGTTCCCGAAGCGCACCACCCGCTCTCGCACCACGACAACATTCCGGAGATCATCGCGCACATGTCGAAGATCAACCGGTACCACACGGAGCTCTTCGCGAAATATCTGGCGAAGCTGCGCGCCACGCCCGATGGCGACGGCTCGCTGCTGGATCACGTGACCATCCTGTATGGCTCGGGCATTTCCAACAGCACGCAGCACTCGGGCGACAACCTGCCGATCATGCTGGTGGGCGGCGGCTCCGGACAGATCAAGGGCGGCCGTCACATCGCATACACCGGCAAGCCGACCATGGCGAACCTCCTGGTCACGCTGATGGACAAGATGGGCGTCCCGGTCGATCACGTGGGCGGAAGCACGGGCAAGCTACCGCTCGACTCGGTTTCGCTGGCGTAGGGTAGGCTCAGGGCTCTAGGCTCTAGGCTCTGGGCTTTAGGCTCAGGGTTCAGAGCTTCAGGAGAAGCGATGCGAATCAAACATCTCGCGCCCGTCGCGCTCGCGGTGCTGCTCATTATTGGCATGGGCGCCGGTGGAGAACGCCTGTCGCTCGTCGACGCGGCGAAAAACGGCGACAAGGCCGAGCTGCGCGCGCTGTTGCAGAAGAAGGCCGATGTGAATGCGGCGCAGGCCGACGGCACCACTGCGCTGCACTGGGCCGCCTATAAAGACGATGTCGAGAGCGCCGATCTGTTGATTCACGCGGGCGCCAAGGTGAACGCGTCGAACGATCTCGGCGTCACGCCGCTCTGGACCGCGGCGCAGAACGGCAGCGAGGCGATGGTCGCATGCCTGCTCGCCGCCGGCGCCAATCCCAACGCGGCGCTGCTGGCGGGCGAGACCGCCGTGATGGTTGCCTCCCGCTCCGGCAATCCGGCGGTCGTCGAACAGTTGATTGCCAAGGGCGGCGACGTGAACGTGCACGGCGCGCGCGGCCAGACGGCGCTCATGTGGGCAGCGTCGCAGAAACATCCTGAGGTCCTGAAGGTGCTGCTGTCGCACGGGGCCGACGTCAAGGCGAAGTCGGACGTCTGGAGCCAGGTGATGGCCGTGCCGCCGCATGGGTATCTGGATTACAACCGCACAATCCCCGCGGGCGGCGAGACCCCCCTGATGTTTGCGGCGCGCGTCGGCGATCTCGAGTCGGCGAAGCTGCTCGTGGCGGCCGGCGCGGGCGTGAACGATGCCGATGCCTGGGGCATCAGCGCCACAACGCTGGCGGCTCATTCCGGTTACACCGAGCTGGTCGCGTTTCTGCTCGACAAGGGCGCCGATCCCAATCAGGCGCCGAACGGATTTACCGCCCTGCACGAAGCGATCATGCGTCACGACGAGAAGATGGCGGCCGCGCTGCTGGATCATGGCGCCGACGCGAGCACGCCGTTGAAAACCTGGACGCCCACGCGCCGCTCCTCGCACGACTACAATTTTCCGCCGGAGTTCGTGGGCGCTACACCGTTCTGGCTGGCTGCCCGTTTCGATGAGCCGAACGTCATGCGTCTGCTCCTGAAACATGGCGCCGATCCGATGTTCGTGCTGCACGCCGATCACGTGGTGGCAGGCAGAGGCGGCCAGGGCTGGGAGCACCGTGCCGACGTGACGACGGCGCTGATGGCCGCCACCGGCATCGGCGGCGGCGCCGCGTGGGTCGACGCGCCCCGGGCCCAGCGGGAAGCACAGACGCTCGAGGCGGTGAAGCTGGCGGTCGAGCTCGGCATCGACATCAACGCCGCCAACGTGGACGGCCGGACGGCGCTGGATGGGGCTCAGGCCTTGAAGTACTCCTCCGTCATCAAGTTCCTCGAAGAGAAGGGCGCCAAGGCGTCGGGCAAAAAAGGACCTGCCCCGAGGGAAGAGATATAGAGCCGCTGGCTGCCGCTAACTGGTGGACGGGCCGCTAACTGGCGGGCTTTACCGAGATCGCGATCATCTTACGGAATTTGACTGGCGCGCCCCCGAGCGTGGCAGGCTGGTATCGCCAGTTCTTGGTGGCGCCGAGCACAATCTGGTCGTAGCGCGCGTTCATCGAGCTCCGGATAATTGCGGACTCGACCACCCCTGTTTCGTCGATCACGATTTCCACGCTGCCCTGAGGGGCGATCGATGCCCCATCGCGCGGGTAGGCCGGGAAGTCCTGCCGCACAGTCACCGGCAGAACGACATTCGGCTCGCCCGCGCTGAAAATGCGCTTCACCGGCGGGCCCGCCGGTACCGGCAGCGGCGCCGGCGGCTCCTCTTTCGCGGCCTTCGCCGCTTGCGCCCTGGCAGCTTCGAGCGCCGCCGCAACCGATCGCGCGCTCAAATCCCGGAATCCGGCCGCCAGCGTGGCGAGATCCGCGAGCGGCGGCCGCGCCGCCGCACCGCTGAGGTCCGGATCGGCAAGCGTATTGAGCACCTGGCCGAACCCCGCCTCGGCTGCGGCAAAGTCTTTCTCGTCGAACGCCTTCTTGGCCTGCTTGTACTTGTCCTGCGCGATCGCCGGCAGCATGCGCTGCCGCACGGCCGTGAAGGCCGAGCGCAGCCGCGGCGAAGCTTCGGCAGCCGATGGATGGTAGAGCGGCCGGTCAGACAGGACCGATTCGATCGCCTGCTCGGCCTCGGCGGTGCGTCCGAGCGCCAGGAGGCAGAACGCGCGATATTGATTGATCGCGAAGCGATCGGCCGGCGCATTCGTCGCCGGCAGGTGTTCGAGCGCGGCCAGCGCATCCTCGTACGCCGCGGCTGCGTAGAGGTCGCGCGCGGCGGCGAGCGGATCCTGCGCGGCGCTCGCCCGCGGAGTCAGGACGGCCATCGACGCGACCGCGCCGATCAGAAAAAACCATCGCATCGATCGCGGCTTCATCGGTCGCGGCTTCGTTGATGCTCTCACTTCGATGCTCTCACTTCCTGGCGAGGTCGACGCTGAGCCGCACCGGCTCGCGAAGGGTGACCGTGATGGCCCGGCGCTGTTCTCCGAGCTCCGGATTGCGGAAGGCGAATTCATGCGGTCCGATGGGAACCGACAGATTGCCGATCGGCGTCTCGCCGACGCTTTGCCCATCGATGAAGACATTGGCCCACGGAGTCGCGTTCAGCGACACGACGCCGGCCGGCAGCGTCACGGCGATGGGCGAAACACGGCCGGGCGACACCTGAACGCTCCGCGTCACCCGGTAGCCCAGCGGCTCGCTCACGATTTCGATGTCATGCTTGCCGGTCGACAGCATCAAGCGATCGACGCTGGTGCTGCCGAGCAGCCGGCCCTGCTCGAACAGCTGCATTTCGACGGGCGCCGACACCGAAATCCATCCGGATAACGGAGCGCTTTGCGGCGCTCCCATCGGTACCACGAGGGATGCGGGAATGCCGGGCACGAGCGTCACCGTGTGATTGACCGTTCCCAGATCGTTTTCGAGCGCGACGGCATGGTCGCCCGGCGCCAGATCGGTCACCGTCAGCGGCGTCGTCCCCCGAGGCTGTCCGTCGATCACAACCTTCGCGCCGCCCGGCTCGCTCCAGACCTGCAGCATGCCGCTCGTCGGTGCGGACTTCGGCAGCTCCACGTATTGGGCCGACGCCGTACCGGCAACGATCGTGATGGGAATCGCCCGCGGCTCGCCGTCTCCCCGTATAACGAGATTATGGGGGCCCGGCGGCAGCGACAGGCCCAGCGGCGTGCGCCCGCGCGGTTGATCGTCGACCATTACCTCCGCGCCGGGTGGATTCGAGTTGACTGCCAGCGTGCCGGTCGCCAGGTGAGCCGCCGAAGGCGAGAAATAGCGCTGGCCGGCAACCAGCACGCCCGCCATGACGGACAGCATCAGTCCCGCGGCCACCCACGCGCGGCTGCCGAGTCGCGGTTTGTTTGCCTGGAGTGTGGCCATCGGCGGCTCGTCCGCGCCGAAGGCATCCGGCTCATTTTCATCCGCCTCGTCTTCGGTGTCAGGGATGTCGGGGATGTCGGGGATCCCGGTGGCATCTGGCTTGTGTTCGATCCAGGCGGCGAGCGGTTCAATGCGGACCGGCTCGAGGCGAACCGGCTCGCTGCGCACCGGCTCGAGGCGCACTGGCTCGAGGCGAACCGGCTCGCTCGGAGGATCAGGCGTGAACCGCGTCAGCCCGGGCAGATCCCGCATCGCCGCGCCCGCTCGAGCGGCGGCCTCAGGTGCGCGAGGGCCATTCGCAACGGCCGCCGGCGAACCGTGATAGCGCTCGAGAAACGTTGTGAGCGCATGCGACGTGTCTTCGCCGGCCGACAGCGCGTCGAGCTCGGCCTTCGCCTCGAAGACGGTCTTGAACGAGTTGCGGATGTCCAGCAGCAGCGCGCGCCTCAGCCACGAGCGCAGTTGCGGCACCAGCAGGGCGCGGCCGTCGTGCGCGTGACGCACACAGGCCGATGCCACAAGAGAGTCAAGGCCGTCGGGAAACTCGTCGGCCTGAATCAGCCGCCCCGCGACGAGAGCCAGGGCGAGCATGCCAAGCTGCACAACGTCGGCGTCCTGATCGAACCGCGGCAATCCGCCCGACAGCGGCAGGGCGACTCGAAGATCGCGCCAGTAACGCTCGCGCGAATATTTCAGCTGTTCGAGGGCAACGCCCACGACGAATTCGAGGATGATCGGGCGCCCCTCCGGGGTGATGATCACGCGCTCGGGTCCGAGGGCGCCGTTCGCCATGTGCCCGTCGCGCTGCAGGCTGACCGCCGCGGCGGCGATCTGCTGAGCGGCCGACAGCGCCGTGTTGAGATCGAGCGCGAGCGCGCGCCGCTGGCAGTCGGCAATGAGCTCGGCCAGCCGGATGCCAGGCGCGAACTCGGAGAACAGCGCGAGCGTGCCGCGCCCGTCCTTCAGCCGATCGACCTTCGCGATGTGCGCGTAACGCGCGTTCTGAAACCCGGAGAGACGATTGACACGCTCGCGAAGCGAAAATTCGAACGACGGAATCTCCGTCAGCTCGGCGTGAAAACAGAGAATTTCCAGGTGGCGGTCGCCGTCGGCTCTTGCCCGGTAGCGTCTGCCGAGGCCATCCTCGAATACGAGGACGGGAACGTCCGATGCTGCGACTCTGTTCGGCTCCATCGTGTCTGGTGATCGCAGACGCGTGCGGAAAACGTGCCGGGTCTCGAAGTTGATCGCAGAATCGATGCGGCTGCCGTAACTGACAGCGGCCGTGGAAGTTAGCGCGGAGCTTCTGCGCGGGAAATTCCGGCCGGCGGAAGATCGGCTTACAAAGACGTGCGACCGCTCCAAAAGCTGTCGAGCACGAGGCTATGACTTCGCGAAGATCAGGATGTGCTGGCGCGGCAGCCGTTCGTCAGCTCGCTGCATGTGGAAGCCCTCGGCCTCGACCTCCATCTTCGCTTCCGCCACGCTCATCTTGTGCTCGAACAGGATGGGCACAGCCGGATCTTCCTTCCGGTACTCCAGCAACACCAGCCGTCCCGCGGGCTTGAGCGCGGCCCGGATGGCGCGGAGCATCTTCTGCGGTTCCGAGAGCTCGTGGTAGACGTCCACCATGAGAACGAGATCGAGCGAGGCGGGCGGCAGCCTTGGATCGTCGATGGCGCCCTGGACGAGCGTGACGTTCGCGATGCGCTCACGCTGGAGCCGCGCATCGAGCATTCTCAGCATTTCAGGCTGGAGATCGTTCGCGTACACGCGGCCGGCAGGGCCGACGCGGGCTGCGAGCCGCACGGTGAAATAACCGGTCCCGGCTCCGATGTCGGCGACCGCGGCTCCGGTCAGATCGCCAAGAGCCTCGAGCGCCAGGCCCGGCTTTTCTTCCTGCTCGCGCTCGGATCGCTCCAGCCAGTCCGCTCCCTGCCAGCCCATGACGGTGGCATACCGGCGCCCGGAGATTGGATGGACACCCGGCGTGGTGACGGTCTGCGTCTGCGCCGAGACGACGATCGCGGCGAACGCCAGGACCGAACCGAGCCCAACGGTGTGTCTCGTCTTGTCACTCGTCATATCAATAGAGTATGGCCGTCAATAGAACATGGCATCAGAGGCTAGAATTGTAGAACAGAGGAGGACGGCATGAACGTCGGCGTGATCGGTCTGGGCAACATGGGCGATCCCATTGCGCGCAACGTGATTCAGGCGGGCCATTCGGTGACGGTTTACAACCGGACGGGGAGCCGCAGCGAGCCGTTCCGCGCGCTTGGCGCGAAGATCGCCGGAACACCGGGCGAGGCGGCGGCCAAGGCGGAAGCGGTGATCACCATGCTCGCCGACGATGGGGCGGTGGAAGGCGTGATCTTCCACGGCGTACTGCAGGCGCTTCCGCCCGACGCGATCCACATTTCGATGAGCACGATCAGCGTCGCGTTGTCGCGGCGGCTGGCGGACGCGCATCGCGAAAAAGGACAGCACTACGTCGCCGCGCCGGTGTTCGGCCGGCCCGACGCGGCGCTGGCGAAGAAGCTCTTCGTTGTTGCGGCAGGTCCCCCCGCTCAGATCGATCGCTCGCGGCCGCTGCTGGACGCGGTCGGACAGAAGACATTTGTCGCCGGCGACGAGGCGCCGGCGGCCAACATGGTGAAGCTCGCGGGGAACTTCATGATCACGGCGGTGATCGAGAGCTTGGGCGAAGCGTTTGCACTGGTCGGAAAATCCGGCGTTGACGCCGGGACGTTTCTCGACATTCTCACGTCCTCGCTCTTCACCGCCCCGATCTACAAGACCTACGGCAGTATCATCGCCTCCGGCAAGTTCGAGCCGGCGGGGTTCAAATTGCCGCTCGGCGCCAAGGACAATCGCCTGCTGCTCGCGGCGGCCGAGGCGGCCGCGGTGCCGATGCCGCTGGCCAGTCTGGTGCGGGATCGATTCATTGCGGCGCAGGCGCAGGGGCTGGGCGAGTCCGATTGGTCGGCGATCGCGCGGATCTCCTACCGCGACGCGGGGCTGTGA
>DASZHO010000055.1:0-5932 GCA_035937795.1 Vicinamibacterales bacterium | reverse complement strand
TTCCTGAACCCCGAGCGCGTGTCGCTGCCCGATATCGACATCGATTTCTGCGAGCGGCGCCGCGGCGAGGTCATCGACTACGTCACCCAGAAGTACGGGCGCGAGAACGTGGCGCAGATCATCACGTTCGGCACCATGAAGGCGCGCGCCGTCGTCCGCGACGTCGGGCGTTCTCTGGATATCCCGTTTGCGGATGTCGATCGTGTGGCAAAGCTCATTCCGCCGACGCTCGACATGACGCTCGACAAGGCGCTCGAGGAAGTGCCGCAGTTGAAGCAGGCCAACGATCAAGAGCCGCGGGTGAAGGAAATGCTTGCGGTGGCGCGCCGGCTCGAAGGCATGACCCGACACGCCTCCGTGCATGCGGCCGGTGTGGTGATTGCCCCACGACCGTTGACCGAGTTCGTGCCACTGTACAAGGGAAAGAACGACGAAATCACGACCCAGTGGGCGATGAAGGAGATCGAGCGCATCGGCCTGCTGAAGATGGACTTCCTCGGGCTGAGCACGCTGACCCTGTTGAACGACGCGGTCGAGCACATCCGCGAGACCACCGGGGAATCGCTGGATCTCAACGCCATTCCGCTCGACGATCCCAAGACGTACCAGATTTTCGCCGAAGGGCAGACCTATGGGATCTTCCAGTTCGAGAGCTCGGGCATGCGCGACATTCTGCGCAAGGCCAAGCCGCAGCGGCTCGACGACCTGATTGCCTTGAACGCGCTCTACCGGCCTGGGCCGCTTCGCAGCGGCATGGTCGACGATTTCATCGCGCGGAAGCACGGCAAGGTGAAGGTGGCTTACGAGGTCAAGGAGCTCGAGCCGATTCTGGCCGAGACCTACGGCGTCATTGCCTATCAGGAACAGGTCGTGCGCATTGCCAGCGTGCTGGCCGGTTTCACGCTCGGCGAAGCGGATCTTCTGCGCAAGGCGATGGGGAAGAAGAACGCGGCCGTGATGCAGGCCCAGCGGCAGAGATTCATGGATGGCGCCACCACGCGCGGCACCAGCGAAAAAAAGGCCACGAAGATTTTCGATTTGATGGAGCATTTCGCCGGCTACGGATTCAACAAGGCGCACTCCACCGCCTACGCTTTGCTCGCGTATCAAACCGCCTATTTGAAAGCCAACTATCCGTGGCATTTCGCGGCGGCGCTGCTGACGATCGAGTCGCAAAACACCGACAAGCTCGCGGTGTACCTGCAGGAGTGCAAGGACCGCGGCGTTCCCGTGCTGCCGCCCGACATCAATCAGAGCCGGCTGGCGTTCACCGTGACGCCCGAAGGGGTGCGATTCGGCCTGGCGGCAGTCAAAAATGTCGGCGAAGGCGCGATTGCCTCGATTCTGGCCGTTCGCGTGTCGCAGGGAAAAATCGTGTCGCTACACGGCCTGTGCGACGAGCTCGATCTGCGGCTGGTGAACAAGCGTGTGCTCGAAAGCCTCGTGAAAGCCGGCGCCTTTGATTCGATTGGCATGGCGAGCGGAGACGTGGCGGAGGGAGGCGCCCGGCTTGGCGCCGTGCGTGCGCGCCTGATGGCGACGATCGATCCGGCATGCGAGCATGGCGTCCGGCTGCAGCGCGATCGGAATCTGGGCCAGGCGCAGCTGTTCGGCGGCAGTCCCGCGGACGGCGAGGAAGCCGCCGATCCGACGCTCGCCGGCGCGGCACACGTCGAGCCGTGGACCGAGGTGCAGCAGCTCGCGTACGAAAAGGAGGCGCTGGGACTGTACTGGAGCGGGCACCCCATCGATCGCGTCGCGGCCGAGTTGAAGACATTCGGCGCGAAGACCATTGGCGAGCTCGCGGCCACTGCGCACCACGGTGCCGAGGAGGTCGGTGGATCGAACGGCTTCACCGGCGGAAATGGTGGAAATGGCTATCGGCGCCCGGCCGGCGTCGACGTTGCGATTGGCGGCATCGTCGCCTCGATCCGCCAGCTGAAGACGCGCAAGGGCGATCGCATGGCGGTGATCATGCTCGAAGACCGGCATGGCAGCGTCGAGGTGGTCGTGTTTCCCGAGGCGTACACGAAATCGGCTGCAGTGCTCCAGCCCGGGGCGATGGTCGTCGTGAGAGGCAAGCTGGAATTGGACGAGGAAGCCGTCCGCATGATGGCGACCGATGTGCTGCCGATCGAGGCGATGAGGCAGAAGATGGCGCGCGAGCTCTCGATCACGATCACCTCGCCTCCGCATGGCCGCCCGACGTTCGAAGCGCTCGCCGATTTGTTCGCGAAGCATCGCGGCGACCGACGCGTGACCCTAGAGCTCGAGCTGCGCGGGCAGGACCATCCGCTGCGCGTGCGCGCCAACCTGGCGGCGCAGGTGCGCGTGCAGCCTTCCGACCAGCTCGCCTCGGAAGTGGAGCGCATCTGCGGCCCCGGCACGGTCGTGCTCCGATGACCGCGATCGGCGTCAGGGTTCAATATGCCCACTGAGACCCTCGAATTCGAGGACGCGCTCGTGCCGCTGCTGAAGGAGCTCGATACGCTGACGGCGTTGGCGCGGACCGACGCGCGCGACCGCGAGGTCGAGCTGGTGCAGCGGCGGCTCCGGAGCTCGCGCGCCGAGATCTACAGCCGCCTCACGCCCTGGCAGCGCGTGCTGGTGGCCCGCCATCCGGGCCGGCCGGACATGCTGGACTACGTGGGCCGGCTGTTCACCGACTTCGTCGAGCTGCACGGCGACCGCCGCTTTGCCGACGACCACGCGATCGTGGCGGGCACCGCCTGCTACAAGGGCGAGCCGGTGATGGTGGTGGGGCACCACAAGGGGGGCGACACCAAGCAGAAAATCTATCGCAACTTCGGATATGCGCGGCCGGAGGGCTACCGAAAAGCGATTCGCCTCATGCGACTGGCGGAGAAATTCCAGCGGCCCATCGTCGTGTTCGTCGACACGCCGGCGGCATATCCCGGCATCGAGTCCGAGGAGCGCGGCGTCGCCGAGGCGATTGCGTTCAACCTTCGCGAGATGTCGGTGCTCAAAGTGCCCGTCATCGTGATCATCACCGGGGAAGGCGGCAGCGGCGGGGCGCTCGGCATCGCCATCGGCGATCGGATCCTGATGCAGGAGTTCGCCATCTACAGCGTGATTCCGCCCGAAGGGTGCGCAGCCATCCTGTGGCGCGACTCTCAGCGCAAAGTGGAAGCGGCCAACGCGCTGAAACTGACGGCGCCCGATCTCATCGCGCGCGGCATCATCGACGAGATCGTGCCCGAGCCGGTGGGCGGCGCGCACACCAGCCTCGACGAATCGGCGGCGCTGCTCGACGGGCCGTTGAGCCTGGCGCTGGCGGCCGTGAGCACGCCCGACGTCGAAGCGCGCCTGGCCCGGCGTTATGAAAAATTCCGCGAAATGGGCCGCCTGGGCGAGGATTTTACCGACGAGGAGGCGACGTGACGGTGAGAATCGGTTCCGGACAGACAACAAAGGATTGTGAGCAGAGTGCCAATTCCGTATTTGTGGGAACGGCTTAGTTGCAATGATCGGTCTGTAGAAGCGTTGGTGGAGGAGCTGAAGATCAGCCCTGCCATCGCGCGGCTGCTGGCGATTCGCGGGATCGACGAGCCCGAACGCGCGCAGCGGTTTCTGCACCCCTCGCTCGACCACCTGCATGATCCATTTCTGCTCGCCGATATGGCGCCGGCCGTCGAGCGCATTCTCGGCGCCGTCGAACGCAGGGAAAAAACCGTCGTCCACGGCGACTACGACGTCGACGGCATCACCTCCACCGTGATTCTTCGCCGCGCCCTCGAGCTGCTGGGCGCAGACGTCTGCCATTTCATTCCCGACCGGCTGCGGGACGGCTACGGGCTTCAGCCCGAGACGTTCGATCGTCTGCACGCCGACGGCGTGCGGCTGGTGATCTCGGTCGATTGCGGGATTCGCGGCATCGAGGCCGCGCGGCGGGCGCGCGAACTGGGCATCGATCTCATCATCACCGACCATCACGAGCCTGACAGCACGCTGCCGCCGGCCTGGGCCGTCATCAATCCGAAGCGGCACGACTGCGGGTATCCCGACAAGGACCTGGCAGGCGTCGGCGTGGCTCTCAAGCTGGTGCAGGCGTTGTGCGTGAGGAGCGGCCGCGAGAAGTGGCTGCCGGCGTTCGTCAAGGTCGCCGCGCTGGGAACTTTGGCCGACGTCGTTCCGTTAATAGGAGAGAACCGGGTGATCGCCAAGCTGGGGTTGGCCATGCTGTCCGCGGGTCCCCACAAGGTGGGGCTGCGCGCGCTGCTGGATGTGGCCGGTCTCACCGGCAAGCCGATCGACGGCGGCCACGTGGCGTTTCTGATCGCGCCTCGTGTGAATGCGGCCGGTCGAATGGCCAGCCCGGATATCGCCGCCAGGCTCCTGCTGGCGGCCGATGAAGCGATGGCGGCGGAGGCCCAGGAGCTCGCGCTACAGCTCGACGGCGAAAACGTCCGCCGTCAGGAGGAAGAGGCGGGCATCCTGGCGCAGGCGCGCCGCGCGGTGGAAACCGATCCCGCCATCGGCGCGCGCAGCCTGCTCGTCGTCGGTGGCGATGGGTGGCACCGCGGCGTCATCGGCATCGTCGCCTCAAAACTCGTCGACATCTTTCATCGGCCGGCCATCGTGCTCTCGATTGACGGGGGGGTCGCGCACGGGTCCTGCCGCAGCATCCGGGGGTTCGACATGCTGGCAGCGCTCGAACATTGCGCCGGGCTGCTCGTCCGATTCGGCGGGCACAAACAGGCCGCGGGCCTCACGATGGCGGCCGAGCACGTTGCGGCGTTTCACCAACTGGTGGCCGACTATGCCGACGAGCGGCTTGGTCCCGACGATCTCAAACCGCGGCTCAGAATCGACGGCTGCCTGGGGTTCCGCGACATCACCGGCGATTTTGCCGGGCAGATGACGTGGCTTGCGCCGTTCGGCGCGGGCAATCCGAGGCCGCTCTTCGAGGCCAATGGCGTCGAAGTGGTCGACGGCCCCCGGCGGTTGAAGGAAAAGCACTTGAAGATGGCGCTCAAACAAAACGGACGCATCTTCCGCGCCATCGCCTGGCGGGCCATCGAGCGCGAGCAGTTCATCGCCGAACACCGCCTATCGCTGGATCTCGCCTTTTCGCTCGAACACAATAGATATCAGGGAGACGAATTTCTGGAGCTGGCTGTCAGCGATTTTCGCGCCGTGTCGCGGCCTCCCGGAAACTGATCATGCTGGCCTGGCAACGTCGAGCGCGGATGCTGATCGCCGGCGTGGCGCTCACCGTATCGGTGGCGGTCTATCTGACGACCCAGCGGCGGCAGCCGCCGCCTGCGCCGCCGGCGGTTGCGCGCATCGATCCCGCCGCCGTGATCGAGAGCTCGGGGGCATTCGAGCGCGACGTGAAGGGAGAGCGCGAGCGGTTTCGCGTGGAAGCCGAGCGCCAGCTCACGTACTCGAACGGCACGACGAAATTGACGGGCGTGAAGGTGAGCGTCGATCGGGGCGGCACGTCTTTCGTCGTGAGGGGCGATGAAGCGCAGGTCGGCGAGAATCAGTCCAGCGTGCAGCTGAACGGCCACGTCCATCTCGAGGGCGGCAACGGGCTGAAGATGGACGCCGGCAGCGCATCCTACAGCGAAGGCGAAGGCATCGTGCGTGCGCCGGGTCACGTGACGTTTTCGCGCGAGAGCATGACGGGCAGCGGCATCGATTTCGCCTACGACCGTAACCGCGACACCATCGGTTTGTCCGACCAGGCTGCCATCAAGATAGCGCCCGATGAAAAGGACAAAATCGGCGCCGACATCAGCGCTGGCTCGGCGCTTCTGGCGCGCAAGGACGGCTTCATGAGCTTCGAGCGCGCGGTGCACATCATTCGGGGCGCTCAGGTGCTTGACGCCGACAGGGCAGTTGCCGATCTGACGAAGGATGAAAAGCACATCACCGCGCTCGACATGAACGGCGGCGCGAAGATCAC
>DASZHO010000054.1:0-49350 GCA_035937795.1 Vicinamibacterales bacterium | reverse complement strand
TAGAAAGTAAAGCGTAGAAAGTAGAAAGGGAGGAGCGATGGTCCCCAGGCGCTCATTTCTGTCACGGCTAGGCATCAGTGTTCCGGCGCTGGGCGGAGCCGTGGCCGCGGGCGCCCTGGCGTCGCAGGCGCAGGCCGCATCCGGCAGCGAGTGGCAAGCTGCCCGCCATGCTCAGGACGACTGGCTGGATCAACTTCCCGGCAAGCACAGAATGCTGTTCGACACGACTACCGCCGCCGGTTTGGGTCAGTCGCTGCGCTTTGCGAACAACTTCTTCAACGCGAACAAGACCGCCTACGGCCTGCAGGATGCCGATCTGGCCGTCATCATCGTCGTGCGCCACAACTCGACGCCATTTGCGTTCAACGACGCGATCTGGGCGAAATATGGCGGCGCGCTCACCCAGCTGACGGAGCTCAACGATCCCAAAACGAAGGAGGCTCCAACCGTCAACCTGTTCAACGCACCGGCGTACGGCGGCGCGTTGCCGAACCAAGGCAATCTCCTCGACGGTCTGCTCAAACGAGGCGTCCAGTTGGCGGTGTGTCAGCTCGCGACGTCCCACGCCGCCTCCACGATCGCCGCAAAAACGGGCGGCGAGACCGCTGCTATCACGGCGGAGCTCGTCGCAAACCGGGTGACGAATTCCCGCATGGTGCCGGCTGGAATTGTGGCCGTCAACCGCGCGCAGGAGCGCGGCTACGCGTTCGCTTACGCGGCCGGCGTGTGAAGCTCGAACTCGCCGCGCACGCCGATTAGCTGGGCGATCGTGTGAAGTCCTACCGGCGGGTTTCGTGAGCGAGTCCGCCAGCGCCCGGTCCCGCGGGGGCTGGGGCTGGTTGGGATACGGCGCCGGAGCGCCCCGAGCGCCGATCGCGAAGCCGGGCCTCAAGGGCATCCATATACAGATAGAAGACCGGCGTGACGTAGAGGGTCAAGGTCTGCGACACCAGCAGGCCACCGACGACGGCGAGGCCCAGCGGACGGCGCGCTTCGGAGCCGGCGCCCCAGGCGAACGCGATCGGCAGCGTCCCCATCAGTGCCGCCATGGTCGTCATCATGATCGGACGGAAACGGACCATGCATGCTTCGTGAATCGCGTCCTTCGCGCTCACGTCGTGGTCGCGCCTCGCCTCGATCGCGAAGTCGATCATCATGATCCCGTTCTTTTTCACCAGCCCCACGAGCATGATGATGCCGACAAAGGCGTAGAGGTCGAGATCCTGGTGGAACAGCAGCAGCGTGAGCAGGGCGCCAAAGCCGGCTGAGGGCAGCCCCGACAGAATCGTGAGCGGATGGATGAAGCTCTCGTAGAGCACACCGAGGACGACGTAGATGACGAAGATCGCCAGCGCAAGAATCCATCCCAGGCCGCGCATCGAATCCTGAAACGCCTGCGCCGTCCCCTGGAAGCTCCCGGCCACGGTCGCGGGCAACTTCTGGCGCGCGAGGTCCTGCACCGCCGTCACGGCATCGCCCAGCGCGACACCGGGCTTCAGGTTGAACGACAGCGTGACCGCCGGAAGCTGTCCGGCGTGATTCACCGATTGCGGGCCCGCCGTCTCGCGGGTTGTCGCGACCGCAGAAAGCGGCACCAGCTTGCCCGCCGGCGCCTGCACGTAGAGCATCGACAGCTCCGCGGGGTCGCGCTGGAATTGGGGCGCGACCTGCATGATCACCTGATACTGATCCTCGGGCGCGAAGATCTGCGAGACCTGGCGGGTGCCGTACGCAGAGTTCATCGCCGACTCCACTTGATCCACCGTGAGCCCAAGGGCGGCAATCTGCGGGCGGTCAAGGTCGACAGAGATTTCAGGGTTCGTGATCTGCAGATCCGACGACACATCCTGGATGATGTCAACTCCGTGCAGCGCGATCTCGAATTGCGGGGCCACCCGGTACAACTCCGTGGTATCGGGATCCTGCAGCGTAAACTGATACTGAGCGCGCGACTGGATGCCGCCGATGCGGATCGCGGGGGGATTCGACAAGTACACACGGACCCCTGGGACCCGCGCCAGTTTCGGACGAAGCTCCTCGATGACCTGGTCCGCGGTGAGCGTCCGCTGGTTTGCCGGTTTCAGCTCGAGGTTCACCGAGCCGCCGCCCCCGCCGGCGTTGGCGGTGTAGCCAGCGACGTTCGGATCGGCGGCCAGGACGGCCATCACTTCCTGCACGTGCGCTACGAGCGCCTGGTAGCCGATGCCCTGGATGGCTTCGATCTGGCCGCTCAGTTGCCCGGTGTCGACGCTCGGAATGAAACCGGTCGGCACGAGCATGAACAGGTAGACGGTCCCGGCCAGCAGCAATCCAGACACGACCATCGTCGTTCCCTTGAACCTGATCGCCTGATCGAGCGACCACGAGTACCCGCGCCGCCAGGTCTCGAACATCGTTTCGATTGCCTGGTAGAAGCGTCCGTGCTTTTCGTCGTGGGGCGGTTTCAGGAAGCGGCTGCAGAGCATCGGCGTCAACGTGAGCGACACGATGCCGGACACCATGATGGCCGCCGCAATCGTCACGGCAAACTCGTGCATCAGCCGGCCTACGATACCGCCCATGAACAGTACCGGGATGAAGACGGCGGTGAGCGACAGGGTCATCGACACGATGGTGAACGCGATCTCTTTCGATCCGTCGAGCGCCGCCTGCATCCGCGGCTTCCCCATCTCCATATGCCGAACGATGTTTTCCAGCATCACGATCGCGTCATCGACGACGAAGCCGACCGACAGCGTCAGCGCCATCAACGACAGGTTGTCGAGGCTGTACCCGAACACCCACATGATGGCAAACGTGCCGACGATCGAGAACGGAAGCGCCAAGCTCGGGATCAGCGTCGCAGACACGTTCCGAAGGAACAGAAAGATGACGAGCACGACAAGGCAGACGGTCAGGACGAGCGTGAACTTGACGTCGTTGACCGAATTTTGAATCGGGACCGAGCGGTCGCTCCGGATGGACAGGTCGACCGAGGGCGGGAGCGTCTGCTGGATCTGGGGCAGCAGCGCCTTGATGGCATCGACGACCTCCACGGTGTTCGTGCCGGGTTGCCGCTGGATGGCGAGATAGATCGCGCGGGTGCCGTTGAACCAGCTCGCGTTCATGTCGTTCTCGACGCCGTCATAAACGCGCGCCAGCTCGTCGAGCTGCACTGGACTTCCGTTCCGGTACGCCACGACCACGTGACGATAGCCATCGGCGTTCATCAGCTGTCCGTTGGTCTGGACGACGAAGTTGCGGTCCGAACCGTAGAGCGTGCCGGTCGGCCGGTTGGAGTTGGCCGCCGCGATCGCCTGTGCGACTTGATCGACGCCGATCTGGCGCGAGGCGAGCTCGGTCGGATCGACATCGACCCGCACCGCGAACTTCTGAGCGCCGAACACGGAGACCTGCGCCACGCCAGTGACCATCGAGAGGCGCTGCGAAAGCGTTCCTTCGGCGTACCGGTCGAGCTGCGACAGCGGAAGGCTGACCGAACTGAGGGTCAGGAACAGGACCGGCGCGTCGGCCGGATTCACCTTTCTGAACGACGGCGGCGAGGGCATCCCGGGCGGCAGCGACCGCGACGTTCTCGAGATCATCGATTGCACGTCCTGGGCGGCGGCGTCGATGGAGCGGCTCAAATCGAACTGGAGCGTGATGTTCGTATTGCCCTGCGAGTTGGTCGAGTTGATCGAGGTCACGCCGGCAATCGTAGAGAACTGTTTCTCGAGCGGGGTCGCGACGGAGGCCGCCATCGTTTCGGGGGACGCGCCCGGCAGGCTGGCGCTGACTTGAATCGTTGGGAAATCGACGGTCGGCAGGTCGCTGACCGGCAGCAGGCGATAGCCCATGATGCCGAAGATCAGGATCGACATCACGAGCAGGGTCGTCGCAACGGGACGCCGGATGAAACCTTCGGCGACGTTCATGAGCTCTTGGCGGGCGCCTGCGGCGGGGTCGGCGCCGTCGTCACGCGCGCGCCCGGCGAGAGGCGGAGTTGACCGTCGGTGACGACTTGTTCCCCTGCGGACAACCCGCGGGCGATGACCGTGTCGTCGCCTTGCTGGCGCTCGACCGTGACGGGGCGCATCTCGGCGGTGTGATCGGCCTTGACGACGTACACGTACTGTCCCTGCTGGGACAGTTGAACGGCAATCGCGGGCACGACGATCGCATTTGGCTCGGTTGAGAGCTGCAGCGATATCTGTGTGAACAGGCCGGGCCACAGACCCCGGTCGTCGTTCGGGAATAGCGCCTTCAGCTTGATTGTGCCGGTCGTGGGATCGACGGCGTTGTCGATGAATGTGACTTTCCCCTCCGCGCCTCCAACGGGGGCCGGATTGGCAGCCGGCGGTGGCGGCTGCGAACCTGACGGCAAGGCCGACTGCGCCGTGGCGGTCGCGATCAGCGGGTTCAGCGTCGCGTAGCGGCGAATGTCGACGAGGTACCGTCCCGGCACCGAGAAGGTGACGTAGATGGGCGCGACCTGGTTGATCGTGATGAGCGGAGTCGTATCGTTGGCGCGGATGAGATCGCCGGGGTGAACCATCAGCGAACCGGTGCGGCCGTCCATCGGCGCGGTTATCCGGGAATACTGAAGATTCAGTTTCGCCTCGTCGACTTGCGCCCGGTCGGAGGTGAGCGTCGCCTCAAGAGCTCCGGCGGCGGCTATCTGGGTGTCGTAGTCCTGGCGCGAGATCAGCCCTTGACCGAACAGCGCCTCGGTTCGTGCTCGCTGGGCCGTTGCGTTTTTGGCCTGAGCGGTGTCACGTTCCAGAACGCCCTCGGCCTGGCGGATGGCATCCTGGAACGGCCGTGGATCCAGAACGAAGAGCAGCTGTCCCTTCCGGACATCCTGCCCTTCCGCAAAATGGATCTCGAGGAGCGGGCCGGTCACCTGCGAGCGGATGTCGACGGCGCTGACGGCCTCCGCGGTCCCGACGGCACCGAGGACGATTGGCACCGGCTTGACGACGACCTTGGCTGTCTGTACCGGGACGGCGGCGGCTGCCCCACCGCCGCGGCCAGCCTGCGCCGAGGTGGAATCTGAGGTGGCCACGTTGCTCGCGCAGGCCACCGAGAACGTCAGAAACAATACATTCGCAAGTGGAAATAGTCTGTTTAAGCGATCCACGGTTCGGTTTCCAGCACAGTTCGTGCCGCAGCCATTCACGTGCTTATCGTTGATAACCGAGCCAATCACCATCGCGAATCTTTGCGAAGACACCGCGCGGAAATGAGCAAATGTGCACGCGACGCCTCTACCGTGTCGCAAGATCGTAAATCAGGCCGCCGATGCCGCCTGACGCGGCGCCGATCGCGGCGCCCTTCCCGCCACCGGCCAGCGCGCCAATCAGCGCCCCGCCCCCAGCGCCGCCGCCGATGATGAGCGCATCCTGCTCCCACGACCGCCTGTTGCGGTGAGCCGGCTCCACCCGGCGTCTCACAATCGAAGGAGACTCCACGATCTGGGTGCGAGTTATCTGATTGTCCAGGTAAACCGGGTGCAGCCCATCGATGTCGCGTAGATAGAGGCGATGGGGCTCGTTTCGCTGGTTCACCGGAATCACCAACTGCGCCTGATGGCCATCGGACAGTGTCACCGGGACGACAGTCGATTGCAGCGTGCCGTTCCCTACCGGCACTGGAGCGAGGTAGGCCCCGGTCACTCCGTAATCGCGCTGCAGCGCG
The DNA here is from genome assembly GCA_035937795.1 of Vicinamibacterales bacterium. GTDB lineage: Bacteria > Acidobacteriota > Vicinamibacteria > Vicinamibacterales > JAMQPK01 > JAMQPK01. The sequence continues at coordinate 43,674 of DASZHO010000054.1, read as the reverse complement.
TCAGGAGTCGCTGCCTGAGTACTGACACCGCACGCGACGGCCAGCCCAACTGCTGCCATCATCGATATTAACGCCAGCATTCGTAACATTGTTCCCTCCGGGTATGGGCCGAGCCGATACAACTGGCGTGCCAGCCAACAAGGATGGCATCAAAACTGGACATCGAGACCGGTCTGGTGCGCCCCTTGCAGTTTTACTGATGGAGTCATACGTAGAGTCATGGGAGGCGGCATGAACATGAACACGAATATGAATATGAAGCGCCTGGTGAGCCGGCTCGCGCTGGCCGGCATCCTCTCAATAGGCGTCTCGACCGCTCCAGCACTGGCCAAGAACGCCAAGCACGAGAACGGCTGGCAAGCACGAGGTGACATCGACCGGGAGGGCCATCGCCGGGTCGTTCATGAATATTTCACGACCCAGCCTCTTCCTCCGGGACTGGCGAAGCGCCAAGCGCTGCCGCCTGGATTGAGGCGACAGCTCCGCGAGCGGGGTCGAGTGCCCCCGGGCCTGCGGAACCGGCTGGTACCACCACCGCCGGCGCTCATCGGCCGATTTCCGCCGGTACCGCCCTACTTCACGCGCAGTTTTGTGGGTCGTGACCTCGTCGTCCTGAATAATCGTACTCACCGAGTCGTTGCAGTGATTCGCAACGTGCTGTAGTCCGCGACGTGATCGAATCACCGACGGACGACACGGAAACCTATACGATCCAAGGCCGCGGCGGGCGGGTGCGATCGCGCACGATCGATCTGTTTGTCGCGGATTGCGCCCAGGCCAGGCGATTCGGCCGACGGATAATGCCGGTCGAAATCGTCAGTCTTGGGCCTGCAGTGCCGCCGAAACGCTAACGGATCAGCCGCGCCTGAGAGGAAGTCCGCAGTCGAATGTTGACCTGCCGCGGCGCCAGCGCCTCGACTTTGATCCCGAGTGGCGCCTCGACCGCTCCGGGGTCGAGCGTGATCGTGTTCATTCCTTCGTGAGCCGTACCCAGGTCGCATCGCGCAACCAACGTATCGAGATTGATCGTATCGAGGAGGAACTGATTCCCGCGCAGCCAGACTTCCACGGTCTCAGTGTCGATCGATTGGGCAGCGATGGTCAGGCCGGGCGGTAGATCGATGAATTCGATGGGAACCGTCCGGACTCGAATCGATCGGCCGGGAAACAGAAAGGTGAGGCTCCAGACGAGCGCCGCGAGCGCGACGGCGGCGGCAACGAGCCCCGGCTCGCGCGGGCGAAGACGGCCAAGGGACCACGCGCGCGCGGCCGGACGCCTGCCCGCCCTGCCCGCGAGCATCCTCACGGTGGTCAGCAGCTCGTCGGCGCTGTTGACGAGACGCGCCTCGCCCTCCCACATCAGCGTGACGTCGCCGCGCTCCTCCGACGCGACGATGACCAAGGCATCGGATCGTTCGGCGAGGCCCATAGCGGCGCGGTGGCGGGTACCGTAAGCTCCGGGAACTCCCGTACGCTGCGTGAGGGGCAAAATGGCACCCACGCGCGTAATCAGATCGCCTTCGACGATCGCCGCACCGTCGTGGACGGGCGAGCCCTTCTGGAACACCGCCATGAAAATGTCTTCGGACGCCTGGCCATTCAGCGCAACGCCGGGTGTGACCAATTCCGCGAGCGAGTCCTTGCGCGCGATGACGATCAACGCACCGCATCGAATCTGCCCCAGCGACCACGCCGCCGCGCTGACCGCGGAGAGGGCAGACGCCTGGCCTGGGCGGGCCGCACGGCCTGTAATGTCGAGCCGCATGAGCGCCCTGCGGAGCTCGGGCTGGAACAGCACGACGAGCGCGAGCACCGCGACCACGGTGGCTGCGTCGAGCACCCAGCTCGTGATCACGAGATCGAGCTGGCGGGCCAACAGCGAGCCGACCCGGAGCGCCAGGATACTCAGCGCGAGGCGAAGGGCTCGCGCCTCGCGGCTCCATCGGAGGAGCAGAAAGATGGCGACCGTGAGCACGAGCAAGTCGACGATGCCCTGCCAGTGGAGAGTGGCCATATCTCTACTCCTATCCTACAGCGCGGGCTCGAGGTCGTCCTGGTGGCTACCGGGTTTGTAGTGGCGGACGCCGGGCGGCGCTCGGGGTGCCCTTCACAAAAATTGAGCCGCTGGCTTGAACCCGTCTTTGCAGGATCTCGATCGGCGGCGGGATCGGTTATGCTGCCGCACGAGGAGTCCACGATGAAACTTACGCAGCTGCTTCTCGACGAGCTCGATCGCGAGGGTCCTCGCACCCGCCGCGCGCTCGAGCAGGTACCGCCCGGCCGCGATGACTGGAAGCCTCATCCCAAGTCGATGCCGCTCGGGCGGCTGGCGGGGCTGGTCGCGTCGATGCCGTCTTGGGTGACGCTCATCATCGAGCAGGACGAGCTCGATCTCAACCCGGCCGCGGGACGAGGCCAGTATCAGCAGCCGGCAACCGAGACGCTGCTGGAGACGCTCGACAAATCGATGACAAAGGCGCGCGCCTCGCTGTCCAAGACGAACGACGACTTCCTCCTGACGACGAACTGGCGGTTGCTTGCGCATGGGAAAGTCGTGATGGAAACGCCGCGGCATGTGGCTCTTCGCGACACGATCAACCATCTCGCCCATCATCGGGGACAGTTGACCGTGTATCTGCGGCTGAACGACAAAACGGTCCCGGCGATTTACGGGCCGTCCGCGGACGATCAGCGGTTTCTATAGCTCAATCGTCTGGGCTCGGGGCTCATGGAGCGACCGGCGCGGTGTCGCCGCTGATCAGAACTTTCATGCTGTCAAAGAGCGAGACGTCATCGACGACGTAGAACAAACCACCGCGACCATTCTGACTGCTGGCGCAATTCGGTCCCGAGAGCGATCCCTGCTGGTTCATATCGCCGAAAATTGCATAGTGGTGATCGCCAGAGGTCGAGACCCCGAGCTTCGCATGATTGAAGTCGGGACCGCTGCCTCCGGTCAGTCCGAACCTCTTGCCGGCCCATTGTCCGGTGGTCGCAATCTCAACCGGTCCCGCCGCAGGGAGCGTGCTATCCCAACAGGTGATGTGTGTTGAAACGGCCGTCGTGGGTATTTCCGGCTTGGCCCACCACGTCGCGGCCCTCAGCGAGACACCGTCCAACGCAGCCGACACCATCTGCCACGGCGGGACATTCAGGCCCGAAGGCTTGGAGATCAGCGACACTCCGCTTGAAAGCATCTCCTTCGTATAAGCCCGGCTCGCGGATTTGGTTCCAAGAGCGGAGACGAGCGTTTGCACATCCGCGGGCCCTCCGTTGTTCACAAGCTGGGGGTTCTTCGGGTCGGTGACGACGCTGGCGTTCTGAAGCGCCTCGAGTACTTTTACGAGGTCATCCTTGGTGAGCTTCAAGGAGAAAAAGTGCTGGCTGACTTCGACGTCGTTGTCCTTGACGCAACCAAGCGTGTTACCGTCGGTCTTGCGCGGCGATCGTTTGCTTCCAGCGGCGGGCCAGGAGGGCGTCGAGACCTGGAGCGTCAACCCTTCACCAGCGTCATTCCACGCGAGCATCCCCTTGGAATGGCCCCACGGCGAACCGCATTCCTTTGAGCACCCGTGTATGGCGGGGTCGTCGTAAAACTGATCGTTCCAAACCAGATAGTAAAAGGAACTGTTGTAGACCTCGGCGAACGTGGCGCCTACCGGATCGCCTCCCGTCTCGCCCGTGCAGCCGCTTCCCTGTTGAAGCGAGGCGTGCTCGCTCGTGGCGTAGGCAAATTGCTGGCCGAAGGCTTTGTAGCTCTGCACCTGCCCGCCAAAGGTGCAGGCTCGCTGCGCTCCGGTTCCGCACCCGGGGAAAGACGCCGCATTGAACTTGAACACAAACCACCAGGTCACCGGCTGGCCGTCCCTTACAAGAGGAGCAGGATCATCCGGTGAGGTCAGCTGGGCGTACGCAACGCGGCCGAGGGTTCCGTTCTGTATCGACAGCGCGGCGACGCACAGTAAGGCAGCCCCAAGATTCTCGAGGCTCTTGATGCGCATGGTCATCCTTCAGCAGCCGGAATCCTAGATCAGCAGGGCCTCCCTGCAAGAATAATTCTCAGGGCGACGTTTGTAGGACTTACGCCGACAAGGAAGTTGATATCGATGACTGTTCACTTCGATGGCCTGACACGTTGATCTCCATGACGCCGGATGCCGCGGGAAAGCAGGTGCTCAAGCCAGCCGGGCTCGACAAGCTCAAACACATCGTCGTTCTGTCAGGGGGGATCCGCCAAGCAGGCTCGTGTTGACCAGGATGGAGCTGTGATGCCCCTCGGTCCCCCCTTGCGAGGCGCCGCGACAGGGGAGTTTTGAGGCCTGCCAGTTTTCACCCGCCGTTCCCGCCTTTACAGGTGAGGCGGAAATAGAGCCCTGCGGCTCACAAAGGAGCCGCGAAGGGTCGCGGTAACTGAGGCGGATTTCGAACAGGAGGGTGCAATGATGTTGAATCACAGGACGATGCTCACGGCGTGCGGCGCGGTGCTTCTTGGCGTGCTGGTGACGGTTTCGGTGAAGGCTTGGGCGGACGATCGGCACACGACATACGTGACGATCAATAGCCCGTTTGCGCTTCCGGGCGTGGCGCTCGGTCCCGGAAGCTACGTCTTCGAGCTGGCCGATCCTCAAATGAGCCACTCGCTGGTCCGGGTGATGAGCAGGGATCGCTCACACGTGTATCTGACGGCGTTCACGATCCTCGTTCAGCGGCCGGCAGGCGCCGCCTCGGATCGCGTGATCACGTTCGCCGAAGTGCCCAACGGAATCACGCCGCCCGTCAAGGCGTGGTATCCCATCGGGGACTCGATCGGACATCAGTTCATTTACCCGAAGAACAGCCGCCAGCTGACCGGGGCGCCGGGCAACTAACGGGAAGCGGCCAGCGAGACGTCGCTCGCTGGCCGCTTCACAATCGCGCCATGACCGTCTCGGGCGCCGCCTATGGCAGCTTCAGCGTCCAGATGCTACTTTGCCCAAGCCCGCGCTCGAAGACGATCCGGTTGCCGCTGGGCGACCAGCTCGGATATCGCGCAGAACTTTCGAGCGACGTGAAGTGAGTCAATTGCGCCACTCGCTTCGTGCGCCTGGAGACCCAAAAAATATTCCACACGCCGTTCCGCTCGCCTGCAAACGCCACACGGTCGTTATCGGACGCCCATGATCCTGGCCAGCTCTGTCCATCGGCCGTCGTGATCTGCTCCACCGCACCGCCGTCTCGAGACAACCGGTCGTAGAGCTGGCGCGAACGGCAATAGGATCGTCCATCGCGGAAGGGCTGCTGGCGTCGATTGTCTCACCCTCGAATCTGAACGCGGTTGTCCGTGGAATCGACGGCGTCATCGGCCAGGACTCCTTATCGAAGTTCAACTACACGCTCGACTATCGGAAGAAGCGGCTGACATGGACTGCGGAGGCGGCCGGCGATCGCACCGACACGCGACTGGCCCTGATCGAGGAAAGCGGACGGTTTCTGGTGGAGTTGCCTGCGGATCAGAGACACGCCGCGGCGCTGCGGCTGGTGCCAGATTCCGGCGCAGAAGGGTTCGTCATTTTCGAGCGAGACGGCCGTACCGCGATCGCGCTGCAGCTCGCAGAGGCTGCGACCGGGGTCATCAGCCTGAACGGCCGAACGGACGCGCGGGCGGCGGTGCTGCGCGAGCTTCATGTAGGAGACGCAACCATCAAAGGTCAGCGCGCGGTGATCCTCGAGCGGGATCGAGCAGACCTGGCCGAAGGCGACGGGCTGCTTCCCCTTCACGTCTTCGCGAGCGTGTCGTTCAACTCTCGCGAACGCTACTTCGTCGCACGCGCGCACTAGAAACCGCCGGGGATCGAGTCGGCACTGATGACCAGCAATTGACAGACTCGAATGCGTTGACGTTATATTCAGAGGGTCATGTCAGGAAACCTGGTGCTGTTGGATTGGTACCGTCGGAACCGGGAACGATCCCGGGAACTGTTCGATCTCATCTCGGACGAAGCGTATTACAGCCAGCCCATTTCGCTGCGTCATCCGATTGTCTTCTACGAAGGCCATCTTCCAGGCTTCAGCTTCAACACCCTGGTCAAGAAGGCGCTCGGCTGCCCCAGCATCGATCTGCGGCTCGAGGCCCTTTTTGCGCGGGGCATCGACCCGCATGAAACGGCCTCAGGCGGCGCGTCTGGACGCCCCGACCAGCCGCAGTGGCCGTCGCGCGATACCGTACGCAAGTTCGCGGACGAAGCAGATCGACGCGTGATCGACGCGCTTACCCGCACCGACCTCGACCGCCCGGGGCATGCCCTGCTGACCGGCACAGAAGCGGCGTTCAGCATCCTGGAGCACGAGGCGATGCACCAGGAGACGCTGCTCTACATGTGGCATCGCCTGCCGTTGGGCCAGAAAAGAAAGCCGTCCGGCTACCAGCCTCGAACCCTGGGAACGTCGCCGCGCGTCGAATGGGTTGACGTGCCGTTTGGGCGCGCGACGCTCGGCGTCGATCGAGAAGCCATCGCGTTCGGATGGGACAATGAGTTCCCCGCCCTGTCGGTGGAGGTTCCGTCGTTCGCGATCGAGCGCCACGATGTGACCAACGACCGTTTTCTCGAATTCGTAGAGGCCGGCGGCTACGACGAGCCTCGATGGTGGAGCGCGGCGGACTGGGAGTGGATCCGCAGCGAGCGTGTGGCTCATCCCCTCTTCTGGGAACGGAGCGGCGGCGGATGGTATTGGCGCGGCATGTTCGATCTCCTTCCGCTGCCGGCGGCGTGGCCCGTGTATGTCAGCCTGGCAGAGGCGATGGCGTTCGCACGGTGGCGCGGCGCTCGGCTGCCGAGCGAGGCGGAGTTTCAGCGGGCCGCGTACGGCTCGCCTGACGGCGAGCGCGCGCACCCGTGGGGCGCAGATGATCCGTCGGATCGATTTGGCGTCTTCGATTTCAAGAGCTGGGATCCGGAACCCTCGGGGAGCCACCCCGACGGCGCCAGCGCATGGGGCGTCGAGGATCTGGTGGGCAACGGCTGGGAGTGGACGAGCACGCCGTTCGCGCCGTTCCCGGGTTTTCGTCCAATGGCTTCGTATCCGGAGTACTCGGCAGATTTCTTCGACGGTCAACACTTCGTTATGAAGGGGGCGTCGCCCGTCACAGCGCGCGAGCTTCTACGACCATCGTTCCGCAACTGGTTCCGGGCACGCTATCCCTATGTTTACGCCACCTTCCGCTGCGCCAAAGACGCCTGACGCCGAGCGCTGTTCCTTTGCGGACGACGCCGAGTACTACCTCTCGCTGACGCCGCGCCAGCTACCGTCGAGGTATTTTTACGACGGCGTCGGGTCGGCACTGTTCGAGGCGATCTGCCGTTTGCCGTGGTACGGGATTACTCGCACCGAGCAATGCCTGCTCGAGCTGCACGGCCGCGCAATTCTGGCGCGCGCCGGCCGGCTCGCGACGCTTGTCGAGCTTGGGCCGGGCGCCGGCGCAAAGCTGGCCGCGCTCGTTTCCGCGCACGCAGGAGCGAGAGCACGAGGTGGAACAGGGGCCCGGCTGGCGGTGCATCTCGTCGATGTGTCACAAACGGCGTTGGATGCGGCAAGGCGCGCGCTGGGCGAATATCCTCAGGTCAGCGTCGAACCGCTTCAGACGACCTACGAAGCGGGCCTCGCGGAGCTCGCGCGGCGGCCGCGCCCGGCCGGCCGGACGATGGTGCTCTGCCTGGGGTCGAATCTCGGCAACTTCGATCCGCCGGATGCCGAGGCGTTTCTTCGGCTCATCCGGGCGGCGCTCGGTCCCGGCGACTCGCTCCTGGTCGGCGTGGATCTGGTGAAACCGGAGCGAGAGCTCCTGCTCGCCTACGACGATCCGCTAGGCGTCACGGCCGCGTTCAACCTGAATCTGCTGGTGCGGGCAAACCTCGAGCTGGCAGCCGATTTCGATCTGAGCGGCTTCGCGCATCGCGCGCTGTGGAATCCGGCGGCGGAGCGCGTCGAAATGCATCTCGTGAGCAAGAAGCGGCAGCGCGTCCGGCTGCCCGCGGCCGGGGGCCTCGACATCACATTCGACGAAGGCGAGACGATCTGGACCGAGAGCTCATACAAGTACCGTCCGCAGGGAATCGCGACGCTGCTCGACCGGTCGGGGTTCGGCGTCGCGGAACAATGGATCGCCGACGGATTCGCGCTCACGCTTGGCGAAGCACACTGAACGAACGATGACGACCACCCCCGATCCTGCTTTTCCCATTCTGACTCCCGAACAAATCAAGCGGATTGCCGCGCACGGACACCCGCGCCAGGTCCAGGCCGGCGAGGTTCTCGTCGAGGCCGGCGATCCCGTCGTGCCGTTCTTTGTGGTGACGCGCGGCCAGATCGAAGTTGTTCAGTCGACGACGACCGGAGGAGAGGTGCAGATCGTGGCGCACCTTCCCGGCCAATTCACCGGCGAGGCGAACATGCTGTCGGGTCGCCGGGCCCTGTTCCGGCTGCGCGCGACCGAGCCTGGCGAGCTGATCGAGGTGGATCGCGAGCAGCTGCTCACGCTCGTTCAAACCAACTCAGAGCTCAGCGAGATCATCATGCGCGCCTTCATCCTGCGCCGTCTCTCGCTGATCACGCGCGGGCTGGGCGATGCCGTCCTTCTTGGATCAAGTCACTGCGGCGCTACTCTTCGCATCCGGGAATTCCTGACGCGGAACGGCTACCCGCACACCATGATCGATCTCGACCACGAGACCAGCGTGCAGGAGCTGCTCGATCGGTTTCATGTGACCATGGCGGAAATCCCGGTCCTGATCTGCCACGGAAAGGACATCCTCCGTAACCCGAGCAACGAGGTTATTGCCGACGCGCTCGGCTTCAACGACGCCATCGATCAGACCCATCTCCGCGACATGGTGATCGTTGGCGCCGGACCGTCCGGCCTGGCCGCCGCAGTGTATGGCGCGTCGGAAGGGCTCGACGTCCTCGCGCTGGAATCGCACGCTCCGGGTGGGCAGGCGGGCGCGAGCTCAAGAATCGAAAATTACCTGGGATTTCCGCTGGGCATCTCGGGCCAGGATCTGGCGGGGCGGGCCTACGCGCAAGCGCAGAAATTCGGCGCGCAGCTGATGATTGCGAAAGGGGCGAAGCGGCTGGCCTGCAGCCAGAAGCCGTACGCGATCGAAGTGGAGGGAGGCCCGAAGATTTCGGCGCGAACGATCGTCATCGCATCGGGCGCCGAGTACCGGAAGCTGGGGATCGAGAACATCACACGATTCGAGAACGCCGGCGTCTATTACGGCGCGACGGCAATGGAAGCCGGCCTCTGCAGGAACGAAGAGGTCATCGTCGTCGGCGGGGCCAACTCCGCCGGTCAGGCCGCCGTGTTCCTCTCGAAAACCGCCAGGCGCGTCCACATGCTCGTACGATCGGGCGGCCTCAATGACACGATGTCGCGCTACCTGATCCGCCGCATCGAAGACAACCCCGACACCATCGAACGGCACTTCCATACAGAGATCGTGGCGGTCGAAGGCGACGGCCATCTCGAGCGTGTGCGGTGGCGAAACAAGGAGAACGGCGGGGAGGAGACGCGCGATATTCGGCATGTGTTCGTCATGACGGGCGCCGAGCCCTGCACCGGATGGCTGGGCGGCTGCGTCGCGCTCGACGCCAAAGGCTTCATCAAGACAGGGCCCGATCTCTTACCTGAAGATCTGGCGCACTGGCCGCTTGGACGGCCTCCTTACCTGCTCGAAACCAGCCTGCCCGGCGTGTTCGCGGTCGGCGACGTGCGCGGCGGCAATATCAAACGCGTCGCGTCCGCCGTCGGCGAAGGATCGATAGCCGTGGCGTTCGTCCACCGGGTGCTCCACGAGTAGGAGAAGAGACCATGACGGAAGCAGCGTGCGCGCACATCGCGGACATTTCGGAAGTCAAGCACGCGAAGCGGCATGAATGCGAGGAGTGCGTCAAGATCGGCGCCGCGTGGGTTCACCTGCGCACGTGCCAGGAGTGCGGCCGGACGTTCTGCTGCGACAGCTCCCCCAACCGCCACGCGAGCAAGCACGCGCGGTCGAGCGGCCATCCCGTGATTGCGTCGGCAGAGACTGGCGAGCGCTGGCTCTACTGCTATCCCGACGACGCGTTTGCGGAGTACTGAGCGTAGTTGTTGGGCGGCGAATCCTGACGTCGAAGCCTCGTGGGCTTTGGAGAATGGCCTTCAGCGATACGCAAAGTAATTCGCTACCTGTTCCGCGATTCGTCCGATGGCGTCTTCGATATAGGGTCCGACCAGGTTTGTTGGCAGGCCCGCCGACAGGTCGCTCTTTTCGGTGAACACCGAGATCACCACCTTCCGCTGCGCATTGACGAGAAGGCCGACATCATTCGCGATGAAGGGCACGAAATCGCCGGTCTTGTGCGGCGTCTGGAAGCCTACGACGTATTTGGGAATTCGCGTGCGATAAATCTGACCGTTCATGATCGCGATCATCTGATCGCTGGCCTTCCTGCTGACCGCCTGCCCAAGAGCAATTTTTTCAAGGAGCTTGCCCATCTCGCGCGGGGACGACAGGCCGAATGGCGTCTTGCCCTGGTTATGGAATTCGGCTGGGCTCGGAGCCGCTGCGAGCGCCTTGAACCAGTCATCGGCTGTGCCCGTGGCTCGAATGGTGTTCAATCCGTAACTACGCATCAACGCATTGACCGGGTCGGTTCCCCCCACCTTTTGGAAGATCGCATCTGTGGCCGTGTTATCGCTGACGATAATCATCAGCGTCAGCAAGTCCTTGATCGTCAGAGACGCGCCATCATCCAAACTCCGCAGAATACCCGTGCCGAGCCTCTTGTCGGGCGTCCTGAGCGAGTATCGATCATCCAGGGCGAATTTTCCGGCTTCAATCTGCCGGAACGCCTCAACCATCAGCGGGACCTTGATGACGCTCATGGTGTCCATGACCCGGTCGGCATTGAGCGCCACTTCCTCGTTCGTGTCGAGACATCTGATGTAGATCCCCCAGGTGGTGTCGACGCTCTTCGTGATCTGCTCGATATTGGTCCGAAGCCGATCCAGCGGTGCCTGCGCAGTTTGCGCGTGCAACGGGTTCGCGAACAGCAGCGCAGCGATGACAACGATCCGGATTCTCATGAACGCCTCTCCCGGGGGAGGAGGATCTCTTCTACCCGCTGGCGCCGCGAACGGCTCACCGATACCTTCGCCCCGTCGGACAGACCGAGCACCAGGCCACCGGAGTCGTTCATCTCGCGTACCTCGTCGACGTTGACAATCGCTGCTCGATGCACGCGCAGATACCTCTCCGGATCGAGACGCTCCTCGAGCGATGCTAGCGTCGTTCGAATCATGTGACGGCCTGACTTGGAGTGGATCAACACGTAATAGTCTTCGGCTTCGATCCACACGACGTCGGCGGTCTTCAGCACAATCGATCGGTCACCCTGCTTCAGGGCCAAACGCTCGAGATACCGGGGTTGCGGCTGGGCCGGAGCTGCGTCCTCATTCTGCAGTTCTGTGGCCAGCGACGCGAGCTGATTCGCCAGCTCGCCGAGCTTCCGTTCGCGGACTCGCGTCTTCGCGCGCTCGAGGGCCTGGCGAAGCCTCTCGTCAGAGAACGGCTTCATCACATAATCGACCGCTTGAACGTCAAACGCGTCAGTAGCGTAGCGGCCGAACGCCGTGACGAACACAACGACGGCGCCGCTCCGGATGGCTTCCTGTGCGAGATCGAGCCCGGATGCCTCTGGCATTTCGATATCGAGAAAGGCGATGTCGAATGGCTGCGCGGCAAGCAGGCTTCTGGCGCTCCTGGCATCGCCGCATTCGATGACCGCGTCGACTTCTTCGTTGCGGCCGAGCAAGGTCGCCAGAAGAGTGCGAGACAGCGGCTCGTCATCCGCCACGAGAACCCGGAAGCGCGTCATACGGGAATTCTCAGCTCTACCGTTGTACCGTGCTGGTGATTGGCACCAATTCTCAGGTTCGCGGCATTACCGTAGAGGCGCCGCAGTCTCGACGCGGTATTCGTCAAACCCGTTCCCGCGTCTCTCGCCAGGTCGAAGCCTTCCGGCAGGCCCGCCCCGTCGTCGGACACCCACAGCAGCAGATCAGCAGCGGTCAGCTCCCTTGCGCCAATTTCCACGCGGCAGCGGCCGGTCTGCTTCGCCATACCGTGGCGTAGCGCGTTTTCGACGAGGGGCTGGACGATGAAGGTCGGGATTTCAAGGTCCCGGCACCGGTCCGCGACCGCGAAGGTCACCGCGAGCCGGTCGCCGAACCGGCTTCGCTGAAGGTCGACATAGTGCGCGACGAAATCCATCTCCGAGGCCACGGTCGTCAACTGGCCCGCAGGACGATCGAGGCTTTTTCGCATCAGCTCGCTCAGGCTCAGGAGCATATCGAGGGATTTCTCATTCTCCCCTGCCCGGATCAACGCCGAGATTGAATTCAGCGTGTTGAACAGGAAATGGGGCTGAATCTCGAGTGTCAGCGCGTGGAGTTGCGCACGCGCAAGATCTGCTTCAAGCCCGGACTCCCGAACCTCCAGATAGCGGGCGCGACGATACGAGTGAAACGCGACTCCCGCCACCAGAAGCAGAACGTAGACAACGGTATCGATCGCGAACATCGAGCGGAACAGCATGGAGAAGGCGTCCGCAAAGCTATATGTCTTCACGGGCACATATGGCTGCAAGCGAACAGTGAGCTCCGCGCTGGCCGCCATGTGAACCACGAGCAGCATCGCGCCGACGAGCGTCGCCTGGCCGATCCGGCGAGCGGTCACAGGCCCCAGCCGGAACTGGCGATCGCTGAAGCGCATGACGGAAGAGGCCACGAGCGCCCAGAACAGCCAGGAACTGAACTGCCAGACAAGAATCCGCCAGAATGAGTGGCCGTGACCGAGCATGGACAGATAGGTCTGGGCCGAGATCCCCAACGCGAGCAGAGCTGCCAACCCGACGCCGGCGGCACTCACCCAGATCGTCGTCCTGCGATCCATGGCCCACTTTATACCGGCGCGCATCAATCGCCGCAATGAGTCTGCAGCGAGCGCAGCTTGCTGCATTCTTCGTCCGTTGGCTGCAAAGGCGTTGCGGCGTCAGCCGCACGTCTTTCAAGATTCCCATAGCGCGGCAAATCAGCCGCGTCCTCTGGAGGGCCGTATGGCAGTCAGGTTCAACCTGCCGGCAGCATGTCTTGCAGCGTGTTTTGTTGCGACAACGTTCGCAAGCATCGGGAAGGCCGGGGCGCAATCGCCGCGGACACCGGCGCGAATGCCCCGCTACGACAAAACCGGTGGGCTTCAGCTTCCGGCCGATTATCGGCAATGGGTGCTCGCGGGGTCGTCCAAGGGTTTGAGTTACAGCGCCGGCGAGCCTGGAATGGAGATGTTCAACGTGACGCTGATGGAACCGACCGCGTATGCGTACTTCGCGCAAACGGGCACCTTCCGCGAAGGGACGATGCTCGCGCTGATCCTTCAGAGGAGCGACGAGCAGGTCGTGCCCGCCCGACGCGGAACCTTCGCGAGCCAGCTTCACGGCCTCGACATGGCGGTCAAGGATCGTTCGCATCGACCCGAGGGGTGGAGCTACTACGCCTTTGGCGGCGCGAACGGCATCCAAAAAGCGGCGACGGCGATGCCCATGGAATCCTGCTACAGCTGTCACGCCGAACATGCAAAGAGGGACAACGTATTTCTCCAGTTCTACACGCTGCTCGCCGAAGCGGCACCGGCGCAGGAACCATAAGCGAGCAAGAACTGGATAGATAACGGGGCCGATCGATGTCATGGTCAACAGCGAGGTCACCGACATGCTCTTCTTCACGCAGAACTTCGAGAAGTGCTCCCGCTGCGGGCATGTGACATCTCGACGCGTCGATGTCCAGGACGCCATGGAGAATCGCGGCGGCCGCCGTTGGGAGCTCTGGCGCTGCGATTGCTGTGAGCACGAGCGGACGGTCCCCGTGCTCCTGCCGGCGCACCGCGAGTCGCGCACCGTGATCTGCTGAGTGCCTTATTTGAGCCCGGCGAGAAATCGCCGGGCCACTTCACCGGGGTCGCGCCGGTCGACATCGACGGCGCGGTTCATCCCCCTCATGTCCTTCTCGGTGACGCGGCCCGCAAGCCGAGCCATTGCCCGTCCGATCTCCGGGTGTCTCAGGAGCGCCGAAGTCCGAACCACCGGCGCCGCGTCGTACGGCGGAAAATAGTGCAGATTGTCGTCGAGAGCGGTCAGGTCGAGCGCGTCGATCTGAGCGCTCGTCGCATCGCCGGCGATCAGGTCAACCCGGCCGTCCCCGAGCGCCTTATAGATGAGCGACAGATCCATCGCGCGCGGCGCAGCGGCGAACGTCAAGCCATAGGTCCGGCTCAGCCCTGGATAGCCATCGGCCCGCTCCAAAAACTCGTAGCCGAACCCCGGGGTCCAACCGCCGGCGACGGCGCGCAGATCGGCGATCGATCGAAGACCGAGCCGCTGCGCATCGCGAGTCCTGACCAGGATCGCGAACGTATTGTTGAACCCCAGCGGCTCGAGCGCCGTGACGCCACCGCGCGCGTAGAGCTCGCGCGCGCGCTCGAACGCCGCCCGTGGATCATGGGGCACCTCCTCGTGAAAGACGGCGGTGACAGCCGTGCCGGTGTATTCCACGTAGAGGTCCATATCCCCCGATCGCAGCGCGCGATCGCAGATGAACGTGCCGCCGAGGTTGAGCTTACGCACCACCGGGGCGCCTTCGGCCTCGATGGCCTGGGCCATCAGCTCTCCGAGCACAACCTGTTCGGTGAAATTCTTCGAGCCGACGACGACGCCCGATCCCGAGGGGGCTGCCGAGGCCGACCACACGAGGACGGTCACGACCGCAAGCCCTGCAACGGCGGCGATGGCGGGCGCGCGCGATGGCGCCCGGCGTGACCGCACCAAATGCTCAAGCCACGCGAGGCAGCCGTCGGCAACCAGCGCGAGCGCTGCCGCGGGAATCGCGCCCGCGAGAATCGTCGTGCTGTCGACCATCGACAACCCGCGGAAGATGTACTCGCCCAGTCCGCCGGCGCCGATGGCAGCCGCAATCGTAGCAGTGGCGACGCCGATCACTGTGGCTACCCGAAGGCCCGCGACGATGGAGGGGAACGCGAGTGGAAGCTCCACCATGAACAGCAGCTGCCGGGGTGTCATGCCCATGGCGACGCCCGCTTCGATCACCGACCGATCGAGGCTCTGCAGTCCGCCAACCGTCGTCCGGATGATCGGCAAGAGGGCGTAGAGCGTGAGGGTGACGAGGGCGGTTCGTGGGCCGACCCCACCGATAAACGGAAGCGGCAGCAGAAACCCGAACAACGCGAGGCTGGGGATCGTTTGCGCAACGTTCGCGAAAAAGAGGAGGGGACGGCCGAGCCGCGGCCGGTGAAACGCCAGGATGCCCGCGGGAATGCCAACGAGCGCCGCCACGCTCGTCGAGACGAACACGAGCATGACGTGCTGCTCGATCAGCCGGGCCAGCTCCCCCCGGTGCGTAGACCAGAAGTGCAGCAGCCCGGTCACGTTGTCACGCCTGTCTCGGGAGCCCGGCTCATCGTGTCGAGAAGCACCCGGACGCGTCGATCCCGCGATCTGGCGACCGACTCGGGAGCATCGCAGAGAACGAGCCCGCCTTGATCGAGCACGCCGATGCGGTGCGCCAGCGCGAACGCCTCGGCCATGTCGTGCGTCACGAGCATAACGGTCGTTTTGAGCTGCCGCTGAATCCGCGCGAATTCTCTCTGGAGCTCGGCACGCGTCACCGGATCCAACGCACCGAACGGCTCGTCCATCAAGAGGATAGGCGGATCGATGGCAAGGGCTCTGGCGACGCCGACTCGCTGGCGTTGACCGCCGGACAGCTCCGAGGGCCAGCGCGAGGTGAACGTGGCCGGCGGGAGACCCACCAGTTCAAGCAGGGCGCGTGTCCGGGCGCGGATACGATCGGCGGGCCATCGTTCCAAACGGGGCACGAGACCGACGTTCTCTTCTACGGTCATGTGGGGAAACAGCCCGACATCCTGGAGCACGTAGCCGGTGCGACGCCGGAGCCGGATCGCGTCCCACTCGCGGGTGTCCCGACCCTCCACTCGAACCGCCCCGGCCAGCGGCAGGATGATCCGATTCACCAGCTTGAGGATGGTGCTCTTCCCCGCACCGCTGCGTCCGACGAGCACGATCACTTCTCCCGGGTCGACCGACAGTGTCAGACCGTCAATGAGGGGAGCGGCGTTCGGGTACGCGAATTTGACGTCCTGAAATTGCACAACCGCGGACGAGGTCATCGTCCTGGACGATACCATCGGAGCGGCTGGGTCTTCAAAAGGAGACGGTCGTGCCGAAATCGAACTTGCGCGGGCTCGTGGCGGCGGTGGGCTTGAGGAAAAACGGCGAGGTCATGACGCCGCTGAACCCGGTGAGGTTCGTGTGGTTGGTCAGATTCGTCACATTGGCGAACAACCCGAACTTATATCGGACCGAGGCCGGCGGCGCCCCGGGGGTGCTGCCCGGCGTCAGCGTGTAAGCCATCCGAACGTTCGCGTACCATTGCGGCGTCGTGCGCAAACTCCGCAGCCCGACACCGGGCGGGCGATCGTTGATTATCCCATCCTGATTGTCATCGCGTCCGGTGGTCAGCGTGTACGGAGTGCCGTCGCTGGCCGTCAGCGAGAGACTCACCGCGAGGTTCCGGAGCTGCGTGCTGTTCAGCGACACGTTGAACCGATAGGGCATGTCCGCCGGCCCGGGGCCCCATTCGGTGCTGAGGGTTCCGCTCGGCGGCACGTCGAAGGGGCCATCGGCGTTTCTTCGCGCGTGAATCAACGAGTACGATCCGACCGCCGTCAGGCGGCGTGCGTCGAATTTCGCGCCGCTCGCGCTTTGCCCCTGAGGGCTGAGGTTGAAATTCACGTTCGCGTAGAGCTCGTGGCGGCGGAGCTCGGCGTCGGTGACGGTTGCGATCACGTTGGCAAAGGCCGGATCGGGCCGCACGCCGTCGACCGGCGCGTTCATGTTGAGGCCGCGCGGGAGCTGTGTCTGATCGATGTAGTTGTAGAGCACGTTCACCCGAAGGCTCCTGGAAAGCGTCTGATCGATGCCCGCGCTGTACCGCACGTTTCGCTGCAGGCCGACGTTGCCGAGGAGATATTTGTTGCTGGGCGCCACGACGCCCGCAGCTCCCGGATCTGGATACGAAGGGTTGATGATCACGAGATCCCGTTGCCGAACTCCGTTCAGCCGCAGCGTCTGCTCATAGATGCCGGTCCACAGCCATCCGTGAAAGATTCCGGCGCTGGCGCGAAGCGTGGTTTTTCCTCCCGCCGCCGGCGCCCAGGTCACGCCGAATCTGGGCTCGAACGCCTTGGAATCCGAGACGATGGTCTGGCGGCTGTATCGAACGCCAGGGCTCAACGTCAGCCCCTTGCTCACGCGGACGTCATCCTGGATGTAGGCGCCCATCTGCACGTTTGAGTCGGTCACCAGCGGATCGCCGATGGTGCGCGTGTAAAGGGCGGGCTGTCCGGCGTTGTACGCGTCGAGACTCGCGAATGTGTAGGTGCCGAGGTAATTGGTTTCAGCGTCGGACCGGCTGCTCCACCGATCGATCTGCACACCCGCCCGCCAGGAATTCATGCCGCGGATATAGTCGACGTCGGAAGCCAGCTCGAACGCCGCCTGGCGGCTGCCTCCCCGCTGCTGCGCGCCGCCGCTGGTGAACGCATCGTTCACCCTGATGGTCGGCGCCTCGACGGCCGACCGGCTCGAGGACCCGAACACGCCGATGAGAAAGCGCGAATTGATGAAGACGCGGCGTCCGATTGGTCCGGCTTCCTGCAGGCGAAAATAGTGGCTGATGTTGCGGGTCGAGTAGGCACGCTCGGGAAAATCATAGGCGCCGACGCCGAGGTTTTGCTGGTTGTAGTGATTATCGTAGAAGCCGAGCCGCAGCGTCTGATCGCGCGTCAAGGCGTAGTCGGCGAGCGCCGACACGTTTCGCTGATCGACAGGGGTCTTGATCAGGAGCGTTTCGACACGGGTGGCGCCGCCGGGCGTGGCGGCGTAAATGTTCGGTGCGGTGTACTGCGTCGATCCATTGATATTCAGCGAAAACGAGCTCCTCTGCTTGAGGAGCGCGCCGCCGATGTTGAGCGAGTAGCGGTCGTTCTGTTCCGGGCCCTTCAAAGGGGCGAACGCGTTTCGGGCGCTCAGTGCCGCGCTCCTTGTCGTGAGAGTGATGCCGCCCCGGATCGGGCCGACACCTGGCTGCGTGATGACATCGATGAACGTGTCGCCCGGGTTTGCGCTCTCGGCGGCGAACTGGTCGCGCGTGACGTGGACTGACTTGATCTGGGATTTCGGGGGCAGCTGCAGGCCCTCGAAGCTGTCGACGCGAATGATCGCGTTCGGACCCGCCAAATCGTTCAGCTGCCTGGCGAGCTCGTCCGGATCGTCCGACAGCGAGTCGACCTGATCGGCAGACAACGCGACGCCGAAGTTTGAGGCGGCGCGCGTCGCGGCCGCTGCCTGGCCTTCCTGGCCGACGGTGACCGACTCCTGGATGCCCTGGATCTTCAGCACGATGACATGCTTGTTGTCGCCCGGCCGCACGGGCACATCCCTCAGGATGCCGACGTCGAATCCACTGAATTCCGCCATCAGCGTGTAGCGCCCGGGAACGACGCCGGCGAAGGTGGCCACCCCGTCAGCCGCGGTGTGTCCTACCAGGGGGTCGGTGACTTTCGTTGCATCCTCTGAGCCGAGGACGCGCACGGTGGCGGCGGGAATCACCGCTCCTGTCGTATCGGCGACGGTGACGAGCAGGCGGCTGCGCGGACCTTGCGCGGAGGCGGGCGCCACCACCACGAGGAGCACAAGGAGCGCCTGCGCCAACCGCTTCATCGGGCACCTCGGATTGGCGGCCTGGAGACAGGGCGCCAGTGACAACGATCGAAAGGAAGAGCCGTTGGTTAGACGTCACGAGCGGGCAAATTGTTTCCGTGATGGAACGTTTATACTCAGGTTCATTTCATGAAAGCGGCAGCCGGGCGTCGCGTTCTCCTGTCGTTCCTGTTCCTGCCGTGCCTGCTCCCGCCGTTCCTGTCTGGCGGATGCGGCGGGACAACCACCGCGCCATCTTCGGCCAGGACCACGGAGACGTTCACCGGCACGCTTGGCGCGGGGGGCAAAGACTCGCACACGTTCACCGTCCACCGCGCTGGTCAAGTCGACGCGGATCTCACGAGCGTCGGCCCGCCGTCGATGAAATACGTCGGGCTCGCCATCGGTCTCCCAAACGGGTCGGACTGTATCATCGACGTCGGCGCGGGAGCTCTATTCAACACCGTTCAGGCGGGACCTACCCCTCAGCTAACGAGCGATTGGACGCCGGGCACCTTGTGCGTGTCGATTTACGATACGACGTACGATCCCATTGTCGCCTCGGTAAACTACACCGTCACGGTTACCCATCCTTAGTGACTCCCGGTGGCGAGGTGACGGAGGACTCTCCGCCGAAGCTGCCGGGCGACGGCGTGATCAAGTAGACGAGAGATGATCGCGCGCTGCCATCCAACCTCGTCCCAACGCAGACGCCACCTATTTTTTCAATCGCACGCTGCGACCGCAGGTTGTCTCGACCGATGAGAAAGATCACGCGGCTCACGAATGTGAATGCGTGCCGGAGCATGAGCCGCTTCATTTCGCCGTTGTAGACGCCGCCCCAGTGCGATCTGGCAAGGAACGACCAACCGATCTCGATTTCGCCCTTCGCTTCGTCGTAACCGTGAAATCGCGACGATCCGATCACCTGACCGGTTCGACGATCAATGGCGAGCAGCGCACCGCCGGATTCCAAGGCGGCGCGAAAGAACTCTTCAAACACATCCTTCTGGTACCGGTTCTTGTCCGGATGCTGCGCCCAAATCAGCGGGTCCGCGGCTATTCGATAGAGCTCTACGAAATCGTCTGGCCGGAGTGGTCTGAGATGAACCATCTCTCCGGTCAGTGTCGGTTGCAATTCAAACGGCATGGCGAACGTTTCAGGGCTACTCCGTCACCCACTTGTCGAGCCGGCTTGCGTAGAGGTTCGCGAGATACACGGTCTTCTCGTCCGGGCACGCGAGCTGGTGGATCGAGTCGACCGTGCCCGGCATGCGGCCCGGGCGGCCGAAGGCGCCGAGGATCCTGCCGGTCAGGTCGATCTTGTAGACGCGGCCGACGCTCCCGACGAACATCACCGGGTTCGGGCCATTGGTGAGGCACAGCGACCAGGGCGCGGTCGGCATGTTCCACACCGCTTTGCGGTTCCCTTCCGTGTCAAAGGTCTGGATGCGGCTATTGCCGCGGTCGGCCACGTAGATAACGTCGTTGTTGTCGACCACGAGGCTGTGCGGAGTGTTGAAGTTGCCCGGCTGCGCGCCGCGCTCGCCCCACGCCTTGACGAAGTTGCCGTCCTTGTCGTACTTCGCCACGCGCGAGTTGCCATAGCCATCAGCGACGAACATGCTGCCGTCCTTGCTCCAGCCGATGTCGGTCTCCTGGTAGAGATTGGCCTTGCCCGGCACGGCGCGCTCGATGACGTGGGTCAGGTACGTCCATGGCTCAGGGTTGGTACCGAGCGTGCCCAGGGTGCGCCCTTCCTTGTCGAAATGGAAGATTATGTTGTCGGCCGCGTCGATGTACCAGAGGTCTCCCTGGCGATCGAAGCGAAGACTGTGGGCCCCCTCGAACATGCGCGACCCCTCGCCCCACGAGCGAACGAAGGTGCCGTCGGCATTGAACTCGAGCACCGGGTGGTACCCGCGGTTGAGTGCCAGGATGTGGCCGTTCGGGCCCACGGCGACACCGCTCAAGCGGCCAACGACGGAGTAGGCGGGATAGTGGAAGAAGTTTTCCACCAGGTGAAACGCCAACGCCGGGATGGGCGGGCCAGCCGGGCCATTCTGCGCATACGTCGCGTTGACGGCCCACACTGCCATGGCCGCCGCATAGGCCGCATAGACTGTTGGCACGAAGACGCGTTTCTTCATCGGAAGCTCCTCCTGCCCCGGTCCGGGGCGTACTGGTCGGCGGGAATCTTAACCGTAATCTTCCCCGCCTCCATCAGGAGGTCTCCCTGCGCGTCAAGCCGCAGTCTGCCCGCCCGGCCGGTAAGTCGCAATGACCACACCCGTGGTCGTCGTCTGCGCGTCGACGAGCTGAAGCGCGGCGAAGGTGCCACCGTCTACAAAGAGACGACGGCCGGAGCCCAGAACCACTGGGTGGATCAGAAGCACGTACTCGTCGACGAGGCGGCGCTGAACGAGTGACTGGACCAGCGTGCCGCTGCCCAGCACTACGATGTCCTTGTCATGCTGTTCTTTCAGGCGGGCCACGGCGTCCGCGGCGTCGCCCTTGAGCAGCGTGGAGTTCTTCCACGGGAGCGGCTCGGTCAGCGTCGTTGATGCGACGTACTTCTGCGCGTTGTCGAGCACCTCGGTGAATGGGTTGTCCTTTCGGTTGGGCCAGACCCTGAAAAAGTCCTCGTAAGTCTGTCGTCCGAAGAGCATGGGGCCGGCCTGTGCCATCCCTCCCGCCATGGCCCGGCCCTTGACCGAATCGTTGTACGGCATTGCCCAACCGCCATGCTCGAAGCCGCCACGGAGGTCCTCGTCGGGCCGACCGGGTGCTTGCATCACGCCATCCAGGGACAGGTTTTCGACCACAACCACCTTGCTCATGTCCAACTCCCCTCTGCTCTGTGCCGCCGGCACCATGCCGGCTTCTCACCCTCTATACGAACAGAATTCGGCTGGATCGACAGAAATCCGGCGAGGACTCGCAGGCGAAGTGACTCGGGCAGCTCAGAAATTCGTCAATTCGGCGGGGACAATCGCGTGACAGAACGGGCAGATGAGCACGCGTCCGCGGCGCGGCAGCGTCGAAGTGAAGTTCACCTGAGTGCGCAGGAGACGGACCGCTTTCAGCGACGAGAGCGTCTCGCCGCACTGCGGACATTTCACCGGGCTTTCCAGGCGGTATTCGGCGTCGGAATTCTCAATCCGCGGCGGCGGCCGGGTCGGCTCGTCGGAAATCGGAGCTCCCGGCAGTCCACGCGGCCTCAGACGGATTGGAAGGGGATTCGGATCGGGCAAGGGCACGACGGCGCGAACGACGTCGATGAGCCCTTCGGGCGTAAATGGCTTCTCGAGAAACCCGCCATCGGGCGCTCCTTCTGATTGCGACGCCCGGATCGTGTGGGGGCTGAAACCGGATATGTAGAGCACGGCGGTTTCAGGCCGCTTCACGAGAATCGCCCGCGCGAGGTCCACGCCACTCTCGGATCCCAGCATGACGTCCGTAATCAGCAGATGAATCACGGAAGCGTACCCCTCGGCGAGTCGAAGCGCTTCCGTAATGCCGGAGGCGGTGAGCACGTGATATCCCCGGCTTCCCAGGACCTGGGCGGCAAGCGTGCACACAGCCGGTTCATCATCGACGACCAGAATCGTGCCCTCAGCGGACGTCTTTACAGGAGTCTTTTCAGCAGTCTTTTCGGCTTCCATATCCGCTCACCGATGATAGCCCCATCCATACACATAAGGATGGAGAAGATCGATCACCGCGAGCGCAACGCCGTGCAGTGACGGGCAATCAACCGGTCGAGACGCGCATAGCCTAACGCACGGCGGCAAGGGCCACGATGCTCCGTCCTTGCACCGTGTACCGTTGACCGGTGAACCGAACTTCCTGGCCGGGGTCGGCGATGTCGCGGGGACTTGGCACGAACGTGTCGATCACCACCTGCCACGCGCCGAAGACCGGCACTTCGAAGGCCAGCGGCTCCCAGAACATGTTCATCATGACGTGCAGGTCCGGCGTGCCGCCGAATCCCGCGATCGTGAAGGCGAGCGCGCGCGCCAGCGGATCGTTGAATCCGGGACTGTTGAGTACTGTGCCGTGCCACGTGATGTCGGGCAGGCCGCGTTCGTTGAGCGCGCCCGTGTAGAACGACGGCCGCGAGAGGGCAGGGTGCGCTTTGCGGAAGGCGATCAACCGCTGGACGAACCGCAGCATGCCCTGATGGGCGGCCGTGGCGGTCCAGTCGAACCAACTGACGGGGTTGTCCTGGTTGTAAGCGTTGTTGTTGCCGCTCTGGGTACGTCGAATCTCGTCGCCACCGAGCAGCATCGGCACACCGCGCGACAGCAGGAGGATGGTGAAGAAATTCTTCATCTGCCGGGTCCGCAACGCCTGAATCGCCGGATCGCTCGTTGCACCCTCCATGCCGCAATTCCAGCTCAGATTGTCGTCCATGCCATCGCGATTGCCTTCGCCGTTTACCTCGTTGTGCTTCTGGTTGTAGGAGACGAGGTCGTTGAGCGTGAACCCGTCGTGCACGGTGATGAAGTTGATGCTGTTCTCCGGCGTCTGGCCGCGCGCTTCATAGATGTCCGCGCTCCCACCGAGGCGACAGGCGATTGCACCGGTCAGGCCCGGGTCGCTTTTCACAAATCGCCGGACGTCGTCGCGATAGCGGCCATTCCATTCGGCCCACCGGTCACCGGGAAAGTGCCCTACCTGGTACAAGCCGGCCGCGTCCCACGCTTCCGCAATCGTCTTGGTGTCGGCGAGCATATCGTCCAGCTCGATCTGCCAGATCACGGGTGGATGCACGAGCGGGGTGCCGTCTTCTCCGCGCGCCAGCACCGAGCCTTCATCAAAGCGAAACCCATCGACGTGCGTCTGCTCGACCCAATACTGCAGACAATCGACGATGAATTTCTGCGACAGCGGATGGTTGGCGTTGAACGTGTTGCCGCAGCCGCTGTAATTGAGGTATGTGGCTGGATTATTGGGGTCGAGGAGATAGTACGTCCGGTTGTCGATGCCGCGAAACGAAAATGTCGGGCCGTGCTCGTTCCCCTCGTCGGTGTGATTGAAGACGACGTCCAGGATGACTTCGATGCCTGCCTTGTGCAGGGCCTTTACCAGATCGCGGAACTCGTTGACGCGGGAGGCGCCGCGCGGGTCAACGCAATAGCCGGAGTGGGGGCTGTGGAATCCGATCGTGCTGTAGCCCCAGTAGTTGCGCAGCAGCCCGCCGGCCGGGTTCACCGAGACGGTCGAGTCATCGAACTCGAATACCGGCAGCAGTTCCACCGCCGTCACGCCCAGCGCCTGGAGGTAGGGAATCTTCTCGATCATGCCGGCGAAGGTCCCAGCGTGCGCCACGCCGGCGCTCGGCGATCTGGTGAAGCCGCCGACGTGGGCTTCATAGATGATGGATTCGTGGATCGGCCGCTTCAACGGCCGATCGCCTTCCCAGTCGTACGCGCCGAGATCGACGACCGCGCAGCGCATCGAGGTGGCGATGTTGTCCTGCGGCCCGATCGCGTCCGCACGCTTCCAGAGATCCCTTTCGATGCCGCGCGCATCGGGGCCGATCAGCACCTTGTTGGCATTGAACCGGTGGCCCGCCGCGGGGTCGGCCGGCCCATCGATGCGAAACGCATAGAACGTCCCGGGACCGCAACCTCGAACGAAGACGTGCCAGAAGTGAAACGTCTTGTTGAGAAACGGATCGAGGCGGACCGTCTGCGCCGGCGCGACGGCGGTGGCGGAGTCAAACAACAGCAACCCCACTTCGGTTGCCGCCTGCGAGAACAGCGAAAAGTTCACGCCGTCAGGGTAAGTGGTGATGCCCAACGGGTGCGCGGAGCCGGCCTCGATCTCAAAGGTGGGCATATGGCCTCGGTGGATGCATCTTTGTTATACACTTATGGACAATGGTTGTCCGCTCGATGATGATCCTTGCCATGGCGGTAAGCGCCTTGGCGCAATCGCCCTCCTCAAAAGCTCCTCTCGGATCGTTTTACGATCTGAAGACCTCGTATCTCGACGGCAGGCCGGCCGATCTGGGCGTCTTTCGAGGCAAAGTCACACTGGTGGTGAACGTCGCGAGCCAGTGCGGCTTCACGCCGCAGTACGAAGGCCTCGAAAAACTGCACCGGGAGCTCTCCACCAAGGGGTTTGCCGTCCTTGGATTTCCGAGCAACGACTTCGGCGAGCAAGAGCCCGGTTCCCCTCAGGAAATCGCAGCGTTCTGCAAGCGCACCTACGACGTGACGTTCCCGATGTTTTCAAAGCTGGTGACAAAGCCCGGCGCCGAACAATCCCCCATCTATCGATTCCTCGGAACCTCGGGACATCTCCCCGCGTGGAACTTCAGCAAGTACGTGATCGGCAAGGACGGCCGCATGGTCGCGTTTTTTCCGAGCGAGGTGACGCCGGAAGCCCCGGAGCTGCGTCGCGCTATCGCAACGGCGATGGGTTCGTAGCGTAAATCGTCCTGAGCCGGGTCACATCACCTTCCGACAAACCGGATGCGCCGGCGATGTCCTCGCGGGCGTAGAGCTTCGCGCGGTAGCGGCCGAAGTATTCGGCACTGCTGCCGCCGTAACCGAAGAAATACATGATGTCGCGAAAGTCGCGGGTGTGCTCGAGCCCGAGCGCATGACCGAGCTCGTGGAGACACGTCAGGTACACGACGGCGTCGCGCAACAGCGTATCGGCGCGAGCGCTGAGAGCAATGTCGTCTCCAAGCGCGTCCATGTCGGGCCTGATGAACACCGCGGCCCCGCGACGGCTGCCGATCAGGAGCGGTCGCATCTCGCCGTACTGGCCATCGACAGGGTCGGCCCAATAGAGCCGAATCAGCGCAGCCGATTCGGCCGCCGGTTCGAAGCGCAGGCGCTGCTGTGAGCTTCGCTGCCACGCATCGAGCGCCCAGCGCGCCAGCTCCCGATCGGAAGATCGAAAACCGGCCTTTCCCGTTCCGTCCGCGATGAAATAGGGAATCGGCGCGGACGCATCGAGCGCGCGCGCGGCAGGCGATTGCGCCGCCACCGTCCGGACGCCGCGGCTGTCCCGGACGCCCCGGACGCTCACAACCGCCGCGATGAGGAACAACGCCATCCCCGCGAGGGCGAATTTGCTCAGCCGCATACGCTCCAGGAGCTCCTGTCTGTCTCCCATGATATGGCAACGCGTTTTCGAGGGATAATTCCGGGCGATGACCGACGATCGGAAAGCCCGAATGACGATACGCCGGTATGCGTCGGCAGCCGAGGCCGACCGGCACGATCTCGAGTTCTGGATGCAGATTCCGGAGAGCGAGCGCGTTCTCCGTGTCTGGCAACTGAGTCAGGAAGTCTGGCGGCTGCGAGGCGACCTCCCCGATGAACCAGGACTTTGTCGATCTGTTGCGCGCGTTAGTCGCCGCTGAGGTTCGCTTTCTGGTCGTCGGCGCTTACGCGCTCGCGCTGCACGGCCGGCCGCGCGCAACCGGCGACCTGGACGTGTGGGTGGAGGCAACGCCCCAGAACGCGGAACGCATCATGCGCGCGCTCGCGGCGTTTGGCGCTCCGCTCACGCAGATTTCCGCCGCCGATTTCGCCCACCAAGGTGTGACGTACCAGATAGGCGTTCCGCCGGGCCGGATCGACATCCTCACCGAACTTACCGGTCTGACGTTTGCGGAGGTCTGGGCCGATCGCCTGCACAGGCCCTTTGGCGATGTCGAGGTGGATTTCATCGGGCGCGCGGCGTTCATCCGCAACAAGCGCGCGACGGGCCGTCCGAAAGATCTCGGCGACATCGAGGGGATGGAGTAGTTGCGTATCTATCTAGCCTGCACGGTCCGCGGCGACCGGGGCGGCGTCCTGGCCGGCCGCACGATCTGCGAGCGATTGCAGCGCCACGGGCACGAAGTGCTCACCACGCACCTGCTGTCCGACGATGTGAATGAGGCCGAATCGGAATTGACCGAGGAGCGCGTCTACCGGCGCGATCTCGAGTGGCTGTCGGCCTGCGACGTGCTCGTGGCCGAAGCGTCCGGTTCGAGCTACGGCGTGGGATTCGAGGTGGGGTACGTCCTCGGGCGCGCGCGCGATACGGGCCAGCGCGTGTTTCTGCTTTACGACGCCGCCCGGCGTCCGGCGATTTCGCGATTGATCACGGGGAACTGCGACGAGGCGTGCACCACCTTCAGCTACAACACGCTCACCGACCTCGCCGCCTTCATCGACCAGCGGTTCAAACTTTAGTCGCGGGGAGTCCTTCGCCCCGCGCCGCTCGCCGCGAAATCACGGAAGATGCGTCGGAGACGGACGAACGGGCTCGCTCCTGGTGCTGCGCGCGCGGCGGAGGCGCCGGACGCTCACGACGGCGAGGAACACCGTAAACGCGGCCACCAAGATCGCACCCAGGCCAAAGGCCGCGCGTCCCATCCACTCGTTGCCCACGCCGTGCCGGGTCAGGAACGGAAGATTGACCGTCGTCGAAAAATGGCGTTCGCCTTTTCCGAACGCGATCCAGCCGGCGATGGCCGTAAACAATCCGCAGATACCCAACCCCAAAAGGTACTGGGCGAGGCGCACGCCGAAGGGTGTGCCTGGCGGGAGGTCGCCATCGGGTCCTGCCCCACCGGCGATGGCGTAGCCGTTGATGATCGCCGCGCCACCGAGCACGAACACCAGACCGGCGCAGACCCCTATCCATGCGGGGGTCCCCCGCGTCAACGGAACCGGAAGCATGCCGAGCGCCGCGAGGATCGGTACAACTCCGGCGGCCATGAACGCCAGGCCGAAGAGGATCGCGGAGCGAGGCGACAGCTGCGATGAATCGCGCACCAAGAGGACATGGATTGTAGCCCGGCATGGAATGCTTGGTGGTCCTAATGTTAGACTTCCCCCAATTGCGATGTCATCGACCGCTGTCGCGCGCCCGAAGACCACGATCCTGGTGCCGGTCTCGGCGCGCCTGCCATTATTCGGCGGGGAACTCCTGCGCTGGGCCGGTTGGGCCCTGGTCATCTGGATCGTTCTGTTCTGGCGTCTCGGGTATCCGAGCTTCTGGGATCCGGACGAGGCCCACTACGCGGAGACCTCCCGGGAAATGCTTGCCGCACACAACTGGCTGGTTCCGATGTACGACGGGCGGCCATTTTTCGACAAGCCCGTGCTGTTCCACTGGCTGCAGATGGCGTCTTTCTGGCTGCTCGGCGTTAGTGAGTTCGCGGCGCGCCTGGTCCCGGCGGTGGCCGCTCTGGCGCTGCTCGGGTCCACGGCGTGGCTGGGCGTCGAGCTGTTTACGACAGACGTCGGTGAGCTCGCCGCGCTCATGCTCGCCGTCCTGCCCGCGACGTTTGCGCTGTCGGCGTATGCCATCATGGATATGCTGTTCACCGCGTTCATCTTCGGCGCCGCCGCGCTGCTGGCGGTAGCCGCCGTCAACAACAAACCGCGATTGCAATATCCCGCATACGGGCTGGTTGCACTGGCGGTCCTGACAAAGGGACCGGTCGCGCTGGCACTCCTCGGTCTGGGGTTCGTGCTGAGCCTGGTGTTTGCTCCCGCGGCTCGCGCGCAACTGCTGTCACTGAAATGGCGAGAGGGCGCGCTGGCGGTTGTCGTCTGCTCCCTGCCGTGGTTTCTCTGGATGTGGTCACGCTTCGACGGACAGTTCATCGAAGGCTACGTCCTTCGAGAGAACGTGTGGCTGTTCGCAAAATCGCTTTACACCCATCAGTACTCGCCGCTGGTGTATCTGAGGGTCCTGCTCGCCGGTCTCCTACCCTGGACTCCGGTGCTGTTCGGGCGACTCGTCGACGCGTTTCGCGGACGATCCTTCACCACACAGGAGCGGCTGCTCTGGGCGTGGGCGATCGCCGTTGCCGGGTTCTTCATGGCATCGCGCTACCGGCTCGATCATTACCTCTATCCGGCAGCGCCGGCGCTCTGTCTCCTGGCGGCGGCGGCGTGGCAGGGCGCGCGCGTGCGATCGCCGCAGACGAAATCGATAGGCGTGTGGGCCGGAGCCGTTGGAGCCATGGCAACGATCAGCGTTGCCGGCGTCGTTTTTGGAGTCTGGTTCGAAAGGGTGCCTGTGGATCTTCCGGCGGGCGCGCGACTGGCGGCCGTCGGACTCGCCGCCGGCGGCCTCCTCTCGCTCGTGCAGGCCTTCTCTCAACGTTTCACGTTGCCGCGAATTCCGATTTTCGTGCTTGCGGCCTTGTTGTTGCTGTACAGCTCGACAATCGTGGACGGCTTTCCGGCATTCGAACGGGCAAAGCCGGTGCGAGAGCTGGCGAGCTGGGTGGCCGCTCACAGCAGCCCATCCGATCGCGTGGCCAGCTTTCGACTATCGCGATGGAGCAGCAGCTGGAGGTTCTATATCGACCGCCCGTCGCCGGAGCTCGAGACGCCCGAGCAAGTTCGGCAGTTTTTCGACGCTCCCGGGAACGCCTATTGCCTGATGCTCGAACAGGACTACTGGCAGCTTCGCGAGGCGGGGCTTCCGGTGCAGGTCATTCACCAGCGCGATGGACTATTCACGACAACCGGGCGCGCGCTTCGACGCGCCGAGGGGCGCAGGTCGGGCTGGCGGTGGTTTGTGATTGTCACCAAGACTTGAGACGGATATACGCGTCGACCTGCTGTTCGAGCGTCTTCAGCGGCACAGTGCCCACGCCCAGCACGGCGTTGTGATAATCCTTGAACGAGAAGCGTTCGCCGAGCGCGGTTCTCGTCCGGTCGCGGAGCTCCAGCAGTTTCAGTTCTCCCAGCATGTACGAGCACGCCTGGCCGGGGTACACAACATAGCGGTCCACCTCGCTGGCCTCGATCCCGTAGTCGATCGCCTGCTGGCGAGTCCAGTGCTTCGCGTGCAACCCCGTGTCGACCACGAGCCGCCGCGCGCGGAACAACTCACCGTCGAGCTGTCCAAGACGCCCCTCGGGGTCCCCTTCATACCAGTTGGAGTCGGCGGCGAGCTGCTCCGCATACAACCCCCAGCCTTCACTGAAGGCGGGAATGCCGCCGAAGGCCCTGACGCGACGGAACTTCGGCAGGGTGGTGTTTTCCATCTCCAACCCGATTTGAAAATGATGGCCAGGCACCGTCTCGTGATATACCAGCGTCCGCAGACCGAATCTCGTCATCCGTTCGGGGCGGAGCGGAATCTGGAAGATGCCGGGACGAGAACCGTCCGGCGCGGGGGCGGTATAGTTGGCTGCCGCGTTCGCCTCGCGAAAACGAGGGAACGGCTGCGCGATCACCGGACTCACCGGCCGATGGTCGAACAGCGCGGAAGCGCGGCGCTGCGCATCGCGCAGGATCTCGTCGACGTCAGCCATGATCCTCGCGCGGCCTTCTTCCGTCGGCGGATACGCCTCGTCTGCCTTCAATTGGGCGATGCGCTCGTTGACCGAACCCTTGTCGCGTCCCAGACCCCGAAGAATCGAATCCATCTCGGCTTCGATGCGCGCGACCTGCTTCAAGCCAATCTCATGGATCTCGTTGGGACTCAGATCCGTTGTGGTAAACCGCCGCAGGTTATAGGCATAGGCCTGCGATCCACCTTCGAGTCTCCAGAGTCCTGCGTTGTCGTTGGCCAGCGGCTGCAGCGATTCAAGGAAGGCGACGGCCTTGTGCCAGGCCGGATAGACGTGATCGGCGACAAGCGCCTCGACATCGGCCCGCATCTCTTCGCGTCTGGAGTCCGGAATCGCCTTCACCATCGCCAGTTTGGCGGCGAAGGTCGTGACGAGCGGATTCGCGGCGGCCGGCTGCGCCTCGAACTGCTTCATCTGCGAGATGGTCGCGCTCAAGATAAAGCGTGGCGGAATGAAGCCCTTACGTGAGATCCGCCGCGCCTCGGCGAGCGCCTCGTCAAGCCGCGGCCCGAACTGCCCGAGGCGCGCGATGTAATTGCTCGCGTCGGCTTCGCTCAACAGGGGGTGAACAACGGTGAAGGCATTGACGAGGCCGACGTTCACGCCGTCGAATTGCTGAAATGGGAAGTTGAAATCGGCGTAGCGCTCGCCGTCCACGATTGTCTGCAGCTGCCACTGCATGAGATCGGCGGAGAGCCGATCGGCATCGGTCATCTCCGCGCGGCTGAAGTGCGAGAGATCGGCGAGCCCGCGCTTCGCCAGGACACGCCGCCCATCCATCCAGGCGGCTGTTTCCGGCGTGAGTTGGCGCTCGAGGCGCCGCTCCTCCTCGCCTGAGAAATATCGGGTCCCCACCGCCTGATTGGGATTGCCGCGGATCCAGTCGGCGGTGAACTCGTCAAAAAACCGGTGGAGAGGGTCCGGCTGGGCGACAATCGCAGTGCCGGCAAGAATGCAGAGGAAGACGGTGGGCAAAAGGCGCCTGACCATGCGTTTCACCTCGGCGCACCTTATCACAGTCTTCACCAGAGTTTTCCGTGAGGGGAGCTCGTCTCTGCGCTCTCGCGTCTATCCCCGCAACGCCCGGATTGGATCGGTCC
The DNA here is from genome assembly GCA_035937795.1 of Vicinamibacterales bacterium. Lineage (GTDB taxonomy): Bacteria > Acidobacteriota > Vicinamibacteria > Vicinamibacterales > JAMQPK01 > JAMQPK01. Next base: position 12,372 of record DASZHO010000054.1, on the reverse strand, counting down.
GCGCCGCACGCCACGCAGGCCCCAGACAGGCGGCCAGCGAGGCGAGCATGATGATGACAACGGCCGAGACGAAGGCGAGCGGGTCGCGCGGGCTCACGTTGTAGAGGAGATATCCCATCAGCCGCGTCAATTCGAGCGCAGCGGCCGCGCCGAGCACTACGCCGGCAGCGGTCAAGGCGAGCCCCTTTGTCATCACAAGCCGCAACAGATCGGATGCGCCCGCGCCGAGCGCTATCCGCAGGGCCAGCTCGCGCGCGCCCTGCGACACCGTGGCGGCCATCACGCCGTACAGGCCGATAGCCGCCAACACGAGCGCGAGCCCTCCAAAGACGACAAGGATGGTGACCGCGATCCGTTGCGAGGCCGTCGTCCGATCCACTTGTTCCCGCATCGTGATGAGCTCTCCGGGCACCACGTCGGCGTCGAGCGCGTGGATCTCGCGCACCAGCGCCGGCGCCGGCAGGGGATGCTGCCCCGTGCGGATCTGCAGGGCGGCCAGGCCGGAGAAATTCTGGCGCAGCGGGACGTAGAAAAACGGCCTCGGCGTCTCCAACAGATTGTGGTACTTGGCGGCGCGTGCGACGCCCACGACCCGCATCCACTGGTCCCTCACCCGAACGCGGGTGCCGAGCGGATCGGCGCCGCGCCAGAACTCCGCGGCCATCGTTTCATCCACGACCGCGACCAGAGGAGCCACCTCGTTGTCGGCGCGGGTGAATTCACGGCCGGACAGCAGCGCGATCCCCATCGTCGCAAGAAACCCCGGGCCTACTTCGTTGTACTCCGCCGACGGCTGCCGGTCTGGCGGGGCGTCATACCCGTCCACGGCGATCGGCGCCGACGAAGAGGACCGATAGCTGAACGGCGCCAATCGCGAGAAGGCTGCCGATTCGACCCCGCCGAGCGCCTGGACTCGATCGATGATCTCGTCCTGAAAAGTCTTGGCGCGCTGGACATCATAGCCGGCAGTGAACAGGTCGATCGAGGTCGTCTGCACAGGTTCGGTCGAAAAGCCCGGGCTCGCATTCCGGACGGCTTGCAGGCTCTGGATGAGCAGCCCGGCGCCGACCAGCAGCACGAAGCTCAGCATGATCTGGACCAGCACCATCGTCGAGCGGACCCAACCGCGCCCGCGAGCCCCGGCGCCGCCGCCCGACTGGGATCGCAGTGCGCCGGCGAGATCGATGTGGCTCGACAGGATCGCAGGTACCAGCCCGAACAGCAGCGTCGACACGAGGCACACGCCCCCGTTCAGCGCGAGCACGCGCCAGTCGAGCTCGCCCGGCAGCCGCAGCACGATCCCCCCGCGCGGCGGGGTCAACAGTGAGAGCGCGTCGCGAAGCCAGACCGCCACGACGAGCCCGCCCGCGGCGGCGATCACCGACAGGATCAGACCTTCGGTCAGCAACTGCTTCACCAGCCGGCCGCGTCCCGCGCCGACGGAGAGACGAATCGTCATTTCCTGCTGGCGCGCGAACGCCCGGACGAGCAGCAGATTGCCGACGTTGGCGCACGCGATGAGGAGGACCGCGCTCACCACCACGAGCGCGACCGCGAGGGTGGGGAGCAGCGCACCCGCGTTGTTGAACGGGGTCTGCCATAACGGAAACAGCCTGACGCCTCGGCCCCGGTTCGTGTCCGGATAGTCGGTTTCCAGGCGTTTCGCGATCGCCGACAGCTCGGACTGCGCCTGTTCGAGTGTCACGCCGGGCTTGAGACGAACGAAGCCTTCAATCCAGCGAGCGCCGCGATCTTCGAGCTTGTACGCGCCGGCGTCGAATTGTGCCTGCATCGACACGGGCACCCAGAACTGGAACGCGTAACCGACGAAGGTCCCATAGAACCCTTTGGGCGCGACGCCGACAATCGTGTGCGGCAACCCGCTGAGAACCTGCGTCTTCCCGATGACTGCAGGATCGCCTCGGAAGCGGTCTTGCCACATCTGGTAACTGATCACGGTCACCGGATGGGCATTGCGTCCCGAGTTTTCCGTCGGCTCGAATCCACGCCCGAGAATCGGATGGACGCCGATCGCGTCAAAATAGTTCGCCGAAACCATGCTCCCGGGCGCGCGCTCGGCCCGGTCGCCGACGCTCAGGGTTGTGCCCGTGATCTTCTCCGCGATGAACGCGTCGATCAGCGTGCTGCTCCGCTGTAAATCCTGGAAGTCGGGCCAGGAGACGTCGGTATTGGTGCCCGGTGCGCCGCGGTTCGTGCCGGTGACGGCGAGCAGCCGGTTCTGGTCCGCAACAAGCGGGAACGGACGGAGAAGGATACCTTCGATCCAGCTGAAGACGGCGGCGTTGGCGCCTATTCCCAGCGTGAGGCACAGGATCGCCAGAAACGAGAAGCCCGGACTGCGCCGGAGCATCCGGAAGCCGAAGCGCAGATCCTGAACCAGCTCGGCCAGCCACACGATCAGCCTGATGTCGCGGCTCTCTTCGCGGTGCCGGAGCGGCGATCCGAGCGCGCGCCGGGCCTCGCCGGCGTCACGGCCCTCTTCGATCGCTTCTGCGATGTGGGACTCGAGCTCCTCATCGACCTCGCGGACCACTCCGTCGCCGCGAAGCGCATTGACCAAACGCGACCAGAACGACATATCACACCGTCCTGAGCACTCGATTCACGGCTGACGTTACGACCTGCCAGCGCGATTCTTCGGCGATCAGCTGTTTCTTCCCCGACGCGGTCAGCTCATACACCCGCACTCGCCGGGCGCCGTCTTTCGCGATCCATTCGGCGCCCACCCATCCGGCCTCCTCCATGCGGTGCAGCGCCGGATACAGCGAGCCTTCCTCGACGCGAAGCACATCGTCGGAGGTGTCCTGTATTGCCGCCATGAGCGCGTAACCATGCAGGCGCGGCCGTCGCGAGAGGATTTTCAACACGAGCAAGTCGAGGGTTCCCTTGAGGGAGTCGGGCTTGGGCATGGCAGGCGTCCATATATATAGACGTCTGAGTAAAGTGTCAAACACACGCACCGTGGGTGTCACGCACCGTGGGCCGTCGCGCCGCATCGCGAGCTCGTGACACGCCGCGCGACGCCCGTGGGGTGCGGTCTCGCTTCTTGCAGACTATAGTCTTGGCTCATGCGCCAACCCTCAACTTCGGCCGTTCGGACCGCGACGTTGCCCTCTGGAGAAACGATCCCGGTACTCGGCCAGGGAACCTGGAACATGGGCGAGCGCGCGGACCGGCGTGCCGGCGAGATTGCGGCCCTCGGTCTGGGGGTCGATCTCGGCATGACGCTCATCGACACCGCGGAGATGTACGGCGGCGGCACGGCCGAGAAGCTGATCGCGGAAGCGATTGGCGATCGGCGGGACGAACTGTTTCTCGTGGACAAGGTGATGCCGCAGCACGCGACGCGGCGCGGAACCATCGCCTCCTGCGAAGCCAGCCTGCGGCACCTCAGGACCGATCGAATCGATCTGTATCTTCTCCACTGGCGCGGAACCATACCGTTGGACGAGACGCTCGAGGCGTTCGACCACCTGGCGGCTTCGGGAAAGATCCGGCACTGGGGAGTCAGCAATTTCGCCGTCGACGACATGGAGGAGCTCGCCGAGCTTCGGCCTGGCGTGCCGCCCGCCGCCAACCAGGTTCTCTACAATCTGACGCGGCGCGGCATCGAGCACGACCTTCTGCCGTGGTGCGGGGCGCGGGGCATCCCGGTCATGGCCTACTCGCCCGTCGAACAGGGACGGTTGCTGAGCAACAAGACGTTGAAGCGCGTCGCCGATCGCCTGACAGCGACGCCGGCTCAAGTCGCGCTCGCGTGGGTGCTACGGCAGGCGCAGGTGGCCGCCATTCCAAAGGCCGGCAATCTCGCGCACGTGCGCGAGAATCGCGGGGCGCTCGAGCTGACGCTCGCCGCGGCGGACCTTGACGAGTTGGATCGGGCGTTCCCGCCGCCGAAGAAGGCGACGCCGCTCGAGATGATTTAATGGTCTACAAGATGGAAATTCCGGGTAAAATGCCGCCGCTCGTGCCGGCGAGGACAAGAATCGCGGGCGCGCGCCGGGGGGGGCAGCCATGACGCCGACCAGACTTCTTGTAGTTGTTCTTGGGATCAGCCTCGCCGTCGCCGGTGGATCGATTGCCTCCCAACAACTGCGGGGTGCGCCGGCGCCGCCGGCCGCGGCGGACCGAGTCCTGGCCCAGACTGTGGCGGCCGCCAACGCGTTACTCGGACAGTTGACTCCGGAACAGCGCGCAAAGGCCGCGTATCCATTCGACAGCCCGCAGAAGAGGAACTGGTCGAACCTCCCGACTGGAATATTTCAGCGCAACAGCTTGCGAATGGGCGACATGACCGGGCCGCAGCGCGATGCGGTGCTGGCGCTGATGTCAACCGTTCTGAGCCGCGACGGCTACCGGAAAATTACCGACATCATGAACGGCGACGAGGTCCTGAAGAATCAGGGCGGCGGACGGACGGGCGGGCGGCCCGGCGCGCCAGGCCGCGGAGGCCAGCCGGGCGGCGGAGGCCGCGGCGGCGGGGTTGTCTTCGGCAAAGACGAGTATTACATCGCCATTCTCGGGACGCCGTCAACGTCCACGCCGTGGATGATTCAGTTTGGCGGGCATCACCTCGGCATCAACGTGACGATGGCCGGAGCTCACAGCGTCATGACGCCAAGTCTGCCGGCCGCTCAGCCGGCCAAGTACAGCCTGAACGGCGAGACGATTCGGCCGCTCGGCCGGGAGAACGACAAGGGCTTCGCGCTCATCAACGCCCTCGACGCCGCCGAGCGGCAACAAGCGATTCTGCCCTACGAAGTGAGAGATCTGGTCCTGGGTCCGCTCGAGGACGGCAAGGTCATTCAGCCGGAGGGCATCCTGGCCTCGGCGCTGAGCGCTTCGCAGCAAGCCATGCTGCTCGACCTCGTGCACGAGTGGGCCGGGATTCTCAACGACAGCTCGGCCGCCGAGCGCATGGCGGAGATCCGCGCAAACCTGCCGAAGACGTATTTCGCGTGGAGCGGCTCGACGACCAACGGACAGCTTGCGTACTACCGGATTCAGGGCCCGACTCTGGTGATCGAATACGCGCCGCAGCAAGGGGACCTCGATCACATCCACACGATCTACCGGGATCCCACCAACGATTACGGCGCCAAGCTGGTCGGAAAATGAGGCGCTTCGCCGTTCGAATCTGGCCCGCCGCGGCGGCCGCTACACTCCTGTGCACCATGCCGGCCGGAGTTGGCGCCCACCGGCTCGACGAGTACCTACAGGCGACGCGTGTGGCGGTCGATCGCGATCGAATCGACCTCGAAATCGATCTCACGCCCGGCGTGGCGCTCGCGGAAGCGATCTTCGATTCGATCGACACGGATCGCAACGGCGACATCTCGGAGAGCGAGCAGCTCACCTATGCCAAGAATGTTCTCGCCGCGCTGACAATCGAGCTCGACGATCAACGGCAGACGCCCACGCTCTCGGCTCATCAGTTCCCGACGTTTGAAGAGATGCGCCGCGGCGAAGGGACGATTCGCCTGAAGGCGGCGGCGCCGCTGGCGTCCATGCCGCCAGGCCGTCATCGCCTGCGCGTCCGCAACGATTATCGGCCGGACGTCAGCGTCTATCTGGTCAACGCGCTCGTTCCCGCCGCACCCGAGATAGAGATTGCTTCTCAGGCGCGCGACCGGCTGCAGCGCGAGTTGCGCATCGAGTACCGCATGGCGCCGGCGATACTGACCTCGTGGCCGGCGATCGCCGCCGGCGCGATGGCGACAATGCTCGCGCTCGTCGTATGGCGTCAGCGCGAGGCAAGGAAGGAACGCCGGGCCACCGTCCAGACCGTGTAGCCCGGCCGCGGCGCAAGTTCAGAGGTTTCGCGCCAGACGAAAGCCAAAATCATTGTAGCGGAAGGACGGATCGAGCTTGCTGCGCAGTGTCACGCGGCAGATCGTGTGCGCGTGGCGCCACGCTCCGCCGCGCGCGGCTCGGCGGACGCCGTGGTCGGGACCCGTCGGATTCCGTTCCGGCGATCGGCTGTAATATTCCTGATCGTGCCAGTCGGCGCACCACTCGTGGATGTTTGTCGCGATGCCGAAAAGCCCGAAGTCGGTCGGCTCGCCGAGCGTCACCGGCCATGGCGCCTCCAACGGACCGCGTCCGCCGTTCGGAATCCACTCCGGCATCACGTTGCCCCACGGGAAGAGCGCTTCTTGCCGCCCCCGCGCGGCGAATTCCCACTCGGCCTCCGTCGGCAACCGGACCGGGTGCCGGTCTTGCCCGGATCGCCACTCGCAATATGCGACCGCATCGATCCAGCTCACGCCCACGACGGGGAGATCCGCTTGTGCGAATAGCGGATGAGACCAGTCGCGGGGCAGTTCGTGTCTTGTCGCGTCCACGAAGCATTCGTACTCCGCGCGCGTGACCGGACAGACGCCCATCTCGAAGCGATCGACGAAGACAGGATGCGACGGCCGCTCGTCGTCGCAGCCGAGCTCGGTGCCCATGGTGAACCATCCGCCCGCGATCGGAGCGAAAGCCGGCGTGATCATCGCCGAGCGCGAATCGGCCATCGCGGGATCATAGCGCGAGCGACATTCGTGTGACATTCTGGGACTTCCCAGGAATATCCCGGCTCTGTCGTCAGGCGGGCATCGTCGACCGGCATGCCGACCGTGAAGTGGTACAGGCTCTGGAACGCGTGTCCGTGCAGGCCGAGCATGGTGTGCACGGGGTCGTCGTAGAAACACCCGATCCCCGTTGCGCGCGTGCCGGCGGCTTCAGCCTCGAGATAAAGCACCTGCCCCACCATACCGGTCTCCCAAAACAGATGGCGATAGAACGCCGGACCGAACGTCCGCAGGCTCGCGTCGAAGTCGGCGAGCATCGCGAGACTGAAAAAACCGTCGGCGGCGATGTCCTGGTCGCAGCTGAGGCGAGCCGCACGCGAGCGGAAATCGCCGCGCGCCAGGCACCAGAGCGGTAGTGCGCTCCCGGCGGCTTCCCACAGAAAGTCTGGACGGCAGGCGGCCCGGAGCCGGTCGACCGCCTGCGGATCGCGCATCAATACGTACAACCCCGGCGGGACTTCGTCGATGCGGTGGACGAAGATCGCGAGATGCACCTGCGGCGTCCACCACAGACTGCCCCATGGTGTGCCCGCGTCAGGCAGGACACGCGACAACATCTCGACGAAACTGGCGCGGTCGATCGTCGAGCGGCCGTCGAAGGCGACGGCGCTCCGGCGCTGCAGGAGCAGCGCGCGCGCGTCGGTGTCAGGATTGCGACCAGGATCGCGCCGGCCACCTCGATCACTGCCGGACTGGAAAGCGGCCGGCAGATTCGACCGCCCGAAATCCTCGGTGGCTCGTGCGACCTCGTCGATGAGCGGCCACTCGACCCGATCGTCGCTCAATCGGCTGGCGTGCCCAGACCACTGACCATGCGCGATGTGGTGTGCGAGCCGCTCCGCCGTCTCCCCGGCACTGTCGTCGAGCTCTCCCGCGCCGATCGCGCCAATTGCCATGATGCAGCCGGACTCTTCGCGTTCGGCTTCGGTGAAATCCTCGTCTCGACTAATGCCGGTCACCGCCGCTATCGCGCGGTGTGACCACGCCGGCAGCAGGACGGCACGCCACCCGACGAGCGCGGCGGCGGCCGCGACGGCCGCCACGGCGTGGCCGAGGTCGTGCTGGCAGTAGCGGAACGCCCGCTCACCGTATTTCCACGCCTCTCGCCAATGAATGGACGTCAGCGCGACCAGCAGCACGTCCTGCCGTCCGCCGAACGCCTCGCGCCACGCTGGCTCATCGAAGACGCATCGCAACTCGATCGCGTGCCGGTCCGCCGCATAGTGGAAGACCGCCGGGCGATCGACGAGGCCCGGCAGCGGTCCGCAGATGACGTAGCTTTCCGTTGGATGGAGGTTTCCACTGGACGGGTTCACGCGGAGCGACCACCGCGAAGCGCCGAAGCGCTTCCACGCGGAGAGGCCAAGAGCGTGCCTGAGCACGTCGCCCAACGCTGCAGCGCTCAGCGGTTCGGCGGCCGGCTCGAGGCTGCGCACCTCATCGAACGTTGCGCGCCGCGGCGCGTAGCCGCCGGCCGCGACATCAGGCGCGGGGTACAGCTGGAAGACCGATGTCCCGGCAAACGCGCGAAACGGCTGCGGCTGCGACGCCCAGTCGAGGTATCCAAGCGATCGCGCGAATGCGTGGAAATCATGCTTCGTCTCGTCGTGATAGCGAAACACAGTCGCGAGCTGCTGCGTCTGCTGGATGCGCCCCCTCATCGCGCCCGAGGCGGTGTATTGGTGCTGCCATAAGGAGAGGGCTGCACCGAGAGAAGCAGAATGCTGGGCGGCGTGTTCATGTCGCGTCCTGTCCGGCGCGAGACAGTGTACTGGTCGTGTCAAGCTGGTGAGATCGGAGTCACTCACGCCGTTCGAGCAGCTCGCGCATCGGTCCACGGAGCGGATGCCAGAACTCCGAGTAGCGATCATCCAACGCGCGATCCACTCTCAACATCAGAACGAACGCAATCGCGGCGCCGCCGAGCAGCCAGAGATGGTGCCAGAGGGTTCGCGCACCGACGGCCAGCCAATTGGTGCTCAGAATGGTCGTCGCCACCGCGAGGACGCGCGCTTGCCACCCTCCGTTGGCACGAATGTCGGCGAGATAGGTCGCCAGCATGAAGAAGCCGAGGAGCAGCACCGTGCCGAGGAAAATCGCATAGTCGAGCGAGCCGAGGCGAAGCATGGCCGCTTCGCGCTCGACGAGCGGGCCGCGATCGCCGTGAGCGTCGGCTACCAGCCGCCGCAACGGGTCGGCGATTTCCGGAGAGCTGCTGGTGACGATCTCGCTGTTGGGCGGAACCGACCCGGGCGCATACCCCTCCGTGTTTCTCGCTATCCGCTGAAACACCGTGCGATGCACTTTCGGGACAACGTTGTTCTTCCGGCACAGCGCGTCGGCATTCCTGGGCCCCCAGCGATAAAACACGCCCAGGCCGGCGCGCGAGTCATACAGCTTGTCATCCACATCGGTGCCGTCGCGGTACTGCTCGCGAGCCGATTCAATGAAGCGCAAGCCGTGTCCTTCCGCCTGCCGCATCATCCAGTCCAGCGTCACCAGCGACATGCCTTGACGCGGATAGCCGCCACCTACGTTGGAGTGCACTCCAGCAAACCAGACCTGCTCGATCCGCTCGGCGTCGCCCGGCAATTCCTTCCAGATCACAGGCGCGAAACCCCGCCGTTCCTCATCCAGGGCGAGCGCCTGGCAGGCGTGCCCCACATTCGGATTCAGGGTGGTGTCCGGGAACTTGAACCGATAGATCGTGCTGTTGATGACATTCGCGATACCAAACGGGGATCCCACCGCGTCCACGGTGTCCCACACGCCAATGAAGTCGATGATTTTCAGCGACGGGTCGATAAACGCCGGGATCGTGACCGAGAATCGCTGGCGGAGCGCCGCCGGATCGACCGTGATCGTGCCTCTCAACAGTCGCGAGATCGTCGTTTGATATTTCTGCCGGTATTCCCCGTAGGCGTCCCGGATGGCCTGTCCAAATTCATGATTCGTCCTGTACCTCGCGGGATCGAGGATGCCGCAGGTGATGACCAGACCGGCAAGGGTGCGCACCGTGAAGGCACCGCGGCTGAACCCGAACAGGAAAATACGGTCGCCTCGATCGTAGACGCGGGACAGCTCTCCGTAGAGCTGCTTGACGTTGCGGCTCAGGCCCCAGCCGAAGGCGCCGCTGAACATCCGCAGCCACTTCAGGCTCTCGGTGCCGACGCCATCGTGGTAAATCGCCACCTGCTCCGTCTTTGCGGGATCGAACAGGTGGCCGTGCTCGTCAACGGCTTCGTAGAGCTTGAAGACGTTCGTGCCGCGCCCTTTGACCGTGGTGTTTCCTGTCCCATCGGCGCAGATGACGATGTTTTTGGGCATGCGGAAATTAAACCATGACTTTCAGGGGTTTCATTTTTGATCGCGTTCCGCAAGCCGAGGGTGTATAACCATCGGAATTCGTGTAACGGCAGGAGAGAATCATGAACCTGACAACTGCGGTGCGATGGGCGGGCTGTTTGATTGGCGCGGTGCTGCTTTCAGTGACGGCTTCCGGGCAATACAGACAGCCGGTTCCCCCAGGGTTCGCGCGCCTCGACGCTGACGACATCAAGACCGGCGCAATCTTCGGTGACCCAAGCAAGCCTGGCATCTACGTGACCCGGAACCAATTTGCGCCGGGCCGTGGCAGCCGGCCGCATTATCACGACCAAGACCGGTACATCACGGTGATCAAAGGGACGTGGTGGGTTTCGCTCGGCTCCGAGGCCGACGTCTACGATCCCAGCAAGATGACACCGCTGAAGCCAGGCAGCTTCATCTTCGAGCCCGCGTTCGGTCATCACTACGACATGGCGAAAGATGAGGAAGTGATCGTGCAGATCATGGGGCCCGGACCTGTGAAGACGACACAGCTCGAGAACAACGGCGCCCCGAGCGGCGGCCGTTCCGGCGCTGGGGGCCGCGGCGGACAGAACTGAGGGACAGCAGTCTTACGCGAGCTCCGCTCGTTCACTGGAGTGTTTGATCTACAAACTCAATCGTCACCCATGCGTTGAAGTCCGGCTCCATCGAATCCGGATCGATACTCGAGCCGGACAACAACGGGTTGCCTTCCGGCCAGTGGACTTCGAGGTTGCCCGGCTTGATGGGGGCTTGCTTGAGTCTCCCGTCAAAGGTGCCGCACGCGGACCGAAGGCGGACCACGGTGCCTTCGGCCAGTTCCAGCCGCGCCAAATCCTGGGGACTGACGAAGATCTCGTCTCGACCTGCCCCGGTCAGCGGATCCACGCCACGCTGCACCATCGAGTTGAACTGTTTGCCGCGGCGTGTCGACACGGAGAATCGATCTGGCCCAGCGGAAACCGGCCTGATTGACACCGCCGCGAAGCGTGCCTTTCCGTCGGACGTCGCGAACCGTCCGTCCGCGTATAGCCTCGGGCCGCCCCATTGCACCTCGTCACCCTTGGCACAGAGCCGGTCGATTCCTTTATAGAGCGGAACGACGCGGGCAATTTCCTGCCGGATCGCGGCGGCGTCGCCCAAACCGACCAGGTGTCTGCGCCCGGGCGCCGCACGCGCCATCACTTCACGAAATACCCACCACTCCGGCCTGGCCGATCCGATTCGGCGACCCCGAATTTCGGGCGAGAAAATGATTCGCCGCTCGGTCGAGGTTTCCGTGCCGCCGCCTGGCGATTCATACCGGGTCGCCGCGGGAAGCAGCACCACGTCGCCTTCGCCATCCACCAGCATTGAGGACGACAACACGATGTCCTGGTGCACTCGAAGCCTGGGCCGCGCCAACGCTCGTCGAGATCGGTCGGCGTCGGGAAGCGTCTCGAGGAAATTTCCGCCGACGATCCAGAACAGATCGACCTCGCCGAGCGAGGAATGTTCGACCATCTCGGCGGCCGTCCAGCCGCGGCCGGGCGACACGGGGAATCCCCACGTCTGGGACCATCGTTGAGCGGTCAGGGCATCCACGGACGGAACACACCCAACCTCGGCTCCTCCTTGAACGCCCGAGTGGCCACGGATCGGCACGAGTCCGCGATTGGGCCGGCCGGGCAACCCGCGTGCGAGGCCGACATTCACCAGCGCCTTTATCGTGTCGACGCCGTGGACGTGCTGCGTAAGACCCATCGACCACACGAAGACGGCATTCGGGCGTTCGATGAGCAAACGCGCGAAGGCTTCGATCCGCTCGCGCGTCACGCCGCTCTCCCGTTCGATCCGGCTCCAGCCTACTGCTTCCACCTGGGCCAGTGCCTCGTCGAAACCGATGGTGCGCTCGCGCACGAAGCTGCCATCAATTCCTCTCAGCGCGACAAGCGCGCGAAACACGCCGATGAGGAACGCAAGATCGCCGCCGGTGTCGACCTCGAACCAATGGTCCGCCAGAGCGGTGCCGCGCAGAGCGCTTTCGGGGATCGAAGGAATCCAGTACCGCTCGAGGCCTGGCTCGTGGTAAGGATTCACCACTGCGATTTCCGCGCCGTTCTTCTTCGCGTAGTACAGATACTTGGTCGCGACCGGCTGATTGTTCGCGACGTTGGAACCGAACAGCACGATCAAGTCGGCGTGGAGCCAATCGGCGTAGCTGCAGGTGGACGCACCGTATCCCAGCGTCTCTTTCATGGCGGCGGTCGACGCTGCATGGCAAAGCCGCGCGGAGTTGTCGACGTGTTGGCTGCCGAAGAAGCGCGCGGCCTTCTGCGCCGCGTAATAGACCTCGTTGGTGATTCCGCGCGAGGTGAGATAGAAGGCGGCGCGGTCGGGATCGGCGGATCGGAGCTCCAGGGCGATTCGGTCGAGCGCTTCGTCCCAG
>DASZHO010000053.1:0-51019 GCA_035937795.1 Vicinamibacterales bacterium | reverse complement strand
GTGCATCGAGCCATCGATCTCGAATGCATTGTCGTGAAAATTGGTCATGTAGTTGTTGTAATAGTCGATCGAGACAGGCCGCCGGTCCCAATACTGGCGAGGCGGGTAGTACGGCCCGTGAACCGCATCTGAACCATCAGGGTTGCCGTAGGTTTCGGTGTCGATGCCGTCATGGAAATTCGCAACGTAGTTATAGGCCATCACATGACCCGACCCGTAAACCCTGACGGCCGTGTACGATTTCAGCTTCGTTGGAAATTCCTGGCCGTCGACCCCGTTGAATTGCAGCCAGAAATCACCGTTCCATCCCTGCAGATGTTTGGGATCATCGCGGCCGATGAAATAGTTATCCGCGATGTAGAAGTCTTTTGAGCCGGAATAACTGCTGACAATTCCGAGATTGATGTTTTCAAACCGGCAATGCTTGACCGTGAGGCCGGAAGACCCCGCGATGAACTGGACGCCCGCCAGGATCGCTATTTCCGTGTTACGGAAGGTGATCCCTTCAAAGTAGTTGTAGTTGGCGTGCTGCAGATTAAAGAGATTGAAATTACCCCTGCCGTCAAAAATCACCTCTCCATCGCCGGCTGCTTTGATGACGATGGGCTTGTCCGGCGTTCCATTGGCGAGCAGGTAATATGTGCCTTCGACGGGCCTGGTTGAGCTGCTTCGCGAGTACCAGTCATAGAAGGACTCGTAGACGCCGGCGTGCACCAGAATGACATCACCTGGCTGCACACGAGGGCGATCCGCCATCGACTCGTCACCGCCTCCACAGTGGTAGTTGTAGGCGCAGTTCAGGCCCACGTACGAAGCGGCCTCCTTGGGGCCTTTCCAGCTGGGGGGATACACGTGATAGACCTGTCCCCCTGTCGCGGGCTTCGGCTCTGCCCGAGTCCGAACCGTGACGAGGTGAACAGCCTGACCGGTAACCCCGTCAGGATCGCTCAGCACGAACTTCGCTTCGTAAGCGGTATCTGGTTCGAGATCCAGAATGCTGCCGGCAAACATGTTCGGCAACTCGACATTGATGATGTGATCATCCGCTTTCTCGTTTCCCCAGAAGACATGCTCTCTCTGCAACCGCATGAGCGGCATTGCCTTCCTCCACTCCACGGTGCCCTTTTTCCGATAAGACACCTCGACTTTGGCATTGCGATTGTCATCGCCTGAAATGGCCCACTCGAATCCCAGATTTATCAGCGTCGGAGGATCAACCAGGAATTCGCCCGCCTTTACCGCACGCGTCTCCGGCGCCTTGCCGGGCTCGGCGTGAACGCTGAATGCAACAAAGCCAAGCACGAGACTGAGAAGCGATACTGCTCGTTTTCTCGTATCCATCTGCATATCCTCCCCCGCACTCTCTTTTGATGGTTCATTCTCCAACCGCAAGCAGACAAAATCAAGAAGATGAATCGCACGAGCAGTTGTGAGGTGGCCTACAATGGCCCGTCCCATGGTGACGATCGAAACGGCTCGTTTGTCACTGCGATTGCCTCAACCCGTCGACGCCCAGCCACTTCTCGACATCCATCAGGACCCTGAAGTCATCGAGCTGAAGCAAGTCACGCTGACCGAGCCGCCAGGCGGCATCGATCTCGCGTTACGGAATGTGGAGAGAATGCTTCGCCACTGGAGAACACGTGGCTACGGCCAATGGGCTGTCGTGGAAAAGGCGACGGGCGAGGTGATTGGCTGCGTTGGGTTCTATCACCCAGCGGAGTGGCCGGGAGTCGATCTCGGTTGGATCCTTCATCGGTCGCGGTGGGGGAATGGATTTGCGACCGAGGCGGCTGCCGCGGCTCTCGAGTGGGCGTGGCGGACTGAACAGATCGACCATGTCATCAGCTTCATCTCCCCTGATGATCTGAGGTCGATTCGTGTTGCGACGAAAATCGGGGAGTCCTTCGAGCGGGTTGGCGTGCACCCGATTCATGGAGAACTGGCCCATGTGTACGGCATTCACCGGCCAGCGCATCACTTGGGCGCTATTTAAGAGCTATTCCAGAGGGCTCCACTCTAAGAGATCTCGCGAGCGATGAGGTGGACGGCAGTGGCCTTGACGACGGCGGTGACGGCAGAGTTTTCGGCGAGGCGCAACTCGTCGCACGCCGGCCGCGTGATCAACGCGCTCAGCAGAAACCCACAGTCGACGGTCACGCGCACCACGCCGCCCTCCGGCTGGACGGCCGTGACGCGGCCTCTCAACTGGTTTCGCGCGCTCACGTCGCCGTGCGGCGAGGTTTCGAGGGTCACGTCCTCGGCGCGGATACACGCGAACACCGATCGGGCCATCATGGACGGCAGGGCCACTCGCACCTGTGACGCGCCGACGCGCACCGTCGCGAGGCCGTCGGCACTTTCCACGATTTCCCCAGGGACGACCGTCTCAACGCCCACCGAGGCTGCGACCTCCCAATCAATCGGCCGGCTGAACACGTCGTGCACCGGCCCCACCTGACGGATGTAACCGCCCGACAGTACGGCCATCCGGTCACCGAGCGTCAGGGCATCGACGCGATCGTGCGTGACGACAACACTGGGGACGTCGATCGATCTCAGAAACTGACGCAGTTCGCGCCGCATCGGATCGCGCAGCGGCAGGTCGAGCGCCGCCAGCGGCTCGTCGAGCAGGATCAGCCGCGGATCTCTCGCCAGCGCGCGCGCCAGGGCCACGCGCTGGCGCTCACCTCCCGACAATCGGGTTGGGAATCGCCCTGCCATCCCTTCGAGATGGACCGTCCGCAAGATCGAGTCGACGCGATCGCGCGCGGGAAGTCCTGCAGCGTCCATCCCGAACCGAATGTTCTCGTCGACGGTGAGATGGGGGAACAGGCTGTAATCCTGCGAGACGTACGCGAGCCGGCGCTGCTGGGGCGAGAGGTTGACCCCGGCGGTCCGGTCGAACCAGACCTCGTCACCGAATCGAATGAACCCTTCCTGGGGTCGATCCAGGCCGGCGAGGCAACGCAGGATGGTGGTTTTTCCCGATCCCGACGCTCCGAACAACACCATGACGCGATTGTCACCGGCCTCGAGCTCCAAATCCGCGCGGATGCTGACGGAGGGAGCATGCTGCCTGAGAAACGCCGCTATGAGCCGATCGGCCATGCTCGTCCTGAGCGCCGCTGCAGACGGTAGGTCATCGCCAGCACGACGAACGAGAACGCGAGCAGGAGCGCGGCCGTTCGTCCGGCCCGCGCGTAGTCGAACGCCTGCACGTCGTCATAAATCGAGATGGAGATCGTGCGCGTCGATCCTGGAAGATTGCCACCCACCATCAGCACGACACCGAATTCTCCCAGGGTGTGCGCGAAGCTCAAGACCATACCCGCGATGATACCGGGCCGAGCGAGCGGCACCACGATGCGCGTGAACGTCCGTACCCGCGATGCGCCGAGACACCACGCCGTCTCGATCAGATTGCGATCGACGGCCGCGAAGGCCGCGGCGAACGGCTGCACGGCGAACGGGAGGCTGTAGAGGACCGACGCGACCAGCAGTCCTTGAAACGAAAACACGATCGGGCTTCCCGTGATCGCTTCGTAGGCACGGCCGAGCGGGCTCCGCGGTCCGAGGGCGACGAGGACATAGAAGCCGAGCACGGTCGGCGGCAGCACGACCGGCAACGCGACGAGCGCGTCGACCGCCCATCGGCCGCGCTGGTGCGAGAGCGCCAGCCAGCCCGCCAGCGGTAGTCCCCCGACAAGCAGGATCACCGTGGTGAGCGTCGCGAGGCGCAGACTAAGGACGATGGCCGACCAATCCACCCCTTATACCCCTGAAATGACCGCAGTTGCACCATCCTGGACTGTGGATTGTAGAAGGTTTTCTCAGAACACAAACTTCAGCGCGAGCTGTACGACCCTCGGATCGAGCGCGGTCGTAATCGTCCCGAAATTCGCTGCCCCGAGCACCGCGTTCGGGGCGCCAAAGTTAGGCGTGTTCAGGAGATTGAAGACTTCGGCCCGAATCTCGATCGCCTGCCGGGCACTCACAGGTATGCGGCGCATTAGTGTGAGATCCACGTCGCGATACGAGGGGCCGCGAACCGGGTTGCGCGATGCCGAGCCGATGGTGAACTGCGGCGCGACGGCGAAGGCCGCGGTGTTGAACCACTGGCCGGGCGTCCGCTGGTTGGCGGGCAAGGTCGGGTTGCCGACAAGATTCGGCCGCTGCACGCCGAAGCCCGCGAACGCATTGAAGTTCGTGGTCTGGGTCACCGCGACGGGCACGCCGGATTCGAGCGTGACAAGCGACGCAATGGTCCAGTCGTTGGCAATCGCTCCAAGCACACCGGACAACTGCCGGGCGCGGCCGGCGCCGGCGGGCAGATCCCACACCACCGACGACACGAACACGTGCGGGATGTCGCCGGTCGAGTAATCGCGCTCCAGCTTCCGGTTGAAGCTGTCGGCCACCGGGTAGTTCGCGATCGGTCCCGTCAAGATCGACGCGTCGAACACCGACGAGGCGTCGTCCATCAGCTTGGAGCGGGTATACGCAATCGAGTACGACAACCCGTGCGCGAGCCGTTGCCGAAGACTCAGTTCGAATCCCTGATAGAACGTGGTGCCCACGTTGTTGCGATAAAGGCTGACCGTGGTGTATTCGGGATATGGCTTGAGGAGCTGCGCCACTGGAATCGTCGGATCGCCGAGCGACGATGACTGCGGAATGACGCCGAAGTACGGGTTCGGCACGCGCTGGGTGAGCGCCGGCCCGAGCGCGAGCTGACTGGCTGACAGCTGGTTCAGATTCGAATCCGGGATGCCGACGTGCACGATATGCGAGCCGATGTAGGCCGCCTCGACGGTTGTGTTCGTCGTCAGCTCCCGCTGCACCGACGCGTTCCACTGCTGGGCGTAGCCGGAACCGAGCGTGCCGTCGACGGCGAACACGCCCTGGCCCAGACCCGCCGTCGCTGTCGGCGCTAGCGGCGCGACGCTCGGCCCGCTCTGCAGCACGAAGGCCGGCGTGATGTTGTCGAGGGTCCGCTGCGACACCGTCTGCAGAAAGGGAAACGTCGGCGTCGTGAACGGTGTCGTAATCCCCGCCATCTCGATCCAGACCAGACCGTATCCGGAGCTGAGGATGGTCTTGTCGGTCAGCCGGTAGACGGCTCCCAGACGGGGTCCGAAGTTGTTCTTCTTCAGGGGGCGCACCGGCTTGGTTCCCGGGTACTCGAGTTGCTGCGTCTGCAGGTTGAAGACGGCCGTCTGACCGTTGATCTCGGTCGACGGGAAATTGAGGGTGTAGCGCAGCCCGGGATTGATGGTCAGCCGATCGGAGGCCTTCCAATCGTCCTGAATGAAGTACTCCTGGAAATGGGCGCGCTCCTGGATTCTGGACTGCTGTAAATCGATCGAGAAGCTCTGCACCTGGCCGAGGAGGAAGCTGGCAAGCGGCGTGCCGGTGTTGGCGACGCCCGGCAGATCGGTGAACAGGTTGCTGAACGTAAACGATCCCGTCGGAGACGGGGGCTGGATCACGTTCAGCCGCTCCCACCGCCCATCGAACCCCATCTTGAGGGTGTGGCGACCCTTCAGCCACGTCAGTGAGTCGGCGACCTCGGAAACGCCCGTGCTGAAGTCCGACGCCGTGTTCGGTGGGGATCCGAGCTGCTGATAGCCACTGATGAGAAATGTTGGCAGCGTGTTGGGGAACTTCGCCGTGGAAGGAATCCCGGGGATGCTCAGAGCGGCGCCGGCCGACGCCGCGAGCTGGGCCGCCGTCCGTCCGACCGCGCGGCGCGTATCGCCGATGCGCAGCTCGTTCAGCACATTGGCCGAGAGGGTGTGCTGATAGTTCGACGCAAACGCCCACGCTGTCGTGTCCTGCGGTCCGAGCGTCCCGCTCGTGACGCCGCTGCCATCCGCGAGCGGCGTGACCGGCACGAACCGGTCCCGGAAATACGACAAGCGCCCAAACAGCTGATCGTGGCTCGAGACCTTGTGGTCGATGCGCGCGTCCCACTGGTCCTGGTTGTCGATCTCGTTATCCGTCCGGCGGTAGTTATTCGCCGTCCCCGACGAGGTTGGGAACGGGTACCGCTGCAGAAGCGCGAGCGCCACGGGATCGATCTGACCCTGCGGAATCGAGTTGTTCAGAAATGGCGTACGAACGAAGCCGGCGGTGGTGGCTGGATTGTAGATGACCGGGACGCGCCCGCCGATCGCCTCGGTGAAGATCCCCTGCCGCTGCAGCAGCGTGGGAACCGTGGAGATCACCGTGCGGCCAATGGACTGACGCTGCCCCTGGTAGTCCACAAAAAAGAAGCTGCGATTCGGAACCACCGGTCCGCCGAAGGTGCCACCGAACTGATTCCGCCGGTAGGCTGGTTTCACCGGATTGGTGGACTGAAAGAAATTCCTGGCGTTGAGCGCTTCATTGCGCAGGAACTCGAATCCATCGCCGTGCAAGACGTTCGCGCCGGCCTTGGTGGTCAGGTTGACGACGCCGCCGTTGAAGCGGCCGAACTCCGCGGGCGGGCTGTTGCTTTCGATCTTGAACTCCTGAATCGCGTCGATTACCGGAAAATACGCCACCTGGCCCGGCTCCGGCTGCAACACGGAGATGCCGTCGAACAGGTACTCGTTCGTGCGCGGCCGGCCGCCGTTGATGCGGGGAAGTTGGGAATTCGGCGGAAGGGCGACGCCGGGGGCGAGCGATGCGAGCGTGATGAACGTGCGGCCGTTCAACGGCAATTGGACGACCTGCTCGTGCTCCACGACGGAACCGAGGCTGGCCGTCTCCGCGCGGAGGATCGGGGCATCAGCCGTCACGGTCACCTGTTCGCGCACATCGCCGACGGCCAGGTCGAAGTCGATGCGCGCCTTCTCGCCTGTCGAGAGGCGGATGCCCTCTCGCCGCACCGGCTTGAACCCCGATAGCTCGACGTCGACGCGGTAGTCCCCCGGCGGCAGGCTCGGCGCGGTGTACACCCCGTTGCCGCTCGACACCAGGACGCGCTGAAGGTTCGTCTCGACGCTGGTGACGGTGACGGTCGCGCCCGGCACGGCCGCCCCGCCCGGATCCTTCACGAGGCCGGTGATTTCACCGGCGGCAACCTGGGCGAACAGAGGGGACACATTCGCAGCCACACACCAAGCCGCGAGAAGGGACAGACGCATCAAAGACACGAGACGATGGGCGCGCATTCGGCCTCCCGGACGCTGTAAAGCCCATCACTGTATCTCGGATGCAAACAAGATACAAATCGGTCGTAATCGGCTTGAAACGACTCACTCACTCCTTCTACGGCCCTTCTACCCCTTCGATAACATCACTTCGGTGGCCTTGATGACGGCGGTGACGGCGTCGCCTTTCTTCAGCGTCATCTCCTCGGCGCTCTTGCGGGTGATCACCGACTCGATGATGTGCTCGCCCACGCGCACGGTCACGCGCACGACGACGTCGCTCCACTCAATCTCGTCGATCTTGCCCGGCAGGTGATTTCTCGCGCTCAATGTCATGACGGTCTCCATGTGTGTCCGGTTTCCAGGGATTGGAGAACTGCGGATCGTGCAGCAGGCCGTCGTCGGTCAGCGATCGCAGGAATGCGATCAGATCCGCGCGCTGGTCCGGGCTGAGGGCAAAGCCTCGAACGGTTGGACTCTTGTTCGGATTGTCGTGTCCGATGCCCTGGTAGGGCCCGCTCGCGATCGTACGGCCGCCCGCCGAGTAGTGCGCGATGACGTCCTCCAACGTCGCGGCGCTCCCGTCGTGCATGTAGGGCGCCGTGACGGCAATGTTGCGGAGTGTGGGCGCCTTGAACTTGCCCACGTCCTGGGGCCTCCGGGTGACCTCGTAGATCCCGGTATTCGGCGGAGGGTACGACAAGGCGCCGGCGAGGTTGTACAGACCAGTGTTGTGAAACTCAACGTCACCTTCAGGGCGGCCTTCGAAATCGACCGCGCCGGAGAACGTGAATCCGCCGTGACAGCGGAAGCACGAGAGTGGCTGGCTGAAAAACAGCGTTTCCCCGCGGCGCGCCGCCGCCGGGATCGCAGAGTCATCCCGATTGGTGTGGTAGCGGTCGTACGGCGATCTCGCGGAGACGATCGTGCGCTCGAATGTGGCGAGCGCCTGCGTCACATGATCGAGCGAAAACGGGTCGGGCTCGGCGCCGAATGCGCGCACGAAGAGCGTCTCGTACCGCGGTTCGCTGCGCAGTCGGGCCAGCAGCGCTGTGCCGGGCCGTTGCAATCCAAGTTCGATCGGGTGCTCGCCGAACATCGGCACGAGCGCCTGATCCTCGAGCTGGGTAAGCGATGGGTTCCCCCAGGTCAATGCGGCGGCATACGCGACGTTTACCAGGCTCATGCTGCCGCGCGGATGCGCCTCGCCCGTGGAGCCGACCGCCTGCGCGCGGCCATCGGTGAACGCGCGCTCCTGGTCGTGACACGTGGCACACGACTGCGTACCGTTCCCCGACAGGCGCGAATCGTAAAAGAGGTGCCGGCCGAGCTCGGCCTTCGCCTCCGACATGGGATTGGCCTCGGGCACGCGCGGCCTGGGAAAATTCGGCGGCAGATTCCACCGGTATGCGGGAGGCGTCTCAGCGTGGACGCCGATGATGGCCAGCGCCGCCACCCACAAGGCCACGACGCACAAGAACGGCCGGCGTCCCATCTCTACTTGACCAGGCGGACGACCTCGAGCCGCTGCAGCATGCGGATCGATCGCGCACCGCGCTTGTCGTGCGGTGCGACGATGCGGAACGGTCCCTGATAGTCGAACAGAGGTTTGCCATCGATGGTGTCGGCCACGATGATGTCGTTGGGCGTGAAAGCCGGATCCAGTTCCGCCAGGGAGAACACCACCTGATAGCCATCCTTCGCGCTCGCGCGGACATACGTCGCGACCGCTTTGCCCGAGAGATCGCGGCCGACGGGCGCGCCGGCGCGCTTCAGCAGTTCACCCACCAGGACGCCCTCGTAGCTCACCTGCCGGCCTTCCTCGGTCACGGTCACCGTTGTCCTCGGCATGGCCTTGAGGTCAGCCGGCTTGATGCTCAACGCCTGCGCCACGTCTCCAGCGACGACCAGGGTCTCGCCGGCCACGCCAGGCGTCGCCGTCTGGGCTCGCGCGGGCATCCCAACGCTCAACGCCAGGCAGATGGTCGCGGCAGCCGCCGCCATCGAAACCGCATGCTTCATAGCGAGGAATTCTACATCAGATAAAGCCAATAAAGCCGCCTGGAACCGATCATAAGAACGGACTATCTTGCACCGAACCGACCGCTTAAGATAAGTACGCATGTCGATCAGAACGTCTCTCTCCGTCCTTACCGTCGCGTCTCTGCTGCTGGCGGGCCGTTCCGCGGCGGCGCAGGGCCTGACGGTCGCCGCGGCATCCGATCTGCAGACCGCGCTCCCGGCCATTGCTTCCGGATTCGAGAAGGACACGGGGCAGCACGTCGGGCTCACCTTCGGCTCGTCGGGGAACTTCTTCACGCAGATCGGCAACGGGGCGCCCTTCGACGTCTTTCTCTCCGCGGATATCGACTATCCGAGACGCCTCGAAGCCTCTGGCCAGGCTGAACGAGGCAGCTTGTACGAGTACGCGACAGGCCGGCTCGTGCTCTGGACGCGAACTGACTCCGGCATCGACGTGCGGCGTGGCCTGACGGTGCTGGCCGATGGACACGTCCGCCGGATCGCGATCGCGAATCCCGAGCACGCGCCGTATGGACGAGCCGCCGTCGCGGCCCTTCGTCACGAACGGCTCTCTGAACAAGTCCAAGGGAAGTTCGTCATGGGCGAGAACATTTCGCAGGCGGCCCAATTCGCTCAATCCGGCAGCGCCGACGTCGGCATCGTGGCGCTCTCGCTGGCGCTGTCGCCCTTGCTCAAGAGCTCGGGCACCTACATCGAAATCCCGGAGTCCTGGTACCCGCCCATCGAGCAGGCGGCCGTCGTCCTCGCGTCGTCACGGCAGAAACCGCTCGCGCGACGATTTGTCGATTACCTGAAAACAGCCGACAGCGGCCGAATCCTGCAGTCCTTCGGCTTCGCGGTACCGCAGACGGCGGTTCGCTGAGGTCTCCATGAGCGCGAGTCCTGCATGACCGAGAGTCCTGTATGATTCGAGTCGATTCTGGAGGTTCTGGCCGACATGTCGCTGCTAACCGTGCGGGCCGCCGCCGAACGAATGGGCATCGGGTACTCGACGCTGAAGCAATGGATCTTTCAGGGCAAGATTCGCACGACGACCACCGCCGGCGGCCATCACCGGCTGTCCGAGGCGGAAGTCGACCGCCTGCTCGCCCGGCAAACGCCGTCCACCCAGACGAAATCGCGAGCGGCCAGGCGGCCGGCGGGGCTCATCGTGGCGCTGAGCGGCCGCAATCGCCTCCGCGGATTTGTCGAGGAAGTACGCACCGACGGCCTGCTCGGCCAGGTGCGCTTGCGGATTGGGGATCAGACGCTGACAGCGGTCATCACCAGCGACGCGCTGGATGAGCTGAAGCTCCACCGGGGCGACGATGCGCTGGCGATCATCAAGTCGACCGAGGTGATGATTGCGCGCGAGGTCGACGTTCCTGCGAGACGGCGTCGCACACGCCGTAAAGGCCGCTGAGGGCCTTAGAGGACGCTAAGGCCGCTGAGATTTGATGCGGAAGGTGCCGTCTTCCTGCCGCTCGCGGTAGGCGGCGTGGCAGTTCTGGCACACCTGGTTGAGCGCCGTCGCTGAGGCCTTCGCCGCAGCCCAGTCGCCGCCGGCGGCGGCGGTCTCGATCGCGGCGGTGTGAGCCTGCGCCTCCCGCGCCCACGCCGCAGCAGGGCTCTGACCCAGGGTGTTCCAGATCGTTTCGGCCTGGGTAAACATCGGCTTGAGTTTCACCGCGTTCCCGGAGACGACGTCCGTTTTTGATTCCTGAATCGCGGTCCGCAATTCTGCAAACGCAGGAGCGATGGTCTTCATCGCCGCGTCCAACGAGAGCTCCGCCGCGCTCGGCGGCGGGACCGGTTTCTTCCCCACCTCGACATACGTGGAGGTGCGCACCGACGTCGCCACCAGCACCGGCTGTCCCAGGTACTTTGCGCCGACCTCCGGCGCGAGGTCGAGCTTGTAGTCGGCCGGCACGCCGGCGATCGCCGCCGGGTCGAACTTCACGATCTGGCCGGTCATCAACAGGTAATGCCGCTCGTCGAGCGCGCCGGTCAGATACGGCGCAATCACCAGAATCGGTTTGCCGATTCCCGTGACACCGCCGACGCCGACGGCCTTCCGCTGATCGATCACAAAGGCGGTCTTCGAGAGAACCTGTTCGACTCCCGCCGAAATCGTGACCCGTTTTCCGTAATACGCGTCCGGATTCTGCAGGATCGCGTTGGTCGCGGCCGGCGCCCCCTGGTTGGGATCGGCGCCTCCCCTTCCCCTCTGACCTCTCGGGGCGGCAGACATCACGATCAGCATCATCCCCGCCGACACGAGGAATACGGTGTCCTTCCTGGAACTCTTGAATTTCATGCGGTTACTTCTCGCCATCCTGCAGCTGTTTTTTCAACGCCTCAGTCCTCTTCTGCTGCTGCTCGATGAGCTTTTGCTGGATCTCCGAGGGGTTCTGCGCCTCCAGCTCGTCCTCGACGACGAGGTTGTCGCGCAGCGCGCCGCCGCGCTTCGTGCCCTGGTCGCTCGCGTCCAAGCCGCGCGCGACCATCAGCTCGCGAAGCAGCTTGGCGGTATGCAGATTCATCATGACGCGCGCGTTGTAGTAAACGCCGTCGGCAATCGTCAGCGGCAGCCAGCCGCGGTGGTTCCGCACGTCGAGCTTCGCACCGGCGTTCACCAGCAGCATGACGGCTTCGTTCGAACCTCTCCAGGCCGGACCGTGCAGCGCCGTTTCGCCGTTCTTGTCGACCTCATCCACCGGTGCACCCAGGTCCAGCAGCATCTTCACGGCCTCGGCTGACTCCTCGGGCTCGCCCGGACTCTCGCCCTGGGAGTAGACGCCGACCCCCGCCGCCACCATCAGCGGGGAGTCGCCGTCCACGTTGCCGAGAAACGGATCCGCGCCGAGACCCAGGAGCGCCTGCATCATCGGAACATCACACGACTTTGCGGCCAGGAAGAAGGGCGTGGCGCCGAACCGGTTGAGACTGTTCCGGCCTTCCATGTCCGAGTTGGGTTCCTTCGTCTCACGGGCGTTGATGTCAGCGCCATGCTCGACGAGCTTCCTGGCCAGATCCAGGCTGCTCAGATTCCCCTGCGGCTTCTGCCCGGGATTGTTCTGACCGCGCTGCGGCCGCCGCGACCACACGACCTGATGCAGTGCCGTCCAGCCCTGACCGGAAGCGTTGGGATCGACCCCGTTCTCCAGCAGCACCTCGGCGGCCTCGTAGTTGAGCCCCTGGATGGCCGTGACGAGCGCACTGGTCCGGTCGGGCAACGTGTCGTTGACG
This sequence comes from Vicinamibacterales bacterium, assembly GCA_035937795.1. Lineage (GTDB taxonomy): Bacteria > Acidobacteriota > Vicinamibacteria > Vicinamibacterales > JAMQPK01 > JAMQPK01. The sequence continues at coordinate 38,609 of DASZHO010000053.1, read as the reverse complement.
TTCGCGCCGGCGGCCACGAGCGCCTTGATCGTGTCGATCTGTCCCTGGCGCGCGGCAAACAGCAGCGGAGTCCAGCCAAAGATCGACCGGTCGTTTACGTTCGCGCCGGCTTCGAGAAGGATCTTCACCGTGGCGGTATTGCCTTCGTGCGCGGCCCACATCAGCGCTGTCTGGTGTTTCCAGCTTTCCTTCGCATTGACGCTTGCCCCGTGTGTCAACAGTACTTTCACGGCGTCGACCTTGCCGGTGCGGGCCGCCGTCATCAGCGCCGTCTCGCCTTCGGGCAGGGCGGTGTTGGCGTCGGCGCCGGCCTTGAGCAGCAGCTCGATCAGCGCCGCGTCGCCGTTGACGGCTGCTGAATACAGCGGCGTGACCCCGTAGCGGTTCGTGGCCTTGACGTTGGCCCCCGCGCGCACGAGCAACTCGCTCGTGGCGAGATCGTCGAGATCCGTGGCCACGTGCAGCGCCGTCGTGCCGTCAGCTTCGGCGACATTCACCGAGTTGGGCTGCTTCAGGAGAACGCGGACGGCCTCCGCGTCCCGGTTCTTGACGGCTGCGACGAGCGGCGCACCGCCGCCGGGGCCGGCGCCGGCGGCGCCGGCCGGACCCATCTGGATGGCCACAAGCAGCGCCACCAGCACACATTCGACGATTCGTTTCACGGTCATAGTCATCAGTCCTTAGTCATCAGTCCTTAGTCATCAGTCCTCAGTCATGAGTCCTTAGTCATGCCTCCTTGAGGGTCATCAGGCGCCCGAGGGCGCGCCCGAGGAGAGGGCGTTGAGGTCGAGCAGTCCGGTGCTGTCGCCAAAGCTTTCGACGGGGACGCCCGCCTTGTTCAAGAGCGTTGCTTGCAGATTGGACAACGGCGTTCCCATCGGCGCCGCGATATGGCGGTTCCCCCTGGTGTCGCCGGCCCCTCCGACAAGCACAATCGGGACGTCCATGTGCGAGTGAATGTTCCCGTTGCTCATGCCGCCGCCGATCATCATCAGCGAGTGATCGAGCAGGCTGCCGTCACCGTCGGGAGTCGCGCGCATCTTCTCGGTGAGATATGCGAACAGCTCCACGTGCCACGTGCACAATTTGGCGTACTTCAACAGGTTCTCGGGGTTGTCGCCGTGGTGCGACATCGTGTGATGCGATTCGTTCAACCCGATCTCCGGGTACATGCGCGCGCGCTGTTCCGCGCCGTACATGAACGTGCTGACACGCGTGATATCGCCCTGGTACGCCAGACACTGCAAGTCGAACATCAGCTTCACGTGATCGTCGAACCGTTCGGGCACGCCGATGCCGGGGCGCTCGTATTCCGGCAGCGGAGACTCGGCGTTCTTCGCCTCGGTCTGCTGGATGCGGCGCTCGACCTCGCGCAGGACATCGAGGTAGTCGGAGACGACCGCGCGGTCGGGGGCGCCCAGCCTGGCCTGAAGCCTGGCCATCTCGTCGGTTGCCGAGTCGAGGATGCTGTTCTTCGCGAGGAGCTGTGCGCGCTGCTCGGAGGCCGGGCCGCCGTCGCCGAACAACTGTTCGAACACAAGGCGCGGACTGCTCTGCGTGGGCAAGGGCGTCGTCGGCGAGGCCCACGCGAGCGTGGTGCCGTAGGCGCAGCTGTAGCCGGTGTCGCAGCCGCCGGTCACGGAGTTCGGAAGAATCGCGAGCTCGAGCGAGGGGAGCGCTGTCTCCTTCCTGAACCGGGACGCGATGACCTGATCGACCGAGATACCCGCCCGGAGGTCCGAACCTTCCGTTCGCTTGATGTGCGTCCCGGTCAGCCACGAGCCGGTGCTGCGCGTGTGGTCGCCGTTGCCGTCGCCGAGGCTCTCGGCCGAGCGATTGTGGAGGCCGCTCACGACGACCACCTGATTGCGGAACGGCTCGAGGGGTTTCAGAATCGGCGAGAACTCGAAGTCCGCGCCCGTTGCCGTCGGCTTCCAATAGTTCACGCCCGTGTGGTTCATCGCCACGCCGTTCGGCATATAAAAGAACCCATACCGATGCACAGGCTTCGCGGCCGTGCTCGCGGCCGCCGACAGGGCCGGCACCATGGCGTCGAGGAAGGGCAACGCCAGTGTCATTCCCATGCCGCGCAGGACCGTTCGACGCGACAGCGCCATCTTCGTAATGATCATGAGTCGGATCTCCTCATCTGAAATGGAGTGCTCTTGACGATGCCCAGAATGAGCGATGCGAAGCGGTAATTCTGTGGAGCCGCGTCACGCAGGATCGCGCGAACGGCCGGCGCGTCGTAGTACTCCACGCCGCGGCCCAGCGCATACGTGAGCAGCGTCTTCGTCATGTTGACGAGGAACTGGTCGGAGTGATTCACGAGGACCTGCCGGAGCCCCGCGACGCCGTCGATTCTGGCGCCGTCGGAATAGACGCCGGTGTTGTCGATCGGCTCGAAATTCTCGTCGTAGGTCCGGTATTTCCCGACCGCATCGAAGCTCTCGAGCGCGAATCCGATCGGATCCATCAGCCTGTGGCACGACGCGCACGTGGCGTTCGCGCGGTGCTGTTCGAGGCGCTCCCGCATCGTCCGCACCTTGGTGACCTGATTGCCGTTCTCCGCGAGCGCCGGGACGTTCGGCGGCGGCTCCGGCGGCGGAGCGCCGAGGAGATTCTGGAGAACCCATTTGCCGCGGACTACCGGCGACGTGCGGTTCGGAAGCGCAGTGACGGTCAGGATGGCGCCCTTCCCCAGCAGGCCGCGGCGCGGACTGTCATCATCCAGCACGACGCGGCGGAAGTTGACGCCTTTCACGTTGGGGATGCCGTAGTGCTCGGCGAGCCGCTCGTTGACGAACGTATAGTCCGCCGTCAACAAATCGACCGTCGGGCGATCCTCGCGGACGATGCTGTCGAAGAACAGCTCCGCTTCGCGCTGAAACGCCAGCGCCAGCGTGTCGCCGTAGTCCGGAAACAGGAACGGATCCGGCACGATGTCCGGCAGCCTGCGCAGAGACAACCACTGTCCCGCGAAATTGGTCGTGAACGCCTGCGAGCGCGGATCGGCGAGCATCCGGCGCGTCTGACGCTCGAGCGTGGCGGGATCGTGAAGCTTGCCTTGCGTCGCCAGGTCCATGAGCTCGTCGTCCGGGATGCTGCTCCAGAGGAAGAACGACAGACGCGAGGCCAGCTCGATGTCACTGATCCGGTAGGTTCCCGAGCTCGGCGCGGCACCCGGTGTGAACTCAGTGCGGAACAGGAACGACGGGCTTACAAGGATTCGCTGGAGCGCCAGCTCGATGCCTCCGTCGAACCCGGCGCTGGCGCGGGCTCCGCGGTAGAAGTCGAGCAGGACCTTGACGTCCTCGTCGGTGACCGGCCGGCGATAGGCCCGGCGCGCCAGCGTCGAGAGAATCGCTTTCGCGCACGAGGCTTCTTCTGCAGGGGCGACCTTCGCCGGATGGCAAACGAAGACGCGCCGATAGCTCGGCGATGTTGCGGCGCCGCCGGGGTGGAGCGGGCCCATGATCTCGAGCTCCCGCAAAGCCGCCCCTTCCCTCGTCTCCCTCGCGTCGTCGATGCCTCTACCGATGTACGGCTTCAGAAACGGCTTACGGAAGCCCTCGGGCACCGCGTCGGTCTTCATGAGGAACGTCGCGCGAATCTCGTGCACGCCGGCCTTGAGCGGAACACGAATCACCCAGTCGTCGTCCAGACTCCTCCGCGCCATCGAGGCCGCGCTCATACCCGGGAGCGGATCCCCGTTGGCATCGACGGTCGGTTGACGGACACGCCCCGCCGTCGCCTCGGGCGCCTTGAACACCTCGCGCTCGATGTTGAGATCGTCATCCGGAGTCGCGGGCAGCGTGAACATGTGGACCCGCTCGCCGTCGACGCTGATCTCGAGGTTTTGTTCACCGAGGAAGTGAGGGATGTCGTAATCGATGCCCCGCCCCAGGCGCGCCTTGATGTCGTACTCGCCGTCTCTGGGGGCGAAGTACTCGACGCGCGTGCCGCCCCGCGTTCCCACCGGCATCCCGTCGAGGCGGACATCCTGATCGAGCTGGTCGGGCACGCGGTACAGCTCACCGTTGGGTGGAGCCGGCGTTCCGAGCGCGAGCCGCGCCACTTTCTGAGCGGCGTTGAGATAGCGCTCGGTCAGGAGCGGCGACAACTTCAACACGCCGGCGATGTTGTCGAAGCCGTAGCTCACCTCGTCGGCCGGCAGCAGAGTCGCCGCGTCGACGTCGAGCCCCAGCAGATCGCGGATCGCGTTCTGATATTCGGCCCGATTGAGGCGATGAAAGGGTTCCGTGCGTCCCGGATCGGGATGCGCCTGGGCGGCGCGATCGAGCGCCGCCTCGAGCGATGACGTGAACTCCTCGATGACCGGCTGCTCCGGCCGCGGCATACCGGAGGGCGGCATCAGGCCCGCGCGGAGCTTCACGACCGCCTTCTCCCACTCGGGAGCGTGCGCCGCGACATTCGTCACATCCAACGTGTCGAGGGCCAGCCCGGCCGTCTTGCGCCGCTCGTTGTGGCACGTGACGCAGTAGGTCTCGACGAACGCCTTGGAGGGGACCGCGGGATCCGCTTGCGGCGCCGCCGCGGTCTGCGTACGAACAGCGGGCATCGCCTGCGCGCGATCCGCTGCCGGCGCCGGCACACCAGGTGCGGTACTGACTGCGGTCGAGCCAACCACGGCCCACGAGGCGAGGAACAGATGACTCCAACTGAGCTTCACGTGACCTCCGGTGCGCACACGATAGATCGAGCTGACATTGTGCAAGGCGCATTCCGCAGTTCTCGAATCGGCCGCGGCAGGGTGCGCTGACTGATAACCGCATGACCATGATGGACTTGCCGCCGCTCGGACCGGCGGCGTCCGCGGCGAATGACCTCGATCGAATGAACATGCTTGTCGATGCTTTCATTTCCACAGCCAACAATGTTCGCACCGGCGAACGCGCCGCGCATCCTGGAGTACGTGTAACGGCCCTTCCGCCGCCAATCGCCAGCGTTCTCGCGGCCTCCGGACAAACTCGCCACGTGTGAACAAATCGGTAGAAGCGACCGCTCTGAGAGAACAACGTTGTCGATTTTGCGAGCCGCGGGCGATCGCGGCCGAGCGGCGCGTACGCGCGCCGCGTGAGATTTCCTTCGAAAAGGCGCGGGCGCGGCGAGGCGATCCGGCCGATGGCCCCGCGCTTGCTCCAGCGCATCGCACGCGCCGACGTCGACATGATCGACGACGTTCATGAAGAGGGAGATTTCTGATGCGGAGATTCCTGATGCCCCGTTCGTTCGGTTGGTTGATTGCGTTCACGCTCCTGCTGCCGGCGAGCCTCGCCGCTCAGCAGAACGCGACGGTGCAAGGCATCGTCGCCGACGAATCGCAGGGGATGCTGCCCGGCGCCACGGTGACCACCACCGAGATCAGCACAGGCGTCCAGTCGGTCGCCGTCACCATGGGAGACGGCCGGTACCGGTTCGACAACCTGCCGCCCGGCCGATACAAAGTCCGCATCGAGCTCGAGGGGTTCGCCACGGCGGAGATCGCCGAGCTCGAATTGCTCGTCGGTCAGCATGCCACGGTGCCTCCGATCGCGATGAAGGTCGCGACGCTGGCGGAGACGGTGACGGTGACCGGACAGGCGCCTCTGGTCGACGTCACATCTTCGCAGGTTGCCGCGAACATCGATCGGCGCCAGATGGCTGAGCTGCCGCTGCAGGGCCGGAACTGGGAAGAGCTGGCCCTGATGGTCAAGGGGATCACCGCCAACAACGTCGCGAACACGCCAGGCGTAAACGACGACCAGTACCAGCTCAACCTTGACGGCCAGCAGATCACGCAGAGAGTGGCTGGATCCGGGTTCGGCGAACCGAAGCTCAGCCGGGAGGCCATCGCCGAGTTCCAGGTCCAGACGAACCTGTACGACATCACGGAAGGCCGGTCGACCGGGATCCAAGTGCAGGCGATCTCGCGATCGGGGACGAACGATATGCACGGTTCGACCTACGGGTTCTTCCGCAATAACTCGCTCAACGCGGCCGACCCCGTCAAGCACAAGGTACTGCCCTACTCGGACCAGCAGACGGGATTCACCCTGGGCGGCCCGATCGTCCGTGACAAGCTCCACTTCTTCGGGTCCTACGAGTACGAGCGGAACCCTCTGACGGCGGTCCTCACCCCCTCGGCTCTCCCGGGCCAGTCGTTCGAGATTCCGTCGAACACGGTCCAGGGCAGTTATCTGGGCAAGGTCGACTATCAAATGTCGAACAAGAACAGCTTCACGGTACGCGGGCAGCGTTGGTCGAGTAAAAACCCGACCTCGATCTCGAGCGGCACTTCGGATCCGAACGCCGCCGAATCGGACACCACGTATTCAACCAACGTCTACGGCACCTGGACACATGTCGCCACCAACAATCTGCTGATGCAGGTTCACCTCGGGATGGACCGCTTTTCCTGGTACAACGATCCGCTCCCGTCGAACAGCATCCCGTTTTACAACGCGCCGTTCGGTGTTCCGGTTTTTCAATTCCCGAACTTGACCCTTGGCGGGCAACAGAACGAGCCGAACTACACCTGGCAGAACGAATATACCAGCCGGCTGGATGTGAACTGGCACGTGGGACGGCACGAGATGAAATTCGGCGGAGAATTTCTGAAGGACAGGGATACGAAACTCTGGGACCTGAACCGGCGCGGCACGTTCGTCTTCAACAAGCAGCCGCCGACCGCCATGCTCGAGGCGGACTTCCCGCAGAGCAGCTGGAACAACCCGCTCGCCTGGAACATCAGCAACCTCCAGCCGTATCTGCAGGAATACGATGTCTTCTTCAACCCGAACAACTACCGCGTCAACGTACCCCGCCCTTATACCGGCGCCTGGTTCGGCGACAACTGGCGCGTCACCAACGATCTGACCGTCAACCTCGGGCTCCGCTATGACCTGGACCTGTACGGTCTGAATCCACCTGGGGTCACCAACGTCCCCATCATGATCGACAACGGTTTTTATCCGGCGGGCAATTACGGGTACCAGACCGGTGTCCGCGATTTAACCGACTTCGGACCCCGTGGCGGCTTCGCGTATAACGTCGGCGGCAAGGGCGACCTCGTCATTCGTGGAGGCACAGGCCTCTACTACAACTTCCCGGTCTCGAACGTGACCTACAGGCAGCAGTTCTACAACCAGTCGGTCGCCGCGGTCTTCCTTCCGACCAGCCCAGGTTTCAGCATGACGAATCCCACGGGCGGCGTGACGGCGGCGCAGGTCTTCTCGGGCGCCGTTCCGACGCCGCCGCAGGTGACCACGATCATCGCCCCCGGCTACAGGGATCCCCGTGGCTGGCAGAGCTCGATCGGGTTCCAGAAACAACTCGGACCGGTGATGTCTTTCGATCTCGACTACACGGACCTGGAGGAGCTTCATCAGGTTCGCAGCACCGATATGAACCTCTTCTACGATCCGACGACGGGCTACAACCTCGACCCGACCGCTTACGGGCGGCCCAATCCAGCCTGGGGCCAGGACCAGTGGCTCACCAGCGACGGGAAGACACAGACCCGGAATCTCGCGGGCTCGTTCACCCGCCGGTTCAGCCACAATTTCCAGGTCAGCGTGGTCGATACGCTGGGCCTCTCCCTGAAAGACAACACGACGGGCTTCGGCTATTTTGCCGACAATCAGTTCAACCCGCATGCTGATTGGGCGACCTCGGCCGGCTTCCAGCGCGAGACGCTCCGCGTGAACGGGATCGTCAACCTGCCGTGGCAGTTCGCGCTCGCCGGTTCGTTCTTTTACGGTTCGGGACAGCGTTTCAACCCGTCGAGCTCGATGGATCCGTACAGCAAGCCGGGCACGAACCGGCTGAACACCGGGGCGCCCATCACCATTCCGGCCGGCGTCCTGAGCCGGTGGGACGGTCCCGCCGTCATCGCCACGGGCGCGCTCTGGCCGCGGGACGGGCTGAAAGGGCTCCCGCTGCACAAGGTCGACCTCCGTCTCACGAGCCGCATCAAGCTCATCAACAACACGAAGGTCGAGCTGCTCGCTGAAGTATTCAACGTGTTCAACGCGAAGAACTACGGCAACTACAACACGACCATCACCTCGGCGTCGTTCGGCCAGCCGGTCGCCTCCTCGGGCAACGCTTACGTTCCGCGCGAGGGGCAACTCGGCGTGCGTGTGGTGTTCTAAAGATGAAAGCCGCACCCGTCCGGGCTCACCTGGCGATCGTGGCGATCATCGCCAACAGCGTTGTCATGATGGCGATGCCGGCGCCCCCGGCCGCATCGCCACGCCCCGGCCTCCAGATCGAGGAGGCGACGATTGAGGGGATCCAGTCAGCGATTCTGAAAGGTGAGTTGACGTCGACGCAAGTGGTTCAACTCTATCTGACCCGGATCAAGGCGTATAACGGCCCATGCGTCAATCAACCTCAGGGCATCCTCGGGCCTTTCACGACGATCAAGCACGCGGGCCAGATCAATGCCCTGATCACGCTGAACCTCCGGCCAGCCAGCCGGCTCGCTCAAGGATTCGAGGCGCGAAAGGCGCGGAGCCTGACCGACCTGACCGACAACGACCCCGCGATGCCCGACGCGCTCGAAGTGGCCGCGAAAGAGGATGCTTATTTCAAGTCGACAGGAAAGCTGATCGGTCCACTGCACGGCGTCGTGATCGCGGTCAAGGATTGGTACGACACGTTCGATATGCGCACCACGTCCGGCATGGACGTCGCCTATGCCAACGACCGCCCGCCCCACGATGCCACCTTCATCACGCGACTGCGCGAGGCGGGCGCCATCATCCTCGCCAAGGCGAACGTGGGCTCTGGAATATCGCGAAGCCCGTTCGGAGGCGTGAACTGCAATCCCTACGATACGGAACGATCGGCCGGCACGTCGAGCGGCGGATCCGGCTCGTCGGTGGGCGCCAATCTGGTCACGTGCGCGATTGCCGAAGAAACCGGTGGCTCGATCCTCCATCCGACCAAGAACAACAGCGTGGTCGGCCTTGCGCCGACACAGGAGCTCGTCAGCCGCACCGGCATGTACGACGAGGGATACAACACGCGCGTCGGTCCAATCTGCCGCACGGTCCAGGACACCGCGCGCGTGCTGAACGTCATCGCTGGATACGATCCGACGGATGAGCTCACCGTGTTCAGCGTCGGACGCCTGCCGACGTCTCCGTATCAAAGTTTCGCGAACGCCACGCGTCTGGATGGCATGCGCATCGGCGTGATCCGTGAGTACATGGACCGGAAGGCCTTCAACGAGGCTGACACCGAAAGCATCGACATCACCGAACGCGCCATCGCCGATCTGCACCACCTGGGAGCCACCATCGTCGATCCGGGTCCCGGCGGCGCGTTGTTGCAGAAGTACATCGACCAGTACGCGCCGTCAGTGATGAACAAGCTGTTCATCAGCCGGTATCCCAAGGATTTCCCCGTCGACGCGAGCGGCAAGCCGTCGGCGGATCACATCCCGTCGCTCGTGGACATGTTCCTGAATCCGTCGCACGTTCCCGGCGGACTCACCCTCCGCAACCTTGGCCAGTCGCAATCCGTTGGCGAGTCCAGGTATTCGCTCGAGCTGTACCTGAAGGAACGCGGCGACGCGAATATCAGGACGCTCAAAGATCTCGAAGAAAAATCCGCCGCGCTCACCGACATGAACCCGGATGCCGGCACCGCGGCGCGAGGCGGCGGAGGCAGCGAGGGGGGGAACCGGACCAGCGCGATGACGCTCGACAACGCCAACCGGTGGCTCCTGAGGTTTGCCGTTCAGCAAATCGTGCTGCAGGCGATGGAAGACATGCATCTCGACGCGATGGTGTGTCCGACGGGAAATATTCCGCCGTACATTCTCGGGCAGCCGCTCGAACCGACCCTGAACGGGCGCGGACCTTCGATCTGGAGCTTTCTGGGTACGCAAGGGTTTCCCGAGCTCGGCGTGCCGGCGGGCTTCACGACGCAGGTCTACGATCGGGTACGGGACGGGTCGGCACCGGGCGGGACGAAGCTGGTCGGTCCGATTCCGGCGACGCTTCCCGTGTCGGTGATGTTCTTCGGGCGACCTTTCAGCGAGCCAACGCTGTTTCACATCGCGTCCGCCTATGAGAACGCGACGCATCACCGCACGCCTCCGCCTGACTTTGGCCCCGTCGGTCCCGTTCAGTAACGCGTGTCGCCAAACGCTTCTCCCCGCTCACGCTGGATTCAACTGCTCGTCGGCCTCGTCTGCATGGTCGTCATTTCCAGCCCGCAGTACGTCTGGGCGCTGTTCACACAGCCGCTGACCGCCGGACTCGGCTCGACGCTCCCGAAGCTGCAAATCACGTTTTCGATTCTGATCGTGGTTCAAACGTTTCTTTCGCCGTGGCAGGGCGTGCTCGTGGACCGCTTCGGCCCGAGAGTGCTGCTCTCTCTGGGCGCGTTGATTACCGGATCGAGCTGGATGCTGGCGGCTCACGCGTCGAGCCTCACGATGCTCTACTTGACCTACGGACTGCTCGGCGGCATCGGGACGGGGATCGTCTACGTGGGCGTCATCGGCCACATGGTGCAGTGGTTTCCCGACAAGCGCGGTCTGGCGACGGGACTGGTCGCGGCGGGGTACGGAATCGGCGCGCTGCTGACGACCTTTCCCATCGCCGCGGTGTTGCGGGAATCGACCTATCAGAACGCCCTCACACGATTCGGCCTGATTTTCGGCCTGGTCGGTCTGGCGGCCGCTCAAGGGTTGCGGCGCCCGGACGCCGCCTGGCAGGCATCGGCGGATCAACGCGCGCGCGCGGGAACCGGCCAGACAGCGGGCGCCGCTCGTCCGATCAGCGTTTCGCCGGCCGAGATGCTCGGCACCCGGATCTTCTGGCTGATGTTCGCGATGATGACCATGATGTCGACGACCGGCCTGATGGTGACCTCGCAGATGGGCGCCTTCACACGCGATTTCGGCATGGCCAGGCTTCTGGTGTTCGGGCTGCCGGTGCTGCCGCTGGCGCTCTCGCTCGACCGGATCACGAACGGAGCCACGCGGCCGTTCTTTGGATGGCTCTCCGATCGCTTCGGCCGCGAGAACACGATGGTCGTCGCCTTTACCCTCGAGGGCACGGCGATGACGTTGTGGCTGTTGACGCGTACGAATCCGGTTCTGTTCGTGCTCCTCTCGGGCGTGGTGTTTTTCGGGTGGGGCGAGATCTTTTCGCTCTTCCCGTCGACGCTCACCGATACGTTCGGGACGAAGCATGCGACCGCGAACTACGGATGCCTCTACATGGCCCAGGGCATCGGATCGATTCTGGGCGGCCCGATGGCCGCGCTGCTCCATGAGTCGACCGGCTCGTGGCTGCCGGTGTTTGCGCTCATCATCACGATGGACTTCACGACGGCGGCGCTTGCCATCGTGGCCCTCAAGCCGATGCGCCGGCGATGGCTCGAAGGACGCACAGAGAGCACACAAATCGACGAAGATGTTGGCAGACCGTCTTTACATCCACAGTTTCGTCTGATCGAACTGCCTCGCATTTCCTTCAGGTGGACCCGCTAAGTACCAGGTGGTCTTGATCTAAGAAGGAGCCGGCAGCGCCGCCAGCTCTGGCGTCGATCTTGCTGCGCTCCGCGTGCTGAAGGAGATCAAATGAATTGCCCCACGCTATTTGCGATCGTCATCGGTCTGGTGGCCGCCAGTGGATCCGGAACAGCCGGCCAAGGTAATTCAGGGGAAGGTGGATCAGCGGTGCTCACACCGCCCCGCTCCGAAGCAAAAAAGTATGTTCCCACGGTGTACTACGACACGTTTACCGCCGCACACCCGGTCGCGTTGAAGATCAAGAGCGGCGATAGGGTGGCCACGACGACGGTCGACGACACCGGCGCCGGCGCAGACGGACAGCCCGTCGCCAAAGGGCCCAATCCCCAAACCGGGCCTTTTTACATCGAGGGGGCCGAGCCAGGCGACATGATCGCCGTCTCGATCGAGAAGCTCGAGCCGAATCGCCTGTCGGGGTTGTCGCCATCGTTCATGGCGGCCAACTCGTTTGATGCCGGGTCGCTGGCCAATCACAACGCGCCGCGTGTCCCCTGGACGATTGACAAGGACAAGGGCGTGGTGCGCCTCGACCTGAGCGCTGTCATTCCCAACGTCGATTGGCACCAGCGCTTCATCTCGCCGGTGATCGAGCTGCCTCTGCGGCCGATGCTCGGCTCGCTCGGCGTGGCTGCCGCGAGCAAGGACGAATCCAGCGCCGCGGGACCGTTCGGCGGGAACCTCATGTACCCCGGTCTCACCGCCGGCGTCCGGGTCATGCTGCCGGTGTATCAGCCGGGGGCGCTACTGTATCTCGGTCGCGGGTACGCGCGCCAGGGCGACGGCAACCCGACCGGTGCGGGCATCGAGATGTCGATGAACGTCGAGTTCAGCGTCGAGTTGATGAAGAAAAGGGAGTGGGGTCACAGCAGCATCGTGCGGCCCTCGACGGCCTTTCAAGATGATGACCTGGGTGTCTCCGGGATCGAGTGGCCGCGGATCGAGACGAACGAGTGGGTCATGTGCGCCGGAAGCGGGCCCTCCCTCATGGTGGCGTTGCAGCACGCGACCAGTGAGCTGGACCACTGGCTGGACGATGATTTCGGGTTCTCCGAGCGTTCTGTCGCGATCCTCCTGGGTCCGGCAATCGAATACGAGATCGCCAACGCCGCCGATCAGAAGAACTTCACCGTGGTCGCCAAAATCAAGAAGTCCTATTTGCCGGCGGCCGCGACGGTGCAGCAATAGGCGGCGATCGACTGCGGCGACGATCAGTTCACCGTGACGGTGACATCCTTGTTCACGTGCAATTCGCCGTCGTCGGCGATCGCGCGGAGCACGTAGGTTCCCGGCTTTGTGAAGGTTGCCGTCACGATCACTTTCGGGTCCTTGACCTGCGTCGTGGCGTGATCGAACGTGACAGCAGCCGGTCCGCGCCACACGACCCAGTTCAGCACGAGTCCCTGAGGCCCCTGACCACCTGCACCTGCGCCTCGACCACCGCCGATCCCCGGGACATTCACCGGGATTTCGGCCTGATCGGGTAATGGCTTGAGGGTCGGCGGCGTTTCCTGTCCGATCGCCCGGGATGGCGGACCTTTTCTCGGGGTCGGCAGCCCATCGTCGACCACAGTTGCTGCCAGCGCCAGCGGGTTCGGAAGCTTGACCGTCGACGGAACGTTCAGTGTCAGCTCCGGCGGTTTATTCTTGAGCGATTCCGCATTGCGCGCTTTGCCTCCGTAAATCGGGTCGATTTCCCACTCCCGTTGGAGCCATCCAATCGCCTTCTGGGTTTCTCCCCGGACGGTGACCGTCCACACCAGTTGCTTCTTGCCAAAGTCGGCCGGAACAGCAGCGCTGAATGCCTTGCGATGAATTCGCGGGAGAAACACCGTCGGTTGCCCGCGATCCGCCTGGGTAAGTGCGATCTTGTTCTCAGGGCCGGCCGGCAGTCCGATCAGGTTGTCAGGGCCGACCGGCACGAGCAGCGTCTCGAGGAAGTTCCGGTTGTAATAGCCGTACCACATCTCGAACGTGCCGTCCGGATTTTTCGACCACCCTTCGAAAATCGGTTGCAGCCCTTGTCCGTTATTGAATTTGAATCCGAACGGATCGGGATTGCCCTGGGCGCTCAGGCCCGCCGGCCGGACCAGAACGAGCACAAGAGCACACGCGGCGAGACATCGCAAGCCGAACGACATACCACGTTTCATAAAAGCTCCCGCGACCTTCGGGGCCTGCTGCAGGACGATCGTCCTGCAGCAGCAAGCCTCGAGCAGAGCCCGTTGGTTAGTTGTTGTTGGTGCTCAGTTTTTGCTGAGCGGCTTTGCGTGCCGCCAGCTCCGCTTTGTACTCCGCGTCGCTCAGGTCGTACCAGCCGATCCAGGAGAAGCCCATTTCATCAATGGTTCGCCCGGTGCCGGCGCCGACCCAGTTTTTCGGGTCCGGATTGAACCTGTTCGCCGACGTGTTGTCGTACCACGTGATGACATGCAGCAGCGTCCCCGCGGGGACAATCGGTGCCACATCATCCTCGTAGTTGTAGATCGTGTGCCAGTTGTAGTTCCAGTTCGCGCACGTCACGGTTTCGGTCCGCACCGGCTCACCGGGATAAATCAGCTCCAGGCACTGGTACTTGCCGCGAATGTGCGTGTGTGGCTGCCAGGCGGTGAGGCGGGCCGCGGAATTCAGCCGGGTGTAGCCATCCCTGCGCACGATGCTCTCAGCCGGGATATCCAGATCGGGTGCCGCGTCGGAGCCGAGCTGCTTCGACCATTGAATGTGCTTGGGTACGAATCCCTTGGGATAAAAGACGACTCCGAGCTCGATCTTCGCTTCGACCTGCTCGCCGATCGAATGGAAGTGATAACTCACCCTCGCATTCTGGCCAGCCGGCAGCAGGAGCCCTGCGTCCGGTTGAAAGATCGTTGCATTCTTTCCCGAGGCGTACTCGACAAGGAACTGCCCGCTCCCGCCGCCGGAGTCGTCGCCCATATCGCCATCATCGCCCGGCGGGACGGCGAACGAGAGGGCATGGTGGACTACCATCCGGGAGTTGGCATCGATCACGCGGCTCTGGATCGCCTTGATGTACCGATCTTCTGTCGTCCCGAACGGTGCGGTCAGCGTGCCGTAGAGATCAGGTCCGGTAGCCGGCATCAGAAACGCCGGATACTGCACGACCAGATCGGGCTTGCCGATCCGCCACGTGCTGATGCTTTCCTGCTCGGGCAACGTGGGCATGTCGGCTGGATTGCCCTTCGGCGCTCCCGCGTCGACCCACTTGACGATCGTCGCGATCTCGTTGTCGGACAATGACGGATCGTTCTTGTACTTCTGAATGCCAATATGCTTGTCCAGGAACCACGGCGGCATTTCGCGCTTGCTCACGCGCGTCTTGATCGCCTGAGCCCACGGCCGCGCACTCTCGTACGTTTCCAGCGACATCGGCGCGATCTCGCCGGGACGATGACAGCGGATGCACGACCGGTACATGATCGGCGCGACGTCTTTGGTGAACGTCACGCCTCCAGACCCGGTGGAGGCAGGCGCGGGCTGCTGCCCGGTGGCGGTCGCCGACGCGACCATCGCAACCAAGGCGATGGCTGACAGACGGAACGCGGTACGGAAGAACGGCTGGCTGAGGATCTTCATCGCTAACCTCCCCACTCTTACGGAAATCGCGAAGTCAGTGGTGCGAGTGTCGGACGTTACTTCCTGATTCGGGAGATGTTACGAGCCGTTCTGGCGGGAGTCAATGGGATTTAGAATACGGCATGGAAGTCTGTCTCTTTCCCAACCTGCGCCGGCCCGGGATCGGCTTGAGGCCCCGCCGCGAAGGCCAGCGGCCCCTCCTGCCGCAGCACGCGCGCCATTGCCCCGTGCTCGAAGCTGGAAGCGCCGCCGGGTTCCTGGTGTATCCGCCGCTCGCCGAGAATGAGTCGTTTCACATCGGCTACGAAGGGGAGGGGCGCTACCGGTTCGTGTACTCTGTTAATCCGGGCGGGGCCAGGTGGGAGTCAATCTTTTCCGTGACGTTCCTGCTGCCGGTGGGCGGCATCGGCGCGGCCACCGAAGAGGCCACGATGCTCGTCCCGGCCACGCCGGAATCGCGTGAGACCGCCCTGCTCATGGCCCGCATGTTCATCGTCACCGACGACCTCGGCACGCCGGCGGGCGCGGCGACGCTCCGCGGGGCGTGGAACTTTCAGACTCCGCCTGGCTGGGACACCGTGTACACCCCGATCTTCAACATGATCGAGCGGCCTGTGGCTCCCATGCTGGTCATCCGCGTCGAGACCGATTGGTTCGTCCACGATACCGAGTTCCGATACGTCCTGCAGCCCGGCGAGACGATTTCCGCCTCGCACAACATGCCGATCGGCCAGGTGCTCTTCGTACCGCGAGAGGAGATCGTGATACGCGACGGCACCGAGGAGGAGCTGGCGGCGAGACGCCGTTCCAGCGAGGCGTTTTACCGCGAAAAGGTGGGCGTCAAGCTCAAGACCGCGTACGGACTGGAGTACAGCCCTCACTACCTCCGCACGAGCCGCGGGCAGACCAAATGAACAAGAGTGTTATTTTGCGAGCGGATCCGGCCGCATCTGGAACTTGACGACCTTCGGCAACGTGCCTTTTCCTCCTTCGGCGTGCCAGGCGGCGTAGGACGCGTAACTCGCCCAGAAGCCCTTCCCTTTCCAGCCTGTGCTGGGGTCGTCGATCCGGCCGGTCGCGTGGCGCGTGAAGAACCCCATCGGATAAGGGACGCGCAGCGTCACGAACTGCTTGGTCCTTGACGACAAGACTTCCATCGAGTCGGTGTTCGTCGATCCATAGCTGGGCGATTCCGGCCCGAGCCCCAGCGTGTCGTACGTATCGATGTGAGTCAGGTAGTGCTCGGTACTCTTGTAGAGGCTGCCGGCGAACGTCGGTTCGTTGCTATCCCGATAGATCGTCCAGCCTTCGGGACAGCTCTGACCGTTGGCGGCCGGATCCCTGGTCGTCTTGCACTTGCTGCGATCGAAGCCCGTGAAGTGGCCGCTCACGCGCCACCCCTGGTACACCACGCCGTCGCTGGCCGCCTCGACGCCGCCCGTGCCAATCAACTCAGGCCTTTGACCCGCGGGCGGCTCGTAGAATTCGGCTTTGCAGGTTTCCGGCGGGTTCGGTCCCTTTTCGATCCGCACCAGTCTCTTGTCGCCGCTGCCGATCCCGGAGCACCACAGGCTGCCGTCCCTGGGGTTGACCGTGATCGAGTAGCAGCCGAACGTGATCCGATGGTCTCTTGCCGGATCCACGGACTCGTTCGGTTCAGTCCAGCCGGTCGAGATCTTCCCATCGCCGTTGGTATCGACGACGGCCGGACACCAGCCTGTCGACTTTTCCGAATCATGCGTCTTGTCCCACGTGTCCATATCGACCCAGCCGACCGTGCCCGTCGTGCCGTAATAGATGAAATTGTCCTTGCTCATCTGGTTGTGATCGACGGTGAAGCAGGTGTCAACATCTTCGAACTTCTGCGTCTTCGGGTCGTAGACGACGACCTGCTTGCCGCTTTGCTTGATTGGAAAGTACTTCCCGTATTTGTTCGCCGCGGCTCCACTGCACCACGCCGGCTGGTTCTCGTTGGCGCGCGTGCGCAGGGTGAACCACACGCGTCCGCTCGCATCGATGGCGACGCTGCGCGGATCGCCCTGACGCTTCCACATGTCCGGGCCGAAATTCGGCGACGGCGTCGGCGAGGCGTTGAATCCCGACACCATCGGCGGCGCATTGGTCGGGGTCTTGATGATGATCGCCTTGTTCGTGATGGGATCGAGCACGTTCAGCGCGTCGTTCATCTGGGAGACGCCGTAGATCAGCCCGTTCGCGTTGCTCCGTGGATTGCGCGTGTCGGCGGCGGCGAGGTCCGCGCGGCCATCAATCGGCGAGCCCCAATCCCACAGGCTGACCACGAGGTTGCGTTCGACACCTGCCGGCCGGGGCGGCGCCATCTTCGGCGCCTCGCCGTTCCTGATGCGATCGGTCCAGTCGGCGATCAACTTGCGGTCTTCTCCGAGCTGGGCGAAGAACGCACCCATCGAGGGACCGGAGGGGCCAAATTTCGTCCGGCGGTCCCATGCCTCGAGACTTGTTTTAGCGTCGCTGAGGTACGGAGCAAATTCGCGAGTGGCCTTGCTGCCGAGCTGATGGCAGTCGTAGCACTCCTTCATCAGGCGCTCGAATCTGAGCTGCTGGTCCGGCGCGGGCGGGGGCGAAATCATCGAGAACCACCACGCAGCCGGATAGACCTGGGCCGCGCTTCTGGCGTCCGGCGCCACCGTGGCCCGCAGATTGAGCTGCTGACCCGGCTTCGCGGTCTGCCGCGCGGAATCCCGGAGGCCATATCCCCGTACGAACACCTGATAGGTGGCGCTCGGCAGATCGGGGACGACATACCGTCCACGGTCATCGGTGACCGCGATGCGCGCGAACTTCGTCGGCGTATCCGTGGTTTCGGCGATCACCCACACGCCAACTTCCGGCCCCTTCGAGCTCGTCACCACGCCGCCGATATCGTCCCGATCGATGGGAACGGCCGTTGAGGTGTTCTGTTGAGCTCCCAGCCAGGCGAGCGACGAAGCCAGGACGGCTGCACCGGTCAGGACGGCTGCGCCGGCAAAGAGAGCCACTTGAACGTGCGGCCTCGATTTCATCGTCTCCTCCGTCTCATGCATCCCCGGGAACCGACGGCAGACCGGCCAGCGCCATCGCTAATTCGCGCTCCTCATAACTCTGGTCCGAGAGCTTGCCGTCGAAGTAGTCCTGGTAAGCCTGCATGTCGAAGTGTCCGTGGCCGGAGAGGTTGAACAGGATCGCCTTCGAGAGGCCCTCCTCCCTGCAACGAACGGCCTCATCCATCGCACTCTTCACCGCGTGGTTGGCCTCAGGGGCGGGAACGATGCCTTCGTGTCGCGCGAAGAACACGCCGGCCTCAAAACATTGCGTTTGATGATAGGCACACGCCTCAATCAGCCCCGCTTCCTTGAGATGCGACACCAGAGGCGCCATGCCATGGTAGCGCAGGCCGCCCGCGTGGAAACCCGGCGGGATGAACGTGGATCCGAGCGTGTGCATCTTGGCGAGCGGAGTCATGTGTCCGGTGTCGCCGAAGTCGTAGGCGTAGCGACCGCGTGTGAGGCTGGGGCACGCCGCCGGCTCGACCGCAATCGCGCGAATTTTCTTCCCGCCTCGAAGCTGCGCTCCGATGAACGGAAATGCGATCCCCGCGAAGTTCGAGCCGCCACCGGTGCAGCCGATCACGATGTCGGGATAGTCGTCGGCCATCTCCATCTGCGCGATGGCTTCCTGACCGATGACGGTCTGGTGCAACAGGACGTGGTTGAGCACCGAACCGAGCGCATAGTTGGTGTCGTCACGAGTGGCCGCGACTTCCACTGCCTCGGAGATCGCGATGCCGAGGCTGCCATTGCTATCGGGCGAGGCGGCAAGAACCTGCCGGCCGAAGCGGGTCTCCATCGAGGGGCTTGCGATGCAACGCGCGCCAAACGTCTCCATGAACGCGCGCCGGTAGGGCTTCTGGTTGTAGGAGATGCGCACCATGAACACCTGGATCTCGACGCCGAAGACCGCGCCCGCAAATGCGAGCGACGATCCCCACTGGCCGGCGCCGGTCTCGGTCGCGATCTTTCTGATGCCCGCTTCCTTGTTGTAGAAGGCCTGCGCGACGGCGGTGTTCGGCTTGTGGCTGCCCGCGGGGCTCACACCTTCGTACTTGTAGTAGAGCCGCGCTGGCGTCCGCAAAGCTTGCTCGAGGCGACGCGCCCGATAGAGCGGACTCGGGCGCCACTGTTTGTACACGTCGCGGACCGGCTCGGGAATGTCCACCTCCCGTTCGGTCGACACCTCCTGCATGATCAACGACATGGGGAACAGCGGCGCGAGGTCGCCGGGCCCCACCGGCTCGAGCGTGCCCGGATGCAGGACCGGCGGTGGCGGCGATGGGAGGTCCGCTAAAAGGTTGTACCAACGCCGCGGAATGCGCGTTTCGTCAAGCACGTACTTGATGGTGTCAGGCATGGTATCCCCACCCATGGAACCGCGAGAGTCTACTCCAGGTCGGATCGACGTTTTTACAAGAATCCGGACCGGTATTACGATGACTACGCAGTCGATCGCTCGGTCAAATAGCTCGATGAAGGAGGGATAAGAATGGGCCTTCTCTACTGGATTATCGTTGGGCTTATCGCAGGCTGGCTGGCGGGCCAAGTCATGAAGGGTGGTGGCTATGGCATTTTGGTAGACATCATCCTTGGGATGCTGGGCGGCATCGTTGGAGGCTGGGTGTTCGGAATGCTGGGCATCTGGCCTGGTGGAGGAATGATCGGCTCGATCATCGTAGCCTTCATCGGTGCTGTGATTCTGGTCTGGATTACCCGGGTCTTGAAGAGGGCTTAGAGCTGCCGCGACACGGCCCAGCTATAAGTCATTGATTCCATTGGGGCAAGTCGTCTGGTGCCAAGCTTCGTACGGAGTCGTACGGAATCCACGCGGATCGGGCCCTTTTTGCCGTATTCTTCCTCAGGGAGGGTTCGATGCGTTACGGTCTGTTGGTTCTCTCACTTGCCGGCATGCTCGCGATCGCCGGTCCCGCGTTCGCGCAGAAACAGGAGGCGGCCGAAAAGGGGATGAAGGTGTTCGCCGATCAGAAATGCTCGATGTGCCACTCGGTCGCGGGGAAAGGCAATCCCAAGGGTCCGCTCGAGGACGGCGTCGCAAAGCTCTCGGCCGAAGAAATCCGTCAGTGGCTGGTCAATCCCCAGGAAATGCGCGAGAAGACCGGGGCGGACCGCAAACCGGCGATGAAGTCGTTTGCCACGGTGCCGAAAAGTGACCTCGACTCGCTGGTCGCCTACCTTGTCTCGCTGAAGAAAAAGTGAACCGGCGGCGATTTCTCGACCGGATTCTCGGGGCGGGGTTCACGTCGACGGTGATCGCGATCGTCTACCCCGTCTGGCGCTACCTGATTCCGCCGCCAAGCGGCGAGCCAGCGACGCAAAGCGTGGTTGCCGCGCAGGCGTCGCAGGTGAAGGCCAATTCCGGACTGCTGTTCAAGTTCGGGAGCAAACCCGGGCTGCTGATTCGCACACCCGAAGGCGAGCTGCAGGCGTTCAACGCCGTGTGCACGCACCTTCAATGCACCGTTCAATACAAGGCCGACACGTCACAAATCTGGTGCGCGTGCCACAACGGGATGTACGACCTGCATGGCAGCGTCGTCTCCGGTCCTCCGCCGCGGCCATTGGAACGCCTGACGGTGAACCAGCGCGGTCAAGACATCGTTGTCTCCCGGACCTGACGTGCCTCTGATGTCGCAGATCGTCGACTGGGTGGACGAGCGGCTGAATCTGGCGGGCGTGCGCCACTTCATGCAGGAGAAGGGCGTCCCGATTCATGCGCAGAAAATCTGGTACTACCTGGGCGGGCTGACGCTGTTCCTGTTCATGGTGCAGGTCGCCAGCGGCATTCTGCTGCTGCTCTACTACCGCCCGAGCTCGGCCGAAGCCTACGAAAGCGTGCAGTTCATCGTCTCGCAAGTGGAGTTCGGCTGGCTGATTCGCAACATCCACAGCTGGTCGGCCAACCTGCTGATTCTCGCCGCGTTCGGCCACATGTTCAGCGTGTTCTTTCTCAAGGGGTATCGAAAGCCGCGCGAGCTGACGTGGGTCAGCGGCGTCTTTCTACTCTTCCTGATGTTCGGCTTCGGCTTCAGCGGCTACCTGCTGCCGTGGAACGAACTGTCGTTTTTTGCGACCAAGGTGGGAACGGGCATGGCCGGCGCCGTACCGATCGTCGGCACGCCGCTGATGCGCTTCTTGCGCGGCGGAGACGACGTGACGGGGGCCACGCTCTCGCGCTTCTACGCGATCCATGTGGCGATTCTTCCGGCAATCTGCACCATGCTCGTGGGACTGCACCTGCTGTTCGTCCAGCGCCAGGGCATGAGCATTCCCATCAAGGCCGCCAGGCGGCAGCGGCTCGGCGAACGCATCAAACAGATGCCGTTCTTTCCCGATTACATCCTGCGGGACGTGCTGGTCTGGTACGTTGCCATTGCGTTGCTTGCGGCGCTCGCGGCGTTTTATCCGTGGGAACTGGGGAAGAAGGCCGACGCGTTTGCGCCGGTGCCCGCTGGGATACGGCCCGAGTGGTACTTTCTTGCCGTGTTCCATACGCTGAAGCTGCTGCCGAGCCATGTGCTCGGGATCGAGGGCGAGAGGCTCGGCATCCTCGGCTTCGGTCTTGCCGCGGCCATCCTCGTGGCGGTGCCGTTTCTCGATCGGCGCGCGTCGAAGGACGAGCCGAGCCCTGCATTCACGGTGCTTGGTCTGGTGGCGCTCCTCTACCTGATCGTGTTCACGATCGTCGGCTACTTCGCGTCATGACCGGATTGACTGCCACCGCCGCCGCGGCCGTTCTGGGGGCCGGGCTCGTCCTGCTCTCGCCACGCTGGGCCGCAGCACAGGCGGCCACATCAAACAATTGCGCGACCTGTCACGCGAAGCTATCCGATGCGAGATTGAAGTCGCCGCCGCAGGCGGTTGCCGGCGACGTGCACGACAAGGCGGGTGTCCACTGCGCGGATTGTCACGGCGGCAATCCAGCGGCGACCGACGCGACGGCGGCGCACGACCCGGCTCATGGGTATAGGGGTAAACCATCCGGCGCCACGATTTGCGCGACCTGCCACGTGCTCCTCGCCGACAAGTTCAAGACGAGCGTGCACGCTCAAATCTTCGAGAAGGCGTGCGTGGAGTGCCACGGCAATCACGGCATCAAGCCGCCATCGGACGCGCTGCTGGGAACATCGAAGGAGGCGCTGTGCACGAGCTGCCACAGCGAGAAGGACGACCCGGGATTCACTGCTGCCAATCAGATGCGTGCGAGCATCGACCGATTGAGACAGGGGATTGACGCGGGTTCAGGTTTGATCGCGAGAGTGAAGAATGCCGGCATCGAAGTGGGCGACCAAGAGCTCGCGCTCACGGAAGCGCGGACGAGGCTGGTGCTCGCCAGGACGGAAGTGCATGCGTTCAACCCGGCGGCGCTTGACGTGGTCGTGAACGACGGGATGAAAATCGTGGCGGGCGTGAATCAGGGCGGCAATCGCGGTGTCGCCGAGCTCGCCTATCGCCGCCGCGGGCTGTTCGTCTTCCTCGCCCTCACCCTGCTCTTTGTCGTCGCGCTCGTCTTCAAGATCCGCGACCTGGATCGCACGCGCAAGTAACACAAGAACGGCGTCACCCCGCTACCAGAGGTACGTCATCCGCAGCGTGACCGTGCTCGACTTGTACGGGCGATAGGCATTGTCCAGCAGGAGGACGCCGGTTGTCATATCGATCTTGTTGAGCGTATCGATTCCGAGGGCGAAGTCCTGAAGCTTGTACCGATCATACCAATAGACAAGCCCCAGATTCATGTTCGGCCGCACCAGGTACCGGACGTCGACGACGCCGTGCTGCAACTCGTTGAACAAGGAAGGCAGCTGCGACACCGGCGCGAGCGTCGTGTTTACCGGCAGCACGTAGAGATACTGCCCGCGGGAGTGCGAAAAATCGTAGGAGAAATGCACCTCGGTCTTTGGGGCCAGCTTGAGCAAGTCGCCGCTGATGTTGGCGGTGTGCACCCGCTCGGTGCCGTTGGTCGACCAATTGCGCGTGGGATCGTTGAATTGATCACCCGGGTTGGCCTGCCGGGAATTCTGCACGGTCTGGTGGTCTTCGAAGCCGTAGCTCACCCCGAAGGTCGCCCCATCGCCTGGCACGGCGTCCAGGCTGATCGCGTAGGTGCGGTTGTTGTCGTGAGTCAGGCCGAACACGGCTCCGGGGCGGCGATCGTTGCCGCCGACGATGGAGCCGGTGATGCCGAACTGCTGAATCGGCGTGAACTGCAGCACGGCCGACACGCGATCGCGATCACGGTCGGCGATATCGAATTGCTGCAGTGACACCTGCTCGCCGATGGAATCGAGCACCTGCTCGTCGAGGCCCGTTCCGGTGCGTTTAGAGTGCTCGTAGATCGTCCGGACGGTGAAAAGCGCACTCCCACTGAAGTCGATCGTGCCGCGAAGGGTGTTCTCGGTCGTCCGCTCGAACAACCGATGGGTCCGGGTAATCTCCTCGCGCCCGTACCCAGCGCGCAGGGCGGTAAACGGAATCGGGGTGAAGGACGCGTCGGCGTCGAGATTGTTCCGAAGGTAACCGAGCGGCTCGCTGCCGCCAAGAATGGATGGCGACACAGCCTGGTCGGTGCGCACGTAGTTGGTGACAGGAAAGACCGGGGTGCGGTTGTCGAAGTTGTACCGCTTGAACCGGGCATTCAGCCACACGTCATTGATCGGGCTCGACGTGACGTTGTAGTTCATCGCCGTGATCCGCGCGTCGGCCTCGGCCGTCGGCCGCGGGAGCGGAATCGGGGTGATGGCCGTGTTGATCGTAAACGGGATCAGCGCCGCGTTCTGTTTCCAGTCGCCGACCGAGATGTACGCCGTCGCACGGCTTCTGCCCGGAAACTTGATCGATCCGGCCGTGTTGATCGCGTTCGAGCTGCTGCTCGGCCAGAGCGCCATGCGCCCCTGCGAGGTGTCGCTTGTGGTGTCGGTGACCCGGAGCGGGTTGTCGACCACCAGCGACTCGATCGGATTCCGGAACCAGGATCCGTCGTAGCCGATCCGGATCAGGCCCTGGCTGTTGGCCCATTCGAGCGCGGTTCCGACGTCCGTCGTCCTGTGGTTCAACGGCGCAGCCACTTCCACGACGTTCGAGAAACCAAATCCCATGGCCCACGGCTGCGCGCCCTTGCGCGAAGTGCTGGTCACGTTCAGCTTGAGGTCGAGGTTCTTGTTCGGACTGACCGTGAGGTGAAACGCGGCGATGTCCCGCGAGGAGCGCAGATCGAATTGGTGTGCAAGCGCCTCGGCGTTCGAGAGATTCAACGTGCCTGCCTGGATGCCCTGGCGAAGACTGTTGTCGATGCGAAAGACGCCGGGCGAAACCTGGGTGTAGGGCGTCTGGGTGATCGTGCTGTTGAACAACGGAATCTGATTCCATTCGAATGACGCCGTGATGGTGCCTCCCTTCCGATAGTCAGCGAAGTACCGCTGATCGCGGTACCCGACGTGGTCGGCGGCGGCGCTGAATACCCAGGTCTTCTCATCATTGTTGTAACGGAAGCGGTCGACCACGGGACCCGACCGCAAATCGCGATATCGCTCGTCGCGCGCGGCATCACCGGTGACATCGAACAGCCGGCCGCCGAAATCGACCGACCCGATGGTGTTCTTCTCGGTTGTCGTGTCGGGCTGTTGAGCCGAAGCTGTGCCTGCGGAACCCAGCAGGACGAGCGTCAACGCGAACAAGGCGAACAGGGCGAGCGGGAATCTGGACATAGCGCTACCGGTGAAAGTCGTTACCAGAGGGTGAATTCGAGCCGTGAATATTCTCGTGACATTGCACGCACGACCGCCCGAACAGCCGCACGCTCGAGAGCTGCGTCGCGTCGTAGATCGTCGACGGATGGCGGGTGCCGATGTGGCACCGCTGGCACAGCATCGGTACTTTGGCCACCAGCAGCCGCTCGTTCGACGAGCCATGCGGATCGTGACAGGTGACACAGCTTTCGCGCATGGGCGGGTGCTCGAACAGGAAGGGCCCGCGCTTCTCGGTGTGGCAGCTCACACACGATTCGTTGATGTAGTTGCCGACCTTGAGCATCCGAAGATTGGTCGACCCATGCGGACTGTGGCACGAGCTGCACTCCATCTTGCCCTCGCGCACGGGCATGTGCGAGTTGCGCTGCAGCTTCAGGGCCTCGGGGCGATGACACTGCACGCACAGCGCCATCTGCGTCGGCATCTTGAGTTGCGCCTGCTCTGACTTGGGGCTGTGGACGCTGTGGCACGTGATGCACGACAGGTTCCGGGAATCGTGCATGCTGCCCTGGAAGAATGTGTGGTCGCCGCGGTCGTGGCAGCTCATGCACACTGCCGTGACATCGCGCGGCGCCATTTTCGGAAACACCCGGATTTTCGTGACATCGCCGTCGCCGTCGACATGCGCCTTGCCCGGTCCGTGACAGCTCTCGCATCCCATGCCGGCCATTGGCGTGCGCGGATTTGCCACGCGCGCGTGCTCGGTGCGGCTCAAGCTCTTGCCTTCGCCGTCGTGGCACGTCACGCACGTATCGGCTCCCACGTAGCCGTTGGCCACCGGCGCCTGCTTCTCCACGGCGTTCGCGTGAGACGCGACTGGCGCGATGACGGGAAACCCGGCGGTCGCTGCTCGCGCGGTGGCGGGCAAGAGCAAGCCAAGACAGAGCAGCCGCAGCAGTTTGGGATCAACATTCATCTGCACGGTGAACCTCACTGTGCCGGCCGCAGGAGAGAGCGCGAGAAGCAAATTCCCGAAACTGTACCTGAAGAACTCTGCCCTACCTGTTCACTATTGGACAACGCGCACTCGTGCAGGCACGGTGCCGTCGGCAGCGGTGTGCACAGGACAGCACTATTTCGCAGCAGGCGTGGGAAGTGTCTGATTGAGGATCGGCAGGTGGATCCGGAAGGTCGTGCCCTGCCCCGGCGTGCTCGTCACGTCGACCATGCCGCCGCTCTGCCGGACAATCCCGTAGACGGTCGAGAGGCCCAATCCCGTGCCTTTGTCGGGCCCCTTTGTCGTGAAGAACGGCTCGAAAATCCGCGCGATCGTCTCGGGAGACATGCCTGTCCCCGTGTCCGTCACGGCCAACACGACCTGGGGCCCTGCCAGTGGCCCTATCAGCCTCTCCGGTCGAATCGCGTCCGGCGTCTCGGCACGAGTCACGGTGGACGTTTCGATGCAGAGTTGACCGCGATGCGCCATCGCATCGCGCGCATTGACCGCCAGATTGACCAGGATCTGCTGCATTTGTCCGGCGTCGGCCCAGACATCAGCGAGCGGTTCCTGCAGCCGCAACTCCAATCGAACCGATGACCCAAGCAACTGCTTCAGCAGGCCCTGCGACGAGCGGACGACGGCGTTCAGGTCAAGCGCGCTCGGGTCCAGCGCCGCCTGGCGGCTGAACGCGAGCAACTGGCGCGTGAGGCGCTGGCCGCTCTCCCCGGCCTTCCTGATCTCGGTCACATCGCGCGCGCGGAGGTCCGCGGGATCGAGGTCCTTGAGGAGCAGATCGCTGAAGCCGAGGATGGCGGTCAGGACATTGTTGAAGTCGTGAGCGATGCCGCCGGCCAACTGGCCCATCGATTCCATCTTCTGCGCCTGGTGGAGTTGCTGCTCGAGGTGCTTGCGGTCCGAGACGTCGATCACGATCCCCAACATGCTGACCGGCACGCCATCGGCGCTACGCGACACGCGCCCTTTCGCGGCCAGCCACCGGCTGGTTCCGTCGGTCTGCGGCGCACGAAACTCCACTGAATATGGAACATCCATCTCGATCGACCGGACGATGCTCGCGTTGATCATCGCCAGATCGTCGGGATGCACGCGGGCCCGGAAGGCGTCCATCGACGTTTCGAAGGGCTCCAGGGGCAGCCCGAACATCGGGCCAACTTCTCGAGACCAGTGAGTCGCGCCCGTGGCCAGATCGGCTTCCCAGACGCCGGCGCCGGCGGCCGAGAGCGCAAAGCTCGAGTGGTCCTCCAGACGATCTTTCTCCACCTGCAGCGCTCGATGGAGCCGATGCAGCTGCATGTGGGTCTCGACCCTGGCCTGAACTTCATCGATCTGAAACGGTTTCGAAATGTAGTCCACGCCCCCAGCTCGAAACGCTCTGACCTTGTCCTCGATCTCATCGAGCGCGCTCAGGAAGATCACAGGAATACCGGCCAGCTTCTCGTCCGCCTTCAACCGCTCGCACACCTCGTAGCCATTCATCTCGGGCATGGTGATGTCCAGCAGGATCAGGTCCGGCGGATTCTGACCGGCGGCCGCCAATGCCAGCCGTCCTCGCGGAAAGGAGCGCACCAGGTAGCCGCGCTGCCTGAGCATGTCTTCCAGCAGCCTCAGGTTCTCGGGTTGATCGTCGACGGCCATGATCTGCCCGCGTGTCGGAAGGGTGTTCTCGATCATGGCCGTGCTCTGTCCAGCAGCTCAGTCAGCGCGTCATATTCGTACCGGTCGGCAAGCCGCTGGAGGGCTCGCGCGAATTCGGCGTCACGCTGCGGGATGTTTGCGATGAGCTCATTCACCCGGTCTTTGTCGCCATTGAAGATGGCCCGGCGCATGCCATCCGCCCATTCAACCGGAAGGTTGTCGAGCGCATCGGCCTTCAACGAGCGTTCGGCGTCATCCATCGACATGAGCTCCGGCTCGGGAGCAAGGTCGGCGTACTTGTAGGCCAGGCCCAGGTGCGCCCGGATCTTTTCGAGCAGGTCTCCTTCGCGGCACGGCTTGACAATCAGCTCGTCGGCTCCGGCCTGCAGGACGCTGTGCCGATCTTCATCCATCGCGCTCGCGGTGAGCGCAAGGATCACCGGTTCGGTTCCTGAAGAATTCTTTCTGATTCTCCGCGTTGCCTCCAGCCCGTCCATGACCGGCATCCGAAGATCCATCAAGACCAGCTGCGGGCGCCACCGGTCGCACTCGCGAACGGCTGCCTCGCCGTTCTCGGCCTCGCGCACTTCAAAGCCGACGGCCGTCAGCAACAGGTTCAACCAGCCTCTGTTGTCGGGTTCGTCGTCCACGATCAGCACGCGGGGAGCCGTCGAACCCGGCAGGATTCCAACCACGGAGCGGTTCGGCGCCGGACGGACGGCCGATGCAGGGTCGAGGGGCTGCACGGGGATCTCGAACACACAGGTTGTCCCTTTTCCCACTTCGCTGCTCATGGTGATGCGGCCGCCCATGAGCCGTGCGTACTGCGCGCTGATGGCCAGGCCCAGACCGGTCCCCGCCTGAAGGCTCATTCCGCTTTGTGTCTGCGTGAACGGTTGGAAGAGCTGGCTCTGCTCGGAGGCGGCAATCCCCACGCCGGTGTCTTCCACGCGAGCCGAGAGCCAGAGCTGACCGTCGTTTCGCGGGCTCACCGCCAGCTCCAGCTTCACACGGCCGCGGTCGGTGAATTTGAGCGCGTTTCCGAGAAGGTTGATCAGCACCTGCCGGATCTTTCCCTGGTCGCCGGCGACATTTCGTACGGTGCCGGGAGCCTCGACCACGTCGAATCTCAGTCCCTTGCTCGAGGCCCGCAGCGCGAACATGGCCGAGAGGTCCGCGACAAGTTGCGCGACGTCGAACGGCTCCACCTTCGCCGACATGCCGCCGGCTTCCATCTTCGACATGTCGAGCAGGTCGTTGAGGAGGGCAAGCAGGTGCTCGCCGCTTCGACTGATGATGTTGAGGTAGTCCCTCCCGAGTTTTTCCAGAGCAGGGTCACGTAGCATCAATTGGGTGTAACCCAGAACGGCATTCAACGGAGTACGGATTTCATGTGACATGTTTGCCAGAAATGCGCTCTTGGCATGGTTGGCGTCTTCGGCCTTCTTCTTCGCCACGTGAAGCTCGTCCTCGGCGCGCTTGCGCTCTCGCAGGTCCTGAGCCAGGCAGATCAGGTCGTTTCCTTCCGATCGCATGGCCGTCGTCGAGACCAGCACGGGAATCCGCCGTCCGTCTCGGGCGATGTATTCGCTTTCGATGACGGAAGCGGCTTCCGTGACAGCGGTAATCCGCTGAATGGGCTCGCCGACGAGAGTGCCTTGGTCGTAATCGAGGAGAGTATGTGTCGCGTGATTGGCCATCAGTATTGTCCCGCGGGAATCAACAACCACGAGCGAATCCGCCATCGACTGGACGATGTCGTCCACGTAGGTTTTCGACACGGTGGTCCGGCGCAGCTCGTCGACCATCGTTCGAAAGCTGTCGGCCAGCGCCCCCACTTCGTCTCGACCGTGCACGTCGATCGTGGCATTCCACTCGCCGCGGCCGATACGCCCGGCGACGTTTGCCAGCCGGACCATCGGAGACACGATCGACCGCGACAGGTAGACGCCCGCCAGGACCATCGTGAGCACCGTCAGGAGCGAGGCCCCGACGGCGATCGTTTTCATCACGCCAACGTCGCGCTCGGCGCTGTCCTGGGACATGCCGATCTGAAGGCATCCCCATGTGACGCCGCTGTCCACCACGGGCATGCTGATGTGCAGAACGCCACCGTGGTTTGAGATCGTTGGCTCGCGGCCGGCCGCGCAGGGGTCGGCATCGACGCGACCCACAGCCGCAAGCGGCTTGCCCGAGTTGTCGGTGACCTGCGCGTAGGCGAAATCCGGATCGGTGCGGAGCAGGTCCAGTGCTTTTCCGAGCTCGGACTTGCTGTCGAAGGCGATGAGCGGTCCAGCGATGAACGCCGCCTGTTTTGCGATGTTGACGGCATGCGTGCGCGACTGGTCCCGCAGCAGGCGCTGCACGCTGGAGGTTTCGAAGAGCTCTGCCAGGCCTAGAGCAAGGACCGCGAGCAGTCCGACGGCCAGGAACTTGGTCCGAATCGACCGTGAAAGGAGCCGTAGCCTCAAGGATCGACCTTCAAGACTTTGACCGTGCGGTCGAGGTCCGCTGCCGGGATGTACGCGATCGCGCCAGGGCGCGTGGCGACAATGGACTTCGCCTCCGCCGCGCTGGCGACCTGGACTGGCCGGCTGATGCCGCGCGTCGTCGTCTGCTCGATCCAGTACTGATCCAGGTCACGCTCGGTGGTCTTGAGCACTTGCAATATGAACTCGACTCGCGCTGGCTCGTTGGGTACGAGATCGACTGGCTCGACCGCCGCGCCCCAGGGCCATCGCGACACCCTGCGGAGAAACAGCAAGCTCAGTTTGGAACGAGAGAGCGTTTCAAAATGGTTCGAGGGATGGACGATGACCGCAAAGCCCGGCCGCTCCAGGAGCACACCCAGCACGGCGAAGAGCCAGGTGCGTCGGGTCACGGCACGCGGAAGAAGTACACGAGGCCCGCGCCCACGCCGTAATAGGGCGGCAACCGGCCGTCGCGCACCGGTTCGAAGCGATCGGCTTCAAGCTTGATCGACAGAGCCGGAACGGGCCGGTAGGTCACCCCGAACGATTGCCGGGCGAGGCGGTTCACGTCGGGGTATCGACTGTCGCGATTCAGCCGCTCGTATCGGGCCACGGCGAACAACGCCGGAGCAAGGCGGTAGGACGTCTGCAGGTAATACCCTCGACGATCGAAGCGGGCCTGGCCGAGCGAGGCCCCGATAAAGGCATCGGCAAGTTCGCCAAGCAGCTGGATCCGGCCTATTTCCAGATTCGCGTGCGCTCCGTAGATTTGCGTCCGGCTCCTGTCCGAGTTCAGCGCGCGGTGCGCCTGGACGCCGACATCGAGCGTCCGGAACCGGTGCCGCGTTGGTACATGCCAGACGACTTTGCCGCCCAGGGACCGCGACCGGGCCAGATCGGCAGCGACGACCGCGTCTTCGAAGCTGGCCTGCTGGCTGGATCCGCCGTAGAACGCATAGCCGATCCCCCCGTCCTGGAAGTACTTGTCGCCGTGGATCATCGCCCCCTTGAAGGCGGTCGGAAACACGGCTTGATCGATGAGCGGCTCATCCACCGTCAACATGACCGACTGATACCGGTGGGTCCGCGAGTACGTCGGCACGAACAGGAATCCGGCCTGCACCTGCAGCCAGTCGCGCCAGTTGAAATTCGCCGATGCCGTTTCGAGCTTGACGCTCAGGTGACTGGTTCGTGGAAAGAGATGAATGCCTTCGCTGTCCCATTCGGGGGCGGTGTTCGCATTGATCTCGGAATGGAAGAGCCATCGGCCGATGGTCTTGCTCAGGAAAATGCTGCCGGAGTACTCGCGATAGATGTTGTGGTCGGCCAGATCATCGCTTCCGAGGTTCCGAGCGGAGAAATAGCCTGCTACATCCAGCGGAGGGGGCGAGACGCTGCCGGCGTCGGGGCGCGCCGGCTCCTGGGGCGCCGGCCGCGCCGGCTCCGGAGTGGAAATGGACTGCGCTCTCGCCGCAGCGGCGATGCACAGGACATGGCACAAGGCGAGCGCACCGACCCGCGGGCCTCGCGTCCAGCGGCCAGGCAGACGGCTAGGCATCCACGTCGCTCGATTTTGGCCGGCTCACAGAGGGCAATGATCGATACTGGCGTACGGGGTGTCAGATGGCTGTTCAATAGCGCACCTCTCGACCGGTGATGGAGGCGTCACGCGGCGGCATGTGCAATGGTGCGCACGCGGCTCACGGCCCGGTCAACAATCCCCGAACGGTCTGCAAGAGGTCACTTGCGGCAAACGGCTTTTCCAGGACGGGAGTCTCCGCCTCGAACAGACCTCCGCGCTTGATGAGATCACCGGTGTAGCCAGACATGTACAACACCTTGATGTCTGGTCGAGTCTTCCGGAGCTGGACCACCATCTCGGGGCCGCTCATCGCGGGCATCACGACGTCGCTGATCACAAGTCGAAGCTTGTCTCCTGATTGCGCAACCACCGCCAGGCCCTCCTGTCCCGTACCGGCCTCGAGCACCAGATACCCGTGGCGCGCGAGCGTGCGGACGACCAGCTTCCGCAGCCCGACTTCGTCTTCAACGACCAGCACGACGTCACGCGAGGTCGCGACCGCGATATCGCCCGATGGCCGCGCCGACACGCTGGCCGGCTGTGCGCTGGCGTCCGACTCCGGAAAAAACAACGTAAAGACGGTCCCCAATGCGGGCTCGCTCGACACGGAGATGTAGCCGCCGAGTTGCTTGACAATGCCATACACCGTCGCCAGGCCCAGGCCCGTCCCCTTGCCGATCTCCTTCGTCGTGAAAAACGGCTCGAAGATGCGTTCACGCGTGCGCGCATCCATGCCCTCGCCGCTGTCGCTCAACGTGAGCGTCACGTACCGCCCTGGCGGTACGGCTAACCGTGCGAGGGCGACAACGTCCGCGGCTCGAGAAGAAGACGTTCCGATGGTGAGCCGGCCGCCGCGAGGCATCGCGTCGCGCGCGTTCGCCGCGAGGTTCATGAGCACCTGCTCGAGTTGAACGCGGTCCGCCAGGATGGGAGGCAGTGCGCCGGCGAGCGTCAGCTCAATCGCGATGTCCTCGCCAATGAGCCGCTGGAGCATAGCTCGCATCTCCCGCACGACATCATTGACGTTCACGGCTCCCACGTGAAGGATCTGCTGCCGGCTGAAGGCAAGGAGTTGCCGCGTCAGACCCGCCGCGCGGTCGGCCGCGCGCCGGATCTCCAGAAGGTCGGCGCTTATCGGCTTGTCGGCGCCTATCTGTTCCACGATCATGTCGCTGTATCCCATGATGGTCGTCAACACGTTGTTGAAATCATGAGCAATGCCGCCGGCCAGGCGGCCGATCCCCTCCATCTTCTGTGTCTGCCGCAATTGCGATTCGAGACGGTGTTGCTCGGTGATGTCTTCGACGATCACCTCGAGAATCGGGTGTCCCGCAGTGGTCTCAACATGCCGGCCGCTGAGCCGGACGCGGATGGATTCGCCTGCCTTCCGCCGCCACGTCATCTCCTCGCCGGTAAACTGCTTCAGTGCGTGCACGCGTTCCAGAAGATCCGTTCGGGCCGCCGCGTCGACACACAAGTTCGGCAGTCCGATGCTCAACAGCTCGTCAGCGGTCGCGTACCCGAGCATCGTCATCAGGGCCGGGTTGACGGCGAGGAATTGCCCTTCCAGCGTTGCCTGATAGATGCCGAAGACCGCGTGCTCGACGAGCGAACGAAAACGGGCTTCGGACTGGTGCAATGCCTCCTGAGCCCGCGCGCGCTCGCGGCGCGCCGCGACTTCCCGGAGCTCTCGGTCGATGGCCGGGGCGAGACGGGCCAGATTGCCTTTGACCAGGTAGTCTTGCGCTCCCGCTTTCAGCGCGGTCACCGCGGTTTCCTCGCCGACCGTCCCCGACACGATGATGAAAGGAAGGTGCAGACCCGTGCCAAGCAGCACGTGAAGGGCCTCCAAGCCACTGAAGTTCGGCATGCTGTAGTCGGACAACACGACGTCCCATGACGTGCGATCGAGGGCGGCCCGCATGTCCTGGGCGGTCTGGACGCGCTGGTGGACGACCTCGTACCCATGACGCTCCAAGTCATCCACAAGCAGATTGGCATCGTTCTCCGAGTCGTCGACTATCAGCGCTCGGAGCGGGTTACCCATAGAGCAGTATGGGCGCGATGGACGTCATCCAAGGGCTTTATCTTGGTCCTTTCAGGTGCTTGCAGGTCGTTTCCTGCCCGGCCCGTAAGACAAATTGGGACAACCTGGGCACTGGAGTGCTCCGTCCTAAGGTCAATCCCTACCCTGAGGCCCCGCCTCGGATAAACCTCAGCTGATCTACTATCAGGCGGTGAGCCATCTCGACCACAAGGCCACGTCGCCGGCCTCGGTTACCTGCTTCGTGCTGACGATCAGCGACACGCGGACCGATCAGAATGACACCAGCGGGCAGGCGATCGCTCACCTTCTCGAAGCGAGCGGCCACCGTGTCGCCGGCCGGGGCATCGTCCGCGACGATCCGAAGGCGATTCGCGACACGCTCGTCGCCCAGCTCGGCGATCCCGGCGCCCAGGTCATCATCACCACCGGCGGTACCGGCATCACCTCGCGCGACTCAACCTACGAAGTCGTCAGCGGCCTGCTCGACAAACGGCTTGACGGCTTCGGGGAGCTGTTCCGCGTGGTCAGTTACCAGGAAATCGGACCGGCCGCCATGCTGAGCCGCGCCTGCGCGGGGACTGCGGACGGCAAAATCATCATCTCGCTCCCCGGCTCGGAACACGCGGTCCGGCTCGCGATGACCAGCTTGATCCTGCCGGAGCTGGGACATCTGGTCCGCGAGCTCTCGCGATAACAACCTATGCCTACCAGCCGGATGCGCCCGTTCAAGGAAACGATTCCGCTCGACGCGGCACGCGCGATCGTCGACCGATCGGGCACCCCGATCGCGCGCGTCGAAACAATCCCGCTCGAACAGGCTCATGGGCGCGTGACGGCGCGTGACGTGATTGCGCCGGCCGACGTGCCGCCGTTTTCGCGCGCGGCCATGGACGGGTACGCGGTGCGAGCGGCCGACACGAGGGGAGCAGCCCGGTCGCAACCGCGACGGCTCCGTCAGATTGCCACGCTCTACACCGGGCAGGTGTCGACCGTCGCTGTCGGCAAGGATGAATGCATCGAGATCGCCACCGGCGCCCCGATGCCGGAAGGCGCCGATGCCGTGGTCATCGTCGAAGACACCGACTGCGATGCCGAGCATCTGGTGGACGTGTATGTGGAGGTGCAGCCGGCGCAGAATATCGGACGCCGCGGCGCCGACATCCAGGCGGGACAAACGGTGCTCCACCGGGGCGAGGCGTTGAATTCCAGCCGCGTCGGCGCGCTTGCCGCGCTCGGCATGGCTCGCGTCGAGGTGTACGAGCGCCCGCGCGTGGCGATCCTGTCAACGGGGAACGAAGTGGACGAACCTGGGCAACCGCTGAAGCCGGGGCACATCTACGACATCAATCGCTTCACGCTTTCAGCCGTCGTGGCCGACAACGGCGGCGTGGCGGTCGCGTTTCCGCCCGCGCCGGACACGCGCGAATCGCTCACCGATGCTCTCGAAAAGAGCCTCGCGCACGACGTCGTCGTATTTTCGGGCGGCAGCTCGGTTGGCGAACGCGATCTGATGATTGACGTGCTGTCGGCGAAAGGCGACGTGCTGTTTCACGGCATCTCCGTCAAGCCCGGCAAGCCGACAGGATTTGCCATCGTGAGCGGCAAGCCTGTCTTTGCCATGCCCGGGTATCCCGCTTCGTGCCTGACGAACGCGCACATTCTTCTGGCGCCGCTCGTTCGCCGTCTCGCGCATCTGCCGCCGAAGCCCGCGCGCACGCTCATGCTTCCGCTCGCCCAGCGCATCGTTTCCGCGCCGAATCGGCACCAGTTCTATACCGTGCGCATTGTGGATGGATCGGCCGTGCCGGCTTTCAAGGCCTCAGGCGATATCACCAGCATGTCGCAAGCCGACGGGTACATAGAAATCCCCGCCACGGTCGAAGCCGTCGAGCGGGGATCCCTGGTCGAAGTGACGTTGTTTTGACGCGTTGACGCGTTGAGCGCTACGGGCGCTTGAGCTACGGGCGCTTGAGTGCGTCCCCGACGTTCTTGACGGCCTTACCAACTTTTCGTCGCGCGGTGCCGAAACCTTTTTGAACGCGGCCGCCGAGCTCCTGCGCTTCGCCCTCCGAGCGGAGGCGCTCGTCGCCGGTCATATCGCCTGCCACCTGCTTGGCCCGGCCCTTCAATTCTTCGGTTTTGCCTTTCACTTCGTCTCGGTTGAACATGCGTCCTCCTATGCCTACTTCGAGGTGCAGGACGCATGCCGTGACGCAGGCCCGGGAGCCGGCGTTTCACATGTCGTCTTTTCAATCACTTTTCAGATCACTTAGTCAGGCGAATGATCTCGCTCTGCAACTCGGCAAACGCCGGCCCGACATCGGCGGCCGTTGCGGCGTGGTAGTACTTACCTTCGAGCTGGTTGCTGTTGAAATCAGGCGACGTCCTGTCGTTGGAGATTCGCCTGAGAATGTCCGACGGCAGCTCAGGCATCGTCCCCAGCAGATCCGTCACCATGTAACCCATCCCGATCGTGTAGATGCGGATCTTGTAGTCGCCGCCGGCGTCGTTTCGCGCGGCATCGGCGATGATCTCCAGGACGTTCCTGGCCGCGTTGTTGATGTTGAAGACTTCGGCGGGATATTGCCCCTTCGCCGCGTCGTAGTCTCGCAATCCACGAATGACGTTCTGCGCCGAACCGTTCACCCTCAGCGAGGATGTCTGCAACGGGAATGTCGTGGGGATGCCGGGACTGCGATGGTGCGCATGCCAGGTCGTCACTGGCAGGTACGGCACTTGCGGGATGGTCGCAGTCGAGTTCCATGGAGTGGTCAGGGAGTAGGAGGGACTCGAGTTGCCAGTCTGCGCGTCGTAGAGCCCGTCAATGTGCGGATCGTTCCAGGTCTGACTGTCCGGATCTACCGCGTTCTGCGGGAAGTCCCATGTTCGCAGCGACTTTGACAAGCCAGACCCGTCATAGATACCTGGGACGCCGTTGGAGGCGCCGTCGGTGAAGAGGACGATGACCCGAAGACCCGACTGCGAGCCGTTGGGCACCGATCGCAGCTCGTCCCATGCTCTATACAGACCCTCGACCATGAGCGTGCTGCCACCGGGAAGGGCCCCCGGAACATCGCTCACGACCTTGGCCTTGTTGAACCCACGAATAGACGGCATCGGATCGATGACCGTCGCGCCGTTGCTGAAGGTCAGCAGGGACAGACGATCGTTGGCCGGATCGAACGCATCGATGAAGGTCCTGGCGGCATCTCTGACGGTGGGCCACTGTGAGGCAATGGAGCTGGAGACGTCCAGCACGAGCGACAGGTCCACCATCCTCCGCGTTGCCTGCCCGGTGCTCGTCACGTTCATGTTGAAGAAATTGCCAAGCTGCATGAACGTCGTGGGCAGATTCGCGGACGCGGTGACGGTCACGATGTTCACCCCGCTGGCGGGAACGACCTGGGAGTTAAAAAAATTCGGATCGGTCGTCGGGTCGGTCGCCGACGACGTGCCGAGATAGCCAGGAGGAAAATTCGCATTGAATATCCGTACGGCCTGCCCGCGCGGGTCGCCGCTGTTCAGCATGCGCGCCGCGCCGAGCGCCGCACCGTCGACGGCTTTCGTCAACTGCGCTTTCACGAGGTAGGCTCTCCCCGAATCGACGGCAAGGCCGGTGAAGAGCAGCAACACCGTGGTCATGATCGCCATGTACACCAGCGCGAAGCCTTCCTGCCCTGAAAATTGCGATTTGTCTTTAATCATGTTCGTCATGTTCGTCACCCTTCTGCCCTCACCATGGAACGCTGCCGGCGCTAGAAATAGGCGATCGAATACAGCGTTTGCGGGACCGGGAGGCCAAGCCCGAGCCGGTCCAGCGGGGTAATGCGTGTGTGGCTGGAATAGATTTCCGTGACATATAACATGCCGCCTGTCGTGATCAGGTTGGGCGGCAGGTTCGTGAGCTGCAGATTCGTGTTGTTGTCGGAATTGGCGGCCTGGTAGTCCGGCGCCGAGCCAAACGAGGCGGGACCTCTGGTCGTGAGCGCGCTCGACATCGGGAGATTCCCGATTTCGAGGCGCTCGTAGAGCACCGCCGCGTTGTAGTTGCTCGATCCGGTGGTCCCCACGTTTCTGATCACGGAAAAAATCAACTTCGAACTGCCGGTGAAATCGACGGGACGCGAGCTCATGTTTGTCATCGCGGCGGCTGCGTCCTGGAGGCTGGTATTGCGGGAGATCAGGTTCGAGCCTTCGCGCGAGAGCTTCGTGACGACGTGCTGGTCGAGCAGCAGATAGCCGACCTCCACCACGCCGAGGATGATCAGCAGCACAAACGGCAGCACCATCACGAATTCGATGAGCGTCTGGCCTGCCGGGTTCAGGAAGGGCCGTGGTTTCGTCATTGGAATCTGCTTTCGTTTTTCATCGCCGACTCAACCTGTACTGTCAGCTGTCCGTTCGTCAAAAACGGCTGCAGGATGGGCGTCAGCGGGACCCAGACGTAGTCGATCGTGACCTTCCCCACGTCGCCGGGGCCGCCCGATCCGCCCACCCAGCTGTTACCCCCGAGTGCCATATGGCTGAACGTGAACGCCGTGTCGGCGATCGTGAGGGTCGGGGTCGCCTGCCTCATCGCCGCCTTGATCGAATCGTCCCGCGACAACAGCTGGCTGGGATTGCTGGGATTGGCCATCTGGTTGCCGGTGACGGCGTAGCGCGTCGCCAGGCTGACGCCGTTTTCCAGCGCCAGATACACGTAGAACATCGACGCGAAATCGATCAGCCCCAGGGTCAGTATCAGGAGCAGGGGCGTGATGATCGCCGCCTCGAGAAGGTTGGAGCCGTTGCTGCCGCCGAGCCGCCTGACTGCTTTATGCATACACGTCTCCTTTGCCTCAGCACACACCCGGGACCAACCGCCATCGGACCGTCTCGCAATAGCGCAGATACGTGGGGTCGAGCGACAGCGTCTGTTCCTCGTAGAACG
>DASZHO010000052.1:0-38421 GCA_035937795.1 Vicinamibacterales bacterium | reverse complement strand
GGCACGCGCTCTCGCGCATACAGGGCGTGACCTGTCGGCACGAGCATCGATCGGAGCTCGAACGTGTGATCGACGCTATCGGCGTCTGAGACGGTGACCGGCTGCAGCGGCGTGTTGTCGAAGTCGACGCCCATCGTCGCTACCGTCTCCTCGTTGAAGCACCGGTAGCAGCGGAGGCCGACGTTTGTGACAGAAATGCTCTCGTGTGATTTCAGCGGCTGTCCACATCGCCCACACACGTTTTGCTCTGGCATCACGGTCCTCTCGAAGTTGGCGGTCACTCGCAACGATTCGCGCGCCGACTCATTATCCCGAGTGGCACTGCTCAGCGCTGGTGCTCGACGTGACAGACAATGAGCTGCTGTTTTCGTGATCGTCTGCCAGCGTGTCCTCATTCGTATCGCATCGAAACTCCGCGACCGTGGCGAGTTGTTTCGCTAACCCACTGGGGATTAATCACTTACGGTTGGTAAACCAGGACACGGACAACGTGGGCCACGAACGGTCAACCAGTCGATTGTGAGAGCCGCTAAGTGGTTGTAGTCGAATGAGATGCTTGGCTGGGAGGCAGGGATTTGAACCCCGATACCGTGGTCCAGAGCCACGTGTCCTACCGTTGGACGACCTCCCATCAGGTATTCCGTGACGGGCCGAAACCTTGATTATATACAATCCTTTATCTATGCCCATGACTCGCACCGTGCGCCGGATACTGCCAGCCTCCCTCGCACTTTCACTTTGCGTTCTGGCGCGCGCGGCCGCCGCTCAGGACGCGGGTTACGTCAGCGCCGGCGGATTCGCCGACATCAAGCGCTTCGGCACCACGAACGCCATCTACTACTACAGCAGCGCCGGCGAGAAGATGTCGCTCGACGGAACCGGCGGAGGCGGTGACGTGCGGGTCGGCACGCTTCTCATCCCGCACCTCAGCCTCGAGCTCTCGATCGATGCCGGTGCCACCACCAAAGGCACCCTGCCGAACCCGTATCTGCCGCTTGCCATTCCGCAGGCGGTGCCGGTGCGCTTTCCACAGTTGACGGCGAGCACCAGATTTGTCGCGGTGAGTACGGTCGTCGGCTTCCATCCTGCCCCGCACGGCCGCGTGCGCCTGGGATATCTCGGCGGGATCGGCTTCGTGCGAGGCACATACAAATCCAATTATCCAAGCTACGTGGCGCCGGTGCCGCTCTTTACCGTCGGCAGCCCAACGAGTGCCGGCAGCCTGCCAGTGCCAGTCCCTTTCCCGCAGGTCGTCACCGTCAGCTCGCTCACGCAAAGAGACAACAAGCTCGGCGTCGTCCTCGGTTTCGAAGCCGCGATCGACATGACGAAGCACCTTGCGGTCGTACCGGAGATTCGCGGCTTGACCTTCTCCGCGCCGGGCGCGGGGCCACGGGTATTTTTGATTCGACCTGGAGTTGGCGTAAGGTGGAATTTCTAGCCGAGCGAACGCACGTTCACGATCCGAGCGGCAGGCGAATCGTGAATTCCGTGCCCTGGCCGAGCGCGCTCCGCACCGCGATCGTGCCGCCGTGGCGCTCGATGATCGCTTTCACGATCGAGAGGCCGAGGCCGCTGCCGGCGGTTTCACCCGCGCGAGCCGGATCGACTTTGTAAAACCGATCGAACACGTGAGGCAGGTGCTCGGGCGCAATGCCGGCGCCGGTGTCGCGAACGACAATCACCATCTCGTGCTCATGGAGCTCGGCGCCAAGGCCGACGCGGCCGCCGGACGGCGTGTGCCGCAGCGCATTCGCGGCCAGATTCTGCAGCGCCTGCTCGAGCCGCATGGGATCGCCCGCCACAATCTCCGCCCCGGGCGCCACGCTCGTCGTCAAGGCGACGTTTTTTGCCGCCGCCTCGCGCTCGTGCCGGGCGACGACGCGGCCGAACAGATCTTCGACCGGCACGTCCTGCTTGTCCACCGAGTCGCGTGCGGTTTCAAGACGCGCGAGGTCGAGCAGATCGCGGACGATGTGCTCCATGCGGCGGCTTTCGTCGCCGATGATTGACAGATAGCGTGCGCGCGTTTCGTCGTCGAGCACCACTCCACTCATCGACAACGTTTCGAGATAGCCGCGCATCGCGGTCAGCGGCGTCATCAACTCGTGCGACACGTCGGCAAAAAGCATGCGCCGCTGCCGGTCGGCGGCCTGCAACTGCTCCGCCCTTGCGGCCAGATCCGTCGTCATCTGATTGAATGTCTGGGCGACCGCCGCGACCTCGTCGCCGCCATCTTCGCGGGCGCGCGCGGTCAAATCGCCGCTGCCGACTTTCCGCGCGGCCTCTTCCAGGCTGCCCAGGCGGCGCCGCACCGGACCAACGATCAGCAAGGCTGCCGATGTCGTCCCCGCGGCAACGAGCACGAAGCCGACGATCAACAACGTCGGGCCGAGCTGCTCCCAGGTCGTTTGTGGATTGGCGACGACAAGCCCGACGATCCGATCGTTCACGAAAACCGGCGACATGGGCGAGCCACCGCGGCGCAGCGGCCCGCCGAAGCCGAAGGCCCGGCGGTCGCGAATTCCACCGCTGTCCGGTCCAAACCCGGAACCAAACCCTGGCCCCGCACCGCCGCCACTCAAGCCCCCTGGGCCCCCGCCTCCGTTATCCGGCCCCGGCCCGAATCCTCGCGACGGCCCGAACGGCGGCGGCAGGCTGTTCAATCGCGCTTTCGCCAGGGCCAGCACGTCACCGGGCGGTTGGGCACCGTTGCTCGAGATCACGCGGCCGTCGCGCATCACCGCGACCATGGGGACACGCTCCTCCTGCTCGCGGAAAAACTGAGCGATGTCGAGCTTTGGATTGGTGGCCAGCGCGGCGCTCAACTCATCGGCGATCACGCGCGTGGCCGACGGGGACGGGGGCCCGTACTGCACGCGCGAAGTCAGCCACACCAGCGCGCCGGCCTGCACCGCAACCACGAGGGCGAGGAACACGATGAAGCCGAGCCCGATACGCCAGTAGAGACTCCGATACCACGCAGTTTTCGGCATCGTCAGAGGTCGGCAAACTTATAACCGTCGCCCCAGACGGTGACGATCAGTTTCGGATCCGATGGATCGACTTCGATCTTCTTCCGCAGCCGCTTCACCAGGGTGTCGACGCTGCGGCCGGTGACGAACGACTGCTCCTGCCACACCTTCGAAAGCAGCCGCTCGCGCGTGAAGACGATGCCGGGGTTCGAAGCGAGCAGATAGAGAAGGCTGAATTCCTGGCGCGTCACGTCGACCGAATCGCCGCGGATGCGCACGGCGCGCCGGGCCGGATCGAGCTCGAGGCTGTGCACGCTCAGCGGCCGCCCATCGGTCTGCGCCGCGGCAAGCGGCGCGCGCGAACGGCGCATCAACGCTGCCGCCCGTGCAATCAACTCGCGGACACCGAACGGTTTGGTCAGGTAATCATCGGCGCCGCTGTCGAGCCCCATGACTTTGTCGGCTTCCTCGCGCCGCGCGGTGAGCATCAGAATCGGCGCATCGCGGTTCGGGCCGTGACGCCGGATCGCACGGCAAATCGTGACGCCGTCCATGCTGGGCAGCATCAGGTCGAGAATGATCAGCTCAAACGGCCGTTCGGCCGCCACGGCCATGGCCTCCTTGCCGTCGGCCACGGGCACACACTCGTAGCCTTCCAGCCCGAGGTGCAGGCAGACCAAATCGCGGATATTCCGCTCGTCTTCGACGACAAGAACTCTTCTGGATTCCATCGGCAACGGTGACGAGCGACAACGTCACCGTCTCGAGAAGATTATGGCACGCGGTCTCGCGGGGTTGGGGATGTCACCCTCTTTTCACCAAATAGCCCTACACCTGCCATTCCCCATTTCGTCTAATAGTCCAGTAAGCGACTCAGCGCCTGGCGCACGCAAGTTGGACGGAGGAACTATGAAGAACATCACAATGAAGAACATCATGACGCACATAACGGTACCACGGGTGGTCGGCGGCCTCGGTGTCGCAGCTTTGATTGCACTCGGCATGGCGACGTCGTTGCCGCACCTCGGCGCGGCGCAGGGCCCAAACCAAGGTCTCCCGCACGCGGGGCTAATGGGCGGAGGCCGCGGTTCAGGCGGACGCGGCATGGGTCGCGGCCCCGGCGGCCCCATGGAGATGGCCGGAATCAATCCGCGCGATTTGACTGACGCGCAGCGCGAGCAGATCAAGGCGATTCGCGATCGGCACGCGGACGAGATGAAGCCGGTCATGAATCGCGTGCAGAACGCGCGGCAGGCACTGTCAAACGCCGTGCTCTCCGGCGTGGGCGACATCCGCGGCCTTGCACTCGAGGTTGGAGCCGCCGAAGGCGAGCTGGCGTTTCAAAACGCACAGATCGAGACCGAGGTGCTCAGCGTGCTCACGCCTGACCAGAAACAGAAGATTCAAGATAGGCAAAAACAAATGGCGGCCAGACGTGCGGAAATGAAACAGCGCCGCCAGTCGCAAGGAAGCGGGTCCGGGAACGCGAAATAGCATCGGCGCGTCTAAAGAGGGTGTGATGCCGCGGCCCGCCGGTAATTCATACATCGTTCTGGTCGTTCTTCTAAGTCTTCCATTCACTACACTTACAGCAACTAGCACCGCGGCATCACAAACGCCTCCTCCGGGAGGCGTGTCGCACCAGCTCGTCGGCGGCATCTGGATCCTGAACCGGGACCTCGGAGACGCGCCTGGAGCTTCGCCTACGCCCGAAGGCTCGGGCTCTCCAAGCGAAGGCCGGAGAGGCGGCGGCGGTGGTGGGCGGATGGGCGGCGGCGGAAGGATGGGCGGCGGCGGTCGAGGGTACGGCCGCGGCGCCGACCGGAGTGGACAAGGAGAAGAGGATCTGGGCCGCCAGCAGGCCATCGCCGATTACGTGCGCGCGTCTCTCGACGATTCCAAGCAACTGACGATCGTGGTGCACGACATGTCGGTCAGCATCACCAATATCGACGGCCAGGTGCTCGTGCTGCAAACCAACGACAAGAAGACCGAGGAGCGCGCCGGAAACGGCCTCGTGAAGCTCACCCGCAAAAATCACTGGGACGGCAGCACGCTGGTGTCGGAGATCGATATCGACACCGGCCCGAAGATCACCCGCAATTACGCGCCCTCACCCGGGGGCACCCAGCTCACGGTCACAACCACCGTCGACCGCGGCGGCCGGCCAATGAAGCTCACGCACGTCTACGAGCGCCCCGTAGAATCACGGTAAGCTCGTAAGCACCCGCATCCCGCTCAGCTGGCAAGCAGGTTGCGTAAGCGCCTCGACATGCCTCACTTTGTCACCCATCGGCGACGTTTTCTTTCGATCTCGCTCGGCCTGGCGTTGCTTCT
The DNA here is from genome assembly GCA_035937795.1 of Vicinamibacterales bacterium. Taxonomy (GTDB): domain Bacteria; phylum Acidobacteriota; class Vicinamibacteria; order Vicinamibacterales; family JAMQPK01; genus JAMQPK01. The sequence goes on along the minus strand of DASZHO010000052.1, from coordinate 33,109 downwards.
GGGCTGCGGCTCCGCCGCGCGCGCGCAGGGCATCGGCTTCCAGGGCGGCGCGACAATCGATCCGAACCAGGTCTTCGTGGGCACGCATTTCGAGAGCGGCGAGCTGATGCCCGGCTTCCGGTTCCGGCCGGGTATCGACGGCGGGTTCGGCGGCGGGTATTCGCTGGCCAGTATCAACCTGGAATTTCTCTACGCCATCCCGCTGAAATCCGGATGGGCGCTCTACCAGGGAGGCGGCCCGGCCATCGTGCTCGAACGCGTCACGGTGGGAACGCTTCACAACACGAGTACGCATGCGGGCACATTTCTCACGTTTGGCTTTGCGAACGAAAATGGCTTCTTCACCGAATTCAAGCTTGGGGGCGGACACAGTCCGAGTCTGAAATTTGGAGTGGGGTACACGATCAGGAAGAGGCCCTAAGAAAAGTCGAAAGGTAAAAGTCGAAAGCAAAAAGGCGAAAGTTAAAAAGCAAAAGTTAAAAGCAGGACGTAAGAAGTAGGAAGTAGGAAGTTAGGAGGGTGTGAAGGTTGGGCGCGCTCGCAGAAAGCCTTCGAGTTCGCGCAGCCTCGCGATCGTGGTTTCCCTTCCGAGGAGCGCGAGCACCTCGAACAGGCCCGGACTGACCGCCTTTCCCGTCACCGCGACCCGCGCGGCGTGAATCAACACTCCCGCCTTGATGCCGCGTGCATCGGCCACCGCGCGCAGTACGCGTTCGATGGCCAGTTCGTCGAACGGTTCCGCATCGCGAAGCGCCGCCGCGAGCGCCGCCACATGCCCCGGCAAATCTGCGCCGGACAGATGTTTCGCAACAGCAACGCTCTCGTACTCCACGCTGCCGGCAAGAAACGGCCGGGCCTGCTCCACAAAATCCGGGAGCCGCTTCACGCGAGGCAACACGAGCACCAGCACCCGCTCGAGCCAGCCGCGCCGGGACGAACCAAACTTCTCGTGCCACAGCCCGGCGGCCTGCAGCAGCGGCCGCACACGTTCAACAAGCTCGGCGCGATCGAGCCGCATCAGATGCTGGTTGTTGAACCAGTCGAGCTTCTCGAGATTGAAGACGGCGCTTCCCCCGCTGACGCCATCGAGCGCGAACGCCTCGATCATTTCCGCACGCGTCATCACCTCGCGATCCCCCCCTGGAGACCATCCCAATAATCCGAGAAAATTCACCATCGCTTCGGGAATGTATCCCAGCCGCTCGTACTCGGTCACCGACGTCGCGCCGTGCCGCTTGCTCAACCGCTTCTTGTCCGCGCCGAGGATCAGCGGGACATGCGCGAATTCCGGCGGCTCGGCGCCGAGCGCCCGGTACAGCAGCAGTTGCTTGGGCGTATTCGAGATGTGGTCGTCGCCGCGAATCACGTGCGAAATCTGCATGTCCACGTCGTCTGCGACCACCGACAGCTGATACGTGGGCTGCCCATCGGACCGGAGGACGACGAAATCCTCTATCTGCTCGTGGTCGAACTCGATTTTGCCGTGCACGCGATCGATGTACGACGTTTTGCCGGGCGGTACGAGGAAACGAATCGCCGGCCGCAGGCCGGACGACTCGATGCTCCGGCGTTCCTCGTCTGAAAGCCGCAAGCAGGTGCGGTCGTATTTCCAGCCAAGCCCCTGACGCTCGGCGTCTTCGCGTTTCTGCTTCAGCAGGTCGGACGAGCAATAGCACCGATAGGCGTGGCCGGATTCAAGAAGCATCTGGCCAAGGTCGCGATGGCGATCGTAGCGCTGCGATTGGAAGTACGGACCGTGAGTGCCCCCCGCCTCCGGACCTTCGTCCCAGTCGAGGCCCAGCCAGCGCATGCTTTTCAGGATGCCCGAAACCATCTCGACGGACGAACGCTCGGCGTCTGTATCCTCGATACGGAGAATGAACGTGCCCTCCTGACGCCGCGCGAACAGCCAGTTGAAGAGCGCGGTACGTGCACCGCCAACGTGGAGAAAGCCGGTTGGAGACGGTGCAAAACGAACACGAGGAGCGGTCACCGCTGGATTTTATCAGTCGTTGGCGAGATTGTTGCCTCTGGACACGACCGCGAGACTACCGTGACAACAGCAACCAGGACACCTATTGCGGTCTCACCGGCCGCCATTTCATTCCTGTCGCAGGCGCTAGCACCTCATTTTCCAGCCGCTTTTAGCCGAGAGGGCCCCCGCCCTCGCTCTCCCCGCCTCTGTGGTTTTTCGTTGGCGTTCGGACGCCGCGATCGGTAGAGTCTTTCCAATAGCCCGGTGAGGGCAGGCGCGACGCGGTAGAAACGGACAGCCCGCGCGGGAGAGGAGTCGAGATGCGAATATTGAAACGATTTGCGTTGGTTGCCGCAGGCTTGGGAGTGTTTCTGGTACTGCCCGGTGAGCGGGCTGATCTGCACGGCCAGCAGCGCGGCCGGGGAGCAGGCGGCCGAGGCCAGGCTCCGCCGCCCCTCATCGCATGGGCGCCCATGCCTGCTCAGCCCATTCAGTGGATCCCGCCAAACAAGCCGATCTGGAGGCTCAAAGACTTGCTTGCCAAGCACAAAGGCGAGCAGAACTGGACCGAAGTCGTCGTCAACGACAACCTGTTCCACGCCGAGTACATCTCGATGGCGCCGGGCGCCAGAACGCCGAGGCGATTCTACCCGGAGAACCGTGCGTTCTGGATGGTGCAGGACGGACAGATCCGTTTCACCATTGAAGGCCAGGAACCGTTTGTCGCATCGAAGGGGTTCCTCGTGCAGGTGCCGCGCCGCAACATCTTCAGCATGGAAACCGTCGGAGACACACCGTCACTGCGGGTCGAGGTGACGATGGCCAATTCGTACTCGAAAGTCATGTATCCGGTCGACGAGACGCCGACCCCGCTGCCCGGCGTGAAGTACATCAAAGTGAGGGACGATCCCCAGAAGGGGGCTTACGACGACGCGAACGTACCGTATATCGATTACAACCAGACGATTGCTGGACATCCGGTGCCGAAACGGAATCAGACCCAGTGGATCGGCGACGATCACGGCATCGCGAACATCATCCGCGGCAACCCTGCGACCCAGGGGCCCGCGTCGCCCGAAAACAAGGGGCACTTTCATTTGAGCGGCCCGGAGTGGTGGCTCATTCCCGAGGGGCAGCTGGAGTGGAGGATGGAAACTAACAAGCCCGGCTCGCAAATCACCTTTGTGGCCGACCAGGGCGATATCGTCTACGCGCCTGCACAGGTATGGCACAACATCCGCTTTGCCGGAACGGGAATGGCTACGCGGATCGCCGTCGTCGGATACGTAAACTCGCACGTGTACCAGACGCCGGATGAACTCGGGGGCCAGGGTCAGAACCCGGATCAGTAAAACGGCTGACTCTTTCAGGCGGTTTTGCGCACCGCGGCCGCGGCGGTCAGCCGGCTTCTCACGAGGAAGTACGGCTGGCCGGCAAGATCTTTACCGAAGCCTGGATACAGGGCGCTGCCGGCAGCGTCGTCTATTTCGAAGTAATACAGCAGAGGAAACGGGGAGTCGGTGTACTCGGCCGGGATCGTGCCGTGGTAGGTTCCACCCTGCCACGTAGTGTCCAGAGACTGCCAGGCCTTTGATTGATCCGCATGCCGGTAGGCGAGGCGCACCTTCCGGGTGTCACTGTGCTCCATTGAAAGAGTGATTTCGATCGGCCGGCCCCGGTCGAAATACAGCACCGGTGTATGTTGCGCGGCCACCGAAGGCCGCAGCGGCGCGCTCAGCGCAGCCCGAATGGCACCTCGGACTACCGCTGGATCCACTCCGGGCGTCGGTGAAGCGGCGGCGGTCAAATGCTTTTCCATCTCTGCGATATCGCTGTCGATCGCGGGCAGACGATCCAGCCAATGGCCGCGCAGCGTCGCGTTGGGTCCATAGGTGATGTCGGAGGCATATACAGCTTTTGCCTGTTCGGCCATCGCCCGCCAGGCGTCGCGGGCAGCCCGGTAGGCGTTTACGGCCTCGCTCAACGCGCTCTTGTCTCCACTGCGCTGAAACACCGACCATAAAACTGCGCTTCGGAACTTGTATGCGAAAAATCTACCGATGCCCGCCTGAATGGCGACGTCGGCGAGCAAACGTCGCGTCGCCGGCGCGGTGCTGTCTGCCGAGGAGGCTGAGGCGCGCGCCGCATTCTCGGACGCTGCGGCTGAGAGAGCTTCAAGCCATTCCGCGACGTCCAGCGGCGTATATTTCGCCGCGCTCCTGCCGCTCACAAGCATTTCCGCGCATTCCTCCACGGTCGCGAAGAGTTGGGGATCGAGCGCGCTTACCGTCCCAAAGACCTTCGGATCGGGCGTATCGCTGTACAGCGGTGTCTCCTGCACAATCGACTGGTTGGTGTACATCTCGGGCCAGTAGCTGTTGTTCGACGCCGACGGATCGTGGGCCGTGGTGATCACCGCCAGGATTCTGCTGGCGCTCCCGAGCGCCGCCTCCGCGGAACCGGCCGCGTTTTGGAACTCGTGTCGCAGGGCACGGCGCCAGACGTCTGGATCGGTATTCGGGTTATACGTGAGCCGCCCAAGCAAGCGGTACTCGTACTTGAAACGTTCCCAGTCATCTACCGTTTCAAGCGTCTTGTCGGCGTAAGCATTCCGACCACCCGGTTTGCCGCTGCCCATTCGACCCTTGAACGACAGCGGCTCCAGGAGCTCGTAGCCCAGGCTTCCCGAGAAATTGAAGGCACGCCCGTAACCCGCGGCGAATATCGGATCGCCCCACAGCAAGTGACGCTGCGTACCCGGCCAGATCCGGTGGATGATCCCGAAATTCCGGTCGTCCTTCAGATAGTCGCCGTAACCATAGCGAAGAAATCCGCGCTCGGCCTCGGTATCGCCAGGCCGATCTCGCTGGCGCCGCTCCAACTCTCGAATCGACGCCTGCATGTAAGGCATGCCGTTATGCTCGGCCCAGAACTTCGGCACCATGCTGACGGGGTTGCCCGTCGACAATCCGATATTGATGTGGCGCTCGTCGGTCCCCTTGGCGTGGAGGTCGAGATCGATCCGCCTCCCGGCCTTCTTGATGCCTTGAAATGCGGTTTCCCAGAAGGCATAGCTACCCGCGGGGATTCCGCTCTCGCTGTGCATGCGAAAGCTGAGTCCAGTGATGTTCGGGCAGGCCTTGAGAAGCGCCGTAATGGCATCTCGACAGTAAGGCGCGTGGGTCTGGGGCGTGAGGCCCACGACTCGATAGTTGCTGGCAGGATTCCTCCATTGATAGGCATGGGACCAGAGAGACAAGTTGAACTGCATTCCGCGCGCGACCGTCTCGTCGCTAACGAACCGCAGCATCTCGAGGTTCAGATCGCGCTCGGCATCGGGCAGGTTGTCGATGCGTACGTCATAGCCCGGGACAGACAACAAGAATGGATACGCGAAGTACAAGTACGCGTCTGGAACGTTCGAGTTGCCGTTGTATCCCAGGCCGGTGGCAAGATTGAAGCGGTTGAACCGGCTGGCAGCCAGAGCGGTGAGGTACTGCCCCCACCAGGCCTTATTGTGGAACCAGACTTTGTCTTCGACATCACTTTCGAAGCTGCGGGCACAGCTCCGAATAACGTTCGCGGGCTGTTCCACCAGCGCTGCCCTGACATCAAGAGGCGCATCGGAGTCCCCCGCCAACCGAACCCGATCGACCAGTTCAAGGAGAGCGTAAACCAGCCCTCGTGCATCGCTGCCGCCGACCAGAAGGACGGCTCTACCGCCGGTATTGCCCGGTACGAGACAAAGTGCCTCCGCGGCTTCGGGCATCGTCGATTTGCTGCTTCTGAGAATCTGCTGCGCGAGGGCTGCATGGGCTCCGGCAACGAGGAAACAGCGGTTGCCTGCAGCCGCCGAATCGACTCGTGAGACAACTTCAGCAGTGATCCCGCGCTCTTTGAGCGCTGACTGGAGCTCTCGTACGGCCCACGCTACCGGAGGTGCCGAGGCGACCGGGTCCTTGGCGTCCACGACGATCGACACGCCCTGGGTCGCGCCCGTGAGCGCGCGCGCGGCGGTCACGCCGATTGCCACGCCGGTGGTTTTCAGGAAGTCTCGTCGATCCATGGAGCGCTTATTTGATGGCAGGCTCCTTCTGATATGTCGACGCGAGCGAGGCGAGCGCGACCTGCACGCCGCCCGGTTTGTGCGGCACGCCCGCAAGCTCGAGGCCCATTTCGACGCCGCTCAATGTCCCGGCCAGCGAGAGATCGTTGAATGAGCCCAGATGCCCGATGCGGAAAATCTTCCCGGCGAACTTGCCGAGACCGGTGCCGAGCGACATGTCGAACTTCTCGAGAATAATCTCGCGCAGCCGATCGGCGTTGTGCCCGTCCGGCATCATCACTGCGGTGAGCGAATTGGAGTGTTCGAGCGGCTCCTCGCACACCACGTCCAGCCCCCACGCCTTGACCGCGGCCCTCGTCGCTTCGCCGTACCGCGTGTGCCGCCGGAAGACGTTCTGCAGACCCTCTTCTTCCAGCATCAGCAGCGCTTCGTGCAGCCCGTAGAGGAGGTTGGTCGCGGGGGTATAAGGATAGAAGCCCGCCTCGTTGGCCTTGAGCATGTCTTCCCAATCCCAATACGACCGCGGCATCTTCGAGCGCGAGCGCGCCTCGAGCGCCTTCTGAGAAATGGCGGTGAAACCGAGCCCCGGAGGGAGCATCAACCCCTTTTGCGATCCCGTGACCGTGACGTCCACTTCCCATTCGTCGTGGCGGAAGTCGATCGACCCGAGCGAGGAAATCGCGTCGACGATGAGCAGCGCGGGATGGCGGGCGCGATTCATCGCGCGGCGAACGTCACCGACGCGGCTCGTCACGCCGGTGGACGTTTCGTTATGGACCACGACCACGGCCTTGAACTCATGGTTCGCATCTGCGGTCAGTCGCGCTTCGACCTCGGCCGGCGACGCGCCTCGCCGCCACGTTCCCGGAACGTACTCCACGTTCAATTGAAGCTTCTCTGCCGTACGTCGCCAGGCGATGTGCGAGAACCAGCCGGTCTCAAAGATCAGCACCCGGTCGCCCGGCGACAGCGTGTTTGCGAGCGCCGCTTCGCAGCTCCCGGTGCCTGACGATGGATAAATGACGACAGGGCCGTCGGTCTGAAAAACGCGGCGAACGCCCTGAAGGACTTCTTTACTGAGTCTGGCGAACTCCGGGCCGCGGTGGTCGATCACCGGCTGCGCCATGGCCCGCAGAACGCGGTCGGGCACATTGGTAGGCCCTGGAATTTGGAGAAAGTGGCGGCCGGTGTGCAGCATGGTGTCTCGTCCGGTCTTAGCCGGACCTCCTCAATAGAATCCGATTCTGCGCCCAATCAACCCCGACGCCCGGTCCCCAGCGTAACCGAAACAGGGGCCGCTGGCCATTCTATCCAGAGAACTGCCAGGAGGAATACTGGAGAGAAGGATTCAGGACGAAGGGCTCAGGGCCATTGGCCTTGAGCCCTCCGGGTTTCCTACTTCGCCTGGCCGGGGTGCAGAGAGAGCTTCTGCACGCGCCAGTTGGTGATTTCGCCCACGTAGAGCTCATTCTCGTTCCGGCAGTCTATTTCGTGGACCGACCCGAACTCTTTTATCAGCTTACCGGCTTTACCGAACTTGCCGAGGATCTTGCCGTCCAGCTCCATCTTGTAGATTTCGCCGTCGTGGTCGAAGTCGCCGGTGCCATTGGAGTTCGAGGTGTAGAGATACTGATGGGGTCCCGGCGTGATGCAGACCGCCCACGGCGCACCCACGTTCAGGAACATCGTTTTCAGCGTGCCGTTGTTGTCAAAGACCTGGATGCGGCGATTGCCGCGATCGCCCACGTACACGTTGCCCTGCGAATCGACCGCAATCGAGTGCAGCGTGTTGAACTGGCTGGGACCGGTGCCCGTCGAACCCCACGTCTTCACGAACACGCCGTTCTTGTCGAACTTTGCCACGCGGGAGTTGCCATAGCCGTCCGAGATGAAGATGTTGCCCTGCGTGTCCCACGCGACGTCGGTGGGCCGGTTGAAGGTTTCGCCCTCGACCCCGGCTCCCGGCAGCCCGCCGCCTCGCCCGCCACCGCCGCCTCGCCCCGCAGGCGCTCCACCGGCCGCATCAGCGCCGGCTCCAGCGCCACCGCCGCCCCGTGCGCCGCCCGCACGACCGCCGCCGCCGCCAACTTCGGCCGGCGCCGCACCGCGCGCGGGAGCCGGCTGGCCGCCCGGCACGGTGATCGCTTCGGGCTTGCGGCCGATGATCATCGCGACCTGCCCCTGCGGATTGAACTTGATCACCTGGTTGGCGCCTTCATCGACGACCCAGATGTTGTCCTGGGGATCGACGCGCACGACATGGGCGAAGACGAAGCCGTAGAGCCCCTGGCCGATTTCGCGGACCCACTTTCCTGTCTGGTCGAACTCGAACAGCCGAGCGCCGCCGTTGCCGCGCACGAACGTCCGCTCGGTTCCCAGGGTGACCTGTACCGAGCCGGCCCTCGTGTACACGAAGATATGCCCCTGCGAGTTGGTCGCCACACCGACGGCTTCACCAAGGTAGGTGTCTTCGGGAAAGCCCTTCAGCAGGTTGGGGGCCGAGTCATACGGAATTTCGGGGATCACGAGCTGGGCAAACGGCGACGTGCTGGCCAACAGCACGCCGGCCGCAATCATCAACAGTCGTAGAGAGCGCCTCATCGAAGCCTCCGCACGGGAAATGGAAATTACGCGCCTTATCTAGTTGTGGCTGTGCTCGTTATCTGCGTCGGACCCGGCTTGAGCGTGATCTTCTGCACACGCCACGATGCGATCTCGGCAATGAACAACTCGTTTTCGTTCCTGCAGTCCATCGCGTGGGTCGTCGAGAACTCGCCGGGCGCCTTGCCGGCCTTGCCGAACCGCCCCAGAACCTTGCCGTCGAGCTCCATCTTGTAAATTTCGCCCGTCACGCCGCGCACGTTGGCCGGGCTCGAATCGGGATAGGAGTTGGAGCTGTAAAGATATTGATGCGGACCGGGGGTAATGCATACCGCCCACGGTGAGCCGACGTTGTCGTATATCGCCCGCAACGTGAGGTCGTTGCTGAACACCTGGATGCGGTTGTTGCCGCGATCGGCCACGTAGACGTTGCCGTTGTTGTCCACCTGAATCGAGTGCGGGGTGTTCATCTGATTCGGATTACTGCCCCGCGTCCCGATTTCACCGAGATAGTGGCCGTTCTTGTCGTACTTCACGGCGCGGGAGTTGTTGTAACCGTCGGAGATGAAGATGTTGCCGGCCTTGTCCCACGCGATATCCGTTGGGCGATTGAACCCGTAGTGCGTCGCCGGAGGAATCGGAATCGCGGTCGGGATCAATCCTTCGCCCGCTTCGTGTCTCCGCCCGAGGATCAGGACAGGCCGCTGGTCGACCGCGTCCCACTTGACGATGGTGTTCGTGCCCTCGTCGACGGTCCAGATGTTGTCCTGCGGATCGACGCGGACGGCGTGCGCCATGGCGAACCCGTACGACCGGCGTCCGATCTCGTGCACGAAGGTGCCGTTCTGGTCGAACTCGAAGAGCCGCGACGATTCGCCGTTGCGGTTGTACACGAACACGTGGCCCTTCGAATTGGTGGCGACCCCCATGGCCTCCCCGAGGTACATGCCGGCCGGCAGCTTGATGAAGTTGGCTACCGGTTGCCACGGGATCTCGGCCACGTTATACGCCTTCGCGCGGGCGTTCAGCTGGGCGGGGGTGAGGCTTTCACTGCCTCCCTGCGCCATGAGGGAAATGGCCGAGGCCACGAGCGCGATGACGAAGCAAAGACTGAGACAGCGCTTCATTGGAACCTCCGAAAGTGGGACCAATCTCGAGAATGTGGTCTTCAAACTGAAGATGTAGTGGTCGCCACTCTACACCCATTTCCGCCTCTTGTTCAAGGCGGGTCTGACATCCTGTCTGACATCTGCAACCTGTGACCTCCGGCCTTCTCTTGGTGTAACTTGGCTGAATCGCCGAACGTTTCCGGCTTGGGTTGGACTGCCTCTGATGACGAGGATATCGCTCCCGGACTGCGGGATGCAAAGTTCGAAGCGGGCGTGTCCCGTCGCCTGGGTGCTCGTGCTGTTCGTTCTTTTCGGGGCGGCGAGCGCCTACGGTCAGGTTGGCGGCAGCATTTCCGGAACAATCAAAGACGCGTCGGGCGGTGTCATCCCCGGGGTCACCATCACGGCGACGAACCTCGCGCTGGGGACGCCATTCACCGCGCCTAGCGATCGAAACGGGTTCTATTCTCTGCCCAAACTGCCTGTTGGACGCTACGACCTGCTCATCCAGATCGAAGGGTTCAAACCACAGAAGCGGACCAACATCGGCGTCGACGCCGGCGCGGCCCTCCAGATAAACGCCACCCTCGAGGTCGGCGGGCCGAATGAGACGGTCACGATCAGCGCGAACGAGATTCGCGTCGACACGGTTTCGACCCAGCTCGGCGAGGTGGTATCGGCTCGCACGATGACCACGCTCGCGCTGAATGGCCGCAGCTACACAGACCTCCTGGCGATTCAACCAGGTGTGATCCCGATCACGACCATTCAGCCGAACTCCGTGATCATGGCCGGTGTCACCGGCACCATCGCGCCGTCGGGGCAGTTGAATGCCGGAAACGTCTCCGTCAGCGGACAACGGGAAACCGCGAACGGGTTTTTTGTCAACGGCGCGGACGTGCAGGAACACATGAACGGCGGGACGTCTGTTGTGCCCAACCTCGACTCCATCGATGAGTTCCGCGTGCTCACCAACAATTTCGATCCGCAATACGGCAACTACAACGGCGGGATCGTCAATGTGATCACGAAGTCGGGGACCAACACCGCTCACGGCGATGCGTTCGAATTTTTCCGGAACACCTCGCTGGATGCGCGCAACTTCTTTTCCCCCGCGCGTGCGGCATTCAACCAGAATCAGCCAGGCGCGACCATCGGCGCACCGCTCAGAAAAGACAGGCTGTTCTTCTTCGGCGATTACGAAGCGACGCGGACGACCCAGGGTATCGAAACCGGGTTGATCCCAGTTCCCTCGATGGCCGAACGAGCGGGGAACTTCGCCGGCGCGGCGAATTCATTGACCGGCACGGTGAACGGGCAATATTGGGCGAACCTGTTATCCGAAAAACTCGGCTACGGAGTGACGCCGGGTGAACGGTACTACACGCCCGGTTGCGCGACCTCCTCGCAGTGCGTCTTTCCGAATGCGATCCTTCCGGCTGCAGTCTGGTCGGCGCCGGCGCAGCGGCTCCTTCAGTACATCCCGTCGCCGAACAGCGGAACCAGCCAGTTTTCCACGGGCGCCTACCCGCAGACCGTTCGTGACGACAAATTCGCGACGCGTGCGGACGCCAGCACCCGATTCGGGCTGATGTCCGGCTACTACTTCTTCGATGATTACCGATTGGACAACCCTTACCCCGGACAACAAGGCGGGGCCAGCGTGCCTGGATTCGATGCGCTGACTGTCGGCCGCGTGCAGCTCGCGTCGTTCAGCACGAACACGGTGCTCGGGACAAGCGGCGCGAACGAATTCCACGCCAGTGTGATGCGAAACGCGAACAACGTCGGGTTGCCGAACGGCGGACGCGGCGTCAGTGTCGCGTCTCAGGGATTCGTGACGGGGCCCGGCACGCCGGGCATCGTCGTCCAGGCGCCCAGGCTCGAAGGCGTCGAAAATATCGCGTTCGAGACGTTCACCATGGGCGTGACGATCACCGGGGTCAACCAGGTCAACACGACTCTCAATTTCAGCGACAGCGTGTCCAAAGTCTTTGGATCGCACACCGCGAGGATGGGTGGGCAATTTCAGTTTGGACAGGTAGAGTTGGATCCCAACGCGACGTTCAACGGCACGTTCACCTTCGCGGGCACGGAGACCGGATCTGATTTTGCTGACTTTTTACTCGGGATTCCGAGCAACTACATCCAGTCGGCCGGCGGGATTTTTCACCTCCGGAACAAGTACGGCGCGCTGTTTGCGCAGGACAGCTGGCGCGTGAACCCGAAAGTGACGCTGAATTATGGCCTCCGCTGGGACGTCATGCAGCCTTGGTACGAACGAGACAACCAGATCCAGACGATCGTCCCCGGTGAGCAATCGGTCGTGTTTCCGGGCGCGCCTGTGGGACTGGTCGTTCCCGGCGATCCGGGCGTCGCCCGTGGGCTGACACCCACTCGCTGGGGAAGTCTCTCGCCGCGGATCGGCGTGGCAATCGCGCCATCCGAACGAACGAGCCTGCGCGCGAGTTACGGCCTGTTCTACACAGCGTTCCAGGGTTTGTCGGCCGGGATCATGTACGGCGTGCCGCCTTATGGCTACAACTATTTGAGTCCGGCGCCACCGCTGTTCGCGACACCTTTTATTACAGCTGCCGACGGCACCGACAACGGCCAGCGGTTTCCGGGTCCGGCGCCGCCGCTCGGGGCTTCCCCGCGTCACGCCGTCACAAACTTCAACTGGTCGAATTTCCTGCCCGTCAACGCGGACCCATTTTTTGCCAACGACAACCACGTTCCGCATTCTGAGAACTACATGTTTTCGGTGCAGCAGGAACTGGCCGCAAATACCGTTCTCACCGCCAGCTACGTCGGCAGCCGCGGTCGCGACCTTCTCGTGATTCGACAAGCCAATCCGGGCAACCCCGCCTTGTGCCTCAGTGTCAGCCAGCCGAGCCAGGTCGCAGCTGGAAGTCCGACATGCGGACCCTTCGCCGAAAACGGTGTGTTTACGACAGCAGCGGGGCAGGTGCTCAACAGCACGCGCGGTGTGCTGGGGCCAAACTACGGCAGCGTAACCCGCCAGGAAACAACGGGATATTCGCGATACAGCGGGCTCGAGCTGAACCTGCACTTCACGCGTCAGAACGGCACCATCCTGGCAGGCTACACATTGAGTAAATCGGTGGACGTCGCCTCCAATCTCGGCGAGCAGGTCAACCCGTTCAACGTCCGGCTGTCGGAGGCGCCGTCGGCGTTCGACATGCGCCATAACTTCGTCATCAGCTATAACTACAACTTGCCGATCAACCGGTTCTTTCAACGCCCGACTGTGCTGACGGAAGGTTGGACGATTTCAGGCACTGCCCATTTCAGCAGCGGCTTTCCCGTGACGCTCTATAACGATACGGATTCATCACTGCTGGGCACCTTCGGCAACGGGGTCAACAATCATCTCGCCGATACGCCGAATTACGCGCCTGGGTGCGACCTCGAGATCAACCACAATCCCGGGAACGGGCCGGCGTTCGACACCTCGTGCTTCAGCATCCCGCCTCTCGGGCAAATGGGAAACGCGCCCCGGCGCTTCTTCTATGGACCTGGGATGGAGAACTTCGACATGAGCCTCGTCAAGAACGTGCCATTCGGAGGATCGCGATCGCTCCAAATCCGACTGGAGGCCTTCAACGTCTTCAATCATCCACAGTTTGTCGGCGCTGGAGCGGTTGATGGAAACGTGGCGAGTCCGACATTTGGTCAGATCATCGGCGCCGCGGCGCCAAGGCTGGTTCAGATTGCAGCGAAATTCGCTTTCTAACGGCGTCACGTGCGTCGCGCTTCTGGTGATGGCCGCCTCGGGCTGCAGTCACGCGGCGCCCCCTGCAAAGCCGGCCGCTCTCGAGTCTCGCGCCCTCGATTCCCCCACTCTCGATTCGCGCATCGTCGCATTGGTCGCCGCCATCTCGCAGGATCGGCTCGTCGCCACTCTCAGGAAGCTCGAGGCTTTCGGCACACGTCACACGCTGTCGGCCACCGATTCGCCGACCCATGGCATCGGCGCGGCTCGCCAGTGGATCTTCGACGAATTGACACATGACAGTCCGAAACTGCAGGTCAGCTTCGACACCTATCGAGTCGCGAAGCAAACCGGCATGGCCCGCGACGTCGAACTGCGCAACGTGATGGCGATCCTGCCAGGCCGGAGCGCGCGGAGGATCTACATCAGCGGACACTACGACACGATTGTGCTCGTTCCCGGTCCAAACGGATCGATGGTCGCCGGGGAGCGGAAAGAACCCGGCAGCGGATTGCCGGAGAACACGCCGGCGCCGGGCGTCAATGACGACGGAAGCGGGACGGCACTGACAATGGAGCTGGCGCGTATCTTCAGCCAGAGCGGCATCGATTTCGACGCGACGCTGGTGTTCATGTGCCACGTGGCGGAAGAGGAGGGACTGTTTGGTGCGCGGCTGCACGCGCAGAAAGCGGCGGCCGAGCATATTCCGATCGAAGCGGTGTTCAACAACGACATCGTCGGCGGCGACACGAGCGGCAATGGGAAGGTCGATGGCGGCACGATTCGCGTATATTCGGACGGCCCGGAGGATTCCCCCTCGCGCGAGCTCGCGCGCTTCGTCGAGCGGTGGGCGGCCCGCTATGTACCCGCGCATCGAGTGCGGCTGATGGCGCGACAGGATCGGTTTCAGCGCGGCGGCGATCACTCGGCCTACAATCAGGCCGGATTTCCGGCTGTGGGCTTCCGGGAGTCGCGCGAGAACTTTTCGCGACAGCACGATCCGCGCGACACCTTTGAAGGCGTCGCCCCGGCGTATCTGACACAGAATGCGCGCGTGAACGCCGCGGCCGCCGCGACACTGGCGCTCGCCCCGCCGCCGCCGGTCGTCACCGACGCCAAGGGCCTGCCGACGATCACACGCCGGCCCTCAGGCTACGACGCAAACCTGACGTGGAAGGCGTCGCCGGGCGCGGTCGCGTACCGAATCTTCTCGCGCGAAGCGTGGGGAATGGACTGGCAGCACGAGCAGTTGCTCGGCAACGTCACGAACATCGTGCTGCCCGACGTGCAGATCGATGACGAAGTCTTCGGCGTCGCGGCGGTCGACGCCGCCGGGCACGAGAGCTACGTCAGCGCCTGGGTCGCTCCCCCGCGCGTCTATCCGCCGGTAAGGACTTTCTAGACTCTACTCGCCCGTCCTTTAGAACAGCGTTTTAACCGCTAGAACAGCGCTTTGACCGCGAACTGCACCTGCCGCGCGGATCCCGAATCGCCGGTCGGGAAACGCGTGTTCGTGATGACGCCAAAGGTCGAGCTGGGGGTCGCAGCGATTCGTCCCGGCTGCCCGAGGTTCGCCTGGTTGAACACGTTGAACGCCTCTACGCGGAGCTGGAGCCGCGCGCTCCCGGCCAGCGGCACGTTCTTGATGAGCGAGAAGTCGGTGTTGCTGAAGCCGGGCCCGTAGATCGCGTTGCGGCCCAGGTTCCCGAAGTGGAACACGCCGCTCGCCGAGACCGGCAGCGCGAACACCGAGCTCGAGCTGCACGAGCCGGCGCCGGCCGCGATTCTCGGGTCGCACACAGCGTTGTTGAACCACTGCCCGGACGATCCCACGATGGACGGATTGCCGACGAGGTCAGGCCGCAACGTGTTGTTCACGCCGGTGAACGTGCTCAGGGCCGTCACGATATTCAGCGGATTGCCGGTCTGCGCCTGTGTGACGATCGAGATCTGCCACCCCTCGACAACCGCATTGCCCCTGAAGGGCAGCTCGTAGATCGCGTTGATCACGAACCGGTGCCGCACGTCGAAGTCGGACGGTCCGACGCTGCCGGCGATGTTGTTGCTGTCCTGCAAGACGATGGTCCCCGTACTCAACGAGTTCGTATCGGTCGATTTCGCGAGCGTATAGGACGCATTGAACTGCAGCCCCTTCATCGGCCGTTCGTTGGCCGCCAGCCACAGTCCTTTGTAGTGGGACCAGCCGAGGCTGTCGGTTTCGTTGATATTGCCGACCGCGCTGCCCGGGAGGATCGGGCTCGTTCCCGACAGCGTTGGATAGGGACGGACGCCGTTGACGAACTGATTGATGTTGCGGGTAATGCGCAAGCGGTCGCCCTTCGATCCGAAATAGCCGGCCATCAGGCCGAGCGCCGATCCGACCTGCTGCTCGACGTTCACGTTCCAGGTCTGCATCCGCGCACTCTTGAAGTTCGGGTCCACCGACGACGGCACGAGCCCGGCGGCCAGCGCTGTGGCCTGCGCGCTGTCGAGGCGGATGTTGCCCGCAAACGTCAACGGCACCGCCAGAGGAGGATTCGCCGAGGTCGGCGTCACGACGTTGGCGACCGGCTGATCGATCATCAGCGCATACGCGCCGCGGATCGCCAACGTGCCATCCTCCGTGGGTTTCCAGATCACGCCGACGCGCGGCTGAAGGTTGTTGCTGGTCTTGTAGGGCTTGGCAACCCGAAGGAGCGAATCGGACGGGGCGTCGAAGACCACGAATCGCCCCGCGCTCTCGGTCGGCGCCATGATTCCTTCGTAACGGAGGCCGACGTCGAACGACAGGTTCGAGCCGGCCTGATAGCTGTCCTGCACGAAGAGACCGAACGCCTGCTGCCTGACATTTGAAGGCCGATCGCCGAGCGTGATCACGAAGTTGTTGCCCAGACCGGTCTCGAACGCCGCCGCGCTGCCGTACTGGAACGTCCCGGTGTCAGAGGTGAAGTTGTCGCTCGTGATCCGTCGAGCCTCGCCGCCGAACTTGATCGCGTGGCTGCCGCGCAGGTAGCTGGCGCTGTCTGAAAACACGAAGCTCGTGTCGACGCGCCCCTGCGGGAAGGTCGCCGGCCCGCCGAAGTTCAGACCGACTCCTGTAATGTTGATCTGCGGGATCCCGATCGCCGTGGTAATCCCGTCGTTGATGCCGAAATCGGCCGGGTTCAGCTTCGCATTCGGGTCGAACGTGATGTTGATGCGGTTGTAGCCGAACCGCGCCTCGTTCACGAACGTCGACCCGAAGGTGTGCGTCTCGTTGAGGGTCATGATCTGACGGTGCGAGTGCCGCGTGTCGCCGAACCCTGGAATGGTGTTGCCCTGCAAAGTCGGCTCGATGCGGCGGTCGCGCTGAAACGCGTAGTACCCGTGCACCGCCTCGGCGTCGCTGATGTTGTGGCGCACATCGCCCGTCCACTGATCGATGTTCACCGGCGCGCTCGCGGATCCCTTGAAGAACGGCGCACCGCTCGGGTCGTTGGCGACCGGGATCAGCGCGAGAAGCTTTCTCGTCACCGGATCGGTGACCGCCGCACGCTGGTCGTCGCTCAGGACACCGCTGTTGATGTCGATTCCCTGGGTCTGCCGCAACCCTTCATAGGTCACGAAGAAAAACGTGCGGTTCTTCATGATCGGTCCGCCCAGGTTGCCGCCGAACTGATTGCGCTTGAACGGCGACTTGGCCGCCGGCGCCTGGTTGAAGAAGTTGCGCGAGTCGAACCGGTCGCTGCGGAAGAACTCGAATGCCTCGCCGGCGAGGTGGTTGGCGCCGGACCTGGTGGCGATGTTGACGATGGCGCCCGAGTTCCGGCCGTATTCGGCGCTGAATGTCGAATTGTCGACCTTGAATTCCGACACCGTATTGATCGACGGCTGGAACGTGATCTGGTTCTGCGCCGGATCGTTCAGATTGACGCCGTTGATCATGAAGTTCACGGTATCTTCGCGGTTGCCGGCCGTGTTGAACGAGAAGGAACCCTGGCCCCGGAGGGGGGCTGTGAGGAAGCCGTTCTGCGGCGGCGTCACCGACCCGGGGATGAGCAGGCCGAGATCGACGAAGTGCCGGCCGTTGAGCGGAATCTCCTGCACCGTGCGCTGCGTGATGACCTGCCCGACCGATGTCGTCGCGCTGTCGATCACGGACGGCGATTCGGTCACGGTCACATTCTCGGCCAGGCCGGCGATCGACATGCGGAGGTCGACGACAACGGTCCGCGCGACGTCGACGTCGACCTCGCGCGCCTGATCCTGAAAGCCCGACAAGTGCGCCTCGACACGGTAGCGGCCGGGCGGCAACGACGGCGCCAGGTACTCGCCGGCCGCGTCGCTCACGAGCGAGCGCTCGACGCCGGTCGCCTGATTACGAACGGTCACGGTCGTCCCCGGGAGCACGCCACCCTGCGCGTCCGTGATGTTGCCTTGAACCGTTCCCGTTGACTGCGCCCAAAGGGGCAGCGCTGTTGCGATGAGCGCAACGAGCACGACGATGCCCGCATTCAACCTCGCTTGCGTCACAGTGCACCTCCTGCACCAAGAAAGGACCCGCTCGGCCCGTAACGGCCCTGGCTCGATTGTTTCGATTATTACGGAATGCGAGCGGATTGGAAGCGTAGATTTAGGCTTTCAGCGTCGTCCGAGTTTTTGAGTTTTTGAATCCGAGTTTTTGAATCGTTCCAGGCAGATAGTTTGAATTCACACTGTACGATATCACACCGGATCGAGGGTCGAAGTTAAGGTCTCGGTGAGCGCCGGACGAGCGCAGCGTGCGCGGGTCCCCGCGGGACGGCATCCTCAAGCGTCGCCGTCATTGGGCAGTGAGTCCGCCTCCCGGCGGCTCGGCGCTCGCGGGCGATAGCTGCACTCTAGAGCGTGCTTCTTTTTTGAGATTGGCTGCCGGCTACTTGCCAAAGGGCCGCGTCAGAAAATCTTGAGGTTCAATAATCATCTGTTTTCGAGACAGTGAGGAGTGCATGCACCTGTGCTCAAAGGCACAGACACGCGTCAGCAATTGCCGCATGCTTGGTCCCGTCAGCGCCATGATGTTACTTTTCTTGATGGTATTTCTGCTTGTGGGTGCCCTTGGAAGCCTGCTCGGGTGGTCTCCAAAGACAAGATGGAGCTATGCCCCGACCGCTGTGTGTAGTGTCTTGGCTGTGGTCCTTGCCTTGGCGATCTGGTGGAGCCCTCCCTAGCGACGACGGTGCAACACGGGACTGATTTATCGCTCGAACGCCTTCTTCCATCGCTTCCGCGGGTTGTCGAACACGACCCCCTTGGGATTGAACGCATCGGGGTCGTAGGCGCCTCCAGCCCATTCGAGCATCGACTGGTGCTCGGGGTGGCGGCGATCCGAAATGGTCTGCAGGAACTCCGCGTAGCCATGGACACCGCCGCAGTCCTCGGGCGGACAACGTCTAGCCCCTGAGATACATCGGGGATATGTCAGCGACTCCTCGGCTGACTCCATGCCCTCATGCGCGAGTACGTGCTCCCAGTCGTCGCCGAAGTCGTACGCGTACATGGCCGGCGGTGCGTGCCAGCCGCGACGGTCGAAGAATCGCGATAGACGCACCTCCCAGCCCGGAATGACCGGCCGATCTTCCGGGTCCTCGTCGGTGGGAATGCCGATGGACACGACCTCCTTCTCCGTCCGATCGAGAAGACGGAACTCGTGAAGATGATAGTCAAGCCATCCCATCGCGTCCTGGATGGCCACATGCAGGTCCCAGAATGAGTACCTCTCCGGAACCTGGAGACGGCGCCAGACGAGCGGGTCTGTTCCGCTGAGGACGACGAGGAACTGGTGCACCAGCCTCGGCCGCGTACTGCGTTTCGTGGACTTGCTCCCAATCGGCCGTACTCTCGCCATTCGCTCCTCCGTAAGAACGACGCCGTTGTCTCGCTGCGCGTAGGTTAGCCGCAGAGAGCACGTCGCGTCATCACAACATCCTTCAGTACCCCGACGCCACCCTGCTTCGTCCGGCGATCGATTGCGAGGTTCTGACCCCAAGCCCCAGACTCGCCTCGCGGATCGGTGCCGCGAGCCTCACGGATCGACACGGCCACGCAAATGTTCGTACACTCCGTCAGCACCAATCCGGACAGCGTCGTGGTGACTCATGAGGAAATACCTGTTCGCTCTCGCGTTCGCTCTCAGCCTTCCGCACTCCGCGCCGGCGCAGGAATTCCGGGCGACGATCTCCGGCACCGTGACCGACGGCACCGGCGCTGCCCTCCCCGGGACGACCGTGACCGTTGTCGAGACGAGGACGGGCGCAAGGTCGGTCGTCGTCTCCGATACCACCGGACAATACGTCGTGCCCTTTCTCGCTCCCGGCGAGTACGACATCTCGGCCGGGCTCTCCGGCTTCAAGCAGTTTGCGAGTAAGGCCATCCACGTGGCGTCGGCCAGCCATCCGATCATCGATATTCGGCTCGAGATCGGCGATATCAGCGAATCCGTGCAGGTACGGGCGGATGCGCCGCTTGTCGATCGCGCCAATGCGTCCATCGGCCAGACGGTGACAACCGAGCAGGTCGAAGACCTGCCCTTGAACGGCCGGACGCCGATGATGCTGGCGCAGCTGGCCATCGGCGTCGTGGCCACATCCAACCCGTCGCTCATCCATCCGTTCGACAACAACGGGGCGGCTGCGTGGAGCATCGGCGGCACGCCGTCCCAGACGAGCGAGCTGCTGCTCGACGGATCGCCGAACGAGATCTGGAGCGGCAGCCTGGCCTACAGCCCGCCACAGGACGCGGTGCAGGAGGTGAGCGTCAAAGCATTCGACACCGATGCGGCCTACGGCCACACTTTCGGAGGAACGATCAACCAGGTCCTCAAGACGGGAACCAACAGCTTTCACGGGTCCGCGTATGAGTTCGCGCAACCGTCTGGTCTGGCCGCCAACACGTTCTTCAACAGACGCACCGGCACTCCAATGGCGATCACGAAGTACAACCAGTACGGCGTGACCGCCGGCGGCCCGGTCCGGATTGCCGACGTGATCGACGGCCGCAACAAACTGTTCTGGTTCTTCGCGTGGGAGCGGCTGTCGGACAGCCAGCCCTCCACCGACATCACGACGGTGCCGACCGATGCGGAGCGCGCCGGCGACTTCTCTGCATTGCTCAGGCTTGGGCCGCAGTACCAGATCTACAACCCGTTCGCGGGCGTGCTGAGCGGGAACGCGATAGCGCGGGAGCCGTTCGCGAACAACGTCATTCAGACAAACCTCTTGAATCCTGTCGCGCTGGCGTATCTGCAATTTTTCCCGAAACCGAATTTACCCGGCGACGCGAACGGGTTCCAGAACTATGTGAACAACGCCGATAGCATCGACGATTTCAACAACGAGCTGGGTCGCATCGACTACAACATGAGCGACCGCAGCCGGCTCGCGCTCAACGTTCGGCACAATTTTCGCTCGCAGGTCAAGAACAACTACTTCGGCAACGCCGCGACCGGAACGACGCTCGGACGCAAGAACTGGGGCGCCACGGCCGACGAGGTGCTGACCTTCAATTCGAGCACCGTCCTCGACGTCCGCGGAAACTGGACCTATCTCGGCGAGTCGCACGGCGCTCCGAGCAGTGGATTCGACCCGACCCAGCTCGGGTTCCCTGGCTACATGGCCAGGTCGTCGCAGTATTTGCAGCTGCCGTTCATCGCTTTTTCAGGCAGCTGCGGCAGTCAGACGAGCTTCCAGTGTCTCGGCACGACCGGCGCATCCAGCGTCCCCTCGCAGTCCTACCAGATGTTCGGCGACCTCGTGAAGAACGCCGGTGCGCATACGCTCAAGATGGGCGGCGATTTCAGGCAGTACCGACTCGACAACATCTCGTACGGCAACTCCGCGGGGACCTTCACCTTCGGCACCAGCTGGACCACCGGGCCGACCTCCTCTTCCGGCGCGGCCCCGTTCGGGCAGGACCTCGCGTCGTTTCTCCTGGGGCTGCCGACCAACGGTCAGTACGACGTGAACGCTCACGGCGTGTTCCGCTCGCATTACTACGCCGTTTTTCTGCAGGACGACTGGCGGATGTCGAAGACCGTGACGATGAATCTTGGCCTGCGGTACGAACACGACACGCCGTACGTCGAGCAGCTCGGACGCACGGTCAACGGGTTCGACCAGGCCGCCGTGAGCCCGATCGCCCAGGCCGCGCAGGCCGCCTACGCGCTGCATCCGATCGCGCAGCTGCCCGCCGGCAGCTTCAACGTCCGTGGCGGCCTGACATTTCCCGGCCAGAGCGACGGCGCGGTCTATCGCTCAACGTCGCACATGTTCAGCCCGCGCGCCGGCTTCGCCTGGACCCCGGAACGGCTGAACGGCGCGACGGTCGTCCGCGGCGGGTTCGGCCTGTTCGTGTCGCCGATCACGATGGCGAGCCTCGCCGCCAACGGCAATTACTCATCGAATCCGCTCGTCGACCAGGAGGGATTCAGCCAGACGACCTCGTACGTACCGACGCTGAACAATTTTCTGACGCCCGCCAACACGCTGAGCAACCCGTTCCCGGCCGGGATTCTCCAGCCGGTTGGCTCCGCGCTCGGCGCCGGCACGTTCCTCGGCAACACGGTGACCTTCATGAACCCGGCCATGAAGGACCCGTACTCGGTCCGCTGGAACATCGGCGTGCAGCACGCACTGACGGCGAGCCTGATGGCGGAGATCGACTACATCGGGAACCATGGCGCGCGACTGCCGGTGAACGTCACTCAGTTGAACTCGATTCCGCGCCAGTATCTGAGCACGATGAATACGCGCGACCAGGCCGTCATCGACGGCCTCTCCGCTACGGTGCCGAACCCCTTCGCCGGGCTGCTGCCGGGCACTTCACTGAATGGCGCGCAGACGAGCGTCGCGCAGCTGCTGGCGCAGTTTCCTCAGTTTCCGGTCGGTGCCGGCAGCACGAGCACCGGCGTGTTGAAGCAGAACAACACGATCGGGACGTCGGATTTCGAGAGCCTGAGCGCGCGCCTGGAGCGGCGCCTCTCGCAGGGGCTGACGCTGACGGCTACATACAGCTGGTCCCGGCTGATGGAAGCCGACTCGTACCTGAACGATACCGATACGCGGCTCGACCGGCGTGTCTCTCCGTTCGATCACACGCATCACTTCGTGGCGGCAGCAACCTGCGAGCTGCCGTTCGGAAGAGACAGAGCGGTGCCGATCTCCTCGACCTGGGCGAGGCTGCTCCTCGAGGGTTGGCGCCTGAGCGGGATCTACACCTACCAGACCGGCGCGCCAATCTACTGGTCGAACGACATGGTGTACAACGGCACGCCGATCACCGTAAACCCCCGGCAGGTCGATGGCCCGGCGTTCAATATCTCGGCCTTCGACACAAACTCCAAAGATCAGTTCCAGTATCACGTTCGCACGTTCCCGGCGACATTTGCTCATCTCAGGCAGGACGCGATCAATAATCTGGACGGCTCGCTGCTGAAGAGCTTCGGCACGGGCGGCAGCTCGTACGTGCAGGTGCGATTCGAGGTCTTCAACGTGCTGAACCACACCACGTTCAACGCGCCGAACGTGGTGCCGACCAGCGCCAGCTTTGGCCTCGTCACCTCGCAGGCAAACCTGCCGCGGCAAATACAGCTCGGTGCGCGGTTCGTCTTCTAAAGACTCGGCGCACACGCCGCTCTGCCGCCGGCGGCTCCAGGACGGGAGACTTCCGATGTCGAACCGCCGTGACTTCCTGAAGGCGCTCGCCGCCGGCGCTGTCGTCGCCTCTGAAGGACTGCTCCGCGCCCGGCCTGTTGGCGCGTGGCAGGCTGGCGCGGGCCGGCCCGGCGCAGCCGGTATCGCGGCCGGCTGGGACCAGTTGCCGGCCGTTCTCGCCCGCATCAAACCGCCGGTGTTTGCCGGTCGCGACTTCCCTGTCACGCGGTTCGGTGCGACGGGCGACAACACGCGTGACAACACGGACGCCTTTCGCGACGCGATTGCCGCCTGTTCCCGGGCCGGCGGAGGCCGCGTCGTCGTTCCCGAAGGTGAATTTCTCACCGGCGCGATCCGCCTTCTGACGAACGTTGCGCTTCACGTGGAAGCCGGGGCGACGATTCGCTTCATGCGCGACCCGGCGAAATATCCGGTCGTGCTCACGCGCTTCGAGGGGAACGACGTGATGAACTACTCGCCGTTCATCTACTCGTTCGAGCAGGACAACATCGGCATCACAGGCAGCGGCACCATCGATGGCAACGCCGGTTGCGCGAACTGGTGGCCGTGGAAGGGCGCCACCGAGTGTATGGCGTCGAATGCCCGCGCGAACCAGAAAGGCGACAGCGACGCGCTGAGACAAATGGGCGAGAAAGACGTGCCGCCACGCGGGCGCATCTTCGGCTCCGGGCATTATCTCCGTCCGATGTTCATCGAGCCGTACGGGTGCCGCAACGTGTTGATTGAAGGCGTCACGCTGCTGAATTCACCGATGTGGCACCTGCACCCGGTGCTGTGCACGAACGTCACGGTGACCGGCCTGCACATCAACAGCTCGGGACCCAACACCGACGGGTGCAATCCCGAGTCATGCACCGATGTGCTCATCAGGAACTGCGACTTCAACACCGGCGATGACTGCATCGCCATCAAGTCAGGCCGGAACGCCGACGGCCGGCGCCTTGCCACGCCTTCGCAGAACATCGTCATCCAGGGGTGCCACATGCGGAACGGACATGGAGGCGTGACGATTGGCAGCGAAGATTCCGGAGGCGTGCGAAACGTCTTTGCCGAGAACTGCCGGATGGACAGCCCGAAGCTCGACTTCGCGGTGCGAATCAAAGACAACGCAATGCGTGGCGGCCTGGTGGA
Organism: Vicinamibacterales bacterium; assembly: GCA_035937795.1. Lineage (GTDB taxonomy): Bacteria > Acidobacteriota > Vicinamibacteria > Vicinamibacterales > JAMQPK01 > JAMQPK01. The sequence continues at coordinate 8,802 of DASZHO010000052.1, read as the reverse complement.
GAACATCTACGTCCGCAACATCGACGTGGGACAGGTCGCAAACGCCGCCGTGACGATCGATTTTTACTACGAGGAAGCGGAGGCCGGCCGGTTCACACCGATCGTCCGGCACGTTGAGATCCGCAACCTGAAGAGCAGCAAGGCGAAGTACGCGTTGTACCTGCGAGGTTTCAGGAACGCGCCGATTCGCGACATCTCCCTCATCGACTGCCGGTTCGACAACGTCCAGGAAGCGAACGTCGTCGAGAACGTGATGAACATCGACGTTCGCAACGTCCGCATCAACGGGACGCTCGTCAACAAGATCGGCTGACCCTGTTTTTGCCGCCGTCATTTCTACCCGGGCGCCGCTCTACCCAGCCACCGCGCTCGGAGGATGTAGAGAATCAGATTGGCACCAAGCGCAGACGCGCCCAGGATCACCTGCCAGCGCCGCGTCAGGCCTGCCGGATACAGCACAGGCAGAACGTAGTGCGTGATGAACGTGCCCTCGTACGCCGTTTCGCCGCCGCGCTGCCGCAGGAAATTCTCGAGAGGCGTCAGCGGGCAGATCCAGCCGCCAAATTCGACCGCCGCACCCCACAGGACGGCCGGGATGTGCGCCCACGCGACCCAGCGCCACCGGAAGGCGATGAATCCGCCCAGCACGACGAAGACGAGGAACGCCAGATGGAGCAGGACGATCGCATCCGCCGCGAGGCGAACGGTGCCCTGCGTCACTTGACCTGCGGAGCGGGAGCAGCGAGGACACAAGATTTCACGCTTACGCAGTCCTCTTGAGCAGTTCTTGCGTAATGACGAGCAGGTCTTCGAGGCACAGCGGCTTGTGAGTATATGGCCGCCGTTAATTCTCTCCTCTCGCGAAGATCCGGCTCCTGGACCCTTGTTGCGACTAGGCGCCAGCGGCAACCGCGCGCGCCCCTGGGCCCAGACTCCGTGCGGTCTCGTCCAGAGCATCCGCGGCGACGGCGCTGAGGCGGCACGATTCCGGCTGCCATCGCGTAGCAGTCTCAGTACGCCATCGCGTAGCAGTCGCGCCGCGCGTCAGCGCCCGCGAGCCGGTTGCCGGTGGCCGGATCGATCATCACCGCCGTTGCGCATCCGCTTACCCCGTACTGGTCGATGAAGGTGACGTCGTGTCCGCGCTTCTTGAGTTCGTCGAAGACTGCGGTCGGGATTGGCTTTTCGATGTTCATGCGATTGAAGCCGATCTTGTGCGGCGAGACCGACCCGTAGAAGTGCATCGTCTGCGCGCGCGGCCAGGCGAATGCGACATGCAGGTTGGGATACCAGTCGTCCCAGAATTCGACGATGTCGAGGAACGCCTGCAGAATCGTCTGATCCTGATTGTCGCCGCCAGGGGTTCCGATGGCCATGAACGGCTTGCCATCCTTGAGAACTATGCTGGGCGTGAGCGTATAGCGCGGGCGCGCCCGGGGCTCCACGTGGTTGGCGTGCTTCGGGTCGAGGAAGAACTGCTCGCCCCGGCTGCTCATCTGGATCCCGGTGTCGCCAAGGACGACGCAGCCGCTGATCCACCCGCCGCTCGGCGTCACGTCGAAGATGTTGCCTTCCTTGTCGATGACCGAGATATGCGTCGTATCCTTGGGTATGCCTGCGCTCGCGAGCAGCAGCGGCATCGGCTCGACGCGCGAGACCTCGGTCGCCGTCTCGTTGGCCTTCCAGTACGTCCAGGTCTTGACCTTCGAGTCGAAGGCCATCGGATCGCCGGCTATGAGCATCTTGGAGGCATGATGCGGATCGATCATCGCCGCGCGCTGCTTCGCATAGGCTTTCGACAGCAGCCCTTCAACGGGCGATTTCACGAACGCCTGATCCGCGTAGTAGGTATCGCGGTCGGCGTACGACAGCTTCATCGTTTCGATGAGCGTGTGGATGTAATCGGCGCTGTCGTGCCCCATCGCCCGGAGATCGAAATTCTCGAGGATGTTCAATGACTGCAGCAGCGACGGCCCCTGGCTGCCGAAGCCGTGTTTGTAGACCGTGTAGCCCTTGTAGGTCGTCGACGCCGGCTCCTCGATGGGCGCGAAGAACTCCGAGAAGTCGCTCAGCTCGTACGGTGCGCCGTGCGCCTGGAGGAAGGCAACCATCTCTCGCGCGATGTCTCCCTTGTAGAAGCGGTCTCGCGCGGCGACGATGCCGGCAGAACGCCCCTTCTTCTTCGCCTGACGCTCGGCTTCGACCATGCGCCTCAGCGTGTGGGCCAGTCCCGGCAACTTGACCAGCTCGCCGGGCGCGTACATCGACCCGTCGGGCTTGAGCCAGACTTTCGCGTTGTCGGGCCACGACTTGAAGAAATCGAGGTTGCGCGCGATCGTCTCCGCCATTCTGGGGCGGAGCGGGAAGCCTTCTTCGCAGTACTGGATGGCGCGTGCCGAGACCTGCTCGAAGCTCATCGTGCCCCACCTCTCGAGAACGGTGAGCGCCGCGTACACCGCACCGGGCACGACCGACGGATCGAGGCCCGCGTTGGGCAGCTCCGTCAGCCCCTTCGCCTTGAAGTATTCGATCGAGGCGCCTTTCGGCTCCCATCCCTGGCCGACGATCGCCGTGACCTTCTTTTCCTTCATCGGATAGACCAGCACCAGCGCCTCGCCGCCCAGACCGAACAGATCCTCTTCGACGACGCCGGCCGTCAGGATGCCCGCGACACCGGCGTCGTAGGCATTGCCCCCCTTCAGCAGCATCTCCAACGCAGCCGCCGACGTCAGGTTGTGCCCGCTCGAGACGCCGCCCGAGCTGCCGATCACCGGCGGCCGGATGCCGCCGACAATGGGCGCCGGTGCGCCAGGCTTGGCTGCTGGCGCGTTGCGGCCCCGGCCCTCCATCGGCGCGGGAGCCTGCCCCGCCCCCACCACGAGATCGTTCTGATTGTTCTGCCCCGACACGATGTCGCGGCCGAGGAAGAGCACGACGAGCGCCGCGCACGCGAAGGAGACGACGAAGCCGAACCGAGCGGATGTGCTGCGCATGATGCCGTCCTTATCTGCTGTGTCTCTCGACCCTGAATGCCCCCGCACCGGATTTACCAGTTCAGCCGTGCAGAAAGCTGCAACGACCGTGGATAGCCGCCGACCTGGTTGACCTGCCCGAAGTTCGACACGCCGAATTGCGTCACGACGTTGGTGAAGAGCGGCTGATCGAAGAGATTGAGAATGTCGGCGCGCAGCCCGAACGTCTTGTTGCCCAACCGCACGGACTTCTGAATGTTGACGTCGGTCGTCGCTTGACCGGGCGTTCGCACGCGTGGATCGGTGCGGGGCGCATTGCCGAGCGTGAACGCCGGCGCAGCGGACCAGGCGGCCGGATTCAGCCACTGCCCGAGGCGGCTTTCCCAGCCACCCGGCGCGGCCGGATTGACGCCGGGGACGATGTTCGGCCGCTGCGTGCTACCGAAGAGTCCGGAGTTGTTGCTCGCCTGGAAGATTGCCAGGGGGAAGCCGTTCTGATAGCGGCCGCCGACCGTGACGCTCCACCCGCCGAAGATGCTGTTCGCGAGCCCCGAGGTGAGCCATCGATGGCCCTCGCCGAAGGGCAGCACCATCGAAACGTTGACGTTCAAGCGGTGCGGCACGTCCAGCAGGGAGTAGCTGTACTCGCGATCCAGGTTTGTGCTGTCGAGCGGCTGGCCCGCCGATGTGCCGTTCTGGCGCGATGAAAAACTGTTGGTCTCGCCGAACTGGTTGTCCATGAGCCGGCTGTAGGTGTAGTTGACGGCCGCGCCCCAGGTTCCCAGCCGGCGGTCCCACTTGATGACGAGCGCGTTGTAGCGCGCCTTACCGAGGTTGGCGCGGTGCGCGAGCACGTCGCCAAACTCCGGGAAGGGCCGCAGGAGCTGCCCGCGCGGAATCGTCGGCGAGACGCTGAAGTTCCCGAATGCCGGGTTGCCGTAGAACGGGTTCGGCACGGCCTGCTGCAAAGCGGTGCCGAGCGCGAGGTAGGAGGGGTCGAGCTGGTTGATGTTGACCGTGGCGTCGGCCGTCCCACCGAGCGTCAGCCGCTCGGACCGACTGCCCTGGTAGCCGACCGTGATGACGTTGCGCGCCGGCAGCTCCAACTGGTAGTCGACCGAATACTGCTGCACATAGCCCGGCTTGGCGTTCTGATCGATGTAGTCCACCGTGCCGCCTGCGCCCGTAGCCAGGCCCAACGAGTTTCCGAGCGGTTTCTGGAACGTCACGAACGGATTCGACAGCGTGCCGACGGGCGTAAGACCGCCGTCGTTGCTCGAGAGGAAGCTCGTCGTCGCCGTGTAGCCGCGGGCGCCGATAACGGCCTCGGTGACGCCGTTGAACTGCTCCGGCACCCAGTAGAAGCCGTAGCCCGAGCGAATGACCTGGTTGTCGGTGAGCGACCACGCGATGCCGCCGCGCGGCGCGAACTGATCGTGGATCGGGTGACCCTGATAGTTGGGATAGCCGTTAATGCCGGCATACATCAACCCGCCTTTCAAGTTCATCCCCGGCACCTGCACCGGAAAGGGCGCGCTCTGGTCGAAGCCGACGGTGAAGTGGTTGTTGCTTTCGTGCAGCCCGCCTTCGGACTCGTAGCGGAGACCGTAGTTCAGCGTAATCTTCGGTGTGGCGCGGAACTCGTCCTGAACGTAGGCGGCCGCGTAGTTGATGTAGTAGTGGCCTGGTGTGGCGACCTGGATGTCGCCGGACGCCGGAAAGCCGAGCAGGAACGAGGCGAAGCCGTCCCCCGCCGTGGAGCTGGCCGTGTTCGGGTTCGGCCCCTGGGTGAACCCGCTGTTGAAGGTGAAGTTGCCGGCCGAGTCGCCGAAGACGAGCACGTCAGCGCCGATGCGCCGGTACTCGGCGCCCAACTTCATCGTGTGATGGCCCATGAATTTCGACACCGTCGCGTTGGCGTTGTGCGAGATGTAAGTCACTTGGCTGGGGCCTTGGTAGCCGAGGGTCGGCGAGCCTCCGTAGCCGTTGATCGTGATGCGCGGGAACGTGTTGTACGTGAGGCCGCTGACGTAGCTGCCCGGCAGGCCAAGCGAGGCGGCATCGGTCGCGATGCCGTATTCATTTTGGCCGAAGTCATGGAACTGGTTGAACCCGTAGCGAACGGCAACGGTGGTCGTATTGTTCGGAATGAAGATGTTGTTCACCGAGATGAAGTTGATCCAGCGATCGTTCTTGGTGGCCGCGGGATCGCCCGCCACGGTTCCGTAGGCGCCCAGGAAGGTGGAGCCGGGTTCCCGCGTGTGTTGGCGCGCGTACATGCCGGTGGTGGTCCACTTGTCTGACCAGCGCTGATCGAGCTTGAAGCTGTACTGGCGCTGCGGGCCGTCATTCAGCGTCGCGTTGGCGTTGTACTGCGTCCCGTTGGCCGGGATGGGCAATCCCTGCATCATCGCCACAGCTACAGGGTTCAGCCGGTATGAGGGAATGACGTTGCCCGGAAACGGATCGCGGATGAACTGGCCCGGCCTCGCCGGATCCGGCCGCGTTGTCAGCGGGTCGTAGATGACGATCGGCTGGCCGGCCGAGTTGACCGCCTGCGAGAAATCGCCGAGCCGCTCCGTTGCCGTCGGCAGCGTGAGGACGTTGTTGCGCGTGCTTTCCTGCAGATAGCCCTCGGTGGTCGCCCAGAAGAACGTCTTGTTCTTCACGAGCGGGCCGCCGAACGACCCGGCCCAATCGTAGTAATACTGCGGCGGCTTGGGCAGCCCGGCCTTTTGAGCGAAGTAGAGGTTGCCGACGCCCCACATCGGCTTGTTGATGAGAACCGCGCTGCCGTTGAAGGCGTTGGAGCCCGACTTCGCGCTCGTGTTGAAGATCCCGCCGGCAGCGCGTCCCATCTCGGCGTCGTAAGTCTTGACCTGGACCTTCAGATCCTGGACGGCTTCGATCCCCGGAATCCAGGTGGCGCGGTTGAGCAGGTCGGTGATCGGCACGCCCTCGAGCAGGTAACCGTTGCCGCGTCGTGGACCGCCGCCGATCGATATCTGCGAAGAGCCCGATTGATCCTGCATCCGGACGAATTGCGGATCCCCCGATTGAATGACGTTGGGCGCGGCCACCGCGGCGTAGAAGGTGTTCCGGCCAAAGATCGGCAGCTCTTCGAGGAACTTGCTGTCGAGCGACGTCGCCACGGTTGGTGTCAGCCGCTCGACGAGGGGTGCTCCACCGACGACGGTGACTTGCTCACTCAACTCGCCCACCGACAGCGTGAAGTCCACGGCGACGGTCTGCTGCGTCCCGACCTGCAGCCCTTTGCGCTCCTCGGTCTTGAAGCCCGCTAGCGCGGCTTTGATCGTATAGGTCCCGGGGAGTACGTTCGCGAACGAGTACTCGCCAACCTCGTTAGCCTGTTCGACGCGCGTCGTCGTCGTCGCTTCGTTCATGAGCGTGATTTCGGCGCCTGGAACGACTCCCTGGTTGTCCCGCACGAGGCCTCGCACGCCCCCCAGATAGTTCTGGCCGAAGGCGGCAGCCGCAGAGGCGAGCAATACCGCGAGACACCAGTACCACACACGTGCCTTCATAGATCCTCTCTTTGTGCACACGAGGACGCCGCGGCTGCGGTGCAACGCGAGCGGCAACGCACGCCCCAAGCTCTGGTTCACTACGACATCAATGCGACGTCGTCGGCTGACAGCTGGTTACCTGGTACCGTGCGAGTTCAGTCGGAACACGCCGACTCGCGCATCTGCTCGACGCCGGCGAATGAAACGGTGATACAGCCCGCAATTACTCCATCAAATCTAGCAAGCGAGGTGCCATTGCTGAGCGGCTCAAACCCCGCAACATCGCGAGCAATCCCGGGTAAATGGCGGGGACCTGCGACACGCTCGTATGCGATCGCTTGCACGATCAACAAGTCTGTTCATCTCGATCGCGCTGACGCGCCGTTTCGCGCCGTAGTGATGGCCGCCGCGTTCGCGGCAAGCGCGAATTAGATGGTTAAAAACAGCAAAGTCGATCCCTGAGGTATTCGCGCCGCGCATCGGCGGAGTAATCGACGGCTTCAGCAGAAACGTGAACAAAGTCGTCGCGCGAAGACGTCTTGCAGAACAAATCTGTCTACGTGGAGGCGAGAAGGAACTAGGTAGCGAGATCGCGGATCCTGCCGTTGCAACAATAAGTAACGCGTCACGAGCGTCGGCGGCTTGACGGGCGGCGCGACGTACGCGCTCCACCGATGAGGCATATGCTCCGCTCGAAGAGTTGGCCGGCGCGCAGACGATGATCGAGTGCACACGGCGTCCTGCTCGACACCATGAAACCGTTGGTGGACCACGCGCTCCTCGGCGAGTTGTTAGCGCTGAGAACGATCCGTTTCGCGATCTGCCGAGGAGAGCCGATGACCGCGGAGACGATGCGGCGGCTGATCAACCGCGCCGATCAGAACAAGCTCCAACAGGCGAATAAGCCGAATGGCATCAGCCGCAGCCGTCAAAGTGTTTGGAGACATGTTGGAGACCGCTGCGATGCCAGGAAGGAAGATCAATGGCGAGAACGACTAACTGGCGGTGAGGCAGGGATTCGAACCCTACGAGCGTCAATTTACTTTTCGCCGTGATGACGCACATTGTTGGCCCAAAGGGTTGAGTCCATTCAGGTTCGCCGCTTGTGGTTCGTGCTCTACAGTTCTGTGCAGTGCTCGCAAATCGACCTGGTTCGGGGAGACTACGGGGAGGCGGCATCGGATAAAGGCCGCGTGGCGGTCGTGCTGTTTAACATGGTTTGCGGTTGGCGGCCATCGGCTCCGACAAGCCCGGTGCGATTCAGGAGCCAGCGAGGACGTGTCACCACATGTTCCGCAAGGTAATCAAGGCAGACACTCCGTCAATTGCTGGCGCGATTGCCCTTGCTGAGCGCGAGGTTCTGCACGATTAAGTCCATGTTGTGGCTCACGCGGATGCCCCACACACCATCGATGGATTCGAGCCGGTCGGGGCCGATGATCTGCTCGCGCCGCAGAGTCGCTACGGCTGTGCCATTGATGACGCACTGCGCCTGCGCGGGGTTCACCGACCATGCAATCTCCTGCGTTACGGGATCGCTCGGCGCCGCCTCATGCACGGCCGGGGTTCGCGTCTTGGGGACGACATCGGTGACCGTGCTGCCGTGAAACGCTCGCACCAGGAATGTACCGTCTCGATAGGCGGAGCAGTACATCAGCCGAACCGCTGGCGTGCCCAGCTGCGAGCCGCCAATGAAGAGCCCCATCGGGTGCGGATGGTTGTTGACCTGGTGAGGTTCGGTAAAGGTCGCGTGAAGCGTGTAGGTGCCAGCCGCGACGTTGGCGGGATTCCAGTAATAGGCGGCGGGGCCTATGGTCAGGTGCAGACCGTCCGATTGCTGGTCAAATCTTGAGTCGTTGATGGTGCGGCCCTGCGCGGTCGATTGCGCATCGATGACGCCGGTCCACCCCAACGCGGTGATCCCCCCGCCTGAAACCACGCGGTCGGGATCGGGCCGATGCACGCGGATGACATCTGCGAGCAGCAGACCGCCGATGAGGAGTACAACGACCGCCACCCATCGGCCCACACGCATATCACCTCGCAAGCAGCGACATTTCGATACGCCGCAATGTTGGATCGGCTCGTGGCGGACCGCACCGCGTCAGCGCCTCATCGGCGCAGTCGCGGGTGACTTTCGCGACCGGGTTGTCTATTGTGGCCGAGAGGATTTTCCCGTCCGCGAGATCAATCCGTAACACCACGTCGAAGGTCTCTTTGCCAACCGACGCCGAGTATCCTTGCAGTGTCTTGCTGACCTCCACATAATTGTTGGGCGTGTCGGCGATCGGCGTCTGCATCCA
>DASZHO010000051.1:0-127770 GCA_035937795.1 Vicinamibacterales bacterium | reverse complement strand
CTCGAGGCTATCCCCTATCCGCTGCCGGACAACTGCGCCGACGAAGTCCGCCTGACTCACGTCATCGAGCATTTCACGGCTCCGATCCCGATCCTGCAGGAAGTCTGGCGGCTGACACGGCCCGGAGCGCGCGTGCTGATTCGGACCCCGCACTATTCGGGGCGCTACGCGTGGATTGATCCGACGCACCGCCGGGCTTTTTCCGCCGAGTCGTTTCATTACTTTGGTGAGAATGACTACTCGTACTACACGGAAGCGCGGTTTCGTGTGAGAGCGGTACGGCTCAAATACTTCATGGAAGAGCAGTACTGGCCGTGGCCGCAGCGCGCGTGGGGGCGCGTTGTGCAGCGGGTACTCGACTCCCATCCGACCTTTTCCGAGCGGTTTCTCTGTTACTGGGTCGGTGGCATCGACGAGCTGCAGGTGACGCTCGAAACGGTGAAGCGGTGACCGCCAACAGTCGCTCTCTTTCCGAAACATGATCGAACTCGTAGACGACGTTGCCGGCTTCGAACGGTTGAGCGGGGAATGGACCTCCCTTCTCCAGGCGAGCGCCGCTGACTGCCTCTTCCTGACATGGGAGTGGCTCTACACGTGGTGGAAACACCTGGCCGGCGCCCGGCGGCTGTCGATTCTCTCCGTACGCTCCGGAGACGAGCTGATCGCGATTGCGCCGTTCGCGTGGTGCGCCCCTCGCGTCGCCAGCCTTCTGCCGCTGCCGTCACTGGAATTCCTCGGCACGGGCACCGTCGGCTCGGACTACCTCGACATCATCGTCAGAGATGGACACGAGCGGGACGCGCTGGACGAGCTCCGGGCATATCTGGCCGGCCAGCGCGTTGTGGTCGAGCTTGCTCAGGTCAACAAGCAGAGGTCCACGGCGGCGACGCTGGCGGATGAGCTGAAGCGCAGCGGCTGGAGTCAATGCAGAATGACGACCGGTGTCTGTCCTTACATCAAGCTGACCGGCCACTCCTGGGAGTCGTACCTCGGCTCGCTCGGGTCGGAACATCGGTACAACTTCAATAGGCGCCTCAAGAATGCCAGGAAGAATTTCAACCTGGATTTCAAGCAAGCACGCTCACCGGAGGAGTGCCGCGACGCGCTGCAGCGGCTGATCATCCTGCACAACATGCGATGGCAGGGCTACGGCGGTTCGGACGCGTTCTGTACGCCGGCGCTCCTGCAATTCCATGACGAGTTGAGTCGCGTGGCGCTCGATCGGTGCTGGCTGCGACTCTTCGTCCTCTGGCTGGATGCGGAGCCCGTCGCGGCCATCTATGGCTTTCTGTATCAACATGTCTTCTACTTTTATCAATCCGGGTACAACCCCGGCTACCGCAAGCACAGTGTCGGCCTGCTCGCGATGGGATTGGCGATCAAGAGCGCAATCGAAGATGGCGCCCAGGAGTACGACCTGCTGCACGGCGACGAGTCGTACAAGTTCCACTGGGCCAAGGAGGTCCGCAAGCTGGATCGCCTGGAGCTGTATCCCTCCGATGCGTGGGCATTGATGGCCAAACAGGCGCGCATCGTCACTCGGGTCGTGAGAAGGACGGCGCGGCAAATGTTACCCAAAACGGTTGGCGACCGGATCTCGGCCGCGCGCCGCCTGGGTGCTTGGAGAGGGCTCTATGGTGCGTGGGTTCGTTAAGACCGGCGTGTCGTCGGCCATCCACGCGAGTGGTGCCGAATGGCTCCTGGCCACCCGTCGCCGACAGCCCGTCGTGCTTGGGTATCACCGGGTGGTCGATGACTTTGCTGCCCACGCGGCGTATTCCATTCCGGCGATGCTCATCAGCCGGGCGATGCTCGATCGACACCTCGACTGGATCGGGCGGCGTTTTCAGATCGTGAGCCTGGACGAATTGCGCTCGCGCGTCGCCGCGCGTTCGGGGTCCGCTCGTCCGATCGCCGCCATCACGTTTGACGACGGTTATCGGGATTTCTACGAGCATGCGTTTCCGCTCCTCAAACGAAAGGGAATACCGGCCGCTGTTTTTGCGGTGACCGAGTGGGCCGGAACGTCTGAACTCCTGCCTCACGACAAGCTGTACCTGTTGCTTACGCGGGCGTCCACTCTGCGGGCGTCTCTTTCGCGCGAGCTGTCGCAATTGCTTGGGCGTCTCGACATCGCGTTGCCGAACCGCGCGCAGATCGCGAGGGGAACGACCGTCCACGCCGCTCTGAGGATGTTGATCACGACGCTCTCACGCCCCGATCTGCAGCGGATCATCGATGCGCTCGACGTGGAGTACCGGCTCCCTGGAGATCTGCCCGACGGGCTCCGGCCACTGAGCTGGGACATGCTCGCCGAGATCAGTGATGCCGGCATTGTCGTGGGCTCGCACACGAAGAGCCATATCCTGCTGACGAACGAAGAGCGGGGGAAGGTGATCGACGAGACGACAGGGTCGCGAAAGGAACTGGAAAGAAGGCTCGGCAGAGCGGTGACTTGCTTCGCCTATCCCGACGGACGCTTTGACGCGCCAGCCGTGCGTGCCGTGGCGGCTGCGGGTTACGAGGTTGCCGTCACGACCTGCCGGCATCGGGATCCTGAGTACCCATGGCTGACCCTTCCGCGGGTGCTGCTGTGGGAGCAGTCGAGCGCGGGTGCCCGGGGGCGATTCTCCGGCGCCATCCTCAGTTGTCAATTGAATGGGTTATTCGACGTCCCGTCCGCGTGCCGGCAACCTCACAGCGGTGCGACTTTCACGCTTCGATCATATGGCGAACGCCACTCCAGTCCCGCATCAGTTCGACGAACCATGTCTGCGTCCGGCCGCTAGCCGGCTGGACTCGGGCGTCAAGCCGACGTTCCTGTTGATGTCGGGGCGCACCGTGGCGTTCGCCGCCACCTTCTTCATTCCTGTCGTACTGGCGAGGGTTTTTTCGCAGGCGGAGTTCGGTACCTACAAACAGATCTTTCTGGTCTATGCAACCCTGTACTACATCGCGCAGTTCGGCATGGCCGAGAGTCTCTTCTATTTTCTCCCGTCAGCGTCGCGGCAGGCCGGACGCTATATTGCGAACTCGATGCTGTTTCTCTCGGTGGCTGGACTGGGTTGCCTGATCCTGCTCCATGCGGCCGGACCACGGCTGAACGGCTGGCTGAGCAATCCCGAGCTGTCGAGATACTCAACGTCGATCGGCTTGCTCCTGCTGCTCATGATGGTCTCGAGCGTGCTGGAGATCGACATGATCGCGCGCCGGCGTTATCTCGCCGCATCGGTCTGCTACGGCGCGTCCGATCTGGCCCGCGCGGCCTTCTTTGTGATTCCAGCGCTGGTGTTTCGAAGCATCGAGGCTCTACTCTTCGGAGCGCTCGCGTTTGCCGTCTTACGGCTGGCTGCCGCGCTCACTTTCCTGGCGCGAACCTTCAAGGACGGCCTCAAGCCGGATGGTCCAGTGCTCAAGCGACAACTGCGATACGCGTTGCCGTTCGGTGCGGCGATCGTTCTGGAGATCTGCCAGACCAACCTGCACCAGTACGCCGTCTCCTATTACTTCGACGCGGCGACGTTCGCAATCTACGCGGTCGGCTGCCTTCAAATTCCGTTTGTCGACTTCGTAGTCACCTCGGCGAGTAACGTCATGATGGTGCGGATGGGGGAAGAACTTCATGAGGGCCGTACCGAGAGCGCTCACGCGATCTGGCTCGAAACGTTCCGCAACCTGGCCCTGGTGCTGGTGCCGTTGGTTGGGCTGCTACTCGTGACCGCGCGCCTGCTCATCGTCACCCTCTTCACCGAACGATACGCCGCCGCCGCTCCCATTTTCATGATCTGGTCGCTCGCGATTCTGCTTGCGGCCTTCATGACGGACGGCGCGCTGCGGGTCTATGCGGAAACCCGGTTCCTTCTTTTTTTGAATGCGATCCGGCTCGTTATCGTCGTATCGCTGATTCATTGGTCGATCGCAACGTTTCATTTGGCCGGGGCGGTGTTTGTCACGCTGGCCGCGACGGCTGTCACCAAAGCGCTCGGGCTGGCGCGGATCGCGCGCTTGATGAAAGTCGGGCCGGCTGCGCTCGTGCCATGGCGCAGCGGCGGGGGCATTGTGCTGGCCGCAGCCGTCGCGGCCGTGGCCGCACGGATAGTGATGTTGGGGCTGCGATGGTCACCACTGCCCTTGCTGGCCCTCGCCGGTGGAGTGTATGCGAGCGTCTACATTGTCCTCGTCTGGCGGTGCGGCCTGTTGACCGAACGCGAACAGCTGGCCATCGCAGACCAGCTGCGGCGCTGGGCAGGCCACCTTAGACCTAAGGTCAGGCCGGGATATTTGGCGACTTCCGCGACACCGGCGATCCCGGCGGCGCCGGTGGAGGAGGGGTAATCATGTGCGGCATTGCGGGAATCGCGAGCCTGACGGGAGCCGGCGTCGACCGCGCGAGTGTGCGAGCCATGTGCGACGCTATGGTCCATCGAGGCCCGAACTCCGGCGGCATGTACCTCGCTCCAGGGGTGGGTCTCGGCATGCGCCGCTTGAGCATCATCGACCTCCAGACAGGCGATCAGCCGGTCGGAAATGAAGACGGCTCGATTTGGGTGGTCCTCAACGGCGAGATCTACAATTTCCGCGAGCTCCGGCGCGATCTCACGCGGCGTGGCCACACCTTTTCGACCACCGGCGACACCGAGACGATCGTCCATCTTTACGAAGAGCACGGCATCCGGTGCGTCGATCGACTTCGTGGCATGTTTGCGTTCGCGCTTTGGGACGGGCGAGCCAGGCAGCTTCTCCTGGCGCGCGATCGGATCGGAATCAAGCCGTTGTACTACACTGTCGCCGAGGGCCGGCTGATCTTTGCGTCGGAGTTGAAGGCGATCCTGCGGCTGCCCGAGGTCGAGCGCGCGCTGAACTGGCGTGCCGTCGATCATCTCTTTACGTTTCTGGCCACACCAGCGTCCGACAGCATCATCGATGGGGTCAGAAAGCTCGAACCGGCACACGTCCTGGTCGCCTCACAAGGTCGAGACCCTCGCATCGAGCGCTACTGGGAGTTGCGATTTGAGCCGGACTATGGCCGATCTGAGGCGTACTTCGTCGACCAGCTGCGTGCTCTCGTCGAGGAATCGGTCGGGCTGCACCTCGCGAGTGACGTTCCGCTCGGCGCGTTCCTGAGCGGCGGCATCGACTCGAGCGCCGTGGTGGCGAGCATGGCGCGCCTGACGACCGAGCCGGTGAAAACGTTTTCAATCGGCTTCGCGGACGCCGAGTACGACGAGTCCAGTCACGCCCGGTCCGTGGCGAAGCAGTTGGGGACCGATCACCACGAGCTGATCTTGGAGCCCAACGCGCTGGAGGTCCTAGAAGACCTCGCGTGGTTCTTGGACGAGCCATTCGGCGATGCCTCGGCCATCCCAACCTACATGGTGTCCAGGCTGGCGGCCGAGCATGTGACCGTGGTGCTGTCAGGCGACGGCGGCGACGAGCTGTTTGGAGGGTATGACAAGTATGTCGTGGAGTCGCGCGAGCGCGCATATCGGGTGCCCGCTCCCGTGCGCGGCGTGCTCGCGCTAGCATCCGGCGCGATGCCCGACGGGATGCGGGGGCGAAATTTCCTGCATCATTTCTCCCTCGCCGGCGCCGAGCGGTACTTGGACGCGGTGACGCTCTTTCGCCGGGACGCAATGCGGCGGCTGTTCCGCGACGACGTCTTTACCGCGCTGTCGGCGTTCGATCCGCGCTCGGAAAACGTCCAACACTTGACGCGCCCGAACGGCGACTGGCTCTCGGCCCTGCAGTATCTGGACGTCAAGAACTACCTTCCGCTCGACATCCTGACGAAAGTCGATCGAATGAGCATGGCCCATTCGATCGAAGCGCGCGTGCCACTGCTCGACCACGTGCTGGTCGAGTTTGCCGCCACGATACCGCCGGGCCTGAAGCTGAATGGCCGGACCACTAAGTACATCTTCAAACGCGCGATGCGAGGCATCCTGCCCGATACGGTCATTGACAGACCCAAGCACGGCTTCGCGGTGCCGCTCGCGCGCTGGTTCCGGGGACAACTCGGGCCTTTCGTCCGCGATCTTCTGCTCTCGAAGACCAGTCGGCAGCGCGGGATCTTTAATCCGGAGTACATTGAAAGGCTTCTCGCACAACTCGACCGGGGACGTAACCTCGACCTGCACCTCTGGACGCTCATCTCGTTCGAGATGTGGTGCAGAACCTTCCTCGACCCCACGACGGCCAGTCGAAGCGACGTTGCGGGAGATAGTGCGTACTCGGTCTCGACGCCCGGGCGAGGACGCATTTCCTCGACGCCCTTCCCGGCCGCAACGTCGATTGGTTGAGACCCTCCACCGCTCGACACAACCTGATACCGGTCGGAAGAAGCATGCACCCGAAAATTGGTCTCGTCGCGCCCAGTCTCGACATCCTGGGTGGTCAGGGCGTTCAAGCCTGTGCGCTGATGGATTGCCTGGCGACTGAAGCCTATGAGGTCGCCTTCATTCCGATCAATCCGCGTTTTCCATCGAGGCTGCAGTGGGTGAGGCGGCTGCGAGGGGCCCGCACGGCGCTCAACGAGTCGCTCTATGCGTCCAGCCTCGCGCGCCTGCAGCACGTCGACGTCGTCCACGTCTTCTGCGCATCGTACTGGTCATTTCTCCTGGCACCCGTGCCAGCGATCCTCGCCGCGCGGATCCTCGGAAAGCGCGTCATCCTCAACTATCACAGCGGCGAAGCCGAGGACCATCTCGCGCACTGGGGACCGCTCGTTCACCCGTGGCTTCGCCTCGTGGATGAGATCGTCGTCCCGTCAGAGTACCTCCGGGAGGTGTTCGCCCGGCATGGCTATCGGGTTCGGGTGATTCCGAACGTCATCGACACGTTGGGCCTTCGGTACCGCGAGCGATCTCCCCTCCGTCCACGACTTCTTTCCGCGCGGAATCTCGAGCGACATTACGGGGTCGATGTCATTCTCACAGCATTCGCACTGATAAAGCATCGTTATCCGGATGCAACTCTGATCGTCGCCGGCTACGGACGCGAGGAGCGCGCGCTCCGCCGGCTCGCGGCGGCACTTGGTGTCGATGGGATCAGCTTCGTCGGTCGCCAGGAGCCGCTGGAGATGGCCGCTCTGTACGCGGGAGCTGATGTCTTCGTCAATGCGTCCGTCGTCGACAACCAGCCCCTATCCGTGCTCGAAGCGTTCGCGGCCGGGCTTCCGGTCGTGTCGACTTCCACTGGAGATCTCAAGAACATGATCGGCCGGGGCGGACACATGCCAGTCTCTCCACGCACAACCACGTTCGTTCGCGGCGATAGCGGGCTCATTGTGCCCTGTGGCGATCCGGCCGCCATAGCCGCGGCGGTGGCGGCGTTGCTCGAGGACCCCGACAGCGCGCTGGCGATGGTCCGCCGCGCGAGACAGAAGGTCGACGCCTATACGTGGCCGTACGTTCGCGAGGCATGGGCCGCGACGTATGAGAGCGGTGTCTGATGGCGGCCGATCAGTTAGCAGCCCCGACGATGTCTGCCGGACTGGCGGTTGATGCACCCAAAGGGCGCCTGGATCCGGCTTTCGCCGCAAAGTCGCGAAGTGGCGCCGCCCTCCGACGGCTGCTCCGCATGAGGCTCTCAGAGATCGCCGGACGAGGCCGGCAGGAACTCCGCGTCTGGTTCGACCGGGCAGGTGTCGTCGATCCCGTCCGCTATCGATGGCGAACGTTGCCCGACCGCGATCGCTTCCTGGAAATGTCCGAGAAACGGTTTTTCGCCGGGGTCGCACAACACGTGCCCGCCCGTGTCGGCGATCCGCTCCAGATGATTGCGGACGCGGAGCGTCTGTGCGCCCACCGCTTCAGGTTGCTGGGTTACGAGGAGCTCTCTTTTGGCGATCCGATCGACTGGCACCTCGATCCGGTCTCCGGACGACGATCGCCGCTCGTCCATTGGAGCCGTGTGGACCCGCTCGACTGGCAGACGAACGGCGACAGCAAGGTCATCTGGGAGCTCAATCGCCATCAGTGGCTGCTTCAACTCGGACAGGCGTACCGATTTACCCGGGATGAGCGCTTCGCCGAGGCCTTCGCGTCCGCCGTGCGAGAGTGGATGCACGCCAACCCGGAGGGCATTGGCATCAACTGGGCGAGCAGCCTCGAGGTTGCGCTGCGGCTCATCGCGTGGTGCTGGGCGCTGTCCCTGTTTGCCGGTTCGGCCGCGCTCACCGATGACGTGTTCAAGGACATGCTGCGACAGATCGAGGCACATGCGGCCCATGTGGAGAAATACCTTTCCTATTACTTTTCACCGAACACGCATTTGACCGGCGAAGCCCTGGGTTTGTTCTACGCCGGAGTCGTGTGCGCTGGGCTCGAACGCACCTCGAGGTGGCGGGCGTTGGGGGCACGGATCCTGGTGGAGCAGATCGGGCGGCAGGTGTGCGCGGATGGCGTTTACTTCGAACAGTCCACCTATTACCAGCGGTACACGATAGAGATCTACCTCCATTTCCTGCTGCTGGCGGCGCGAAACCGCATCGCGGTTTCTCCTCTGGTGGCCGAGCGGGTCCAGTTGATGCTTGATTTTCTGTTGGCGGTCCGCGGTCCCGACGGTTCGATGCCGCAGATCGGCGATTCTGACGGGGGATCGATTCTCCCGCTCGAGCCGCGGGCGGCCGACGACCTGCGCGGCATCTTCTCCACGGCGGCGGCGCTCTTCGGGCGGTCCGACTACGCATGGGCGGCTGGTGGACCGGCGCACGAGACCTTCTGGCTCCTCGGTGAGCAAGGGCTGAAGTCGTTCGACGCGCTCGAACCCGCTCCGCCGGCGCGACCGCCATCGCGTCTGTTTGCCGACGGAGGTTACGTAGTGATGCGAAGCGGCTGGCAGGCGGACGCCCACCATCTGATCTTCGACGTCGGGCCGCTCGGGTGCTCGCACAGCGGAGGCCACGGTCACGCCGACCTGCTGAGCATCCAATGTTCGGCCTTCGGCGAGCCGTATCTGGTGGACGCTGGAACGTACTGCTATACGGCGGAGCCGGCTTCCCGCGATTTTTTCCGGTGCAGCAACGCCCATAGCACGGTACTCGTCGACGGGATCGGGCAGGCAGTACCTGCGGGACCTTTTGCCTGGAGGAATCGGCCGCAAGCTCGGCTGCGGCGATGGGTATCGACAGAGACGTATGACCTCGCCGATGCCGATCACGACGCTTATTGCGCCCTGCCCGATCACGTCGTCCACCGGCGACGAGTGCTCTTCGTCAAGCCCAGATTCTGGATTGTCGTCGACGATCTGGAGGGCCTCGCCGAGCACCACCTCGAGCTTCGATTCCAGTTTGCGCCCTTGGAAGTGAAGGTGCAGGCGCCCCCGGGCCTCTGGGCCTGCGCGCGACGGGGCACGCGTGCTCTTTGGGTACGCCCCTTCGCCATGGTGCCGCTCGAAGCGAGGGTAGGCCAAGGCGAGGTCGATCCTCTTCAAGGCTGGGTTTCACCTGATTACGGTCAGCGCCGGCCGGCGCCCGTGCTCGTCTACTCGACGATTGCGCACCTGCCGTTTCGCGTCGCGACAGTTCTCGTACCGGCCGCAGATCCGGACGCCGGCCCGCCACGTGTCTCGCTCGATCGGGACGATGCCAGTCCATGTCGCCTTGCGTTCGAGGAGTGGCGCGAGAGCGTCGAGATTACGGAGACAACAGTGCGGGTGACCCATGAGTGATAGGGGCCGGCTGGCGACAGCCATTCCGCATAGCTCGGACAGCTTTTCGGAAACGCTCGCGCCGGTCCTGAGCGCCCCCGAAGAGCAGGAGGCCCTCGCCGTATTTCTGAAACAAGAGATGCCGGCTTCAGAGCGGTTCTGATTCTCGGCAAAGCCAGCCGGCACTTCACGAGCGGCGTGAGGAACTCGCGCGTGAGCCGCGTCGAGAAATAACGGGCTTTTGCTTTTCTGATCGGCATGGCCTCAAAGTGCCATTCCCGACCGACAACAGCGTCACATCACCGGATTATTTCAATCATGTGCGGAATTGTTGGAATCGTCAAGCTCGACCCGCGAGAACGTGTTGAGGAAGCGCGCCTCACGCAGATGCGGGAAAGGCTTCGCCATCGAGGTCCCGACGGCGCCGGGATCTACATCGATGGACCGGTCGGGCTCGGCCACCGGCGCCTCTCGATCGTCGACGTGGTCGGTGGTCATCAACCCATGGCCAATGAAGACGGATCGGTCTGGATTGTCTTCAACGGCGAGATCTACAACCACGCCGAGCATCGGCGGGCGTTGGAAGCGCGCGGGCACCAGTATCGGACTCGCAGCGATACCGAGACGATCCTTCATCTTTATGAGGAAGAGGGCGAGCGCTCTGTCGAGCGGCTCCAGGGGATGTTCGCCTTTGCCATTTTCGACCGCGCGCGGGGGCGCCTGCTCCTGGCTCGTGATCGCCTCGGTATAAAACCGCTCTACTACGCTTATACCGCCCACGAGTTGCTGTTTGCCTCCGAGATCAAGGCCATCCTGGCGGCCGGTCGTATTCAACCTACGCTGAACGAGCGGATCGTTCCCGAGTTCCTCGCCACGCGCTTTGTGTCTGGCGAGGAAACCTTCTTCCGGGGGATACGGAAGCTCCTGCCCGGCCGGACGCTTTCGTGGTCCCTGCCAGGAGGTCTCAAGGAGCGCCGCTACTGGTCGTTGCCCCACGAAGGCAGTGTTTCCCGCGCCACTTTTGAAGATCAGGCGCGCGATCTGCGGACCACGCTCGGGACGACGGTCCGGAGCCACCTCATGAGCGATGTGCCGGTTGGCCTGTTTCTTTCCGGGGGCATCGACTCGAGCGGGCTGGCCGGTCTGATGTCGCCGATGCTCACAGAGCGCCTTCGAACCTTCGCGGTCGGATTCGACGAGCCGGAGGCGAACGAATTGCGGTACGCGCGGCTCGCCGCGCATTCGGTGGGCGCCGAGCATCGAGAAGTCGTGGTGTCGTCCCGGGAATTCTTCGACACGCTGCCGCGCCTCGTCTGGCATGAAGACGAACCGATCGCATTTCCATCAAGCGTGCCTTTGTATTTCGTGTCGCGCCTGGCGCGCGAGCACGTCAAAGTCGTGCTCACGGGCGAAGGGGCCGATGAGCTCTTTCTCGGCTACAACCGATACCGCGTCACCGCCTGGAATGAGCGCCTCGGGCGCGTCTACACCCGTTGGGCTCCAGGAGCGCTTCGCGAGGAGGTCAGCCGGCTGGTCAATGCGCTCCCCCGCGGCGCACGGCGATTTGCCGGACGAACCTTTCTGACGCTCCAGTTAGACCCGCGGACGCTCTTCTTCGAGAACTTCGCGGTATTCACCGACGAGATACGACAGCGGCTGCTGGCGTCGGATGCCTTCAGCGTCGCGGGGCAACCTTACGCTGAAGGACTGCGGTGCTATCAGGAAGCCCGCGGCAGCGTGCTCCATCGCATGTCCGCAGCCGATCTCCAAACCTACCTCGTCGAGCTGTTGATGAAACAGGACCAGATGAGCATGGCGGCGTCGATTGAAAGCCGCGTGCCGTTTCTCGATCACGAGCTCGTCGAACACGTGGTCAGGATGCCGGCCCGGTTGAAGTTGCGCGGGTTCCAAACCAAGGCCGTCCTCCGGCAGGCGCTGCAAAGTGTGGTGCCGCGCCCCATCCTCACCCGGCGAAAGATGGGATTTCCGGTTCCTGTTGGGCGCTGGCTCCGCGGACCATTCCGGCCGGTGGTTGAGGAGTTTGTACTGGGACCGCGCGCGATCAAACGAGGGTTGTTCAATCCCATCGCGCTGAAACGACTTGCCGGCGAGCACTGGGCCGGTGCAGCGGAACACGGTGACCGCCTCTGGCTTCTCGTCAATCTTGAAATCTGGCAGCGGATCTTCCTTGACGGAGAGGACACGGCAGCCGTCATGAGGGCAGCGTGAGAACGCAACGCGTCCTTTGGATCAAAGTGGGCGGGCTGTGGCCGTTGAATACAGGCGGACGCCTCCGCAGCTTCCACATCCTTTCGGAGCTGTCGCGCACACATCGGGTGACCCTGCTGACCACTCACGGGGATGGCGACGATCCGGAGGGCCTGGTTGCACGGCTTCCAAACTGCGAGCGGATCGCGTCATTCCCGCATGGAATTCCGAAACACGGAAGCATTCGCTTCGCTGCTGCGGTCATGGGATCCTGGCTGTCCCGTGAGCCTGTGGATATCTGGAAATGTCGGGTTCCAGCCCTCAGGCGAGAAGCTCGGCGATTGATCGCGGCTGGCGGCGTCGATCTGTGCATCGCTGACTTCCTGGCAGCTACGCCAAATGTTCCGCTCTCCAGCCGCGTCCCGATCGTGCTGTTCGCCCACAATGTCGAGCACGTGATCTGGAAACGGCTGTCGACGGTCGAAATCCGGCCGTGGCGCCGTCTGGCGCTCGAAGGGGAATGGCGGAAGATGCGTCGCTCCGAAGCGCGCGCCTGTGCCCAGGCCAGCTTGACAGTCGCGGTATCCGAGGTCGATCGAACGCTTCTGGCTGGCAACGCACCGGACGCCCACGTGCGCGCGATCCCGACCGGGGTCGACACGGTCTATTTCGCTCCGAACGCCGGCCGTGAAACGCCGACGCACCTCGTGTTCACAGGCTCGATGGATTGGTATCCGAACGACGACGCCATGCTGCATTTCATCGATGCCGTGCTCCCGCGCATTCGCCGAGCGGTGCCCGATACGACGCTCACCGTGGTCGGCCGTCGTCCGTCATCCCGACTGAGAAGCGTGGCGGCGGGCGCAGGCGTACGAGTCACCGGAACCGTCGATGATGTGCGTCCCTACATGAGCGAAGCGGCCGTGTACGTCGTACCGCTGCGCGTTGGAGGCGGTACGAGGCTCAAGATTTTCGAAGCGTTGGCGATGGGCAAGGCCGTCGTCTCGACTGGAGTCGGCGCCGAGGGCCTTCCCGTCGTTCCCGGAAAGCATTTCGTGCAGGCCGACGATCCCAGTGCATTTGCCGGCGCCGTGGTCTCGCTGCTTGGGGACGCGAATCGCCGGCGGGCGCTGGGATCTGACGGCCGTCGTCTCGTCGAGGAGAGGTATTCCTGGCCGCAGGTGGCCCGAGAGTTCTCGGCCATCTGCGAGGAGGTGGTGGCTCATCATGCGCATTAGCGTCTTCGGACTCGGGTATGTCGGCTGCGTCACAGCGGCCTGCTTCGCCAAGGCTGGCCACGAAGTGGTGGGCGTGGACGTCAATCCCGACAAGGTCGCGATGATTAACGCTGGCAGGTCTCCGATCGTCGAACCGGGACTTGGCGAGCTCATCGAGAAGATGGTGGCGATGCAGCGATTGCGAGCCGTCTGCTCCAGCGAAGTGGCTGTACAAAGCACAGAGCTCGCGCTGATCTGCGTTGGCACTCCCGCGCGTAGTAACGGCACGCCGGACTTCTCGGCGGTCGAGCGCGTCGGCGAACAAATCGGTCATAGCTTGCGCGAACGCGCCGGTGACTACATCGTGGTGCTTCGCAGTACGGTGCTGCCCGGCACGACGGCCGCCATCCTTCAGCCTGCGCTGCTCGCAGGAGCCGGTCCGGCGCGCCAGAGCGAGCTGCACATTGCGGTGAACCCCGAGTTCATGCGCGAGGGCTCGTCACTGCGCGATTTTGCCGCGCCGCCGTTGACCCTGGTCGGGTGCGAGAGCGATCGGGCGGTGGCCAGGCTCCGCGCGCTCTACATGTGCGTCAACGCGCCGTTCGTGCGAACCGGCGTCGCTGAGGCGGAAATGATGAAGTACGTGTCGAATACC
Organism: Vicinamibacterales bacterium; assembly: GCA_035937795.1. GTDB lineage: Bacteria > Acidobacteriota > Vicinamibacteria > Vicinamibacterales > JAMQPK01 > JAMQPK01. The sequence goes on along the minus strand of DASZHO010000051.1, from coordinate 114,042 downwards.
TTCCACGCTCTGAAGGTCTGCTTTGCGAATGAAATTGCCGACCTGTGCGCGGCCCTCGGCGCCGATCCCCAGGAAGTCACGCGCATCTTTCTGATGGACCGCAAGTTGAACGTATCGGATGCCTACCTGCGCCCCGGATACGCATTTGGCGGGTCGTGCCTGCCGAAAGACCTCAGGGGCCTGCTCAGTGCCGCGCGGACGGCCTACTTGCCCGTGCCGCTGCTTTCCGCAATCGTACCCTCGAACGAGGCTCAGATCCGTCGCGCTGTGGATGCCGTGCTCGAGACGCACAAGCGGCGTGTGGGCGTGGTCGGACTTGCTTTCAAGGCCGGCACCGACGATCTTCGCGAAAGTCCGATGGTTGCGCTGGTCGAGACACTCATCGGCAAAGGGTGTCAGGTGCGGATCTTCGACCGAAACGTTTCGATCGCGCGGCTGGTCGGGGCCAATCGCCGCTATATCGACGAAGAGATTCCCCACATCTCTTCACTGATGTGCGACGACCTGGACACTCTTCTCGCCCATGCCGAGGTCCTGGTCATCGGCAACATCGATGCCGACTCGGCGAGGGCGCTATCGGAGGCCGGCGATCACCACGCGGTCATCGATCTGACTCGAGGGGCCGTGCAACCTCTCCCGCTTGGCGCAAAGGAGGTCTGTGTCTGATGGCGATCATTGCGCGGCATCTTACGCTTTCGTTCGGTCTCGCCGTCGCGTTCGCCGCCAGTACAGCACGCCCGGCGGTTGTCGCAAGCGCGAATCCGGGCCCGGCTCCACCCGAGCTCCCGCGTGTCTTCATCGATACGGCGTACAGCCACCCGGCCGGACGCACGATTTCGGTGGCCGCCGGAGGCGATCTCCAGGCGGCGCTGAATGCGGCCAAGCCCGGCGACGTCATCGCCCTGGCCGCCGGGGCAACATTCACCGGTCCGTTTACCCTTCCCGCCAAGTCGGGAACCGGGTGGATCGTCGTGCGGTCCGATGCGCCCGACAGCAGCCTTCCTGCGCCGGGCACGCGGATTGACCCGTCATACGCACATGCGTTGCCGAAGCTGGTGGCAGCCTCCGGATCTGTCGTAGTCGCAGCATCCGGCGCGCATCACTATCGCTTTATTGGCATCGAGATCCGCCCGAAAGACAACGTCTTTCTGTACCAGCTGGTCCAGCTTGGCGGGCCGACGATGACCTCCGTCGAGTCGCTCCCGTCCGACGTGATTCTCGATCGCTGTTATCTTCACGGAGATCCGCAGCGAGGCCTCCGGCGCGCCATTGTGTTGAACTCGCGGTCTACCGCCGTCATCGATTCGTACATCTCGGATTGCAAGGAAGTGGGGAACGACTCCCAGGCGCTCGCCGGCTGGGGCGGGCCCGGCCCGTTCAAGATCGTCAATAACTATCTGGAAGGCGCGGGAGAGAACATCCTGTTCGGCGGCGGCGACCCCTGGATCGCCAACCTGGTGCCCGCCGACATCGAGATCCGGCGCAATCAGTTTTCGAAACCGCGGTCCTGGAGGATTGGTGATCCCACCTATACCCACACCCCCTGGTCGATCAAGAACCTGTTCGAGTTGAAAAACGCACGGCGAGTGCTCATCGAACGGAACGTCTTCGAATACAACTGGCCGGGCGCGCAAAACGGATTTGCCATTCTTTTCACGGTACGCAACCAGGACGGGACTGCGCCCTGGTCGGTCGTGGAGGACGTGACCTTCCAGAGCAACCTCGTACGTCATGTTGGATCCGGCATCAATATCCTCGCTCGTGACGACCTCCGTCCAAGCCAGCAGGGCAGGCGGATCCGGATCGCCCATAACCTCTTTGACGATGTTGGCGGCACGTGGGGAAGCGGGCGGCTGTTTCAACTGTTGGCCGGTTCGGCGGACATCGCCATCGAGCACAACACCGCTCAACAGACCGAGAACATCATTAACGGCGACGGCGAGCCGCACGTCCGTTTCGCCTTCCGTGACAACATCACGCCGCACGGCCCGTATGGCATCATCGGCACGGGAACGGGAGTGGGCCGGCCGACCATCGCCGCTTACTTTCCCGGTGCGATCATCGCGAAGAACGTCATCATCGGCGGCAACCCGGCTCAGTATTCTGCTAGCAATTTCTTCCCGCGATCGGTCGACGAGGTCGGATTTGTCGATCGAGCGCGGGGCGATTATCGTCTCGCGCGGTCGAGTCGCTACCGCAGATCCGGCAGCGATGGTACGGACCCCGGCGTCGATTTCGAGGCCTCCTTCCCTTTGATTGCGGCGCCGATGCTCACCAGCCAGTCGATCGAAGGCCGCCGCTAGCACCGCCGCAGTTCGCGGCGCTGTACACCCATCCAAGGTCGTCCATCGATGCGCGTTCTAGAGGGGCTCTTCTGGCTGTCGCTCCTGGCGCTTGCGTACACGTACGTCGGCTACCCGGCGCTGATGTGTGCATGGGGCGCCGTACGACCCCGCAGGTCGTGCGTGTCGGCAACCAAGTCGGCAACCAAGTCAATGATCAGCGTGGTGATCATTGCGCACAACGAGGCATCACGAATCGGCGCCCGCCTGGAAAATCTCCTGAAGCTCGACTACCCCAGGGACCGACTGGAAGTCATCGTTGCCTCTGATGGCTCGACTGATGACACGGTGGAACGGGCCCGCGCGTACGAGCGCGCCGGCGTCGTCGTGATCGCGTGCGATCGGCGCCGCGGAAAGCCGTCCGTGTTGAACGAGGTCGTGCCCAGAGCGACCGGGGATATTGTGGTGTTGGCCGACGCGAGACAGCGGTTTCAATCGACGGCGCTCGCTGCAGTGGTCCGCCACTTTGCCGATCCGGGCGTGGGTGCCGTCAGCGGAGAGCTGGTCCTGACGAGAAATGGCGAAGCGACCACGGTGGGCGAGGGCGTCGGGTTCTACTGGCGGTACGAGAAGTTGATTCGAAAGAGCGAAAGCCGTGCGGACTCTACGGTAGGCGCCACGGGCGCGATCTATGCAATCCGGCGGAGGTTATTTGAGCCGCTCGCCGCAGACACGATCCTGGACGACGTCCTTGTTCCCATGAGAATCGCGCGCAGAGGCTATCGCGTGCTCTTCGAATCAGACGCGCGCGCCTACGATCATGTGGCGCCGACGGCCCGAGAGGAATTCAGACGCAAAGTTCGCACGATCGCCGGAAACTTTCAACTCTTCGCCCGCGAGCCGTGGCTCCTGAGTCCGTTCCAGAATCGACTCTGGTTCCAGACGGTTTCGCATAAAGGTCTCCGGCTGACGGCACCGGTATTTCACGCGACGGCGCTCGGTGCCAATTTGATCGTGGCCGCTCAGCCGATGTACCGCTACATGCTTGCCGCGCAAATCGTGTTCTACGTCGTCGCTTTAGGCGGGTTCGCGTTGCGTAACACGAGGAGACGGCTGCCGCTCATCGCCGTTCCGTACACGATCTGCCTGCTGAGCTGGGCCACGGCCATTGCCTTCGTCCGGTACGTCACCGGCCGCCAGAAGGTGACCTGGGATCACGCGCCGATCTAGACCGGCGGCCTGCCGCGAATCAGGAAGGGGACTCGGGACTTCCGCCACCAGGGGAAGTCTTCATGTCTGGAAGTCAGAGATCGGTTGTTTTCGCTGCCTTCACGCACAACATCGTCCGCCACGTGGCGAACGGTGTGAACATTCTTGGCGAAGACGACATCTATGGGAGCCAGGAGGAGACCCGACTCCTGATTCAAAATACCTTGTTCAGTGTGTCACCAATCAGCTCCTCGACTCCGCACGCCTTGCGGAGCGTCGCGATCCCGGGTCCGAACGGGCCTGCGACAGGATCGCAGCGCGCTATCGCTTAGCGATCGACTCCCTCCTGGGCCGCGGCGACGGACGCCCGATCCGCGCGACGAGCGCCTCGTCGAGTTGCGGGAAGCCCTGCACTGCATCCGCCTCCTCGGTCACCCTCCCCCGGCCGCCCACGACGTTGCGGACAGCTTCGGCGAGCGTCTCTCGCCGCTCATCGTGTCTGCGTGTCTGAGCGTTCCGCGGCACGCAGTTCGTCGATGCCTGCCGGTTCCCGACAACGGACGAACAATTCACTCACGCCAACGTGATCTTGCCGAGGCGCGCGACGTAGATCTAATAACGGTTGGCCTTGGTGAGCGCGAGCACGGCGTAGCCGGTCGCAGCGTCACTCATGAACCGACCGATATTGGAGGATGGATCGCGTGGTTTGTTGAGAGAAGAGGCGGGCCAGGAACCTTCGGCCTTGTTCTGATGTCGCACCAACCACGAAAGACCCTGCTGAAGCTGGACATGCTCGCGAGGCACGCCGGTTTCTAAGAGCACGAACACGACGATGCCCGTGGCACACCCGTCACTGTTGGTCTCCACCGGCGTTCGATGTCGAATCCACGACCAAACAGAAGAACGAAGACGTGACGCTTCCCGGGACCTGGCGAGTGAGGAGAGGCTCCAGCCTCCATCTGATTGTTGTTCACCGAGAATCTCGTTGACGAGAGATTGTTGACGCTCGTCTCCGATGAGCCCAGACAGTTTCGTCGAAGCCCATAGAAGGACCACGCGATTCGACAAGGACTGCCCCGGGTATTCGCGGTCCAGATACGCCCGCAACCGTTCGAGGTTGGTTTGTATCGCGGCGCTCGAACGGTAGTTCTCGGGAGCGGCGCCCACGGCAAGCGCGGCCAGTGCGGCTCCGTAATATTGAGAGTCTCTCCCCTCCCAGGGGCTCAAACCGAACTGCAGCCACGGCCACGCACCCGCTCGATCACCCGTTGTCTGTTGCAGCGCCCACATGGTGTCCAGGGCGGTTGGCGTCGCTTCACTGAATCGGCCGTTCTGCGCGTCATGGTAGGCAAGGATCAAGGCATTGAGGACCGCTTCGGTTCCGCGGGACTCGACGGCTTTGTCAGCTTGATCGGCGTAGTACGGGCCGACCTCGTTCCAGAGCCGTACGCGCTTGGTGACATTGTCAAGAAGTCTCTGTTCGCCGTAGGACGGAGCGTCATCAGACAGCGGCTCACGGAGGGCGGCGCGCGAGAGGGCGTACGGAAGCGCCGTGTGGCAGGAGACGCAGAACGTTCCATGATCGCGGGCTGCCCCATGCCATCCCATCCACCAGTCCGCTCGTTGATCGAGGTAAGCGGCGGCGGCCTTTGGACTCCACGTGCCGGCGACCTTCGCTTCAGGATTGGAGCAGGCCGCAAGAAGCCCTGTCACAAGCAAGGCCGGCGGCCCCCACGTTCCCAGTACTCTCGCGCTCATCCCAATGGCCTGTGCCGCGCCTATCTCGCGGGCAGCGTTTGCCTCTTCTCGGCGCAGATATACAGCAGCCAATTGCGATAGAGGCTCTCTGCTGTCGAGCGCCAGGTGTTCGTCACCTTGGCCGCCGCCATCGCGGTCGGGAACTCGACGAGCAGCTCCTCGCGCCGATCCGACAATGCTCGCTCACGCAGGCCAGTCAACGCGTCGACGGTCTCCTGGTCGAAGTAGCCGTGCGGCATTGGCGGGTACGAGCCTCGCTCGCCCCGAAGGTAGCGACCGATATCGCGGCGATACTCGAGCAGCAGCGTGATGGCCTCGTATTCTGGATGACCCTGGAAGAACACGAACAGGCTCTTTCCCTGTTTCACGAAGGCATCGACGCCGGCGTCCTGCGACCGCGTCAGCACGCGATAACCGCACGCGAGCAAGGCTTCCTCGGGTATCTCATTCCACCGGGATTGCGGCATCTGCAGACGCCTCGGAGCAGTGGCGGTCAATGGGTGATCCGAGACGCGCACGCATTCGAAGACGCCGAAGCGTTTGTCGCCGAGCGGGCGCCGGACGATTCCATCGAATTTGAGAATGCCAGCGTGCGCCGCCAGACAGGAGAGGATCGTCGAGTAGGTGTGGAGCTCGGCCCATTCCAGAACTCGCGTCAGGGTGCCCCAGAACGGCTCGTCCTTGAGATCCGCCGCCCGCGGCTCCGTCCCGGTCACGATGAGAGCATCGTGACGACGGTCCCACAGCTCATCGATGGGGGAATAGCGGCTCACCTGGCGGCGACCGAAATCGGTTCGCGGAACTTCCGGCAGCGTATAGAGCGTCAGATGAACGGCGATGCCATCCGCCGCCGCCGCAGTGAGGAGCGCGCGGAATTGCCGTTCCGTGGCGTCCAGTGCCGCGTCGGGCATGTTGTTGATCAGCCCGATGTCGATGCACGGCGGACTGAATGCACGGAATTGGGTCGTCGCCGCACGGTGCAGGCGTTGCGCTCTTCCCAGCGTCCCGACACCTGTTGATTGCGCGTGTCTGGTGATCATCAGGCCGCTCCTTGCTGAGCTGACTCCGTGGCGATCGTTTCGGTTCTCACGCTGTGACCTCGCATTCATGCCACGCGAGCCGGCTCATCACAATCACCTGACGCACGACGGGCCAACTTGCCGCCGGCGGCCATCTCGAGCGCGGGAACGAAACGGATCGTCGCCGGAATCTTGTAGGGGGCGAGGCGCTCGTGACAGATCTGGAGGATCTCGCGCTCGAAGTCTGCAGTCGCGTGACCTGCGCCTGGCTCTCCGTTCAGGACGACGTCCGCGGCGACGAGTGAGCCGGTGATGGGGTTGTGCTTGGACCGCACCATCGACATGCGGACCGCCGGGTGCCGGTTGATCGCCGCCTCGACTTCCTCCGGGTGGACTTTCAGTCCTCCGACGTTGATGAGGCCGCTCCGTCGACCGAGGAAGTAGTACCGATCGCCGCGGCGTTCCACCATGTCGCCTGTGTCGACGAAGCCTTCACGATCGGTCAGCGTGGAGTGTTCCTCGCCGATATACCGGACCGCGCGTCGTACAGAACGGATCCGCAGCGAGCCATCGTCAACGCTGATTTGGACGTCGCCGGACGCTCCGACCATGCTCGCTGGAAACCCCTCGAGCCCATCGTTGACTTCAAATCCGACGCCCGCTTCCGTTGAGGCGAAGGCATGGCCGATGCTGGCCTGCGGGTAGAACGACCGGAGCGCGTTCAGGATCCCCTGGTCCGCGATTTCTCCAGACAGGCGAATGTAGCGCGGTGCGATCGCACGAGCGTTCGGGCTCATCAACGCACGACGCCAGTGCGAAGGGGTGCCCGACACATGCGTCGCCCCATGTGCGCCCAGCCGCACGAGATAATCTCCGACCGGCTCGCCAGTGCCCGAAAGCACGAAGGATCCGCGGCCGAGGACGGCCCTGAGAAGGATCTGGAGTCCGCCGTACCGGCGGATGTCATAGAAGGTGCCCCACACGACGTCGGCGCCCTGTGCCAGGACGCTGCCGATGGGCGCCGTGAGAGTAGCGAAGCTGTGAGCGACCATTTTGGGCGCACCGGTCGTGCCGGAGGTGAGGAGCACCCACTCGGTGCCGCAGCACGCGACCGGAATCTCTTTCGAGGGCGAGATCGCGCCGTTGCAGAGAACCTGTATGGAGACTCCCAAACCCTTATCACTTCGACCGTGATCCGAAACAATCGCATCCACGCCCGCGTTCGCGAGGACCGAGGGAAGGTGTTCGGACGGTACGTCAGGTGTGCAGACGATCAGCCGGTTGGCAAAGCCGTCCAGCTCGATGAGCGCCAATGCCGCTGCGAACTGATCCCGGACGGCGACGAGCACGGATCGCCCAGCGAGCTCCGGCGCGCGGCCGCCGAGGGTCGTGCCGTCGAGAAGATCTGCGAGGCAAATGCCGGCCGTGGCGCCCCACAGATAGCGATCCGGGCCCGCCGGCGCGTTACCCAGCCTGTCTCGAATCGACCCCATGAGGTGTGGCGGCGTGCTCATAGAACTTGATGAAATCGCCAAGCGTGACCGGGTAGGCCACGTCGTCGGACGCGGTAAACGGATCGATTCCCAAGGTCTCCTCGAGCCGAGCGACGAGGATGGCGATGGCGAGCGAGTCGAGGCCTGAATCGAGCAGGATCAGGTCATCGGTCAGAGGGGGCAGACGCTTCTTGTGGTCCGCCGCAATCTGCCGGATTTCCGAAATCACGGTTACCTTGATTGACATATCGGGTAGGCAGCGGTCTAGTTGTTGACAACGATGGTCTGAATCAGCGTCCGAAGGAGCTCGACTCCTTCGAACATCTCCTTGTCGGGCAGCGGCGGCTCGAGCCTCATCTCCGCTTCCAGCGCGCGAAAGAGTTCTTGTGTATGGGTGACATCACAGACGCCGTGGACGTCGGTGTATTCCATCTCGGCCGAGCCCTGACGCTGGGCAAGCTCGGCAAGATAGGGCATGAACCGTTGAATGAAGCCCTCGAAGAAGGCCATGGTCACCACGGTCGGCACCGGCGAAAGTCGTCCGATGAACAAGCGAACGCTCATCAGGTTGCGGTAGACGGCCTGCGCATCCGCGTCGCCCGGAACGGCGTGGGCCGCAAGGGCGAACCGCCGCATCATTCCGGGATGACAGTCGCGCACTTCTTCGCGCAAGTTGTCCATGATCTTGGCCCGCGCCTCGTCCGACCCGACCGAGATGTAGGCGCCGGTCATCCAGTAAATGAAATTCCCCTCGAGCACCGCCGTGTACCGGGCGATGATTCCCCGGCGTTCCTCGGCGGATAACTGTCCGGGGTTGGGGAGCCCCGCGAGAAGATCCTCGATCGTCCGGTCTATTTGCGCCTGGATTGACGCGGTCCTCGATTCGTTCGACGTCGCAAGCCCGGCAACTGCAGAAGTCATCGTTGCTCCTTTGGCGCAGCCTGCTGTTCAGCCGGGAAGCTCGGCGAACAGAAACCCACATCCGACCGTGAATATAGAACGCCAGTGGAGAGTGTGAAATCACTCGGAGGTGACTAATGTGCGTAGCACATCCGGGTTACGGTCTGCCCTGAGCGGTGAGGGGAAGGGCGGCCTAATCCGGCCTGAAATCCGGCCTCTCGTCTCGCATCGGGTTCCCAAGCGGCGTCTGATGGGAGCCGGAGTTATGCTCGCGAGCACTGCGCCGGGATCTCTCGAGCTCCGACGCGGCTCGTGTACGATTAGACGTACGGAAATCCCGGGCTAACCGAATGGGCTAACCGCGCGCCAACCGCGAATGGGGCTCGGAACCGAAGGCTTGGAGACATGACACTCAAAGGCGGACGAATCCCGTTGGGCCCGGACGATTGGCTTGGCGACTATTTCGTTCCGGCAGGGACTGAAACCTATGTTTCGCCGTGCTTCATCCATCGGCACCCCGATATTTGGGAGGATCCAGATCGTTTCAACCCGGATCGGTTCAAACCTGATCTGTGACTCAGGAGGGGTTCAGGAACGGGACTGCAGTACCTGGCCACGCTCACCCTCCTGGAACGCCATCCACCACTCACCCTCGAGGCGGGTCAGGAAGGCGTCGCCGCAGCGGACAGCGTCGACCAGCTCGCGGCGCCGGGAGTGAACCAACACGGGGGATCCTCGGCCGTGGAACAGGCAGTGCTTGGCCCGAAGCGCGTCGAGGAACGTCGGGTCCAGCCTCCCGGAGACCGCGAGCGCGCCCTCGCGCCACGCGTGGTAGAAGAGATGCTCGAGTACCTCACCTAAGCTGTCGGGCCTGCCGGCGATCTGGAGGACTTCGCTGCTGCCTCGCCTCGTGAGGTAGTAGAGATACCAGCCAATGACCTCGTTGTCGGCGTTGCGGACGAGCACTTGGCGGAGATTACCCGCTGAGGCCTTCTGCCCGGCCATCTCGAGGAGCCACTTCAGAGATGCGCGGTCATACTCCGGTCGCAGGGCGGCGCGTGGGACGAACTGGTCGGCGTAGTCCAGGATGAGGTCGACCGTAAGCGCCTCGCCCGACGCGGATGTCGTGAGCCGGAACGGACTCCGGCTCATACGCGTGGCGATCGCGTCGACGACGGCACAGAACGGTCCGGCGGCGCGCAGCAGCGATGCGCGCGCGCTCACGAAGGACAGCCCATACTGCAGCGGGCGGAGGGGGCGCGTCCAGTGGATGCTGTGAAGCGGCGAGTCGGTACCGCCGGCCGCCTTCCAGATCTTGACCGACTCGTGGGTGGCGCCGTCCGTGATCGACAGGTCCTGATGGCCAGCCAGGAACGCCTTCAGCAAGAGAAAGCCCGGGACGCCGCGATGGTCCGGCGCGACCATGAACTGCGAGCTGATTGCGACCGTGACAGGCCGGCCATTCCACGACATCCGTCGTGGGAGCACGCCCAAGAACGCAACGATCCGACCGTTCTCCCCTTCGCCAACGAGGGATGGCAAGGTGTGGTCGTACCAGGGGTTTTCAAGAAACACGCGTTGAAGGTATCGCCGTCGCGTCTCCATATTGAGGTGACTGATCGCGGCGAAGACGCTCGCGTGCAGCGCGGCGACATTCGACACGTCGGCGAGGACGAAGGGGCGGATGCGGATCATGAGTGTTCCGGCGACGTCGCGATGAGCTTCTCCATCATGGTTGCGCAGAAGCGCCTCCAAAGTGAAGCGCGGCGCCAGGCGCGATCGAGCTGGCGCCATCGCTCAGGCTTACCGGACCGGGCCTCTGGTACACACGCGGACTCCTCGGTTGGCCTCTTCTGTCGGCGCGACCATGTACTTACTTCGCTGAACCGCAGTGTGCGGGCCTGCAAGAATTGTAATCGGAGCATCAAAACCGTCACGGGCCATGCTTGCGCGTTTCAGTCCATCCGTGGTCGATTCTGTCGCGATCTCACCAGTACCGTGTCCGCTGACTAGTTGGTGTGGGCAAAAGCGCGCAGGGCGATCCCTTCGTGTTCCATCGAACGCTCTGGCACGTACGTTGCGGATCGTGCGAGAAGCGGAGACTCTCTGCCCGACAAAGGCACACCCCTCACGAGGCGAGGACGCAAGGCCATGGGTCAGATCGCTTGATCTGAGAGCCGGGTTACCCGAAGAGTGTGTGGTTTGGGGGACGTGAGGGCCCTCCGCGTTTTGAAGGAGGACTCATGATCGCGAGCTCGCGTTCCGCCAAGCGCTCCGTCTGTCCGTACTTCGTTGTCATCATGATCGCCGTGCTGTGGGTGCCGGTCTTGCGAGCTCAAACCGTGGCCCCTTCCACTTATTCTTTCTACACCGGAACCGACGCAAAACCCGCCCCGCCGCCTCCGGTCTTGGGGCCAGCGAACACCGTCATTACCGATCCAACCTTTGGCTCCACCATTTTGCGTGTCACAGATCAGAATACGTTCGGTGGGCAATCGTTCATCCCCGGGGATTCGGGATTTGTCCGAACATTTAATGCCAATTCTACCGCCATCAAACTCATAGGTCCTCAGGGCCAGGGATACTGGCTGGAGTTCAATCCCGCCACGCTCAAAGTCGGCGACGGATCTTCCCACCCTGTCCCTCATGATCTGACCTCGATCATTCCTTACACATGGGAATGGTCCGCCGTCAATCCCGACATCATCTATTTCTTGAATGGCAACACGATTGCCAAATACAACAAGGCCACGGGCGCGATCACAAATCTGGGCGGACCATTAAACGGGGATCCAGCCACCTATCATGCCGCGGTTGTAGGCCAGGACCAATGGGTCTGTTCCGCGGCCGGCGCGGGCATTCAGGATACCTTTACCAAGCTCTTTTGCATCGATCCCAACAACCCCTCTAACAGCAAGCTCATCGATGTTCCAAACAAGACGATCAACGGTGTTGCCCAAAGCGACCCGCATTGGCCCACCTCCGCGGCCGGGCAGACACTAGGCGTCCACTCTATAGATGGCAGCGCCGGAGGCGCGTGGCTGGGCGTCACGTTTCACCAGCAAAGCTGGGGAGGCAATGGCGATTGCGTTTTCAACCTCGCCACCAATACGTGGTCCCTTCTCACGGGTGCGGATCCTTACTGGTCGGGGCATGTCTCCTTGGGTAACGGCAAGTCCATGAATGGAAGCGGATCCATCGATGGGAGGGACTCACGCGGCGCGGTTGTACGAGATCCAAACGACCTGATGAACTCTTCAAAATACGTCTTTATCGCGCAACCGCCTACGACCGTCAATTGGTATGACGGTGAACACAGTTCGTGGCACAACGCGGCCAGCAATCCCAATGCGCCTGTTCTGTTCTCCCGGTACGGTGATACGTCCCCCTCTTGGTTACCCTGGCTGCTCGAGATTGTCCTCGCCGCCACCGACGGTTCGAATACCGTCTGGCGTGTTGCCCATAGTCATGGAGACCCAGCCGGATGCTATTACGCCGAAGGCTTCGCCCAGATTTCCAATGACGGCAACTGGGCTCTGTTCTCAAGCTATTGGGGCGGCACATTAGGATCAGAAAGTGGCGGCTTCGGCTGTGGGTCGCGCATCGATACGTTCATTGTGAAATTGTCGAGCGCCGGTACTTCGCTACCGACCGTGTCGATCACCGCACCCCTCGCAGGATCCACTCTGACAGGGCTGACGACCGTCTCCGCGACCGCCTCCGATAACGTCGGCGTCGCCAGCGTGCAATTCCTGCTGGATGGCGCGACACTCGGTCCGCTCCTGACAACGGCGCCGTATGCGTTCGCGTGGACGCCGGCGTCCGCGCTCAACGGCCTTCACACTCTGACCGCCGTCGCCCGCAACACCGCCGGCAACTCCGCGACGTCGAGCAGCGTGGCGGTGACCGTCGCCATCCTCACGCCGCCGCCAGTCATCTCGGCCGTTGCGGCCTCCGGCATCTGGGCTTCCGGCGCCACGATCGCATGGACGACGGACAAACTGTCCGATTCACAAGTGGACTACGGACCGACCACGGGCTACGGCAGTTCGACGACCCTGAACGCGGCTTTGGCGACATCGCACAGCCAAGCCCTGAGTGGCCTGAGCGCCAACACCGTGTACCACTATCGCGTGAAATCGCGCGACGCGGCGAGCAATCTCGCAACGTCCGGTGATTCCACGTTCACGACGGCGGCGTCGTCGACGCCGGTCGGCTATTGGCCGTTCGACGAAGGTACGGGCACGATAGCGAACGACGCCTCGGGCAACGGCCATGTTGGAGCCTTGGTAAATGGACCGGCCTGGACAGCAGGACGGATCAACCTCGCCCTGTCCTTCAACGGCGTCAGCAACTACGTATCCGTCGCCGATGCGCCGGCGCTGGACGCGTTCCCGTTAACGATTGCCGCCTGGATCAACACCACTGCGACAACCGGCATCAGAGGTATCGTCAACAAATACGCACCCGGCTCCTTCAACGGATACCAGATCTTCATGAACAACGGCGCCCTCTGCGCGTGGTATCTGCGGGACGCCGCCAATTACGCGTACGACGGCGGCAGTTGCACGCTTCAAACACCCGGCTACAACGATGGCAAGTGGCACCAGGTCGTGTACGTCGTGGACAGCGCAGGCGGGAGGTTGTTTGTCGATGGCACCCAAACGGCGAGTCTGGCATGGACCGGTTCGGCCGGACCAACAACAACCACGCAGCCGCTGCACATCGGAGACTATCCGGGCGTCACTGGTGGCGCGTACTTCACGGGCGTCATCGATGAGGTGCGCATCTATAACGGCGCCCTGAGCCCACCCACCCGGCCGCTGAAGCTAGCCATAGCGAATTGACGAGGGGGGGGTTGGATGACCGCGCTCAGCCCTTCCCACCACCGGAGGGCGTCTATCTTTGGGGGATGCGGCAGGCGCCCACTGTCCGTTGATGTTCGATCAGGCGTTCTACAGTATCAACAGCGCGATTGGAAGCCACAACCAACGCCCTCTCAACAGCGAGCCGTCCGCGACGGCGGCAAGATTGTTGCTTCGATTAGTCCGTGCTAGCACATATTGCGGCAGGACACCGCTGAGGTACGCAGGTTCGTTTGTGTCGCCACTCCAGGCATGTCACCGAGTGAGTGTATACGTCTAAGTCATATATCTCAGGCTGATTCGGAAACGAGTTGAACATCTTGATGCCGTCGTCCTTTCCTGGTGCTCCGTGAGAGTCAGAATCATTCGACAACCGCACCACGGCGTCAACGGTGTGTCCCTCAACTACTATCGGCTGGGCCGAACTTATGAGGTGACACCGACTCTCGCCAATTACCTTGTCGCCAATGGCTGGGCGATCGTCGAGATGCGAGCCGATGAGCAGCCACACTGGCCGAAGGAACTGGATCGCCGCAAGCCTCAGTTCAAGTGACCGCGTTCGACGTACAGACGTAAGTCGCGTATGCTTCAGTAAATGGAGAAGGATCTATTTGCGATCTTTCCTGATTTGCCGTGGACGCGCCCGGCTGGCGCGTGGGTTCGTCCATTGGTGCCGAGCGTCCAGCGTCCTCATCCGCCTGTGACGGGCGTCGCGCGCCGCCGGATCCCGGTCTACCGAAATATTCGGCCGTTGTGGATGGCGCGTACCGATGATGCGCCGCTTCGTCGCGTTCGTCAGCTCGCGCAGACGCAATACGAACGACTTCCCCCGAGAGAGAAGACATCTGGCATCGGGCGCGTGCTCCAGAACATCGTTGAGATTGCGAACTCGACCCTTTTCGTGTCTCGATGATCGCTGCGCGGTGATTGCGGCGTCGCGAATGAGTGGCAACGGTAGCCGGAGTGCGATATATTTGTGAATACGAATATATCAGCCGCCAAAGACACCCGTCTTTCCTCGGTGGGCACGCTCGTCAAGGCGCTGGGCGACCCGACGCGGCTGCGCATTCTCGAGCCTGCTGGCCGGCAGGGAAGTCTGCGCGTGCGATATCCGGGAGCCTCGGCATTCCGCACAGCCCCGAGCCTCGCGGCATCCCTCGTTTGAGTGCCGCTGGCCACCGCGGCCGCACGACTGTTCAGGACCGCCGCCGAACGCGCGATCGCCGCCCCGCCCTTGAAACTGACGCTTATGATATCGTGTTCGATGCTGCACGACCGGTTTTCTCTGAGGATTTCAGGCGAGTGGTTGGCTATAAAAGCAGGAGGAGGTTTATGCGAAGTTTGATTCTCGTTGGATTCGCGGCCGTGACGCTGGGCGGCGTGACGATGGCGTTTGCCCAGGGGGCGGCCGGCGGCAACGCCATGCCGATGGCCGAGTTGAAGGTGGGCGACAAGGCTCCGAACTTCAAGCTCCAGGGGACCGATGGCAAGACCCATCAGTTGACCGACTACGCGGGAAAGAAAGCCATCGCGCTCGCCTGGTTCCCGGCGGCCTTCACCCAGGGATGCACGATCGAGTGCAAATCGCTGGCGGAGCACGGCGACATGATCAAGAAGTACCAGGTGCAGTACTTCATGATCAGCGTCGATCCGATCGAGAAGAACACCGCGTTCGCGAATGCAAAATCGGTGATGCTGAACGGTCAGGAAGTGCAGAAGGAGGCCGCCGACTTTCCGCTGTTGAGCGACCCCACGAAAGAAGTGGCGACCGCATACGGCGTGTTGAACGCGCGCGGCGTCGCGAATCGCTGGACGTTCTACATCGGGAAGGATGGAAGAATTCTGGCTATCGACAAGGCCGTGAAGCCGGCGACCTCGGCCGAGGACCTCGCCGCCAAGCTCGGCGAGCTCGGAGTGACCAAGGCCAGCTCGAACTGAGATCGCGTGAGACTCAGGACTCGGGGCCCACAGAGCCCTGAGCCCTGAGTCTGGAGCCCGTGGCTACTTCTTCCGCGCCCGGGCGACTTTCTTGTCGGGCTTTTCGTCCTGCGGCTTGATCTCCCCCAGCGGCGACTCGGCCGGCCCCGCGTAGACATCGCCGTTGGCCTTGAACCGGGAGCCGTGGCACGGGCAATCCCATGTCCATTGCGTGTCGTTCCAGTGGACGTAACAGCCCATGTGAGCGCACACGGCTGAGCGCACGCTGATCTTGCCGTCCAGCCCGCGATACACCGCGGCGGGCTGCCCGTTCACGTCCATCACTTCGCCGGTGCCTCGTTTTACCGCGCGCAGCGACGTGCTCCCCCCGCCCGCGAACCGATCGCGAATCAGGTAATACGCGTAGTCCTTGTTTTCCTTGATGTAGTTCCACAGCCCGCCCTTGATCTTCGTCCGGCCCGGGTCGAAGAGCTCCTTCCATGGATTCGGATGTCCGGTGATCGCGTCGGTCACCATGATGGCCGCCAGGGTGCCGAACGTCATCCCGTTTCCCGAAAAACCGGTCGCGACGAATTGCCTCTCTGCGGATTCGCCGATGTAGGGCAGTCCGTCGTTGGTCTCGACCACCTGGCCCGACCAGCGGTGCGTGAGGCTGATGTCGGGAATCAAGCGCTTCAGCCGCTGTTCCAGCGCGGCGTAGCACTTCGAGGTGTCGTCCATCTGGCCGGTCTTGTGATCTTCGCCGCCGAATATCACATAGTCATGGTCGTGCCGGCGATCGACGCGCAGATAGTCGTAGGGATCGCGCGTGTCCCAGAACAGCGCTTCAGGAATCGTGCCGCGTTTCACCCAGCCCCCGGCCGCGTAAGAGCTGTAGAGCGCGAGCTTTGACTGGAAAAACATCGCCGAGGCCGGATTCGTCATCCCCTGTAGCGGCACGTGGGTGGCGATGAACACATGTTCGCAGTGAATGCGATGGCCGCCCTCCGTCGTGGCGGTGATCCGCGGCGTGGCTTCGATTTCTTCGACGCTCGTGCCCTCGAACACGTAGCTGCCTTTGCCCGCAATCAGGCGCAGGAGAGCCAGCAGGTATTTGCGCGGATGAAACTTGGCCTGATTGTCGTAGCGGACGCCGGGGCCGTCGACGAGCGGAATGCGCGAGAGATATTCGGCGTCGAACCCCAACTCGTTCGCCGTCTTCGCTTCTTCGCGCAGATCGGTTGGTCGATCCGGCGAATCGTACAGGTAGCCGGGCACCCATGCGAATTGGCACTTGATCTGTTCGCGCCAGACCAGCGTGTTGATCGTGTCGATCGCATGGAACCCCGCGTCCCAGACCGCCTGCGCGTGGTCCTTGCCGAAATTCTTGACGAGGTCGGCCAGCCGCATGTCGGTCACGCATGTCAAGTGGGCGGTCGTGTGCGACGTATCGGCCGACACACAGCGGTGGCGCTCGACGAGCGCGACAGTGAGGCCCGCGCGCTTGAGCAGGTAGGCTGCGGTGATGCCGGTGATGCCGCCGCCTACGATGAGGACATCGACGGCGAGGTCGTCCTTGAGCGAGGAGAATTTCGGGTCTGGCGTGTTATCGGTCCAGTACGAATTGGTGTCGAGCGTCGCCATAACGATGAGCGGAATGCAAGGATTCCGCCACGGCGCGTCGGGCCGCGCCTCATTCCGGATCAGGCAGGCCTGATTCGCCGGGAGCCGTATTGAAATGATTCAGCTCCCGGGCCGTTTTGGCTACAGATTTTGCTCGAGGTGGGTTTTCAGGGCGCGGATGGCCTCACCCCGATGGCTCACGGCGAGCTTCTGTTCCGGCGTGACTTCCGCGAACGTTTTGCCGTAAGGGGGGTAGCAGAAGATCGGGTCGTAGCCAAAGCCGCCGGTGCCCGAGGGTTGTGCTGCGAGTCGTCCCTCGACCACCGCCCTGGTTTCAAAGGCGATCTTGCCGTCCGCGGCCAGCGCCACCGCGCACACGAACCTGGCGCCGTTGCTTTGGTCTGATTTGTCTTTGCGCCTTCGAACGGCGGCGTAGATCGCCTCGAACCGTTCCGGATACGTGGCGTTGGGCCCCAGATAACGTGCCGAGTAGATTCCCGGCTCGCGGTTCAACGCGTCGACCTCAAACCCTGAGTCTTCGGCCATCGTCAATAAGCCGGTCGCCGTGGCGTAGTGCAGCGCTTTCAGACGCGCGTTCTCGGCGAACGTCGATCCGGTTTCTTCGGCGATTGTCACTCCTGGAAAATCGTTGAGCGTCTTCAGCGTGACCGGCAGATCGGCGAGAGCGCGGACGATTTCCTTCAGCTTGTCGGGATTGGCGGTCGCCACCAGCAGGACCTTCAACTCTTAACTTTCTACTTTCTACTTTCTACTTTCAACTTTCCACTTTCAACTTTCCACTTTTAACTTTCTACTTCAGTATGTGCCCCACCGCCTCTTTCTGCAGCGCAATCAGCTTCTGGATTCCGGCCTGCCCGAGGTCCAGCATTTCCAGCAGCGCGTCCCGGCCGAAGGGGGCCGCCTCTGCCGTTCCCTGCACCTCGATAAACTTCCCAGCGCCCGTCATCACGATGTTCATGTCGACTTCCGCCTTCGAGTCTTCTTCATAGGCCAGATCGAGCAGCCGCGCGCCGTCGACGATCCCCACGCTGGTGGCCGCGACATACTCGACGACCGGCATCGTCTGCAACAGATCCTTCTCCCGCAGATAGTGAAGAGCCAGCACGAGCGCCACGAACGCGCCGGTGATCGACGCCGTGCGCGTGCCCCCGTCGGCCTGGATCACATCGCAATCCAGCCATACCGTGCGCTCGCCCAGCAACTCGAGCTTCATCACCGACCGCAGCGATCGGCCGATGAGCCGCTGGATCTCCTGCGTGCGCCCGCCGACCTTTCCCGTCGACGCCTCGCGCTGCGTGCGTGTGGACGTCGCCCGCGGCAGCATGCCGTACTCGGCGGTGACCCAGCCTTTGCCGCTGTTCCGCAAAAACGGAGGGACGCGGTCTTCCACGCTGGCCGTGCAGATCACCCGCGTGCGGCCCGACTCCATGAGCACCGAGCCCTCTGGATGGATGAGAAATTGCGGGTGGATGCGCGTGGCGCGCAGCTCATTGGGGGCTCGATTGTCCATTCGCATAAGTGAGATCCTGCTCGAGTGGCCGGCGGAGATCGAGATGGCCGGCCAGCGTGTCGACTTCCTTCCCGTCGACGAGAATTTGCACGCCGGTGATCGCCGGAAGATTCCATGTCAGCGCGTTTACGAGCGCGTAAACCGTGAGAACTTCATTGGTCGTTCCGCCCGGATGATTCGTGCGTACCTCGGGGCTCAGGTCCAGGTACGCCTCGCCCTTCGGCGTCAGAAAGATCGTTTTCAGTTTGGTGCCGGCCGGAATCGGAGACGCGTAAGTCGTCGGCGGGGCGGAAAGCTCCGCTTCCACGATACGCCTGGCCTGTTCGGCGGGGCCGTCACCGAGGGGCACTTCCTGCTCCACGGGCGACAGACGCTCCCCGTCGGGACCCACAAAGAAGAGCCGCGCGCGAATCTTTCGGGCCTCCGCCGCGCCCGCCGCTGCTCCGGGTTGGACGGGACCGGGCGTGCTCAGCCATCGGGGTCCCACAAAAAACAGGACGATCAGGCCGGCGACCAGAACTCCCGCCAGCACGGCGTACACGAGGATGTCGCGTCGTTTGGTCATCACCTTGGCGCTTGTTCGAGATAGTCCCGAAAGGCGATCACGGCTTCCGCGATGGCTTGCGCCACACCGCTCTGAAATTCCGCCGACGAGAGCGTTTTCTCCTCGGCCGGGTTCGACAGGTAGCCCATTTCGATGAGCACCGCCGGCATGTTGGCGGCGGTGAGCCCGCGCATCGGTGCTTTCTGCACGCTCACCGCCGACACGTTGGCCATGGCGCGCATCTTCTGTTCGATGAGGCCCGCAAACGCCGCGGATTCCTGAACGTGCGCCGCCTGCGCCAGCTCCCAGTCCAGGAGCGCGAATTCCCGGCTGCCGCCGCCGTATATCGAGAGCACCTCGCGGTCGGCCTGCGATTGCCGCCGCGCTTCTTCGCCTGAATGATCGAGATTCAGGTAGTAAATCAGCGCGCCTTGGGCCGACTCGCGAGGCGACCCGTTCGCGTGCAGACTGATGAACAGATCGGCCTTGTTGTTGTTCGCAACCGCGGCGCGCGTGTCGGCATCGGGTTTGGTGTCTTCATCGCGCGTCAACAGTACTCGAATGCCGAGCCGGCCCTCGATCACGCTTTTCGCGCGCCTGGCCACCGCCAGCGCCACGTCCTTCTCCAGGAT
This sequence comes from Vicinamibacterales bacterium, assembly GCA_035937795.1. Taxonomy (GTDB): domain Bacteria; phylum Acidobacteriota; class Vicinamibacteria; order Vicinamibacterales; family JAMQPK01; genus JAMQPK01. The sequence goes on along the minus strand of DASZHO010000051.1, from coordinate 94,269 downwards.
GCCGGCCGTGCCCTTCACCCCGCTATCGTCGCCGCCGTGCCCCGGATCGAGCACGATGGTGCGAATCGACGATCGTGCGCCGCCGAACACCGGAAGGTTCGACGCGTTCGGCTCGGGCGGCGCCGGTGCTGGGCCTGCAGACGTGGACTCTCCCGCCGCCGGCAGCAGATCGATCGTCAGCTGCGCCGCGGCGCCAGTGGAAATCGGTGTCGACGAGCGGTACGACGCAAAGCGCGAGCCGAGATCCATCTGGATCGTGTTCGGCTCGGTGGCTCGAATGCCGGTCAGGAAATTCTGCTGGGGCGGCGGCAGCAGCGCAGGATCGAGCGCATCGGCGTCGATTCGTACCAGCAGCCGGTTCTGATCCTGAACGATGCTGGTCATCGCCTTTGGTGTGATGCCCAGCGTGACTCGCAGAATGTTGCCGGTGTCGTCGTACAGCGCCACGACGTGAGGCACCCGCATATCGCCCACGATCAGCAGCCGCGAGTCCGGGCGGTAGTCAAGCTTCGTGTCGTAGATGAGCGGCAACGCAACGCCGGCGAATTCCACCGGTACCAGCCAGCGGCGGCCCTGCCGCGTCAGCGGCGCCGGCAGCGAGACGAGGCGCCCCGACATCGACGCCAGCGCCTGATCGGGCGTCAACACGATCGTCCGATCTTTGTAGGTCACAGTGACCGCGCGCGGAGCGGCATCTTCACGGATGGTGAGCTGAAACAGGTTGGCGAGGTCGTCCAGCCCCACCATGCTGTGGCCCTGCACTTCCACGGCCGGCAGCGGACGCCGGCCGTCGCGGGAGAGCACGGTCACGGACCCACCGGAACCGGGCGCCTGTCCCGACACTACGCCGCTCAACCCGCTCAACCCGCTCAACCCGCTCAACAACGATGCGAGGAACAGGCCCAGCAGCGCGTACACGGCATGGAAAACCCGGCGGGTGGTCACTGAGGTAATCATACTCGTTAGGTCTATTTGGATATGATGTCGCAATGACCGATCTGCTGGCCGAGGTCCATGGCTGTACGTTCGACGACTTTCTCTTCTCGCCGCATTTCGGCGTGCTCGAGCGGCGCGATCCCAGGACCATCGATCTGTCGTCGCGTCTGTCGGAGCATCTCACGCTGAAACACCCGATCGTGTCCGCCAACATGGATACGATTACCCGCGCCGCCATGGCCATCGTCCAGGCCGAAGAGGGCGGGATTGGCATCATCGACCGCGGCTTCCGCGGCGGCGACATTGCCGCACAGGTGCGCGAAGTCGAGGTCGTCAAGCGCACCCAGCACGGCGTCATTCCGGACCCCTACACGATCGGTGCGACGGCCAGCCTGCGCGAGGCGACCGAGACCATGGAGCGCTCGGGTGTGGGAACGCTTGTGGTCGTGGATGGCGATCGAAAGCTGAGAGGGTTGCTCACCACGCGCGACGCCCGCTTCGTGGGCGGCCAGCAGCAGGTGGGCGAGCGGATGACGCCGCTCGACAAGCTCGTGCTGCACGAAGGCGACATCTCACTCGACGAGGCCGAGCGGGTGATGGCGAAGCGAAAAATCAAGAAGCTGCCGCTGGTGGGCCCGAACGGCGTGCTGACAGGGCTGATCACCTCCCGGGATATCGTTCATCAGAAGCGTTTGCCGTTTGCGTCGCGCGACGCGCAGGGTCGCCTTCGAGTCGGCGCCGCGATCGGCGCCAAAGGCGATTTCCTCGAGCGCGCCGCGGAGCTCATCCGCGCGGGCGTCGACGTGCTCGTCATCGATATCGCCCACGGCCATTCGGTGGTGATGGCGAAGGCCGTCGAAGCGTTCCGTGCGAAGCTCGGTGATTTCGAAATGATTGCCGGCAATGTGGCCACGGCCGAGGGTGCGAGGTATCTCGCGGAGCGCGGCGTCAACGGCATCAAAGTGGGGATCGGGCCCGGCGGCGGGTGCACGACCCGTTTGAACACGAACTTCGGCGTGCCGCAGCTTCAGGCGCTCGTCGAATGCCAGATGGCCGTTGGTGACAGGGTTCCGCTGATTGCCGACGGCGGGATTCGCCGCGACGGCGGCATCATCGAGGCGCTGCTCTTCGGTGGCGACACGGTGATGCTGGGCAATGCGTTTGCCGGCACCACGGAGACGCCAGGCGAGACGGTTCACAAATCCGTCGTGCTGCCCGAGTCGCAGAAAGTGGTGCGCGTGCCGTTCAAGGTATTCAGGGGGATGGCGTCGATCGGCGCGATGGTGGATCGGCTCGACGTCGAGGACTCCGATGCGATCGACGTGGATACGCTCGGCGCCGAGGGTCTCGAGGTGAGCGTGCCCCTGCGCGGGTCGGTGCGGCCGGTAATTGCCGGCATGCTGAAGCATCTCTGCTCGTCGATCAGCTACGGCGGGGCGAGCAGCCTCGGCGAGCTGAGAAAATTGTTCTGGGATCATCCCGAGCAGTACATCATCAAGCTGTCGGCCTCCGGCCGCCGCGAGTCATTCGAGCGGTAAAGCGTCAAAAGGTCTGTGCTCCGCTGTGTTCTCTGTGGTAAGTTTTTCGAATGCTCCTTCAGGGCGACCGCGTTCCCCATTTTGAAATCGTCACCGTCGACGATATCCGGGTGAACTACGCGGACGTGTGGCAGAAAAAAAACCTCGCGCTCGTGTGCCTTGCCGAGGAGAACTCGGCTGACGCCCGGGTCTACATCCAGCAATTGCGCGAGGCGCTCCCGGCGCTCGCCGTCCATGACGCGGTCGTGGTCGTCACCACCAATCCGGTCGAGGGGATGCCGCTGCCCGGTTGCGCGGTCGCCGACCGGTGGGGCGAGCTTCACTGGATCACCTCTTCCGCCAACGTTGCCGACCTGCCCTCCCCGCGTGAAATTGCCGCGTGGCTGCGATTTGTGGAGATTCAGTGCCCTGAAGGCGAAGGGGAAGTGCACTGACCCCGGCGCGGTCTCTGACCCCGTGTCTGCTGCTGGCGCTGGCGCTGCCTCTTCACGCGCAAGACCTGCAAAGTCAGCTCGCCGAGGCCGCCATGCGGGGCGATGCGGTGCGGTTGCAATCTCTCCTCGGTTCAGGGACCAAGGTCGATGAGACCGATCGGAGCGAACGAACCGCCTTGACCTACGCCGCGGCGCAGGGAAACCTTGCCGCGGTCCAGGTGCTGCTCGATGCCGGCGCGGCGGTGAATGCGCGGGACGTGGAGGGTGTGTCGCCGCTGATGATGGCAGCGGCCGAAGGGCACACGCCCGTGTTGCAGTTACTCATCGCAAAAGGCGCCAGCGTGCGCGCCGCCGACAAGGACGGCATGACCGCGCTGATGGCGGCCGCGTCGACGGGCCGCGCGGACGCGGTGCGCGCGCTGCTCGATGCCGGCGCGGACGTGAATGCGGCAAATTCGGTTGGATCCACGGCGCTGATGAGCGCGGCCTTTGGCGGCTACGCCGATTCGGTGGAGTTGCTCCTGGCGCGCGGGGCCAATCTCGCCGCGAAAGACCGGCTGGGGCGGACCGCCTTGATGGCGGCCGCAATCCAGGGTTTTGCCGCGCCGCTGCGGGCGTTGATGGCGAAGGGCGCGGACGTCGAGGCCGCCGACGCACAGGGCGGGACACCGCTGGTCTACGCGGCGGCGGCAGGCAACATCGATGCGGCGAACGCGCTGCTCGAGGGCGGCGCGAAAAAGGGAATGGCGGCCGGCTACCTGGTCGCCGCCTCCAAATGCCACGACGACATCGTTCAGCTCTTCCTCGCCCGAGGTGTCGAGTTGAACGCAAGAGACGAGGGTGGCCATACGGCTCCCATCGCCGCCGCCATGGGCGGTTGTGCAGGCACCATGAAGATGCTGGTATCGAAGGGAATCGACGTGACCGCCGCTAATGCCGACGGTCTCACTCCCTTGCTGGCGGCTGCCTTCAGCGGCAGCGCCGAAACCATGCAGCTGTTGATCGACCGCGCCGTCGACGTCAACGCAGTCGATAAGCTGGGCCGTACAGCCCTGATGGGCGCGTCGGTTCGCGGACTGCTGGAGACGGTGAAACTGCTTGTGGCGAAAGGTGCCGACCCGATGGCGCACGACAAGGAGGGGAGAAGCGCCGCCGGCTACGCCGCCCTCGTCGGCGAACAGGAAGTGCTGAAATACCTGCAAAGCGTCATCAAGTGACCTTCACTCCTTATTTTACTTTCCCGGGGCCACCAGTTCCGCCCCTTCCGCCGTCAGAACCGAGCTGGCCACGATGACCGGCCGGTTCAACAGCAGATTTTCATCGGCCTTGAAGTCGGCCTCCCGGTACCAGAGGTAATCCCGCTCGAATTCGGCCACGTTGTAAAGCCGGACCGTGCCCTCGACCGACACCAGCTCGTTTTCCTCAACAGCGTCCAGCGCCGGGGTCGGAACGATAACCGCGATGTCCGAGTTGAAGGAGAGTTCGTTTTCGGCCAGGGTGAACACGCCCACGCTCTTTGCGTGTCGAACCTCGGCGTTCGGCAACGCCACCTGGGTGCCGAGGAAACTGTCCGGCGCGGCGGCGATCGTGCCCGACGTTGTGACGGTGGCGTCTGCGGTGACGAGCGCCGAGAGCAGCAGCAGCAACACCAGAATCATCAAGATCCCCCACAGCACGTGGTGATGCAGATGAGCCTGATGCAGATGGGGGTGTTCGTGGGATGAATGGGGGTGTATGGCAATGCGCACTTTCTGCCTCCCGATTTCCTCGTTGTGGTGAGAGCTGCAAGAGGAGTGCCCTTTGTGCCCTGAAAACTCTTATAAAATCTCCCTGATGCCCTCCCGTATTTCCTTCATGCTCCGGGCGCTTTCCTACCGCAATTACCGCTTGTTCTTCGGAGGTCAGATCGTCTCGCTGATTGGCAGCTGGATGACCATGACGGCGACGAGCTGGCTGGTGTATCGCCTCACCGGCTCGGCGCTTCTGCTCGGCGTGGTTGGGTTCGCCGGCCAGTTTCCCGGATTTGTCATGGGACCCTTTGCCGGCGCCTACGTCGACCGGTGGGATCGCCACAAGCTGCTGGTCGGCACGCAGGTGATCTCGATGTTGCAGTCGTTCGCCCTGGCCGGCCTGATGTTGACAGGACACATCACCGTGACCGCCGTCATTCTGCTGAACGCTGTTCAGGGCGTCGTGAACGCCTTCGACATGCCCGGCCGTCAGGCGTTCCTGGTAACAATGATCGAAGACAAGGAGGATTTGTCCAACGCGATTGCGCTCAACTCGTCGATGTTCAACGCCGCGCGGCTGATCGGTCCGTCAATCGCCGGCCTCGTCATCGCCTGGTCGGGTGAAGGGTGGTGTTTCCTGATCGACGGTTTCAGCTACTTCGCGGTGATCGTGGCGCTCCTGATGATGCGCGGCGTCCGGAAGACGCACAGGCGGGCGCATAGCGCGACGGTGCTGACCCAGTTCAAGGAAGGGCTGAGCTACGTGACGGGATTCAGGCCGATCCGGTCCCTGATGACGTTGCTGGCGCTGGTGAGCCTGCTCGGCATGCCGTACGCGGTGCTGATGCCGGTATTCGCCAACGACGTGCTGCACGGCGGCCCGCATACGCTGGGCTTTCTGATGACCGCCTCCGGTTGCGGAGCGCTGGCAGGAGCTCTGTGGCTGGCCGGGCGAAAATCGGTGGTGGGTCTGGGCCGCGTCATCCTGATTGCGACCACGACGTTCAGCCTCGCGCTCGTCGCCTTCTCGTTTTCCCGCCATCTGTGGCTGTCGCTCATCTTCATGACGTTCGTCGGCTCTGGCATGATGGTGCAGATGGCCTCGAGCAACACGGTCATCCAGACCATCGTCGACGATGAGAAGCGGGGACGCGTGATGAGCTTCTACACGATGTGCTTTCTGGGCACCGCCCCCTTCGGCAGCCTGCTGGCCGGCGCGTTGTCCGCGCGGATTGGCGCGCCGCACACCGTCCTCCTGAGCGGGATCCTGTGTGCGGCTGCCGCCGTCTGGTTCAGGCAGGAACTGCCCGAGATCCGCTCGGTGGTCCGTCCGATTTACGTGCGGATGGGCATCCTGCCGCAGATGGCAACCGGTCTGCAGAGCGCGGCGCAGCTGATGACGCCGCCCGAGCAAGAATGACCCCACACTCCTTCATTCCTTCTTACTTCACTCCTTCTTACTTCCGTCCTTCTTACTTAATCTGAGCCCGGCGATCAGTTTTTTCAAATCAGACGGAATCGGCGCCTCGAATTTCATCACGCGGTTATCGGCCGGGTGCCGGAAGCTCAGACGCCAGGCGTGGAGCGCCTGGCGCTTGAACGCCACCGGACGCAGCTCGTCCGGCCCATAGGTGTAACGGACCTCGCCTACGAGCGTGTGGCCGCGGAGCCTCGCCTGAATTCTGATTTGATTGCGTTTACCCGTCTTGAGCCGAACCTCGACGAGCGATGTGGCTCCGAACGTTTCCATCACCTTGTACTCGCTGATTGCCTCCGCCGCCCGCGGATCGCGCGGATGTGTTTCCTTTTGAATCAACGCCTTGGCGTCCCATACGAGATGGTCCCGCCAGGTCCCCGCCTCCGGTCTCGGGTGGCCGTAGACGACGGCGAGGTAAACGCGATCCGGCGTGCGCTCGCGAAATTGCGCTTTCAGCGCGGCCTGCGTGCGGCCGTCTTTCGCGAACAACACGACGCCGGAGGTGTCGCGGTCGATTCGGTGAACGACCAGCGGCTTGCGCTTGCCGTGCGAGCGCAGGTGGGCTTGGAGCTGATCGAGAATCGACGTTTCTTCCCCGCGCCGCTCGAGCGGCACCGCCAGCAGCCCCGCCGGCTTGTTCAACACGATCAAGGACGGATCCTCATAGAGAATCTGCAGCTCGCCAGATTTGAAGGGAAAAGCGCGCCGCCGGGCGCTGCCCGGACGGTCCTCCCACACCCGCACGGTGTCACCCGCGGACAATCGCAGCGCCGCCAGCGCAGGACCCGCCTCTGCGCCGTTCACGAAAACTTTTCCCCTCTGCCGCGCGGCCGCCGCTCGCGACCGTGAGCCAAGCCGTCCGGCCGCCGCCAGAAACTTGTCGATCGTCATCCCCGCATCTACCGCTGTCACGGTCCACTGCAGATTCGTCATCGTCCGTATTTTCTACCTCCCCGGCACGCGCCATGCAGCCTACTCCTAAATACCCGGTCGACTGGCCGATCGCATCGTAAACGGAGCCACTCATGAACAACATGTACAAACCCAATATCTCTGCGACCGAGAAATGGGTGTCTACCGTTGCCGGTGCGGCGCTCGCGGTGGCTGGTTACAAGCGCCAGAGTAGCTTGCTCGGGCTGGCCGGCCTCGGCCTGATCGGCCGGGGCGTCTCGGGCTTCTGCCCCGTCAACGAGCTCATGGGGCGCAACACCGCCTCGCGCGACACGCGCCTGGCGCTCGGTAGATCGCGCGGCGTGATCGTGCAGAGCACGGTGACGATCTATCGCCCGGCGCAGGAAATCCATTCCTACTGGCGCCAATTCGAGCACCTGCCAAGGTTCATGTCTCACCTCGTGGAGGTGCAGGATCTCGGCGCTAACCGCTCACTGTGGACGGCGAAGGGGCCGCTCGGCTCGACCGTTTCGTGGGAAGCCGAAATCATCAGAGACGTTCCGCCGGAGCTGATTTCCTGGCGCACTTTGCCCGGTTCAGAGGTCGTCAGCGCCGGGTCTGTGTGGTTCAAACCGGCGGGCGGCGGCCACGGCACCGAGGTTCGCGTGAAGCTGCAATACGACCCGCCGGCCGGAAAAGTCGGCGCGAGCGTGGCCTGGTTGCTCGGGGACGACGCGCAGCAGGAGATCGACCAGGATCTGCGCCGCTTCAAGCAACTGCTCGAAAACGGTGACGTCACCACCGGTGACCGCTACTCTTCGCCGCGCCGATCGCCGAATCGCGAAGAGAGGGCGGCCAGTCACCTCATGACCGAGCCCTTCGCGGCGACGTAAGAGGTAGGCGCTTATTTCGGCTTGATATCCAGCAACTGCATCTCGAACACCAGCGCCGAATTGGGAGGAATCGCGCCGTCCGGCGTGCCTTGCGCGCCATAGCCAAGATGCGGCGGGATGATCAGCCGCCGCGTCCCTCCAAGCTTCAGGTGGTCGAAGCCCATATCCCACCCCGGAATCACCTCGCCCCCGCGCAGGGTGAAGGTGAACGGCCCGCGCCCGACCGACGTATCGAACTGCTTGCCCTTGTTGTCCGGCTTGCTCGGGTCGTACAGCCAGCCGGTGTAGTTCACCGTGATGCGATCGCCCGCTTTCGGCGAGGCGCCCGCGCCCGGCGTGAGGTCGATCACTTTGTACTCGGGCAACGGACCCGGGGGCGCGTTCGAGGGATCGCCTCCCCCACAGCCGGCGCTCGACAGGAGGACGGAAAGGACGGCGAAGAGGGCGTGACGTGCGGTCATGTTTTGACCGGCTCGATCGCGTGCAACTGCTTGATGTCCACCGTGACGCCCATCGGCCCGTCGGATTGCCGATACATCGACTTGAAGCGCGCGTTCCAGGCGATTTCGTCCGTCACGTACGACGACCGCGCGTGCACCCCCTGCTCGAACGTTTCGTCGATGCCCGACAGCAGCACGAGAATCTCCGCACGGCTGCGCGCCAGGTCGTCGCGAGTCTTGCCGGCTAGCGGGCTCGCCGCGTCTATCGGGTGAACAATCGTCCAGGACAGCGGAAAGAACACCACCTTGTTCCGCTCGAGGGGAAGCGGCGAATATCTCCGCACCGTGCCGCCGCGTCCGTCCGGTTCCATGGCACTGTACAACACGTTGGCCTCGAGCTCGATAATCTCGTTCCGGCGCAGGTTGGCGATGCGGAACTGAAACGACAGCCCGTCGGCGTAGGGCGCGATCACGGCGAGATGGCTGAACAGGATATCCGCCGTCGGCCGCGCAAAGCGGGCGAAGAGCAGACCCGTCGCGAGCGCCTGATACATCATACCGACGAGCGCCTCGACGGTGACGATCAGATTGGCGGCCAGGCCGTTGGGACCAATCTGCCCGTAGCCGATGGTCGCAAATGTCTGGACGCTGAAGAAGAAGGCCTGGCTGAACTGGCCGCCGAGCATCTGTGCGCCAGGTCCAAGCAGGTCGCCGGGCCCGAACGCCATGAAGCACAGGGCGAAAATCAGATTCAGCACGACGTACACACCGACGACAACCGCGATGAATTTCGTCCAGGAAATCCGCAGCAGCGTATGCGGCTCGACCATTTCGAGCCAGCGGAGACCCTCGCGGATCACGTTGAACGTGCCGTTGCGGTTGAGGAGGCGGGCGCGGCTGTCGCGGCTGACGACCGAACCGAAGCCGAGGTCGCGGTCGCGCGCCTGCTCGTCAGCCGTTTGCCGCGCTGCTAACGGACTGGGTTCAAATGGAGTTTGCACTGAAAACGAGATCGGGAGTTGTTGTCATCGGTCGCGCGCGTTCATCGGTCGCACGCGCCAAGACAACGACTCCCGATCTCGTTTCTCCCTTATTGATGGAACGGGATCACCATCACCGCATGCCCGATGACGTGGCCATCCATCGCCTTGTTCAGATCGTCGCGCGAAGCACCAGATGCGAGCGTATCGAGCTTCGTGTCGAGCGCGTAGAGATCGAACGAGTAGTGGTGCACCTGGGGCGCCGGTGGACACGGCGAACGATAGGTGATCGTCGCGCCTTGCAGCTGCGACGGAGTCTGTCGCGATCCGTCGGCAAGCTCCCCGGTGCTCGCCACGCCTTCCGGCAGGGAGGTGGCGGTTGACGGGATGTTCCAGATCCACCAGTGCGGAAACGCTTGCACGCCGCGGCCTGGCCGCGGTTCCATATCCTGCACGAGCAGCGCAAAACTCTGCGTATTGGGGGGCGCGTTGGTCCAGGAAATCGGCGGCGACACGTTGACCGGCGAGGCCGCGCATCCGTACTTCGACGGCAGAATTTGCAGGTCGGTCAGCGCCGAGCTGCTGACCGTGAATGGAGGACCCGCTGGTCCGCGCCCGCCGCCACCTCCTCGGCCGCCCCCTTGCCCTGCCGCGGCTCCGCCCTGTTGTCCCGCGACGCTCACCGCCGCTGCGGCGAGGAACGTCATTGCAGCCATCGCTTGCTTCATTCCCGCTGTCATACCCGCTCCTTTGCTGATCGGTCAGCGGGAGCATTATACGGCTGCACATCATTCGTTCCGTTCCACGTAATGAACCTCGTTGTGAATGGAGGTCGGTGATTCGGCAAGCTCTCTGATGTCGTCCATGGTTTCGGAGTTCCTCCGAAATCTGTGCCACGCGTGAGACGCGCGGAAATGCCAATCTGCAGCGATCCGCTACATAGATGAGTTGGGATTCTGCGCAAACCATTGATGCATATAGGAATGGAAAGCGGCATACGTTCTGCTTTTCTTCACCTCGGAAAAGGAGGTAACCGTGCTCTATTACGCGCTCGTGTTTCTCATCGTGGGCCTGATTGCCGGGGTGCTTGGCGCCAGCGGTGTCGCGGCCGTCGCGTCCCAGATCGCTTGGGTGCTCTTCATTATCGGCATCATCCTGTTGGTGATCCATCTCGCCACAGGACGGAGAGGGCCCGTCATCTAAACCAGCCGTCGCTCGCTTGCGGCGGGTCCCACCCGGACCCGCCAGCTTTCCCCAAATCACGGAGCAAACATGTCAGACACTACCAAGTGCGCCCACCCTGCCTGTAAGTGCAGCGTTTCCAAAGACGGAGCTTACGGCAAATATTGCAGCGAGCACTGCCGCGAGGCCGCGGACGAGATCGAGCTCAAATGCGACTGCAAGCACCCAGCCTGTAACCTTTAAGGGCACAAAAGTCGCTGGCATCAGGCGAAGCGCATCCACTTCAGGCGAAGCGCGTCCCCTTCGGGCCGTGTTGCGCCGTCGCGCGCACGATCGATCTCCCCCGCGAGAGCAAGCCCTTCATTGAACTAATTCCCTGCGGCGGCGGCATGGCGGGACGTGACGCGCTTATCATGGTCGCTGTTGGGGCCACTGCGAATCACCAGCACGGCGACGATCCTGATGGCGGTGATCCTGATGTCGTCGGCATGCGACCGATCGCGGTCGGAAAAATACGCGCGCCTGATCGAACAGAGCGCGGCGTGGGCGTCCGCGGGAACATATTCCGAGGAGTTGCGGCAGCGGCGGTATGTGCCTGACGCGTACGTCAGGGACCTCGTTGCGGCGGGATCGCTCGAAACCGGGCAGCTCCAGCGGCCGCTCAACGAATCGCGGGATGTTCCGCCTGCCGTGCGGGATCGGGCGGGCGCGCTGAACGATCAGGTGCGGCAGCAGTTCGACAACGCGGCGCATACCGGCCTGCTCGATGCCGGGCGGCTGCGGCAGCTCCACATGGCTTTGCGTGCGCTCGCCGATAGCGTGCGGGCCGCTCGATGAAGACGCTCAAGAAGGCCGCGCTTGGCATCCTGACGAGCGTGGGCAGCTACCTCGAAGTCGGTTCCATGGGCACCGCGCTGCAGGCGGGTGCGGCGTTCCGTTTCGAGCTGCTCTGGGCAATCGCGCTTGGCACGATCTGCATTGCGTTTCTTCTCGAGATGAGCGGCCGGCTGTCCGCCGTCAGCGGAGAAACGGTCATCGGCGCCATGCGCGAAGACTTCGGCTTTTCGTTTCAGGTCTGGCCGCTTGCCACGCAGATCCTCATCGATCTGCTGGTGCTGGCGTCAGAGATCGGCGGCGCATCCCTTGCGCTGGAGCTTGCCACGGGAATCTCCATCCGTGTGTGGGCCATTCCGGTGGCCTTCCTTGTCTGGGCGGTGCTGTGGAAGGGCACGTTTGGATCGATCGAGAGCGGCGTCGCCATTCTCGGAATGGTGACGCTGTCGTTCGTGCTCGCGGCGTGGTGGCTGCATCCGGACTGGCGCGAGGTCGCCCGTGGCTTCATCCCGCGCCGTCCAATGAAAGATGGGGCTCAGTACGCCTATCTCGCCGTCGGCATCATCGGCGCCACCGTCAGTCCCTATCTGGTTTCGTTTTATTCCTCCGGCGCCATTGAAGATCGCTGGAAGACGTCCGATCTCACGCCGAACAAGATGACGGCCGCATTCGGCATGGGTTTCGGCAGCATGATCAACATGGCGGTGCTCGTCGTTGCGGCGATGGTGCTTGCGCCGCGCGGCATCGTTGCCGATACCTATCAACAGGCCGGGGTCGCGCTGAGCCAGCCCCTCGGCCGGTGGGGATTCTGGCTGTTCTGTGCCTCGCTCTTCATCGGCAGCGTCGGCGCGGCGCTGGAAGTGGCGCTGGACGTGAGCTACATCACGGCGCAGACGTTCGGATGGAAATGGGGCGAGAGCCAGGAGCCTGCTGAGGAAGCCCGCTTCGCGCTTACGTACATCGTCGCGATCGTGCTCGGCATCATTCCGTCGATCCTGGGTATCGATCCGCTCAAGTTCACGATGTTCTCCATGTCGATGACGGTCCTGGCGCTCCCGATCATGATTGCTCCTCTCATCGTCATCATGAACGACAGACGCAGGCTGAAGGCGTATACCAACGGGCTGGTCACCAACGTGGCCGTGGTTGCAATCGTGCTGCTGTCGTTCGTGCTGGCCTTGCTCGCGATACCCGTGCAGGTGCTCGGTGGTTGAATTCGACGTTGTCCGCGACGTGCTCGATCAGCTCCTGCTCGACAGGAACGGCCGGGAATTCGGCCGCGTTGACGGCATCATCGTCTATCTTCGCCAGGACAAGCCTCCGCGGCTCGGAGAAATTGAAATCGGCACGCTCACGGCGCTGCGCCGCGTGAGTGTGAGACTCGCGGAATGGTTGCAGCGGCTCGGAGAGCGGTGGAGCCCGGTGCCGCTCGACTCGGTGCGGCTCCCGTTCGAGGACGTCCGCCGCAAGGGTATCGACGTCGAGATGCCGCTCGATTCGGAGGCCGACGAGCGGTTGCTGCGCGGTGAAAAATGGCTGCGCGAGCACGTGATCAGGAAATTGCCCGGAGGGAAGTCGCCCCGAGGCAGGAAATGACCGCTGTGCCGCGCACGATCCGCCTTGAAGACTTGATCGGCAGCCGCGTCGTCGCCTCGGACGGCCGGACGGTCGCCAATGTCATAGACGTGCGCTCCGAGTGCCGCGACGGCGAGCATCAGATCGTGGCGTACTTGCTCGGCTCCGGTGCGCTCCTCGAGCGCTGGTCGCTGACGGCGGCCTTGTTCGGCAGGCGCAGGAAGCTCGTGGCGCGCTGGAACCAGCTTGATATCAGCGACCCGCGCCGTCCGCGCCTCACCTGTCCGATCGACGAAATCGAAGAGGCGCCTTGACAAAACTCCGGCGCTCGGACAACGTCCTGTCTATGAAGCGAAGAGATTTCTTGATGTCGATCGGCGCGGGCGTCGCCGTGGGTTCAGCGCCCTCGTTCGGCCAGGGCCGGCCGCTTGCGCCCGGCGAAGTGCGCGCGCCCGCTCGCACTTCGCCTCCGCCGCCAGTCCGCAAGGCCACTATCGCGAAACTCTTCAAGACGCCCGACGGCCATCCCAACGCGCTCGACGCAAGCGCCGAGGGACTCTGGATTGGCGAACAGGTGACCGATCGCGCGATCCTGATGGATCTGGACGGCAAAGTGCTGCGAGCGCTGGATACCGAATGCCACAATTGCAGCGGCATCGCCGTGGGCGGCGGCTACATCTGGATGTCGGCCAACGGCGCCCAGCAGTTCGATCGGCCGGTGAAAATCGATCGGACAGCGCCGGAAATTGTCCAGTTGGACATGAACGGCAAACTTGTGAAGCGCCACGAGGTGCCGCTCGGCGGCGGGTCGATGACCGGCATCGAGTATGTGGACGGCAAGCTCTGGATGGCGGCGGGCCGGTTGAAGGCCCTGATGGAGGTTGATGCGGAAACGTTTCAGCCGATCATCGCGCATCCATTTCAGATGGCGCGCCCGCACGGGCTGGCCTGGGACCACGGAGCGATGTGGGTGGTGGACGGAGACGATGCGGCGCGAATCATGAAAATGGACGCTAAAACCGGCGCCACGCTCGAGACCATTCAGTTGGCAGTTGGCGATCCGGATCCGCACGGCCTGGCGCTGCTGAACGAAAAGCTCTATTTCTGCGACGCAGGTATCCATCCGGGATGGGAGAGGGACAGGAGTCCCAGCACTGGATGGATCTGCCGCGTCGACGTGATCGCCTGATCAGCGCATCTTGCGGCGATCCCCCGGGCGCGCCCCGATCGATCGCTCCTCTCGCCTCATCTCCATTCTGGCGAACCCCTGCACGATGAGGTAATCGGCCACCGAAGGATCTAGATCGTAGGTCTGTCCCGGCCTGAACCGTCTGAGGGACACGCCGTGGGCAAAGCCGAACGGTCGCCGGACGATTCGTACTAGCACGTCCCATCCTTCAGGTCCGGATTCATCCCACGCCCTCGCGCCGCCGTTCAACGACCGCATTGATGACGATGTAGTCTTTCCCGTTCCACGGCTTCGCGAGGCGGCGGCGGTCGCCGGAACGGCGCTCGGGCGTGTGCGGCACTGCGCGTTGCCGTATTTGGTTCTTGCGACGATCCCAGATGACCCTCACATTGAGGTCGTCAGAGAATTTGTCCAGCAGCCGCTGATACGTCGCAAATTTTGAGCGGTCGACGATGATGAGTTTCATTCAAAGCGTGATTGCCTCGGAATCTGGCACCCGCAGATGCCAACCACCGGCGCGCGGGGAAACGGCGGCGCAGTGAGCATGAGGAAGAACCCAGGGCCAGCTCGGGTCGTCGCACCGCGGGACCAAGGGGTGCTTCTGAGCCCTGGATTCTGCCGACACTCGAACGTGGTGACGTCTTACTGGCCGTTCACGCCGCCCATCGAGCAACGAATGGTGTTCGTCGTGTTGCCCCTCAGGTCGGACGCGCTGATGTCGACCATCGAGAACCGGAACGTGAGCTGCTCCATGGCGGCGCTGCCGCCGGGGGAGCCTGTCGGCTGAAGGCTGGAAATGAGGACGCTCTCGAACTGGACCTTGTAGAACCCGAGACCGGTGCCGCGATCGACCAGCGTGAACAGGCCCTCGCCGATGGTGTCGCCCTCGCAGCATTTCTGGAAGAGGATCGGTGACGCCTGGTCGATGAACTTCACGATCGAGAAATCGTGGACGGAGGTCTTGCCCGCTCCACCGCCGCCGGTCGCCGACGCGGTCGCGTTCGAGACGCCCCACGAAAAGCTGAGCACCTCGATCTCGCCCTTGTGCTTGTGATCGGCCGACTCTCCTTCAATGCCCTCGAGCTTCAAGAATGCGTCGTATGCCATCTGCCCCCTCCTCAACTGGCGAACGTAATGACAAATTCCACGAGATCGTGACCGCGCGCGCCGGCGCCGAGCGGACGCTCGACGAGACTGCCGGACGCGCCCGCGTAGCGCGCCGTGCCGCCGATGACCGCGCTCGGAATCGGCGCGTCGCTGCCCGGAGAGCCCCCGCGCAGGCCGAACAGCGTGCCGTCCTTGAACTGCATGACGTGAAATTCGAGATTCGAACCCGCAGTCGGTTGGAGGCCGAGCGGGGTCGACAGGCAGAAGCAATTCGTGTGGAACTCGCCGATCGTCCGGCCGTCGGGAGCATCCAGCAGCTCCCCGAAAGCCATGATCCGCGCCTCGTTGTCGCCCGCCACGGGCCGCTTGCGGCCGTACACGGTCAGCGTCGGACCCCGGCGCAACGCCGACGCGCCCACCTCGCGCGTCGCCCACCGCGCGCCGGTCCCGACAGCGGCGACGCCGCCAATGAGCGCAAGCCCGCGCTGCAGCAGTGTGCGCCGCCCCGTACCCTTCGTGCTGCTCAGGCTCTTCAAACCGATTTCCATGCAGGTGCCTCCTCTCTCACGATCCACTTCACTGTCCACCTGGCGGCCGTGTTACGAGCGTTCATCGGCGGGAATCAGGAATCCGGCCGCAACGAGCCTCTTGACGATCGCCGCAGAGGCCGTAGCTATCTGATCGCGGGGCGGCCCGCCCCCCCACGCCAGTTCGCTCACGATCTCGTTGAGGGAACGGCGCCCGTCGCATCGCGCGAGCAGGCGCACGGTGTAGGCGTCGACCGAGCCTCGCGTCCTGAAGCCGCCCGTCAGCTCGATCTCCGCGTTCACCGACTCGTAGGCATCGTCTGTCGGCGCCAGCGTCTGGATCACCCGGTGGTCGTCGGCCACGACGAACGTGTGCGCAAGCAACGCCGCATCGGTACGAATCGAGGCGAGATAGTCCTCCGCGCGGAACACGCGCTGAATCTGCGAGTCGCACGTGTCGATGGGGCTCTCGGGCAGGCTGCTGGTGCGAACCCAGACGGGCCCGCCAGCCTTCCGGCGGAGGATGACGGCGCCGAGTCCGATCGCGTCGACGTTCAGCTCGCGACAGTAGGCGACCCAGCGGTCCAGCGCTTGCTCGTATCGTTCCCGCTCCTGGGTTCGATTCCAGAACGCGGCATAGGTGAGCGGGTCGTGCGTGGTGCTGCACAGCAGCCAGGCGTCGCACCCCGTTCCCTCGACCCAACGGCGGAGCGGCGACGGCCACTCTTCGTCGCGCGCCATCGTCCAGTTGCACAGCATCGAGGCAAAGCCGCCCTCCTCGAGATGATCCGGCAGGCGGCGGACGATCTCGCCGCAGATCGCGTCGCCCTTCCGGCCGCTGTCGCGGAATACGTACTGCGAATCTGGAGAGATGACGTAGGGAGGATTGCAGACAATCAGATCGAATCGGCAGCCCACGACCGGCTCGAACAGGCTTCCCATCCGCCATTCGATGTGCTCGATGCCGTTCAGCTGGCCGTTGAACGACGCGAGGTTGAGCGCCCGCGCGTTCGTGTCGGTCGCGACCACGCGGTCGGCGTGGCGCGCCGCGAGCAGCGCCAGGACGCCGCACCCGGTGCCGACGTCGAGCGCCGATCGCACGTGGCGGCGGACGGTGAGGTTCGCGAGCGTGACGCTGGTCGGATTGACGTCGAGCACGTGGTCGGGTTGAAGCACGCGAAGCTGCTCGTCGTACCGGTCGTGCGCGAGCACGAGATCACGGTAGCCGGAGAGACGCACCCGGGCCCGCACGCCCCTCTCCTCGTCCTTCTCGATGAGGCCCAGCGCGCGGACGTCGCCGAGGTCGAGGGGCGCCAGCGCGCGGCGCGCGGCGCTCTCCTCCACCCACTGGTCGAGCACGAACAGTTTGATCAGGGTGTTGATGGGCGCCGGCCCGGCGAGGCGGCGGAGGTACAGCGGCAGGTCGACACGCAGGTGGAAATCCGACCGCAATGTGCCCCCCATGGCGGCGGGGACGGCGGCAGTGGCGAAACCGTGGGCATCGAGGACACGGCGAAGCGCAACAATCGTTTCCCGATCCCGTGCGTCGAGCGGGCCTGCGAAGTTGGCGACCGTTCCGAGCGTGTTCATGGCGCGAGTCGAGAGTTCGCGCGGTAGTATGGCGGTCGGTCTCGCGCTTGTCTGCTAGACGAACGGAGTACGACGTACGGCTGAGACGCGAACCCGATTCTCGTGCTTTGTTGATTGACCCGGATCGGCTGCGCTGCCTATCATCATTCTGCTGGGGGTCCTGATTGCGCTCCCATAAGGGTTGGTGCTCGATGTCAGCAGTGCGTGTCGGCGTCCTGAGCGACACTCGTCTGTTTTCGGAGGGCCTCGCGCGCATCATCAACTCCGAGGCATCGCTCCAGTTCGTCGACGTTCGCGACAAAGACGCGCTGCTGGCGACCGTGCCCGCCGGCCGTCCCGAGATCCTGCTGCTCGACGGACGCATGGGCGGAGCGCTCGCGTTGTGCCAGCGATTCTGCTCGGCGGTGGAGCCGAAGATCCTCGTGCTCGCCTTGCCGGATGATGGGCCGTTGGCGACCGACGCCCTCATCGCGGGCGCGCGCGGCATCCTGTACCAGCGGGCGCGGGCGAAAGAAGTGGTTCAGGCGATCACGCTCGTCCACCAGGGGAAGATCTGGGCGCCACGGCACATCGTCGCCGCCGCGTGGAAGAAATGCAGGCCCGATGCCGAGGCAGGCCAGCGCCTCGCCGGCTGGCAGTACCTCAGCGCACGCGAACGGGAAGTGCTTCGGCACGCCGCGGCGGGCTTCGCGAATAAGGAGCTCGCCGATCGATTGGCGATCAGCGAGGCGACCGTCAAGGTGCACCTGATGCACATCTTCAGGAAGGTTGGCTGTCGCAGCCGCACGGAGCTGGTGGCGGCCTATCACGGAATGATCCCGCTCGACGTCGAACGTCCCGCGCGCCGGCGTCTCCGGGCCTAGCCAACTCCTTTGAGTTGCTTTAAGACGACGGTGTCGAACGCCGGGTTTCCGGCTTTCACAATTGCATTCTCCTTGGGGAGAACCTCGGCGAACGACAGCGGATAGTCGTCCGGTGAGGCAGCAGCACCGTTGCGATGGACCGTGACCTCGAGGGTATGGTGCGGATTGCCACCCGTGTGAGCGTCGGGTACCCAGTAGAACGCAAATCCGATGACCTCGCCGGTGCCGGCCACCGATGTCAGAGCTGCCCAGTCTCTTCTGGCAGCGTGTTCCCGTCCCGCTGCTGTTTTGAAGTATAGAAACCCACGCTTCGGAGGAGCGTAATCACCGCTCGACATGCGGATCGGGACGACGAACGTACCGTCAATCCGAACTCGCTCCGGAGAGGTCTTGTCGGGCTCGAACGCGATCTTGTCGACGATGGCATAGATCCCGACTCCGCCGGTCTTGGCTAGGCTCGTAGTGTTCATCGCTGCAGTGAGCATTCCGGCTGTCAGCAATGGGACGATGGATTTCACTCAGCCTCCTCGCAGCCTACTTCGGCTGCGCGGTCCGTCCACCGCCGCCCGAGCCACCGCTCGAGTAGCCGCTGCCGGAAACCGACGCTCCCCCTGAAGACCCCGAAGATGACGACCCCGATGAACCGGAAGAGCTCGATCCAGAGGAGCTCGAGCCGGAGCTCGAAGATGAGGCGGCGCCCGAGCCTGAAGCCCCCCGAACCGTTTTGGGCGACGTTGCCGTTACGACGTGCGCCGTCGGCTGCGCCGCATCCCCCCCCGAACCCGAATGCACGCGCGTGTAGCCGCGTCCGTTGATCACCTGTCCTTGGCCGTTGTCGCTGGCCGCGGCGCCGCCCCCGCCGCTGCCAGATCCGTTCGGGGCGATGATTGTCCCGCCGTTATCGATGAAGTAGATCGGCCCGCCATAGTAGCCGGGATTGCCCCAATAGTACGGGTAGGCAAACGGAGAGTAGTAGTAGGAGTAGTAGTAGAAGGGATCGTACGCGTAGGCCCCATACGGAGAGTAGGGATATGGCGTGGGATATTGCGCCGCTGGATATTGCGCCGATCCGGCTGCCGCCGCCGTGCCCGTCGACGCGGAGACCGGCGATGGCGGGAGCGTGATCGGCCGCTCGACGCGGAAGTGCGACGGAAACGACTGCCCGACCATCAAATCAATCACGTTTGGCGAAACGCCGGCGTCGGCCAGTTGTTTCAACGTGCGGCTATCGAGCGCGAAGCGCGCCTGCGTTTCGACGATCGCCGCTTCCACCGCCTGCGGCGCTGTCTTCTTGCTGGCCTCCACGATATCGTTCTGGCTCAACCGATGGACGCTCGCCGCCTGCGCGTCGACCATTGCGCGTGTGATGGCGTCAGCCGGGAGCGCGGCAAGCCCGTCAGGCTGGTCGGAGGCGCGCGCGTACCGGCGGATTCGCACTTGCTGCTCGTCCGCGGTGGTGGCTTGGATGTCGATCCACGCCGGGCCCTTCGCGAACAGCGTGAGACCCGAGAGGGTCTGCGCCGGACGATCGTTGCACGCGAGATCGACGTGCGTGAACAGCCTCAAGCCGTCGCTGGACCATTCGCTGGTTTGCGTGCCGGTGCAGCCGGATTCGGCCAGCGCGCGCGGCGCGCCGTCCGCCACCGCGGTCTGTTCAAGAATCTTGTTGCCGTCGGCGAACGTCGTCATCGCCACGCCGCTCGTTGTGCCCGACGGCGCCACGCACACCGTGATCGTCGGTCCTGCGGGCGTTGCGGCTGGCGGCGCCCCCGCGCCTTCGGCGCGCACATTTTCCTGAAGCAGCCGCCAGCATCCGAGATAAGGCGTCCACCGTGCGTCGAAACGTGGGCCTGCTGCGCGAGCCCCCGCGCCGCTCGACACTGACGTCGCTGGACCCTGCGCGCCCGCAGGCATCGCGCCGAGCGCGATCGCGGCCGCGAATATGCCGATGATGGTTTTCATCGTCGTCTCCACCCTAAAACATGTAGCGAATGCCGCCTGTCATCCTGAAGCCGGCAAGGTCGATCGGATTGAATCCTGAAAAATCGTTGCCGAGCTTGGCGTGGGACCAGAGATAGCGCGCCTCGGCGCTGAAATAAATCCGCCGCGACGCCTTCACGTCGACGCCGCCGAACACATGCGCGCTCGGCGCCCAACCGCTCGACTGATATGTGTGCGTGAACACCGAGTTGTCTGTGAAGTCGACGAAGTCGCCGTTCTGCGTGAAGCCGTAGTGCATCACGCCGCCGCCGGCGCCCACGAACGGCGTGACAGCCGAGGGAATCCACGCGTGCTGGCTGATTTCCCGTCCGCGCGGCGTCAGCGCGAATTTCAGGCTGCCGCTGATGTTCTGCTCGTGCAGCGACGTGGTCTGCTTGATGGGCAGCCGTTGGTTATCGACCAGGTTGCGGTACTCGGAGTTCGTGCTCGAGCCGCTGAGATCGAAGCCGGCCACCGCCGTCATCCGCGGCGCAATCGCGAAATCGAGGTCGAGGCCGAAAACCGGCGAGTTGAAATCCTTCTTGTTCACCGTCAGCTGACTCTGCACGAAAGTATAGATGTCGCTGCCCGCACGCGCCATCATCCAGCCGCTGCGGACGGCAACCGTGCCGTGGGGTGCTCCAAACAGAAAATCGGGGGATTGCGCGCCGCTCGCGCGGGGAAGAGCAAGCAGCAGCGCGAAAGCGAGGCCGAGATACCGCATATGGGAACCTCCGGTAAGCGTACACCAAGCAAGTTCGGCTCCAGCCGGAGAGGCTGGAATTCCAAGCATTTGAGCTACTCGCCGTCAGCCCCCAGCTTTTTCTCTCCCTTTGTCTAAACTTCCTGGCCGCTAAAGGAGACGTTCCGCGATTCTGTGGGCCAAGCACGCTGGCGAGCGGCTTCCTTGGTGTCGACGCCTCTTTCGCCCGGCCGGCTATCTCCCGCTGGCGGGCCCGGACCCGGGCGCGCATCAGCTGGCCCTTGCGCCTGGTGAGCGCACGAAGCCGCCTCACGCTGCCGCCACTTCGCCCTAGAGCTCGCGGAAGCAATCGACATCGGACCGGTGGGGAAGCGCGATCGTTCCGCCGCAATGCGCACAGGTTGTTGCGCTCATCGCCTGCACAGGGTGGAGAGGGCTATTTTAGTCACTTCCGGGCCGAAGCGAACGTCATGGTTCGTTCATGCGCCCGGGTGCACAATGAAGACATGACGAGAACACTTTCGCTCGCCTGCGCGCTCGCCGCGATTTTTGCGTTCGGCGTATTCGCTCAGGAAACAAAAATCCGGATGCAGGATTTGCCGAAGGCCGTCCAGGCCTCGGCCGAGCAGGAACGGACGAAGGGCGCCACCCTGAAAGGCTTCAACAAGGAAGTGGAAGGCGGCAAGACCTTTTACGAAGTGGAGACCGTGCTGAATGGCCGCACGCGGGATCTCCTGTTCGACGCCGCCGGCACCGTCGTGGAAATTGAAGAAGAGATCGCCAACGATGCGGTGCCGCCGGCCGCGATGAAAGCATTGATGGCCCGCGGCCAGGTGACGAAAGTTGAATCGGTCACCAAGGGCAAGTCGGTGGTGGCCTATGAGTCGACCGTGAAAACGAAGGCAGGCAAGAGCGTGGAAGTGGCGGTCGACGCACAGGGCAGGGCGGTCAAGCCCTGAGAGCGCATGATAGAGTTGAGTGAATGCCTTTCACTCAATTCAAGCTCCACCCCGACCTCCTTCGCGGCGTCAAAGACCTCGGTTTCACCCGCCCCACTCCGATTCAAGCAGACGCGATCCCCCCGGGGATTGAAGGCCGCGACGTGCTTGCATGCGCGGAGACCGGCAGCGGCAAGACGGCCGCGTTCCTGCTCCCCATTCTCAACGGTCTGATGGGAAAGCCTCGCGGCACGACGCGTGCGCTGATCATTACGCCGACGCGCGAGCTGGCGGCGCAGATTCTGGAAGACCTGACCGACCTGACTGTGCATACGCCCATCACCGGCGCGTCGGTGTTCGGCGGCGTCGGCATGGGGCCGCAGGAGCACGCCTTCCGCACACGCGTGGACGTGATCGTGGGAACACCCGGACGGCTCCTCGATCATTTCCGCCAGCCGTACGCGAAGCTGAACGGGCTGGAATATCTCGTGCTCGACGAAGCCGACCGCATGCTCGACATGGGGTTCCTCCCCGACATCCGGCGGATACTTCGCCATATCCCGGCCAAGCGGCAGACGCTGTTTTTCAGCGCGACGCTGCCGCCGCCGATCGTGAAGTTGTCGCAGGAGATGCTGCACAGCCCGGCGATGATCAATCTCGAACGGCGCGCGGCCCCCGCTACGGGGATTACGCAAGCGATCTATCCGGTCGCCACGCATCTCAAGCCGGCCCTGCTGGTCGCGCTGTTGAGTAAGGGCGATGTGAAGGAGGCGCTCGTGTTCACCCGCACCAAGCATCGTGCCGATCGGCTCGCCAGGCACCTGGGGCAGCACAACATCAACGTGCAGCGCATCCATGGCAACCGCTCGCAGTCGCAGCGCACCGACGCGCTGTCGGGCTTCAAGAGCGGAAAATACCGCGTGCTCGTGGCCACCGACATCGCGGCCAGAGGCATCGACGTCACCGCCCTGGGCCACGTGATCAATTTTGATGTGCCCGCCGTGCCCGAGGACTACATTCACCGCGTCGGACGGACCGCGCGCGCGGAACTGACCGGGTCGGCCTTTACCCTCGTGGCGCCGGAAGACGAAGGGAACATTCGCGCGATCGAGCGCGCCATCAACAAGCGCCTGCCGCGCGTCACGGTGCCCGATTTCGACTACCAGGCCCGCGGCGAGCAGCGGCTTGAGGTGCCGCACGCGCAGCGCATCGCGGAGATTCGCGCGCGCAAGGCGGAAGACCGCCAGCGGGCGAGAGTCAACACCGAACGGCGCGCGCAGCACGCGCAGCCGCACTCGAGTCCGCACGGTCACGGCCCGAGCCAGGGACCACGCCACCCGCACGCCAGTGCGCCTTCGCACGCCCGCCCCCGCAACGACCGCAGCCGGCATCGACGATTTTCGCCGTAGCTGTCGCGACGCCCTTCCTCTGGTACGACAATGCCGAGCGGGTCGATGAGCTCCTTGGAGACCGTCCGCCGCCTCCGCCGGTCGCACCGCTTAGCTCCCACGGCGTACACCCGCGGCGTCCGGCTCGAGCTGGACGGTGACAGGGGCCTGGCTTTTTTGCCCGGCCCTTGTCATTTCATGCAGCTATAATTGCGCCTTTCACTGGGAGGCGCGATGGCTGACAAGACGGTTCGCGGTCGGTTTGTGTGGCATGAATTGATGACGCCGGATCCGAAGGCGGCAGCGGAGTTCTACAAAGACATCGTCGGCTGGACGCCGCAACCCTACGACAAGGATCCGTCCTACACGTTGTTCACCAGCGGTGGCCGGCCGAGGGCCGGTTCGACGCTGCTGCCCGAGCAAGCCAAGGCGATGGGCGCGCCGCCGCACTGGCTCAGCCATATCGGCACGCCGAACGTGGACGTGACGGCGCGGCAAACGATTGAGCTCGGCGGAAAAGTTCTGAAGCCGGCGGCGGATATTCCCGAGATCGGCCGCGTCGCCATCCTGCAGGACCCGCAGGGCGCGGTGTTCGCGGTCTTCACGCCGAATCCAGGCGCGGGGCCGGCGGGCGACGGGAAACCCGGCCTCGGCGATTTTTCCTGGCACGAGCTCGTCACTACCGATTGGAAGGCGGCGTGGAATTTCTATCAGACGCTGTTCGGATGGGAAAAACTCGATTCGATGGAAATGGGCCCGGGCAACACGTACCAAATGTTCGGGTGGAAAGGCAACATGCTCGGCGGGATGTTCAACAAGCCGGCCGAGATGCCGGCTGCGCCGCACTGGCTTCCGTACGCCCTGGTCCCCGATTCGAAAAAGGTGGCCGCCATTGTTCCGCAGGTCGGCGGCAAAGTGCTGAACGGTCCGATGGAAGTGCCCGGCGGCGACTGGATCACCCAAGTGATGGATCCGCAGGGCGCCGCATTCGCGGTCCATTCGAAGAAGGCCTCGACGGCTGAAAAATCGAAGCCGGCGAAGCGCAAAACGGCCCCGGCGAAGGCCGCGAAGAAAACGGCCGCGAAACAAACCACGAAAAAAACCGCGAAGAAAGCCGCGAAGAAAAAGACCGCGAAGAAGACCGCACGGCCGAAGCCGCGGAAAGCAGCCAGGCGCCGCCGTTAGGGGAGCGAGGAGATCGATTATGAATCAACTGTCCCGCCGCGATCTGATCGGCAAGATGGGCGCCGCCGCCGGCGTCGCGGCATTCGTGCCGCGCGCGGCATTCGCGCAGCGGGGAGCTCAGGCGCCGCCTCCGCCGGCCCAGCCGACCGTGATCTCGAATCCCCCGCGCGATTTCACGCCGGGCGCGGGCCCGGCGAATTACCCGGATCCCGATGTGCTCACGATCGATCCTGCATTCAACGCGCTTCGCGTCGGCAGCTCGCCGATTCAACGGCTATGGACCGGCGGGCTCTGGTGCGAAGGCCCGGCGTGGTCGAGCCAGGGCCGCTATCTGGTGTGGAGCGATATTCCAAACAACCGCCAGATGCGGTATTTGGACGACGACGGCCGTGTCACCGTCTTCCGCTACCCGTCGAACAACAGCAACGGCAATGCGTTTGACCATCAGGGGCGCCAGCTCACCTGCGAGCACTTGACCCGGCGCGTCGTCCGCTTTGAGCACGATGGGTCGATCACCGTGCTGGCCGATTCGTATCAGGGCAAGCACTTGAATTCGCCGAATGACCTGGCGCCGCATCCCGACGGCAGCGTCTGGTTTTCAGATCCCGCCTACGGCGGATCGCTCTATGAAGGCCAGGTCGATGTGGCAGGGGGCCCCAGCAATCCCGACGGCAAGATGAATGCAAAAGCGGGTCAACCCGCGGGCTCCGGCCTGCTCAGGCGCGAGCTCGACTGGAATGTCTATCGCGTCGATCCGAGCGGCCGCGTCGACATGGTAATCAGCCAGCAGGATCTTGGCCCGGGATGCAACGGAATCGCCTTTTCGCCCGACTACAAAAAGGTCTACATCGTCGCGCGCGGCGGAATCGTGAGCGGCGACGTAACGGCTGCCAACAAGCTCGCGAACGTGAAGCTGTTTTCTGATTTCATGGTCGACGGCGTCAAATGCGGCCCCGATGGATTTCGCGTCGACGTGTTCGGCAACCTGTGGTGCGGCAGCAACGCCGGCAGCTCGATCGGGTACAGCGGCGCCACGGTCTGGTCGCCCGAAGGGAAACTGCTCGGACGCATTCGCCTGCCGGAGGCGTGCGCGAACGTCGCGTTCGGCGGCCCCAAGCGGAATCGTCTGTTCATGGCGGCGTCTCAGTCGCTCTACGCGGTCTACACGGCCACCCAGGGCGCGTCGCCGGGCTAACCAGGATGGCTCACGGCAGAGGCAGCCTGTCGACCACGACAACCGTGACGTCGTCGTCGAACCTGGGCGCGCCGGCGCGCCCGGCCCAGCTGCTGACGTGGCCGACCAGCGCGTCAATAAAAGCGCCGGCGTCCCGCGCTCGGCCATCGCGCGCAAAGGCGCGCAGCCGCTCGGCGTCGAAGAAGTCGCCGCGCGCGTCGCTCACCTCGATGAGGCCGTCGGTGTACAGAATCAGGCGGTCGCCTGGCCGAAATGGGCGCTCGACCCACGTGTACCTCCAGTCTGGAAAGTGGCCGAGCATGACGCCGTTTTCGACAAGGTCATCGACCTCGCCGTTCGCCCTGACCAGCAGCGCCGGCGGATGGCCGGCAGCTCCGTACCGCAGTCGTCCGTCGGCCGTGTCGAGATAGACGTAGGCAGCTGTCACGAACTGGCTCTCGAGCCGGCCGCAGAAAATCTGGTTCATCCCGTTCAGCACGCTGGCCGGATTCTCCCCTTGCCCCACCTGGGCGCCAAGCGCGACCTTCACCATCGACGCGATCAGCGCGGCCGGCACGCCATGGCCCGATACATCGGCGGCAAGGATGCCGATCCGGCCGGCACCCAGCTCGAGGAAATCGTAGAAGTCGCCGGCGACCTCCGTCATTGGCAGGAGACGCGCCGCGATCGCCAGCCCCTCGATGACCGGGATCCGCCGCGGCAGGATCGATGCCTGGATCTGGCGCGCGGTTTCGAGCTCGTGCTTCAGCTCGTAGAGCCTCCGGTCGTTCTCCACGGCGCGCGAGACGGCCACATAGCCAAGACACCCCAGCATCACTAGCACGCCGGCCCATTCCACAGTCCAGGTGCCGGGCAGCCAACGGGCTCTGACGAGGTTTTCGAAGAGCACGAAGGCGCCGAAGACGAGCACGCCCGCCCTGACGACCCGAACCCCCTGGAAAGGCGTCGGGCGGGCGCCGAAGCTGCTCGCGAAGACGGCGCCGATCGCGGCGATGCTCAGATAGTTCAGCGGTCCCTTCGCGGCGGCCGGCGTCCCGGTAAGCGCATCAATGGCCATCGCGGCGACGGCGTACAGCGTCACTATGCGACGCATCCATCGAATGGCCTGGCGCCATCCACCGCCGAAGGCCAGCTCGAAGTAGTAGAGCGTCGGAACCAGGATGATGTAGCTGACCCACGTGTCGATATAGAGCCAGAACAGGCGAGGGGCCGGAATGAGCTCCTGGATTTGTGGGAGGTTGGCGAGGAGCCGTGTGCCGTACAACAGCCCGGTGACGCCGAGAAACGCAAGCGGCCGATTGCGGTCTTGCTTGAAAGGCCGCGAGAACCCGAGCTGAGCAACTCCCGCCGTCAGGGTCAACACGCCGGCTATGAGTTGTCCGAGCTGCAGCCAGCGGCGGATGAGATCGGCGTTCACCGTGGCGTCTACATTCCGCCTAAGCCGGCTTTGCCGATGAAGCCGTTCCAGGAAGGAATCACAATCGTTACGTTGCCGGACGCCATCGTCTGGCAGGCAAGGCGAATCAACGGCTTTGCTTCCGCCGAGTCGAGATAGCCAAATTCCTTCATCCTGCGCGCCTCCTGCTTTTCCACGTCGGAAAGCTTGTCGGCGCCCGCAAGCACCCCGATCCAGCAGGTGCCGCACGACGCCGTGCGGCACTCGACCGGGATCGGTCCCTCGTGGCAGCGCCGGGCAGCCGGCGGATAGTCGCGCGGGTCGTTTGCCGACGCCGTCGTCAAATGCTGTGAGTTGATCGCGGTGAAGCGGGCGTCGTCGCCGCGCTCGTCGAACCTCACCGTGTAGCGGCGCTGCTCCGCCCCTCGCAGCAATCCCATGAAGCCTTGCCTGTCGTCCTTCTTGCGCGCCGCGAGAATCTGCGCGGGCGATCTGCCCGCGAGCCCCGTTTGAACCTGAGCCTCGCCAGACCCGCCGGATATTGTTCGGAACGCTGACATGCCAACCTGCTGCAGCGTCATCAGTCCCACGGCGGCGATTCCGGCGGCCAGCGACTCATCCACGCTGAGCGCCGAAGCAACGTCTCGCGCGATGTCGCGAACGACCGTCGACAGGTCCTGGTCCGAGGACGCGACGTTGACTCGCGTGATGATGGCTGCTTTCACTTGCGGCCAGTACCGGTGGCCGTACAGAAACCAATGGCTCGTGTCGATCTGGTCGGCGAGCCGGTAACTTCCGTCGAGCCGGAGCTCTCTCGCCAGCTGCGCTGGCTTCTCGCTGCGCGCAAACGCGTCGGCTAACAGTAGGGGAAAAAAATGAAACCAGATGCGCGTGGCGCTCCGATCGATCTCATGTATCGACGGCAGCAGCGCTTCTCGCGTCCGCGCCCACTCCGCGCGGTCGTGCGTGACGCGAATCATTTCGCTGCGGGCGCGATCCGCCGCAGCTCGTCGAAGAAGTTCATCACCAGTGTGACGTGGCTTTGCGCTTCGGGCGGCACGGGGCTTCCCGCCGTCATCAGCACCGCGAAGCGTTTCCCGTCCGGAGCGAGGTCAAAGTTGGGAGTCAAGCCCGTATTCGCCAGTCGCTGCTCTGACCACACTCGAGGCTTGTCAGCAACGAAGGTGTCGCCCTTCACTGCGTACGTTGCCACCATGATCTGACTGTCTTCGGTTCGATAGAACAGCTCGCGCCCGTTTCTCGACCACACCGGCATCGTTCCGCCGCCATTCGAGATCAGCCACCTCGTGCCCTTGTCCGGAAACGCACGAACATACACCTCATAGCCTCCGGACTCCGCATCCGCGTAGGCCAGCCATCGCCCGTCCGACGAGAAAGCCGGGAACGGCACTGCGGACACCGTTTGCAGGAACACCTCCGGCTTGTTGGCGCGCAACTGCCCGGAGCTTCCGTCAAGGAGCACGGTCTGGATGAGACCGCCACCGGGATTCAATTCTGAAAAGACCAACCGTCCGCCGTCTGGTGTGAAGGACGTCGGAAACTGGAGAGCCTTGCTCGCCGTCAACTGTTGCGGCTTCCCGGCGCCGTCCGCGCGCGTCCAGAACATGCCTCCCGACGAACTGAAGACGACATACCGTCCGTCTGGGCTCCATACCGGATAGGCGTTCACACTCTTGCCGTCCGTCAGCCGGGTTTTGCTGCCGCGCTGCCAATCGTAGATCCACAGATCTGCGCTCGGCCCCTGGTTTACCATCCAGATCAGTTTGCTGCCGTCCGGCGAGATGCGGGGGAACATGTAAAGTGCAGGCCCGATTTCTAGAGCCTCTATTCCCCCGGTGCTATCCATCCAGTGAACGGTTCTCAAGCCTTCCGTCCTGCCTCTCCGGTAGAGCAACATTCCGCCGACAGAGAAATCGAGCCGCGAAAACCCGTACGTCGTATCGTTCGAGACATCCTCGACCAGGGCCGCGGGTCGCCCGCGAACCTCCGCGCTGACGGGGTCAAACGGCACGGCGAATAGGGTCCCCTTGGTCACGTAGATCAGATGACCGCTCGGCACGTACCGCGGATACATGCCCGCTCGCTCCAGCACGATCTTCCATTTATGATCCGCCAAAGACAGGGCGCTGATGCTGGCTTCGTCGAAATTCCCGAAGGTCGTGTTCGAAGTGAAGAGGACAATCTTGCCGCCGGGCAGGACTTGAGGCCAACGATGGCTGTTTTCCCCCGGCGCCAGCGTCGTCAGCGGAACAACCTTCCCACCTTCGGAGGGAACGAGAGACAGGCCCGCTTGTGAATCTAGCGCAACAACGATATTGCCGTCTTCACCCCAGCTGCCGCCGCGGCCGGCGGGGGCCTCGCACAGAATCACCGGCTCGCCGCCGTCCACGGACGTTTTCTTCAGTTTTCCTCCCGCGAAGAAGGCCACCCAATGTCCATCCGGAGAGAAGAACGGTGCGTACGCTCCTTCACCGCCGTGCAGCTCAACGGGCTGCGACTGGTCGACACGACGAGTCAACAATCGCGACTTTCCGTTCGAACCTTGGGCGACAAAGACAAGCCGGGTTCCGTCTGGTGAAAGGAGCGCGTCCGCGCCGAGGTTGGTTGGCGCCACGGCCGCTCCCAGATCGAGATCCAGTTGTAGTGCAGCTTGTGCATTGTTGGGTGCGGGGCGGCGCCACGGCGCCCACAACGCGAGGGCAGCAATGATGGCGAACGCTGCTGCGGCCAGCGCCCATCGCACGTTGCTCTTGGTCTCTGGTTCTGCTTCTGCCGCATCTTCGAGCAACAGGCGCGAATCACCAATCGCTTGCAGTCGCTGCTTGGGGTCCTTTTGTAAGCATGCGCGAAGCAGGCGTCGCACGCGGGCTGGCGCTCGCGTCAGGTCTGGCTCGTCCTTCAGCACCGCCGCCAGCGTGTCGGAGATCGTCTCACCGGCGAATAACTTCCGGCCGGTTAGCATCTCAAACAGGACGCAGCCGAACGCCCAGATATCGCTACGTGTGTCCGCCGCTCTGCCCTTCGCCTGTTCAGGGCTCATATACGCGGCTGTGCCGAGGATCGTGCCAACGCCGGACATCATCGCGGGCGACGTCAACGTCGGCGAGTTCGCCAGATCGACTGGCACTGCGGTCGCCGCTTCGGTCGGCTTGGCGAGGCCAAAGTCGAGCACTTTCACGTTGCCGTCCCTCGTCAGCGCAATGTTCGCTGGCTTCAAATCGCGATGGATGATGCCCTTCTCATGAGCCGCTTGGAGAGCGTCCGCTATCTGTGTCGCGATCGCGAGCGTTTCGTCGAGTGGAAGCGGCCCCTTCGCAAGGCGATCCGCCAACGTCTGGCCATCGATGAGTTCCAGCACAAGGAATTGCTGGCCACTGGCTTCGTCCAGGCCGTAGATCGCGCCGATGTGCGGATGATTTAGCGCTGCGAGCACCTGCGCTTCCCGGCGGAAACGGGCCACGCGATCGGGATCGTGCACGAAACTGTCTGGCAGGAACTTCAAGGCGACATCACGCCCAAGTTTGGTGTCGTGGGCGCGATAGACCTCGCCCATGCCGCCCGCGCCGAGCGGCGCGAGAATTTCGTACGGGCCGAGGCGAGTGCCGGCAGCAAGGACCATGGGGAACCCCAGAAGAGCTGGTGGCGTTCATTGTAGTTGGCCCAGGTCTTCCGTGATGGTGGAATCTGAAGGAACGGCTCAGCGAGAGGAGGAATGATTGTTACGCGCTTTAAATCAAGAATGCACCGTCACGGCGGACCCAGCCCTGAGCCCTGAGCCCGCTGAGCTTTGACCCTTGAGCCCCGCTGGCGCCGTCTCGGTCCCCCGGCGCTCTCCAATCTGCTGCCTCCACATCGCATAGTAGAGGCCCTTCGACTCCACCAGCTCGTCGTGCCGGCCGGTTTCCACGATCCGGCCGCGCTCGAGCACGTAGATGCGATCGGCGTGCAGAATCGTCGAGAGTCGATGGGCAATCAGGAT
Source organism: Vicinamibacterales bacterium (assembly GCA_035937795.1). GTDB lineage: Bacteria > Acidobacteriota > Vicinamibacteria > Vicinamibacterales > JAMQPK01 > JAMQPK01. Next base: position 63,298 of record DASZHO010000051.1, on the reverse strand, counting down.
CGTGATGCTCTCCCGCGTGCTCGCGACGTCTCGAATCGTGTCGACGATGCCCTCCTCGGTGAGCGAGTCGAGCGAGGAGGTCGCTTCGTCGAAAACGAGGAGTTGCGGGTGGCGCAGCAGCGCCCGCGCGATCGACAGCCGCTGCTTCTCGCCGCCCGATACTTTCACGCCGCCTTCGCCGATCACCGTACCGAGGCCCTTGGATGCCCGCGCCAGCAGGCTGTCGCACGCGGCCCTGTGCAGCGCTTCGAGGCACTCCGCATCCGACGCCTTCGGATTCACGAACAGCAGATTCTCGCGGATCGTCCCGGAAAAGAGCTGCGTGTCCTGGGTCACGAACCCGATTCGCTCCCGGAGCACGTCGAGATCGACCTCGTCGCTCGAGATGCCGTTGTAGAGAATCCGCCCGGCGCCCGGCGGATACAATCCGACCAGCAATTTCACGAGCGTGGTTTTGCCGGCGCCGGATGGGCCCACGAACGCGACTGTCTCGCCCCGCTTCACGCCGAAGGAGATATCGCTGACCGCAGGCGCCGTCGCCGACTGGTGCTGAAACGTCACGCGATCGAAATCCAGCCGCCGCAAATCGTCGAGCGGCAGCGGGCTCACCGGTTTCGCGTCCTTGGGAATCTGCAGGATGCCTTCGAAGACGTTCAGCGACGCTTCGGTCTCCCGGTAGACGTTGATGATGTTGCCCAGCTCCTGCAGCGGCCCGAAGATGAAGAACGAGTAGATCCAGAGCGAGAAGAACTGGCCGACCGTGATCGCGCGGACGTAAATCAGGTAGAGCATCAGAAATAGGATGCTCGTCCGCAGAAAGTTCACGATCGTGCCCTGGATGAAGCTGAGGCTGCGCAGGTATTTCACCTTCTTCAATTCGAGCTGCAGGATCTTGCCGGTCGTGGCGTTCAGGCGTTGAATCTCCTGCTGGCCCAGCCCCAGGCTCTTGACGAGCTCGATGTTCCGCAGCGACTCGGTCGTGGATCCGGCGAGCGCGGCGGTCTCCGCCACGATCACTTTCTGGATCGTCTTGATCCGCTTGCTCAGCACCGAGCTGACGATGCCGAGCACGGGGATCGTCAGGAAGTACACCGGCGCGATCAGCCAGTACACGCTGAACGCGTAGATCATCACGAAGATGACGCCGATGAGCGACGTGAACAGGACGTTGATCGCCGCCGAGATCAGCTTCTCGACATCCGAGCGCACCTTCTGCAGCTTCCCGAGCGTTTCGCCGCTCCGCTGATCTTCGAAGACGGAATAGGGGAGCTCCAGCGAGTGATGAATCCCGTCGGAGTACAGCTCGGCCCCGAGCCGCTGGGTAATCAGGTTGATGTAGTAATCCTGGAAGTTCTTGGCGACGCGTGAGACGAACGCCACGCCGACGGCGGCAGCCAGCAGAAGGCTGACGCCGCGAAAAAACTGCCCCGTTGTGTACTCGGCGAACTTCGTGGCGTAGCGGTCGATGACGTAGCGGAAAATCAGGGGATCGAGCAGGGAAAACACCTGGTTGATCGTCGCCAGCACCAGCGCGAGCGCGATCAGCCAACGGTAGTGGCGCAGATAGGAGTAGAGGAGTTTCATGCCGGAGGAAATTGTACAGCGGATATGCGGAAGGTCAGGGAGACCACCTGGAGACCAGCCGGGATTGGATGATGCCCCGGTCTTTGGTCAGCAGGGGAATGTGCAGCACCCGTGACGTCGCCACGATGAGTCTGTCGGCGGGGTCTCGATGAAAGGTGTCCGGTAAGCCGGCTGTTTCCGCGGCAATAGCGGGAGTGACCGGTACCACGCGTACCGAGCGGGGGTGGGCCGCCGCTTCCAGCCAGGCGGCCAACGGCAGGGAAAATTCGAGACGGCCACGCTCGACGAGGGTGGCCACTTCCCACAAGCTGATGTCCGCCACGTAGGGGCGATCGTCGGCAGGCAGGGCGCCGAGCGATGCGATCGCCGATTCGCCGAGCCGTCGATCGCCATCGACCCACCACACCCATGCGTGCGTGTCCAGCAACGGCGCGGCGCTCATTTCAGCGCACTGATCTCTTTTTCTGAGATGGCTGGGGCCAAGGGGTCGCCGTGCCACCGAGCGGTGCCGCGCAGCCGCCGCCATGGCTGTTCGTCGAGTTCGCCTGCCGGCTCGAGTGTGGCGACGACCCGCCCTCGCTTGGTGATCACGATCGGCTCGCCGCGCTCTCGGACCTGATCGATGAGCTTGAGGCAACGGGCCTTGAAGTCCGTCGCGGTAATTTTCATATGACCAGTCTATATGACCGGTCATGAGATTGCCAGGGTGTGCTACGGTCCCTCCACCCTGACCACCTGGGTATTCGGCGCCGGTGGCGCCGGCCGCGGCCGATCGAACCTGGCCAGCGCGGCGGCGCCCAGCCCCGTGGTCCACGCAAGGTACTCCGCGATGAGGCCCATCACCACGAGGATGCCGGCGATGAATCCCAGCTGGCCGGTCAGGCCGACGAGCCGCGCGACGAGCACCGGAGACACGATGACGAGGATGCCGGCCAGCATGGCGGCGTACGGCCGCGTGCGAAGTTGTTCGAAGTGGCCCTGCAGCATTCCGCCGATGTGATAGGCGATGCCGGTGAAGCCAACCAGCGCCACGACGCAGAAGGCGACGATGGCGACAGGCACCAGCAGCAGCAACGGGATGCCGATGATTGAAACCGCCAGCACCACCACCGTGAGCACGAGCATCGGCACGAACAGAATCTCCGCAAGGAACCCCACGAGCCACGATTTCACCGGCTCGGCCGCCGCCCGCTCGGCGATCTGCTCGACATAAGGGCGCCCCAGCAGCAGCACCAGCGCTGCGAAAAGCATCAGGAGCACGACCCGGACGATCGTTCCGCCGAATCCGACGACGGGTCCAATCGCAGATCCGGGCCAGCTATACAGCCTCGGGCCGCGCCTGAGCACGCCGCCGCCGAACGGCACGCCGCCGAACGGCACGCCGCCCAGACCCACTTCATCCACTTTGCCCGACACGATCGCGTTCGGGTCCCTCGACAGCGTGCCTCCCACCACCGTGACGTCGTGCCTGATGTTGGCATGGGGGCCGAGCGTGAGCGAGCCGCCGACGACGACCACTTCGCCATCAACCTGACCGTCGACGCTGGCGCTGCCGCCGATCGCTACCACGTCGCCTGTGACGTGCTCGTCTCGCGCGACGGTGACGCTGCCCCCGATGCGCACGATATCGTCCCGCGTTTTCGGGCGTGAGATGTCAGGCGCGGCTTCGGGCGCCGCCGGCTTCGCTTGATCGGCCGTCGCGGGCGCTTCACCCAGGCCAAGCAGCGTGCGGCGCGAGGGTTCGTCAAGGTACGAGAGCTGGAAGATCAAATCCGCATCGCCGCCCAGCTTCTGGCGCAGCTCCGCGCCGGTGACCGTCGTGCCGTCGACGGCGATCGCCGTGTTCGTGACTTGGATCGAGCGGACCGGCGTGGCAAATCGTGGCCTCAAGACGACGCCGTCGGCGATCGGCAGCAGGTCGAAGCGCTGCTGCAAACGGGTTTGCAGCGCTTTCAGATCCCCGGCGGCCGCTGCCACCGAGCCTCTGGTCTGCGAAGTCTGCGCGGAAATGGAATAAGACGGAGCGCCGGCAAAGATCGCCAGCAGTGCCGCCGTTATGAGAGCTCTTGCCATGGAGGTGCCTCGCTTTCAGATATCAACAGCCGTCGCAGCGCCGCGAGCGACAGCGCCGCAACGGCGGCTATCACAGTCAGACTGATGGTGCCTTCCCGGGTGACGACGGCGCGCGCGACGGCGAAACCGGCAGTGGTGAACACACCGAAGAAGGTCGCTGCGGACCCGATGAGCTGCGGCAGCCACATGACGAGCCGCACCCCGGCGGCGAGCAGCCGCGCGAACGACTCGGCGACCGCCGGCTGAGTCGTCAGGACGAGATAAGCCGCGGCCATCGCCACGGTGATGGCCGCGGCCCAGCCCAGCGGCGCCAGCAGCGGATGGCGAAGCGCCCGACGCCCCTCCGGTAGCGGTTCGCGGCGCACCGCTTTCATCGTGCGCGACGTGAATCCCGGCAGCGGCTTCGGCGCGTCGACGGCTCTGAACAGCGCGGCGAGGCTGTCGTCGAGCTCCCGCCCTTTCAGCTCATCCCATTCCTGCTCAGTCACGGGTCAGTGCCTCCATCCCAGCTCGTCGAGGTGTTCGACCAGCTCCTTGCGCGCGCGGTGCAGCGAGCTCTTCACCGTGCCCATCGGCAGGCCGGTGATTTCCACGATCTCCTCGTACTCTAGCTCCTGTTCGTATTTCAGCGACACCAGCTCGCGATACTCGGGACGCAGCCGGCCGATGGCAGTCCGGAGCACCGCCGCCAGCTCTGCGCGTTCGGCCGATTGATGGGGCGTCGGCTGCGCGCGATCCGGCATTTGCGGATCCAGTTCGCCGGCCTCGATCGTATGTTTGCGCACTTCGTCGATTGCCGTGTGATGGGCGATCGTCAGAAGCCACGCCGAGAACTTTCGGTTGGAGTCGTAGGTGTGGAGGGCGCGAAAGGCCTTCACGAAGGTGTCCTGCGCCAGCTCCTCGGCCCGCGAGGGGTTGCGGAGCACGCGCACGATGACCCCGAACACCGCGCGCTCGTGGCGGCGGACCAGGTCCCGGAACGCATGCTCGGACCCCGCGAGCGCTCCCTCGACCAGCTCACCGTCTGTAGCAGCCACCAACCTCGCTCATTGTCCACGTTTGCTTCCTCTTCGATCTACGGGAACGGGGACCCCAGGGTTGCAGGGTGGGCGAGTCGCCGGAGTGGAAAGAGGAGCCAGGGTGGGAAAGGAGCCACCGGGCTGGCGCGGACGCCCGGAAGCGCCGTTACTCGTTCATCCGCTGGAAGATAGCGTCGAGCTCCTCGCGCGAGGCGTGGCTGGCTTGTTCGGAAAATCCGTATGCGGCTTCGGCTGCCCCCGCCTGAACCTTCTCCATCACATCGTCGGCGAACTCGTTCACGTTCGCGCCGAACGTGTGCAGGCCGGGACCCCCCAGGTCGGTGTCGACCGCCGGCGGGATGATTTCGACCACTCGAATTGGTGTGTCCTTGAGCTGCTGCCGCAGCGACAGCGTGTAGGAATGCAGCGCAGCCTTGGTCGCGCAGTACACCGGCACTGCCGCCAGCGGCAAGAACGACAGGCCCGACGTCACGTTGACGATGGCGGCCCGCTGCAGCGTCAGCAGGTGCGGGATGAACAGGCGGGACAGATGAATGGGGGCTTCGAGATTCGCGGCGATTTCCTGGTGGGTCTGCTCCCACGGCTCGCTGTCGGCAAGCCGTATGCGGCGCTGAATCCCCGCGTTGTTCACGAGGATGTTCGTCTGCGGAAACTCTTTCACCACCCAGGCGGCGAGTGCCTCCCGGCCGGACGCCGTACTGACGTCCGCGACCTGCGCCTTGAAACCAGGATGCGTGGCCCGCGCCTCGCGCAACTTTTGCGCGCGCCTGCCACAGATAATCACGTTGCTGCCCGACTTCAAGAATCGTTCGGCAAGTGCGAGCCCGATGCCCGATGCCCCGCCCGTGACGACCACGGTGTTATTGGCCAGATCCATGCGTACTCCCTGATCCTGAGATTAGAGCCGAGAGCCGAGAGCCTACAGCCTACTGAGGGAACTTCCCCAGCGCGGTCAGCAAATCCAGCCGCGCGCGTCGGACCGCGTCGGCCGCAATCTCCGCTTCCGCCTCCGCGTCTCTCGCCGATCGTTGCGCGTCAATGACTTCGAGGTTGGTCGTCGCGCCCGCTTGGAAGGCAGTGTTGGTGATGCTCAACACCTCGCCGGCCTGCTGCGCGGCAAGCCGCTGGCTGGCAAGCGAGCGCTCGGTGCTTCGAATCGTTTCCTGCGCCAGCCGCACTTCGGATCGCGCCTGAATCTGGACGCTTGTGAGCGCAAACTGCGAGGTTTTGGCGGCCGCCTCGCGGACCTTCGCGAGGCCGCTCCGCTGGCCGCTGTCGAAAATCGGCTGCGAGAGGGAAACCGTGAAACGCCAGCTTCTGGATGGAGCAAACGCACCGCTGGGCGCGAGCGCCTGCGGATCGAACGCCGCGGTGACATTGGGGTAATAGTCCTTGCGGCTGTCGTGCCACACGCGCTCGAAGGCGCGCTCGGTGGCCGTCGAAAGCCGCACGTCGGTGCGTGTGGCCATCCACGATGTTTCGTCGGCGACGGCCGTCGCGGGCGGAATGTCGAACGTCGGCTCGGTCGCCGCGTCCACCGGTCCATTGGCTGCGATCAGCACGCCGAGGGCCTCCTGCGCTCGCCGGACGGCGAGCCCCGCATCTTCCAGCCGCGCCTCGTCTGACGTTACTTCCTGAGCCGCGCGCAGCTCGTTCAGGCGCGTGCCAGCGCCTTGCGCGAGCAATCGCTGTGCGTAGTCGAGATGCGCCCTCGCGGCGTCAAGTGCGCGCTGATTCACCTCGAGCTGGCGGTGCTGAGTGATAACGGCAAGATAGGCCTGCCCGGTAGCCGCGGCGATCTGTTTTCGCGTATCCGCGGTCGACAGGTTGGCGACCTCGACCTGATCGCGCGCCTGGCTGGCCGCCGCCCACCGCGCCGGCGCCAGCACCGGCATGCTGAGATCGCCGGAAATTGTCGACTGGTTGCGGGGTATCACGACGATGCCGTTGAACGAGGTGCCGGTGTTGAGCGTTGTATTGCTGAGAGTGGCGTTCACCGCCGGCCGCGTCGCCGCGCGCGCCTGCCGCAGCAGCCCCTCCGCGCGCAGCACGGCTTCGGCGGCCTGCGCAATCGTCGGGTTGTTCTTCAACGCACGCTCAACGGCCTCTTCGAACGACACGCTCTCCATCTGTGGCGCTGGCGGCGCTTGCGCTGGCGGCGTTTGCGCCTGTGCCGGCGCGGCGGCCGCCAGGATCGTGGCCATCAACACCGCGCCAGCCGGCAGGACACGCTTACGCATGCGCGGCTCCTTCCACCGGCGCGGCCGAATGCCGGATCTTGCCCGGCGCAATCGTTCGAATGATGACATAGAGAACCGGGATGAAGACGATTGACAGGAACGTGCTGGCCAGCATGCCGCCGGCCACGGCCGTGCCCACCGAATTGCGTGCGCCCGATCCAGCGCCGGTCGCCAGCGCCAGCGGCAGCACGCCGAGGATGAATGCGAACGAGGTCATGAGAATCGGCCGCAGCCGGATGCGCGCCGACTCGATCGCGGCATCCACGATCGAGCGGCCCTGCCCGCGAAGCTGCTCGGCAAACTCCACGATCAGGATCGAGTTCTTCGCCGCCAGCCCGATCAGCATCACGAGCCCGACCTGGCAGAACACGTCGTTGGAGAACCCGCGCAGGTACTGCGCGCTGAGCGCGCCGAAGACCGCCAGCGGCACGCCCAGCAGGATGATGAGCGGTAGAATCCAGCTTTCGTATTGCGCCGCCAGCACCAGATACACCAGCAGGATGCTGAGCGCGAACAGGTAGATGGCCTGCGACCCCGACTTGATCTCTTCCAGCGACAGCCCGGCCCATGCGAAGTCGAACCCTTGCGGCAGCGCGTTATGAGCGATGTCGCTCATGATCTGGAGCGCCTGGCCCGAGCTCACGCCCGGCACTGCCGACCCGGTGATCTCGGTCGACCGGAACAGATTGAAGTGATTGATGACTGACGGCGCGGTGGTTTCGCTCAGCTTCACGACTGACGACAGCGGCACCATGTCGCCGTTGGAGGCGCGCGCGTAGTACTGCTTCAAATCGTCGGGCTTGGCGCGGAACCGTTCGTCGCCCTGGACGTAAACCCGGTACGCGCGATTGTTGAAGTCGAAGTCGTTCACGTACTGCGAGCCAAGGAGCACGGTCAGCGCGTCGGTGACCTGGCTGATCGGCAGCCCGAGGCTGCGCGCGCGATCGCGATCGACCGTCACGACCAGCTGCGGATCGTTCGCGGTGAAGCTCGAGAACAGTCCGGCGACGCGGCCCGACTGATTTCCGGCCGCGGCAACCTGCTGGGTGACGCTCGCCAGCTGGCCGATGTCGCCGCCCACGAGATCGAGGACCTCGAACTGGAAGCCGCCGAACGCCGACAAACCCTGAATCGGCGGCGGCGCGGTTGGAATGATGAGCCCGCCCGGAATGCCCATCAGCGGGCCGCGCACCCGGTTAATCACCGTCTCGAGCGAATGCTCCTTGCCCTGGCGTTCGTCAAACCCCTTCAGCCTGACGAACATCAGCCCGCCATTGGACGCCGCGCCGCTGAAGCTGAATCCGGCGACGGAGAAGACGGCGGCAATCTCCGGCTGCTTGTTGTAGAGGGCTTCGGCCTGCTTCATGATGTCGGTCGTGTACTCGATCGACGCGCCCGACGGCGCCTGCACGATGGTGATGAAGTACCCCTCGTCTTCCGACGGCACGAACGCGCCGGGAACCGCGCGATAGACCACGTAGGTGGCGCCCAGCGCGGCGACGAACACCGCCAGCATCACCCACTTGAAGCCGATCGCCCGGTGCACCGTCCGGACGTAGACAGCGGTGCCGCCGTCAATCACGCGGTTCACCCCGGTGAAGAACCGGCCGTGCTCGTGGGTTTCGCCTTCGAGCAGGAGCGCGGCAAGCGAGGGGGTGAACGTGATGGCGTTGAACACCGACAGCACCACCGCGAAGGTGATCGTGATCGAAAACTGCTGGTACATGCGGCCGGTGGTGCCGGGAAAGAACGCGATCGGCAGGAACACCGAGACCAGCACGATGCCGATGACGACGACCGCCGAGAACACCTCGCGCATGGCGTCGCTGGCCGCTTCGTGCGCGGTCTTTCCGAACTGGCCGACGTGGCGCTCGATATTCTCAATCACGACGATCGCATCGTCGACAACGATGCCTGTGGCGAGCACGATGCCGAAGAGCGTCAGCGTGTTGATGGAAAAGCCGAGTAGTTTTATGAACGCGAACGTCCCGACGAGCGACACGGGAATCGTGATGGCCGGGATGAGCGTGCTGCGCCAGTTCTGCAGGAACAGGAACATCACCAGAATGACCAGCGCGATGGCCTCGGCCAGGGTGATCAGCACCTCGATGATCGATTCGCGCACGATGCTCACGTTGTCGAAGGCAAGCTGCCACTTGAGGCCTGGAGGAAACTGCTGATCGAGCCTGCTCATTTCCGCCATGAGGCCGCGAAACGTTTCCAGCGCGTTGGCGGATGGGAGCAACGTGATGCCGACGCCGGAGGCCTCGACCCCGGCAAAGCGCAGCCGCGACGAGTAGTCCTCGGCGCCGAGCTCCACGCGGCCGACGTCCTTGACGCGGACCAGCGCGCCGTCCTTGCCGGTCTTCACCACGATGTCTTCGAATTGATTCGCCTCGGAGAGGCGGCCGGCGGCGCGCACGCTGAGCTGATACATCTGATCGGATGACGAAGGCTCCGCGCCGACCGATCCGGCGGCCACCTGCACGTTCTGCTCTCGGAGCGCGTTCGTGACATCGCCCGCGGTGAGGCCGCGGCCCGCGAGCTTGCTCGGATCCAGCCACAGCCGCATCGCGAACCGGCGTTCGCCGAAGATGATCACGTCGGCCACGCCCGGCACCCGCTTCAGGGTGTCTCGAACATACCGATCGACATAGTTGCTGATGAAGAGCGAGTCGTAGCGGTTGTTGTCCGAGTAAAAGCCGAGGGCCGCGAGAAACCCGGAGGAGCTCTTCGTGACCGTCACGCCGTTGGTGCGCACTTCCGCCGGCAACCGCCCGAGCGACGAGTTCACCCGGTTCTGCACGTCGACCGCAGCGAGGTCGGCGTCACGCCCGATCTCGAATGTCGCGGTGATCGAACTGACGCCGCTGTTCGTGCTGGCCGAGGTCATGTAGGTCATGCCCTGCGCGCCGTTGATCACCGACTCGATCGGCGTCGTGACCGCGCTTTCCACCGCCTCAGCGTTGGCGCCGGTGTAAAACGCGCCCACCGAGACCGAGGGCGGCGCGAGCTCGGGATAGCGTCCGATGGGCAGGTTCGGAATCGAGATGGCGCCGGCGAGCGTGATGAGAAGAGAGCAGACCGTTGCCAGAATCGGGCGGCGGATGAAGACGTCAGTAAACATTTACCGGCCACCTCCCGCCTGTCCTGCGGCGCCGCTTTCTCTTCCACCGTTCCCCCCTTCGTCTTTGGGCGGACCACTGGCACTGGCCTGGACCGGCGCGCCGTCTCCGATCTTCTGAATTCCCGACACGATCAGCTTCTCCCCGGGCTTCAAGCCACCAGTCACGACGTAGCTGTTGCCCATGACCGGGCCCAGAGTCACGGCACGCTGATGCGCCGCCAGCCCGCCGCCTTGACCGGGCTCGGCGACGAACGCGAAAAATTGTCCGTTGATGCGCACCACCGCCGTGACCGGAATCGTCAGACCGGGCTCGGTGGACCAGATCACCTGCGCGCGGATGAACTGCGACGTGCGGAATCCGCCCGGCGCGGCGATCGGCACCTTCGCCAGAACTGTTTGCGTGGAATCGTCGACCGACGGCGCGATGAAGCTCACCGCCGACGCCGACGCGGGCGCGCCCTTCTCATCCAGCAATCGTACCGGAAGGCCGATTTTCAATTTCTGGGCGTCCTGTACCGGAATGTTCAGATACACCTCGAGGCCCTCGTTCGCGTCAATCGTCGTGAGGAGCGTCGTTTTCGTGACGCGGTCGCCTTCGTGTACCGGAATATCGCCAACGACGCCGCCGCTAGGCGCGGTGACATGGTAATAGGCGAGGTCGGTGCGAAGCGCCCGGATCTGTTCCTCGACCGTCCGCAGCTGCGCCTCGGCCGCCTTCACCGCGTTATTCGCCCTGTCGGCGTCCATCTGACTCGCCGCCCCCGCCGCGAGTAATCTGGCTGAGCGATCGGCTTCCTGCCGCGCGTACGTCAGGTCGACCTGTCGCTGCGTGAGCACCGACTCCTGGCTGGCGATGGCCGCCTGCTGCGGGCGCGAGTCGATCTCCATCAGCCCGGCGCCGGTGCCGACGCGGTCGCCCGACTTCACGTTGATGCGCGTGAGGAAGCCTTCCACCTGCGGTTGCACGCTGGTTTGGCGCCGCGATTTGATCGTGCCGACAAACTCGGTCGTTTGCTCGAGCGGCCTCGCCTCGAGCGCCACGATATCGACCGGCATCGGCGGCATATTGCCGCGGCCGCGTCCACCGCCGCCGCCCCCGCCTCCGGCTGGTTGGCTGCCACATGCGGCGGCCGTCTCAAGTAACAACAGCGCGACGAGCAAACGGCGATTCAGTGATTTCGTCATAAGTAGTAAGGATGTAGGACGGAGTCGCTACGCGGGCGTCTGGGCGGGTCAGCCCTGCTACCAAGCCTTAGACGTAAGTCACGCGCGAAGGTTTCAGCCGGGCAATCCCACAATCATAAGGCATGACAGGCCCTCGATCGCCGCGCGGCCTTCGCGTTCTTTCACGCTTCTTCGAACGAGCGCCGAGCCGCGATCGAAGAATTGTTGCGCGTGCGGCTTTGACGTGTGGATTTGGCCGGTTTTTCCGGTACAATCTCCTCGCCCCCCGGACCGCGCCTATGCGCCGTTTACAGCTTATTTCAGCGGTTATCGTCCTCCTGCTGGTCTGCGCGCCGGCCTACGCCCAGAGCCCTGTCTACGATGTGTTCAGGGACTACCTCGATTCCCTGCGGGCCCAGGCCGGCATCCCCGGCCTTGCCGCGGCCATCGTCGACCCGAATCAAATCGTGTGGCAGCACGCCTACGGCCGGCAGGACCTCAATCGAAACGTCGTGACGAGAACAGACACACCCTTTCACGCCGACGGCCTCACCGAGATGATCACGGCGACGCTCGTGCTGAGTTGCGTGGAGGAGAATCGGCTGTCGCTCGACGACCACATCGCAAAGTTCCAGTCGAACAGCTCCCAGCCCGACTTGACAATCCGGCAGTTGCTGACCCACACCGACGCCAACCAGGTGTTTGCCTATCATCCCGACCGGCTGGATCCGCTCTCCGATGCGGTGCGCGCGTGCACCGATGTCTCATTCCGCGAAACCTTCGCCACGCTCCTCGAGCGGCTGGCGATGGTCGATTCCGTGCCGGGCTCAGACAGCATTTTTCTTCAGCCACCGGTCGAGGGCATTCCCGATCCGGACCAGGCGGCTCGGTACGCGGACGTACTTCAGCGCCTCGCGACGCCATATGCCATCGATTCCAAGGGGCGAGGGGTCGTGTCGCAGTATGTCGCAAAAACCCTGACGCCGGCGACCGGGTTGATTTCGACGGTTTACGACCTCGCGAAATTCGATCTCGCGCTCAAGCAGGGCATCCTGCTCGAACCCGAGACGCTCGACAGCGCGTGGCGCGCGCCGATCGGTCCCGGCAATCGTGCGCTGCCGCATGGGTTGGGATGGTTCGTCCAGACCTATAACGCTGAGGCTGTCGTCTGGCAGTTCGGGCTGGATGAAGGCGCCGCGTCTTCGCTGATGATCACGCTGCCGGCGCGCGGCATGACGTTGATCCTGCTGGCGAACAGCGATCGCCTGGTGAAGCCGCTGCCGCTGGCGGCCGGCGATTTGATGGTGTCGCCGTTTGCGCGGCTGTTTCTGAGTCTGTTTGCGCGCTAGTGGCCCGTCCCTAGAATGCGGATCGGACGGATCGGTGTTTGGCTGGTTGCGCCGCTGCTTTTGATCGCAAGACCGGCGGCGGCCGAATGGCAGGTGAAGCCATTCGCGGCTTTGACATTCGGCGGCGGCACGACGTTCGTTGATCTCGAGATGGCCGCTCCCCGCCCGCATCGGATGATCGGCGTCACCGGTGTGCTGATAGGCGAGGTGTTCGGCCTGGACGTCGATCTGGGACGCGCCTCCGGGTTTTTTCACCGTCGCGATCAGAATCTGTTGTTGGGCAGCGGCATCTCGACGTTGACGGGCGATCTCATCGTCGCCATGCCGCATCGGATGACCGAGTACACATTGCGGCCGTACTTCGTCGCCGGTCTGGGGATGGTGCGGGTCCGGATCGACGGCAGGTTTGGCGCGCTGCGCGTGGCGAGCACGCGGCCCACGATGGATTTCGGCGGTGGCGTTACCGGGTTTTTGACCAAACGCGTCGGGTTGAGCTGGGAAGTGCGCCGGTTCAGCAGCCTGGGCGACAACCAGCTGCAGGGCGCCAGTTTCGGCGGCGAGCATCTCTCGTTCTGGCGCGCGAACATGGCCGTCGCGATTCGGTACTAACGTCGGCACACAACGTTTCGGTGGGGATCTTGAAAATGCTGCGGCGTCGAACCCTGTTTTGCTGTCTGTTGGCGTTGGTTGCCGGTGGCGCTCTCGCTCGCGCGGCCGGAACCCTGCGTATCGTTCCGATCGTCCGCGACGATTCCGTGATCGTCTCCGCCGAGCTCGCCGACGCGTACACCGACGAAGTGCGCGAGGCGATCGCCAGCGGCTTGCGGACGACGTTTGTCTACGATGTCGAGCTCCGGATAAATGTGCCAGCGTGGGTCGACCGCACGATCGCCGCGATAACGGTGACCATCAGCGATCGGTACGACAACCTGACGCGCTTGCACAATCTGTCGCGGATGGTCGACGGCCGCATTCAGGAAGCGCTGGTCACCGGCGATGAGGCGGTGGTGCGGCAGTGGCTCATGTCGCTGAAGGGGCTGCAGCTCTGCAAGACGTCGACGCTCGATCCCAACCGCGAATATTACGTGCGCATCTCCGCGCGCGTGCGCCCGCCCGGCGCCTCGCTGCTCGGCTGGGCAAATTCCGTCACCAGCCAGGCGAAGTTCACGTTTATTCCGTAAAGGGACGGAAGGGCGACGAAGCGTCGCTACTTGGACTGTTTTCCGCTTCTGGTCGCGGTTCTCGAGGTGGAGTGGCGACGTACATCGCCAACCAAATCACGAAAAAGTATACCGGGGCCGAAGGGTTGGAGCGCAATTTCTGCGACTCCGATTGGGTCAAGGGAGTGCTAATCTCTCACCACGCTTGGAGGAAGCATGGTCGAGGTTTCGCGTCGCGAATGGCTGAAGCGGGCCGGGCTCGCCGGAGTCGCCGTCGTGGGGCTTCCCGAATTGAGTCGGGTGCTGCTCTTCCGCCGCGGGCTCCTCGCCGTGACCCAGGCGCAAGCCGGCATCGTCCGCCAAAACCCGATCTTAGCCGACGGCGGTGCGCTCACGGCAACCGAGCTCGCCACGCTCGAGGCGATCTGCGCGCGGCTCGTGCCCACCGACGAGCTCGGCCCTGGCGCGACAGAAGCGCGCGCCGCACGGTACATCGATAACGCGCTCGACGGAGCGCTCGCGTCGTATCGCGATGACTATTCGGTGGGCCTTGCTGCGATCAATGTCTACGCGCGGTCGAAGGAACCGTCCGCCCGTTCATTCGGAGACCTTGGCGTCAATCAACAGAACGCCGTGCTCAGTGAAATGGAGCAGGACGTCGAGCTCGGGTTCATTCCGAGCTCGGCTGCATTTTTCAACCTGATCCGCGCTCACACGCTGCAAGGCATGTTCTGCGATCCGATTTACGGCGGCAACGCCGGCATGGTCGGCTGGGATCTGATTGCCTATCCCGGCGTCCGCCTCTCGGTCGCCGCGAGCGAGCAGAGCATGTCCGCGCCGGCGAAGGCGAACCACAAGAGCGCGTACGACTACGTGATGTTCTCGAAGCCCTGAGCCTTGAGCCCTGAGCCTTGAGCCCTGAGCCCACGTGAGGCAGCGAATCATGCCGACTCTGAAAAAAACAGACGTCATCGTCATCGGCCTTGGAGCCACCGGCGGCGTCGCCGTCCTTCCGCTCACTCAAGCCGGCATCGAAGTCGTCGGCTTGGAAGCGGGCACCTGGTTGGCCCCAAAGGATTTTGCGCCTGACGAAATCAGAAATAATTTCCGCGCCTGGCCGCAGGCTGTGCAGAAAGCTCAGCACGAAGTCCCCACCCATCGGCCCAACGCAAGCACAGGGTACTCGCCCCGCCCCGCGATCCATCCGATGATGAACGCTGTCGGCGGAACGTCCCTTCACTATTGGGCGCAGAGCTGGCGGCTCAACCCGTGGGATTTCAAGGTTGTCAGCGAAACCACGAGGCGCTACGGCGCGTCGCGCATCCCGAAGGGCTCAACGGTGGAAGACTGGCCGATCGCCCTCGAAGACCTCGAACCCTACTACGACATCGTCGAGCAGGAGATTGGCGTCTCGGGGAAGGCAGGGAACATCAGCGGCGCGATCGATCCGCGCGGGAATATTTTTGAGGGGCCCCGCAAGCGCGAGTACCCGATGCCGCCGCTGCGCTGGAGCGAGTGGCACGACAAGATGGCGTCGGTCGCCCACGGCCTCGGCTGGCATCCGTTTCCCGGGCCGGCGGCAATCAATAGCAAGGCCTATGGCAATCGCTCCGGCTGCGTGTACCACGGCTATTGCAACCGCGGCGGCTGTCACGTCAGCGCGAAAGGCTCGACCGCGGTCACGACGATTCCGAAGGCGCAGAAAACCGGCAAGCTGGCCGTGGTGACTGAAGCGCACGTGACCGGGATCAACGTGGACGCCAACGGCCGCGTCAGCGGCGTGACTTATATAAAGGATAGGGAGACGTACTTTCAGCCGTCATCCGTGGTTTTGCTCGCCACTTACACGTACGAGAACGTCCGCACGCTGCTGCTGTCCAAGTCGAAGGCATTTCCGAACGGCCTCTCGAATAACCATGGACAGGTGGGACGTCACTATTTCAGCCACAATCAGGGCGCCGGCGTCACCGCGCTGTTTCCATTCAACCTGAACAATTGGTACGGCCTGCCTGCGCAGGGCGTTGCGATCGACGATTGGGCCGACGATAATTTTGAGCACGGATCGTTGGATTTCATCGGCGGCGGCAACATGTTTGTCTATTCCGACCGCCGGCCGATCAGCGCGGCGAGCATGAGCACCTTCGGCAAAGCGCCCGTCTGGGGATCGGCGTGGAAAAGCTTTATCCACGCCAACGCGGACCGCTGGCACAGCGCATATCTGCAGAAGACGACCTTGCCGTACGAAGATAATTATCTCGACCTCGATCCGTCCGTGAAGGATCCGCTTGGTTCGCCCGTCTGCCGGATCACCGCCGACTACAAGGAGAACGAGCGCAAATCGGCCGCGTTCATCCAGGGCAAGATGGAGCAATGGTATCGCGCGGCCGGGGCGATCGCGGTGCAGCGCGGCCCGGTCGGCACGATGGGTCCGACGACGCACGCCTACGGTGGCACGCGGATGGGCGCCAACCCCGAGACCAACGTCGCCGATGCGTGGGGCTTTTCGCACGAAGCGCCGAACCTCGGCATCCTCGGCGCCAGCGTCATGGGCACCAGCGGCGCGCACAATCCTACGCTGACCGCGCAAGCCCTCGCGTGGCGGACGGCGGAGCATCTGGCTAAGAACTGGAAGAAAATCAGCACGTAACCAGGAAATTTACAGACCCCAATCTGCCGGTGCGCAACGTCGACCTCGCGTTCATCAACGACGTGCTTCACCATTGCAGATAACCCACCGGGAGTGTGTGCGCGTGGTCCGGAGCGGATTCTGCGATGTTGTCTGCTCGACGCGCTCGCAGAAAAAGCGACGGCCGCCCAGTCCTCGTTGTTTTCGCGAGGCGACGATGCTACCGTCGTCCGGCACGGCGTTCGCAATCGGGCAAGGCCATGCCGCAAAGGACATCGGCCGCCCGCGTCGACGCGCTCGAGGAGAGAGTGAAAAAATTCGACGCCTTTCTCGACAGCTTCGACAGAATTCTCGAGAAGCGTTTCCGCGCACAGGCAGAAATGCTTGACGAGCGGTTCGCCGGCGTAGATCAAAACTTCGCCGTGGTACACAACCGTATCGACATTCTTCAGGGGGACGTGACGGCTCTCCGGAAGGATGTGACGGGTCTCCAGGGGGACGTGATGGGGATCCGGAAGGATGTGACGGGTCTCCAGGGGGCCGTGATGGGGATCCGGAAGGACATGACGGGTCTCCAGGGGGGCGTGATGGGGATCCGGAAGGACGTGACGGGTCTCCAGGGGGACGCGATGGGGATCCGGAAGGACGTGACGGGCGTTCGGAAGGATGTGACGAGTCTTCAGGGGGACGTGACGGGGATTCGGAAGGATGTGACGGGTCTCCAGGGGGACGTGATAGGGATCCGGAAGGACGTGACCGGTGTTCGGAAGGATGTGACGAGTCTTCAGGGGGACGTGACTGGGATCCGGAAGGATGTGACGGGCGTTCGGAAGGATGTGACGGGCGTTCGGAAGGATGTGACGAGTCTTCAGGGGGACGTGACGGGGATCCGGAAGGATATGACGAGTCTTCAGGGGGACGTGACGGGGATCCGGAAGGATGTGACGAGTCTTCAGGGGGACGTGACGGGGATCCGGAAGGACGTGACGGCTCTCCAGAGTGACATGACGATCGTCCGAGAAGGCATCCAGGTAGTTCTCCAGAAGCTCGGCTAGCGCGTTCGTCCGTGCTAGCATCGGTCCATTAACAGCGAGCGTCGCGCCGCTGTCGTTGAATTGCCCGGCATGGAGTCCGGGAAGGAGCAACAGATGAACAATTCCGCCCGCCGTCGATTCCCTTTCCCTTCAGGAAACGTCGAAACGATTCGCTGAGCGCGGGAAGCCGCATGCCCGGATCTCGCTCAAAGGGTGCCAAGCCCCGTAACGTAAGCGTCAGAGCCGTTCGATCGGCGTCGGCACCGATCCGTCTTCAGGAAGCCAGACGATTTCTGGATGCCTTCAGTCCAGGCACCGAAGTCTTGCTGCTCGCGGCCTCGCGCGGGGCAGCCGACGATCTGGCCCGCACGATCGCCCTGGAGAAGGGCGCAACGTTCGGCCTCCATCGCCTCTCCTTCACCCAGCTCGCGGCGCGCTTGGCAGCGGCGGATCTTGCGGCTCGCGGGCAGTCGCCGGCGTCGGCTCTGGGGCACGAGGCAGTTGCGGCGCGAGCGGCATTCGACGCGGCCAACGACGAAGCCCTCGAATATTTCTCGCCGGTGTCGCGCTCTCCGGGGTTTCCGAAGGCCCTCGCGCGTACCTTGCTCGAACTGCGGCTGGCTGGGATTGCCGCCCGCCGGTTGGCGCCCCTCTCGCGCAGCGGGCCGGACCTCGCGGAGCTGCTTGAAAGCGTTGAGACGCTGATGAACGAGGCTGGCGCCAGCGATCGCGCCTCGCTTTTCGACACGGCCACAAAGGCACTGAAGGCACCGGAGGCCGCATGGCCGCCCATGCCCACGGTCTTGCTCGACGTGCCGTTTGAGTCCGATGCCGAGGCCCGGTTCCTCTGGACCCTCGTTGAGAGATCGCCACGGGCGCTCATCACGATTCCGGACGGTGACGTGTCCACGGTTGCACTGCTTCAGAAACGTGGGGTTGAGTTGGAATCACTCGAGCGGGACGCTGAGACGGATCTGGCGCGGCTCTCGCGCCACTTGTTTTCTGCCGAGCCGCCCCCAGGGCGAGAGCGCACGGGTGAGCTGGTCTGGTTCTCGGCGCCCGGGGAAGGCCGCGAGTGCGTAGAGATTGCGCGGCGGATTCTCAAAGAAGCCGCCGGAGGCGTCCGGTTCGACGAGATTGCGATCCTCATCCGCTCGCCCCAGCAGTATGTCGGCGTGCTCGAGCACGCGCTCGCGCGCGCCCGGATCCCGGCCTTCTTTGATCGCGGCATCAAGCGTCCTCATCCTGCGGGCCGGGCGTTTCTGGCCATCCTGAGTTGCGCGGCTGAAAACTTTTCCGCGAAGCGCTTCGCCGAATACCTCTCGCTCGCGCAGGTTCCGTCGCTTGGCGCCAGAGGTGATGAGAAGCCGGCAGAAACGTGGGTTGCCTCCCGCGACGAAGCCCTCGGTGTGCTCCCGGACCGCGGACCCGATGACTCAGAGCAAGAGAAGGTCGAAGCGCCGGCGCCCTCGGACGCCGATCCAGCCTCCGCCGTGGTTGCCGGTACGCTTCGCGCGCCTTGGAAATGGGAGAGCCTGCTGGTTGAATCGGCCGTCATCGGTGGAAGCAAGCGGTGGGCGCGGCGGCTGGACGGTTTGGCCGGGCAGTACCGCTTGAAGATCGGTGAGCTGAAGGATGATGACCCCGACTCACCACGCATCCCGCATCTCGAACGCGAGCTGCGGAACCTCGAGCATCTTCGCGCGTTCGCGCTGCCCCTCGTCGAAACTGTATCCGGCTGGCCCGGCCAGGCCACGTGGGGCGATTGGCTTCAGCGTCTCGAGGGTTTCGCGCCACGCGTCCTCAGGAAGCCGGAGCACGTCCTGCGGGTGCTGGCCGATCTGCGCCCGATGGCCGGCGTGGGACCGGTCGCGCTGACAGAAATCCGCGATGTTCTCGCCGATCGCCTTCTGTCGCTCGAAGTGGAGCCGCCCGCCAATCGCTACGGCCGCGTCTTTGTCGGCAGCCCGCATCAAGCTCGTGGCCGCGCATTCAAAACGGTGTTCGCGCCAGGCCTGGCGGAGCGTCTGTTTCCCCAGAAGCTGCGCGAGGATCCGCTGCTGCTCGACGATCTGCGGCGTGAGCTCGGAACCGGCCTGCCCGTACAGGACGATCGGGCCGAGCTCGAGCGGTTGCTGCTGCGCCTTGTGGTCGGCGCCGCGACCGGCCGGCTGTTTGTGTCGTTTCCGCGAATCGAAACGTCGGAAGCGCGCGCGCGCGTCCCTTCATTCTACGCGCTCGAGATCATGCGCGCGGTCACCGGGCGCGTTCCCGACCATCAGGCGCTCGAACAGATGGCCGCGCAGGAGTCCCATGCGAGCCTCGCGTGGCCGGCCCCAACTCACGCCGCGGATGCCATCGATGATTTCGAGCACGACCTTTCAGTGCTCCGCGCCCTCATGGTGAGTAAGGGTGACGTCAAGGGCCGTGCGCACTACATGCTGACGTTGAACGATTGCCTGAGGCGATCCGTCACCGAGCGTTGGGCGCGCGCGCAGAAGAGCTGGTCGCAATACGACGGGCTTGTCCGCGTTACCGACCGAACGCGCCCGTTCCTTCAAGCGCAGCGATTGGGCGCCCGGGCCTATTCGGTTTCGGCGTTGCAGAAGTACGCCTCCTGTCCCTACCAGTTCTTCGTCTCCGCAGCGTACCGTCTCGCGCCTCTCGAGGAACCAGAGCCGCTTCAGCGCATGGACCCGCTGACAAAGGGGAGCCTCTTCCATCAGGTGCAGGCCGAGTTCTTCCGCGCGCTTCAACAGGCGAAGCTCCCGGTCACGACTGCCCAGCGGACACGCGTGCTCGAAACACTCGACCAGACGCTCACGCGCATCGCGGCGGATTACTACGAGCGCCTCGCTCCCGCCATCGACCGGGTGTGGGACGACGAGATCGCGAGCATGCGGACCGATCTTCGTGTCTGGGTCGACCAGCTGGCCTCGAGCGCCGAGTGGGAGCCCTGGCTCTTCGAGTTCGCATTCGGGTTGCCCGGGCAGCCTGGACACGATCCGGGGAGTCTGCCGGATCCGGTCACCATCGACGGACGGTTCATCCTCCGCGGCTCGGTCGATCTCGTCGAGCGCAAGCCCGGGACGAAGATTCTGAGGGTCACCGACCACAAGACCGGGAAGAATCGCTCTTCGAAGGGTGCCATCATCGGCGGGGGAGCGCAGCTTCAGCCCGTCATCTACAGCCTCGCGGTGGAGGCAGCCACCGGTTGCACGGTGGAGAGCGGCCGCTTTTCGTATTGCACGACGGGCGGCGGTTTTACCGAACATTCCGTTCTGATAAACGACCGCACGCGGCAGACAGGGATCGAGGTGCTCGAAATCGTCGACCGCGCCGTGGAGCTCGGCATGCTGCCGCCGGCGCCGGCTGAGAAGGCCTGCGGCATGTGCGATTTTCTTCCAGTGTGCGGCCCCGACCAGGAACGGCGTGCCAAAGGAAAATTGCACAATCAGATCGGTGATTTGCTGGAGCTGAGGAAACGGCCATGATGCCGCCGCGTGCAGAGCAGCCGCCGCTTGCCGATCAGCGCGACCGCGACCTGATCTCGAAAGCCCTCGACGCCACTCTCATCGTCGAAGCGGCCGCGGGGACGGGCAAAACCACCGAGCTCGTCCGCCGCATCGTCCGTGTCATCGAGACCGGAGAGGCCGAGGTCACCGGGATCGTCTCGGTCACCTTCACCGAGAAGGCCGCCGGCGAGCTCAAGCTGAGACTCAGGGAGACGCTCGAAGAATCGCGCGGAGCGGCAGCCGCCGGGTCGAAGGAACGCGCGCGTCTCGATCACGCGCTTCGCCGCCTCGAGGAAGCGCAGGTCAGCACGATTCACGGGTTCTGCGCGGATCTGTTGCGGGAGCGTCCGGTGGAGGCGCGCGTCGATCCGCTGTTCGCGGTTCTCACCGAGGAGCAGGCTCGCCGCTTGTACGACGCCGCGTTTCAGACATGGTTCCAGGAGCAGCTCGGCAATCCCCCTGAAGGCATCCAGCGCTCCTTGCGGCGTCCTGGTTTCGCCGGACTCGGGCCAGGCGCGGACAACGACGATGGCCCGGTCGAACGGCTTCGCAACGCCGGTTGGGATCTGATTCAATGGCGCGATTTCGACTGTGATTGGCAGCGGCCACCGTTCGATCGTCCAGGCCGTATCGACGCCCTCGTGACGCGGTTGGAAGAGTTTGCGCGCTTGTCCGCTGACCCTGCCTACCAGTACGACAACTTCTACCTGGACGCTCGACCTGCCAGACAGCTCACCGAAGAAATCGCCCGCACCGAAAAAGTCATGCCGCGGGATTACGGCCGGCTGGAGGGCACGCTCATCGAGCTGGGCAGGAATCGTCAGTTTCAGCGCGCGCGCAAAGGCAGCGGCAAGACCTATCGGCCCGGCGTCCTCCGCGAGGACGTCTGCCGTGCACGCGAAGAGCTGCAAGCCGAGCTGAATCGCTTTGAGGCGGATGCGAACGCCGACCTCGCGGCGCTCCTGCGCCTGGAACTCCGCGCGTGTGCGCAGACATACGAGGACGCGAAGGCCAGGGCCGGCGCGCTCGATTTTCTCGATTTGCTTCTCAAGGCTCGCGATCTGGTGAGAAACGACGGCGATGTGCGACGGAGCTTTCAGCAGCGGTTCAAACGTCTGTTTGTCGATGAGTTTCAGGATACCGATCCGCTGCAGGCTGAAATCCTGATGCTGTTGGCCGCCGACGACCCCGCTGTCGCAGATTGGCGCAAAGTTCGGTCCGTCCCCGGCAAGCTTTTCATGGTCGGCGACCCGAAGCAGTCGATCTATCGGTTTCGGCGCGCCGACGTTGGAGTCTACCGCCGTGTCTACGAGATGTTGGAGGCAGCTGGAGCGAAGCGTGTGACGCTGCGCACCAGCTTCCGTGCCCGGCCGAACATCCAGCGCGCCATCAACGCGTCATTTGAACCTGCGATGACCGGCGATCGTGCCGCGCTGCAAGCCGGCTATGTTCCGCTCGAGCCGTTCCGCGCCGACGCATCTGAACAGCCGTCGGTGGTCGTGCTTCCTGTCCCGGAGCCCTACGGGATACAGCGCATCGCCAACACATCAATCGAGGAATCCCTTCCTGCTGCCGTGGGCGCGTTTGTCGATTGGCTCGTTCACGAAAGCAACTGGACGGTGGCCGAGCGTCCATCGTCCGCTGATTCCGCTGCGAACGAGCTCGTCCCGGCCGTTGCCCTTGGCTTCAAGCCGGGCGAAAAGGAGCGGCTCGTTCCAGTCCAGGCGCGGCACATCTGCCTGCTGTTCCGCCGGTTCGTCAGTTATGAGCAGGATATGACGCGGCTGTACGTCCGGGCGCTCGAGGCGCGCGGCATCCCGCATCTGCTCGTGGGCGGTCGGTCGTTTCACAATCGTGCCGAGATCGAGACGTTGCGCGCGGCCTTGGCCGCTATCGAATGGCCGGACGACGAGCTGTCGGTCTTTGCAACGTTGAGAGGAGCCCTGTTTGCGATCGGCGACGAGGAATTGCTGGAATATCGCCATCAGTTCGGCCATTTCCATCCGTTCAGGATTCCGAAGGACGTCTCGCCCGGTTGCGTTCCCATCGTCCGGGCGCTCGAGCTCTTGCAGGCGTTGCATCGTTCTCGAAACTACGTCCCGGTGGCAACGACCATTTCGACGCTGCTCGGGACGACCCGTGCGCACGTGCGGTTTGCGCTCGAGCACGGCGGCGAGCAGGTGCTGGCGAACGTGCTCTACGTTGCCGAGCTCGCGCGCCGGTACGAGGCCGAGGGTGGGATCTCATTTCGTGGGTTTATCGAGGAGCTGCGCGAACAGGCCCAGAGCGGCCAGGCCGGAGAGGCGCCGATCCTCGAAGAAGGCAGCGACGGCGTCCGCCTCATGACGGTGCACAAAGCCAAAGGCCTGGAATTCCCCGTCGTGATCCTCGCGGACATGACCGCCAGACTGCGATCGACCGCTGCCAGCCGGTATATCGATTCGGATCGTGGGACGTGCGCCGTTCGACTTGCCGGCTGTTCGCCGTTCGATCTGATTGAACACGAGGCTGAAGAGCTGGAGCGCGACGAGGCCGAAGGAGTGCGGCTTGCGTACGTGGCCGCCACTCGTGCGCGAGACCTGCTGGTTGTGCCCGCAGTCGGAGACGAGGAGCGGGAGGGCTGGATCGAGCCGGTGAACTGCGCGATCTATCCCGCGGTGGAAGCGCGCCGGCAGCAAACGCGCGCTCCAGGCTGTCCGGAGTTCCGCTCGAAGGATTCGGTTCTGATCCGGCCAAACGGAGATCCCGCATCGCCGAGCACAGTCTCGCCGGGCTTGCACGCCTTTGGCGCCGGTCACTCCGTCGTCTGGTGGGATCCCCGCGACTTGAAGCTCGACGCTGAGCCGCCCCTCGGTATTCGTCGTTCCGAACTGATCGTCAAGGATGTCGCGCCCCGGATTGTCGAGGCCGGCCTGGCCGACTACCGGGCCTGGCGTGGGGGCAGCGATGCCGCGCTTGCCGGCGGATCCCGTCCGTCCGTTACCGCGCAAACTGTAACGCAGTGGGCAAAAACCGGGGAGTTCCCGGAGGACCTCGCGCTGCCGGCCGTCGACATCATTCAGGTTCCGAGGGAGCGCGACCGCCCATCCGGCGCCCGTTTCGGGGCGCTCGTTCATGCCGTTCTTGGAATCGTCCCTTTTGACGGAGAACCCGATGTCATCGAACGTCTCACGGCCCTTCAGGCCCGGACTCTTGGAGCCACCCGGCAGGAAGCAGAATCCGCCGCAAACGTCGTGCAGGCTGTGCTGGCGCATCCGATTCTCAGGCGCGCCCGCGAAGCCATGAAGACAAATCGCTGCCGGCGCGAAGCGCCGGTTGCCTGGCGTGATGGCGATAGGCTTATCGAGGGAGTCGTCGACCTGGCCTTTGAGGAAGACGATCGATGGACGCTTGTTGACTTCAAGACGGACGAAGAGATTGGACCAGACACCTCCTACCAGCGCCAGGTGAGGCTATACGCGTCGGCGGTCGCTGCAGCCTGTGCAAAGCCGGTGTCGGCGTTCTTGTTGAGGATCTAGAGACCAGAGGGTTTCCGTGCCGCCGATCGTCCTGTTGCTTTCGCTGCTCGTAGCGGTAGGCCGGCAATCGTCCGACCCGCCGTCCGTCCCGCAACTCAACATCGAAGCGCCGGCGCCGAACGATGAGCTGGCGGCTGCCCGCGCGCGCCTCGAGTCGTTCGACCCGACCCGCCTGCGCGGCGTGATGCGGCTTGTCGGGCTGTCCGATCCGGGACCTGCGATCCACGTGGTGCTGGCGTCGGAGAGCTCCGAGTGGGCACGTCAAGTTCCGCCATCGACAGCCGGCTTCGCGATCGGTGAAGAGAGTCTGGTTGTCCTTTTTCCATCCCGGTCGCTGACCTACCCATACGATTCGCTCGAAGACGTGCTGCACCACGAAGTGGCGCACGTGCTCATCACGCGCGCGGCCGGCGGCAAGCCGCTGCCGCGCTGGTTCCAGGAGGGTCTCGCGATGGCGGCCGAGCGCTCGTGGGGACTCGAGGACCAGGCGCGGCTGTTTCAGGAGCTCACGTTCGTGGAGCCCACGCCGCTGGACCAGGTCGACGCGCTCTTCATGCAGGACGAGGGCGCCCGTATCCGCGCCTACACGCTGGCCGGTGCGTTCGTTCGCGACCTTGTCCGGCAGCACGGATCGTCGGCACCCGCCCAACTGCTCGCGCGAATGGTGGCCGGCGCCTCGTTCGACGACGCGTTTGAGCGGGTAATGGGCCGCAGTGTCCCGGACGAGGAAGCTGCATTCTGGAATCGGCACCGGTTCTGGACGAGATGGGGCCCGTTTTTCACGACCGCCGACGCGCTCTGGATGATCGTGACGCTGCTGGCGCTCTATGCCATCTTCAGGCGCCGGCAGCAGCGCGCGGCGCTGCGCAGGAAGTGGGAGGACGAGGAAGGCGCGGGCGATCTCGAACCACCACGCGGTCAATAGGGGCGCGACCTGCCCGAAACCGATGTTCACGTCATGCCGGCCCGCTGTTGTGGCGATACGCGGTACGCGGCAGTGCGGCGACGGTTAAACTTAGGTTCGCGTGCCTTCGGTTCGGGTGTCTCTCTTGATGGCGGTCCTCGTGGGTTGGGCCGCGACGGCCGGCGGCCAGCCGTCGCTGGTCGGCACGACATTTCACATCACGCGGGCAACAGGTCCGATTCGAATCGACGGCGATTTGTCCGACGAGGCGTGGCGGACGGCAACCCGGATCGAGACGTGGTACGAGGTCCAGCCCGGCGACAACGCGGTGCCGTCAGTGAAGAGCATCGGCTACCTGACCTATGACGACCGGTTCTTCTACGCGGCGTTCGAGTTCGATGATCCGAATCCTTCTACAATCCGCGCGCCGCTTGGCGACCACGACGCGATCAACGGGAACAGCATGGACTTCGGCGGGATCTTCATCGATCCGCTGAACACGGGTCGCACGGCGTTTGAATTCTTCGTCAATCCGCGCAACGTCCAGTACGACGCCGTCACGGACGACTCGTCCGGAGAGAACGCCTCGCCAGACTTCTTTTGGGATTCCGCCGCGCGCATCACGGATCACGGCTGGATCGTCGAAATGCGGATTCCGTTTTCCACGCTGCGATACAGGAACGTCGACCCGCAGACGTGGGGCATCATTCTGTTTCGCAACTACCCGAGGCAGTACCGCTATCAGTTGATGTCGGCTCGGATTCCGCGCGGCAACAACTGTCTGATCTGTCACGAGAACGTCTTGTCCGGGCTCGAAGGACTGCCGAAGGGCGGACACTTGATCGCGGCGCCGTACGCGAGCGCGAGCGACACGGCGCACCCGGCCGGTGACGTGCTGGGATCGCCGCTGGTCGCCGCGCCGATCAAGCCGCACGTCGGTGTCGACGTGAAGCTCACGCCCGACGCAAACAACGCGATCGACTTGACGGTCAAGCCCGATTTCTCGCAAGTGGAGTCCGACACGGCGCAGATTTCCGCCAACGAGCGCTTCGCGCTGCTCTTTCCGGAGAAGCGGCCGTTCTTTCTCGAAGGCGTCGATCTGTTGCAGACGGCGATTCAGGCGGTCTACACGCGCACGATTACCGCACCGGCGTGGGGCGGACGTGTCACCGGCAACGCAGGGGGCATTCGCTACACGGCGCTCGTGACCGAAGACTCCGGCGGCGGCAGCGCGATCCTCCCGGGTCCAAACGATTCGTCCACCGCGTCGCAGGACTTCGCGTCGCGCGTATTCGTCGGCCGCGCGAAGCGTGACATCGGATTGTCGTTTGTCGGCGCTCTCGTGACCGATCGGGAAGCCGTCGACGCCAGCGCACACAACAGAGTCGCCGGTCCCGACTTCCAATGGCGGCTGTCGGGCGCCGACGTCCTCACCGGCCAGTGGCTGTTCAGCGAGACGCGAACGCCGGATCGGCCCGACCTCGCCGGCGAATGGAACGGACAACGACTCAACGGCAGCGCGTTCCAGACCAACTGGAGCCACAACACGCGACATCTCGACTGGTACGCGAAGTACAGCGACGTCGGCAGCGGGTTCCGCGCCGACACCGGCTTCGTGCCGCAAGTAGGGTATCGAGAAGCCTACGGGTACGCCGGATGGTCCGTGCATCCGACCGGGTTCGTATCCCTCGCCCGGCCGTTCGTGACCTTGGATTATCAAGCGGAGCCGTCAGGGCCGGTCATTACGCGCGACGTTGAACCGGGCATCGGACTGAACACTTGGTGGAGCGGCTTCATGCAGTTCCGCTATATCGACAACCCAACGCTCGCGGGCGACACGCTGATACGCCGCAAACAGTTCGGCTACTCCGTGCAGTTCAGTCCGTCGCGCCGCCTGAGTTCGGTCGCCCTCAACGGCACGCTCGGGCAGGACATCGACTTCGAGAACGCGCGTCCCGCCCACGGGTCGACGATCAATGCCAGCGCGACGCTGCAGGCGACCGATCATCTCGCACTCGATCTCCTCGAGAACACGCGCTGGCTGAATGTCGACGGATCGCAGTCGGCCGGTGCGCGACTCTTCATCCAGCGCGTCTCGCGGGTGAAGGGCACGTACGCCTTCACCTCGCGGCTGTTCGTCCGCGTCATCGGACAGTACGTCCGGACGACGCGCGATCCGTCGCTTTACACGTCGAGCGTCGACGCCCGGTCGGGAACATTCGGCGGCTCAGCTCTCGTCGCGTACAAGATCAATTGGCAGTCGGTGATGTTCGTCGGGTACGGCGACGATCGGGAACTGCTGGGCCAGCGGCGCCTGGCGCGGCTGGATCGCCAGTTTTTCGTCAAGCTCTCATACGCCTTCCAACGCTAATCGACGGCCACGACGCGATCCTCTCCCCGACTACCGGGCGGGTGGGGTCTTCAGCTCCGCATAGACCTGACCGACGAACCGATCGCCGGTGGTGCCGACCCCGGGGACCTTCGCGTCGTAGGCCGCGGTCGGTTTCGCGGCGGTCACCTGCTCGACGCTCATCCCTTGCTTCACCATCGGGGCGATCTTGTCTCGGATGGCGACGATCATGTCGCGGTGCGCCGCCACCGCGGCCTTGTCGACGACGACGCCGTGGCCGGGAACGATCTTCGTCGAGGGACCAGACAGATCGACGATCTTGGCCAGGCCGGCCAGCATGCCGTTCAATGAGCCGCCGTTGGCGCGGTCGATATTCGGATAGCCAAGCGAGCGGTAGAAATCGCCGCTCATGATGACGTCGGCGTTGACGAACTTCACCAGCGTGTCGCCGTCGGTGTGCGCGGCGGGAATCGGAATCAACTGCACCTGCTCGCCGTTCATGTAGAACGTAATCGGGGAGTCGAAGGTGATGAGCGGCAGGGCTGCCGCCGGCGCCGGTGTGCCGGGCGCGCCGTTGGCGCCGGGTGCCGGCTTCTCCAGACGCGCGCGCAGTTGCGGGCGGGCAATGATGGTCACGCCCATCTTGCCGAGATTCTCGTTGCCACCGGTGTGGTCGCCGTGCACGTGCGTGTTGATCAGGAAACGAATCGGCCCGGGATTGATTTGCTTGACGGCTGCCACGATCTTGTCGGTGAGCGGCGCGAACTGGCTGTCGACCATCAGCACGCCGTCCGGCCCGGCGAGCACGCCGATCGTGCCGCCCGATCCGTCGAGCGTGTAGACATTCCCGCTGAGCTTCGTGGTCTTGATTTCAACCTTGCTGAGGTCCTGCTGCGCGAGAAGCGTGACGGCCGTGAAGACGAGCGACATGGCCAGAGCGTGCGACAGACGGGTGGGGATGCCCTTCATATGACAATCCTTTCGGGGAGATTCTATAACCAACTCGCCACCGGCCGGCGACGAGAGTATGCTGATTGAAGGAACCCGATGCGGCTGTTGAACCTCGTTCTCCTCGCCACCCTTGTGTTGCCAACGGCGGCCATGGCCCAAACGCGCGGTCACCGGCCGCCGCCCGCGCATTCGGTTCCCGCCACGCCTCCCGCGCAGACGGGCGGGCCGTTTCTGCAGGGCGGTATCCCGCTTCCCCAGATCGGCTTGCCGCTTCCGAGATTGGGACTGGCGCCCTTCTCGAACGAAATCCAGCGCGTCGACTGGTTCCACGACCGCGGCGGAGCCGGACGCATCGACTGGTTCCATGACACCGCATTTCCGGTGACCACGCTCGGACGCGCCAGAAACGACGGAATGCGGGTCGGTGCCTCGGTCGGCAGGGCGCCTTTCGTAGGCGCGCCGATGGTTTTCTACGTTCCGCAGTACGTGATTCCGATTGCGCCGCCTGATCCGGAGCCCGCCGCGCGCGAGGAGATTGAAACCCAACTCACAACCGGCAACCTCGTTCTGCAGGTGCAGCCGGCCGCGGCGCAAGTGTCCGTCGATGGGTATTCCTTCGGCAGCACCGCAGATTTCGACGGCCGGCGAGGTGAGCTTGCTCTCGAGCCGGGCACGCACAGAGTCGAGCTCGTTGCGCCGGGCTACGAGACCGTGACCGTCGCGGTCAACATCGTCCCGAATCAGTCGGTCAGATATCAGAGCGCGTTGAAGCCCGTCACGGCCGCGCCGCCCCCGCCGCCGGCCGCTCCGGTCACGCCGAAGACCCTCTACCTGGTTCCGGGCTGCTATCTCGGCGATGTGCCGCCCCAGGATGCACACCTTCCGGCTACGTGCGACGTCAGCCACGTTGTCACGTTTGAGCGATAAGTCCGCTGGTCATCGTCGGCGGACGAGCGCCGTTGCCTTCTCGACGATGTCTCCGACGGTGATCGGACGAGCCATCGTCTGAAATCCCCGGCGCTGAATCTCGGCGGGCGTGGACGCTCCGAGCCCAGTGAGAACCAGCACGCGCCCGGGTTTCATCGTCTGATGTAAGTCGTCGAGCACTTCCTGGGCGCCAGGGAGACCTTGCAGATCGACGATGACCAGCCGAGGCTTGAGCAGCAACTGCACGTACGATTTCACGGTGGTCCAGTCGTCGGTTGCCACGACTTCATACCCTTCCTCGATCAGCTGTGCGCGCAAAAGAGCGCGCCTTGGCCATTGGGAATCAAGAATGACGATGTCGGGCGTCACGCGAACGGATTTTCATCCGAGCCAGGTCGTTGCCGCCTCGCGCGCGGCTTAGCGTGGGGTTAGCGTCCGATGAGAATCAGGACGCCCGCCACGAGCGCCAGGACGGCCATCAGAGGGGGAGGCAGCGGCATCAACACCAGTCCCGAGAGGCCGGAGAGAATCAACCAGACTCCGAGGACTGCCATTCCGATGTTTCGCGTGAATTTGATCGCCATTGGCATCTCCTGCTGACGCCGAGATTACCGCATTCCTCCAGCGCTGTGCGCGTTGTGTTACAGCCACGAGACTCCGCCGTACTACTGACGATTTTCAGTCCATGGAACTAGCGACGGCTGGCTGGCACGACATGTGCAGTGGGCTGAGTCGTCGACTCTGCAGTGCAATGCCTGCTCAGCCGATACGCGATCCAGAAGGAGGTCGTATGGAGTATCTGGGCGAATTACTCGCGAGCGATCATCGGCAGACGCTGGAGTTTTTCGTCGTCGGTCTGAAGGACGTCTCCGACGCCACCGTCGATACCCGCGAGCTCCTCTACAATGCAAGCGTGCTGGCGCACTACGCCCAGCTGTCTACCGATGCGGACGTCGAAACGTCCGCTCCCGCGGATCTCAGCTCGGTATTTGACCATTTTGTTGCGGATCCGAGCTGGCTGAACGATCCGGTGATGATGGAAACGGCGGGCGCGCAGTGCTTGCTGCTGTCCGGATTTTTCGAAGATCAGATGCGCGGCCGGCACAATATCCATTGGTATGCTGAGCTGGGCGCGGGATTTTTCAGACGCGCGGCGGCGGCCGAAGCCTCAGCCGCGAAGGCGCGGTTGCTCGAGACCATCGCCCTTCGCTTCGAGCTGTGGCGCCGCCGGCATGCGCGCCTCAGCCGCGAGCTGCGCGACATGCCGTATCTGCTCGCCCGGCCGTTCTGACCGTCCGTCGTTTCTAGTCGTTTTTGTCGCTCTTGTTCTCTTTTCGGTCCTTTTTGTCGCCTCTATCTCTGTCTTCCTGGCCGTCGCGGTCCTCCCCGTCCCCGCCGCGGTCCTCTCCTGAATGGTCCTTGGAGCCCATCGTTTTAGTCGCAATGGCAAAGGCATCCAGCGACGAAACCGCCGCGCACACAGTCCGCGCCGCAAAGTTGGGCGCCAGGGGGCCCACCCGGATGGTGCGATCGACCAGCACGCCCCGCTCATCGTGCAGGACCCGAACCATCGAGAACTGGACCGGATCGGTCACCCACGGCACACTGAAACAGACGCTCGTACTGCCGCTGAACGACGCCGACGTCGCCACTTCATAGGTGAGGCTGTCGAGGATCGTGTAGCCGCCCGGCACGCGTGTCCCGGTTGGCAGTGGGTTGGCCACCACCAGAGTGCGCCCGGGAATCGTCACGCTGTTGAACGTCAGGCGCGACAACTGCGCCGGCGCGACCGAGACGCTGCTGCCGGCCGTCGTGTTGAAAAACGTCGCCATCGCTCGCGCGACCTCGCCGTTGATCTCGACGTTTTCGACGGGATTCCCGCTACCATCGGCATACGCAACCCATCCGCCATCGGGCAGTTGATTCTCGATGAAGAATGCCGCAACCGACTGCAGCGCCGAATTCGTCTTCGCGCCACCCACCGCAGCGAGACCGACGGTGACGTAGGCGCTGACCTGCATATCGCCATCCCACGAGCCGACCGCGTCCTGGCTCCCAAGGAGGAAGTTGGTGTACTCGCTGATCGGCGCACTGAATCCAGGCAGATCGTGTTCCGCCCACAGCAGCGAGCCCTCCCCGAGTATCGTCAAATAGTAAGAATAAATGTTCCCGGGCAGCGGACTCGCGGGATTCTCGTCCTTCCAATCCGCCTCGTGATTGAGCACGCTGGTCGCAATGCCCGAGGCGTAAAGGGTGTTGCCGACGGCTTTCGCTGCTCTGATCAACGATGCCGCATCCCACGCCACCAGAGATCGAAGTCCCTGGTTGTTTCTCGCCGTCATGATGGCGGCGACGCGGTTCTCCGCGATTGGATATTGAGTGACACCCACCTGGAACCACGCCGTGGCGGTCGTCAGATACGACGGGGTGCTGGTCAGCTGGCTCAGCCACGCCAGGAATTCGATGTCCTGGTTATAGGGGATCGGCGGCGAAGGCAGCGACGAGTTGTAGCGCTTCACAATCGCGTTGCCGGCGGCGGTGAGCGCGGCCAGCACCGCTGGATCCCTTGTCTCCGTGTAGGCTCCGAGCATTCCAAGAGCCGTCACACCGGTGATGTTCACGCACGAGACGTTCGGCGTCGAACCGGCGACGCAGCTCGTGAGACCGGCTTCAAAGAACCACCCTCCATCGGGGTTCTGCAGCGAGCGCAGACGCGAGCCGCCCGTCGTCAGTGTCTGCACGACGGTCGGGGCATCAACGACGAAGCCGGTGCCGCTCAATGCAATGTTTTGCGGGAAGCTGAGCGTATTATCCGCGATCGCAAATCCCGCGCTCCGCAGCCCGACGGCCGTCGGCGAGGACGAGAACGAAAAATCACAGCTCAGGCCCGGTGACAGCCCGGCGGGTGTGAGCGGACAGTTTGTCCGCCCCTGGAAGTCGCCGCCACCAACAGAGAATGTGGCCGTCGGCGCCGCGCCGTTGAAGGTCGAAAAGATCAGCGCGTTGGCGCCGGTATTCGTGAAATGAACGGCCTGCGACGCCACGCTGGACGTGCCAACGAGCTGTTTCCCGAACGTCAGATTGTTCGTGGAGATCGACGCCGTTGTCGCCGACCCGAGCACTTCTGAGACGCTCCCGGCGGCGGAACTGAACGTCCCGCTCGAGCTGGAATATGTCGCAGTGATCGTGTGCGGTCCGGCGGCGAGTGTAGACGTCGTGAAGCTCGCCTTACCGCTCGCCAGTGCCGTTGGACCCGCCAGCGTGGACGAACCTTCGCTGAACGTGACGGAGCCATCGCTCGGGAAAGTTCCCGCGGCGGTCGTGACCGTCGCAGTGAAGGTCACCGCCTGCCCCACGGTTGCCGGGTTCACCGAGGGAGCAAGGCTCAACTGGGCCGGCGTCACCGACTGCACGCTCTTCACCACGATGTTGTCGATGAGCACGCCGCAGCGATGGCCCGGACGCACATCGGCGCAGGTACGGCCGTTGTCCTGCGTAAATTCGAATCGGAGCTGCACCGTGCTGCCCGCCATGCCCGGCAGCTTCAAGTGGACGTGCTTGTAGCCGCTCGAATCGCCGGCCCACGCCGACAAGTCCTGAAAATAGTTTCCATTGCTGGATCGCATCAAATGCTTCGGATAGAAATTCTCGGCGCCGGTGGTGAACTGCTCCGCAAATGCCTCGACCGCGACCGATCGCTGCATTCGGCCTGAGGTTTGATCGAACACCCGAAGTAGCGCCCCATCGTAGGCCTGAATTTTCAAGAGCGGTTCGTCTTCGGTGTCGTATGCGACATCGAAATCGGCGGTCACATATTCCGAAGTCGAAGGCACGACGAATATTGGGCTGAATAGCCGCTCCCATCGCGTGTTGTCGCCGCCAGTTCCATCATCTGCGTTTTCGTGGAATGCCGCGTTGCTGATCGGTGTGGGAGACGCACCGAGCGACTGATTGCTGGTCGTCCAGGGCACGACGTTCCCTCCACCGCCGTGCGCGGTCATCCAGCCAGCAGGAAGTGAACCAGCGGCAACTTCGTCGAAATTTTCCGAGAGCAGCGTCGTCGTCAGCGGGGCGCCCGCCGGCGTGCCGGTTGGCTCTGAGAACAACAGTGTGGTCGAGCCTTGCGCGCTCGTGACGGCGAGACTGAGCTCGATGTGCGTGCTCGCCGGAAAGCTGGGGGCGACAGAGATCACGAAGCTCGAGTTGTTTGCCCCCGTGGCGCCTGCCGCGAGGTTCGGATAGGTCGAGCCCCCGTGCAGGACGGTCACCCCCGGCGTCGTCGTCGAAAGCGCCGCAGTGATGCCGCTGACGGCGCCGGCATTCAGGCTGTTCGTCACGTCGTTCGTCAGAGGAATCGTGAACGCGACCTGCTCGCCCGCGTCGATGAAGCCGTTTCCGCCAAGAACGGTCGGGCCCGAGTCGGTGAAAGATATCGTTCCGAGGCTCACCGCCAAGCGGTCGCCTCCCGTCGCATGCACTCGCTTGAAGAACACGGAGGGTTCCGTCATGCTCAGCGACGCCGGTTCTCCGTCGGCGAATCCAACGAACTCCGGAGTGCCGGCCCAGACGGCGAGCAGGTCGCCACCCTGCGCTGTTGCCTGGTTGTAGTCGCCGATATTGGGCTGGCCGGTGTCGTTTCCGTAGCCGGCGTGAAACGGACGATCGGTCAGCGGCATCGGCTTGCTCCACGTCGTGCCGCCGTCGTCCGAATGTTGATAAGTCGTCTCGGTGAGATCGCCGTCGGCGGCGATTCCCTCGTCGTAATAGAACACGTAGACCCGGCCGCTTGAGGAATCGACCGTGACCCAAGGGAACCACTGCGCGCGATCGGTCCCTGGCCGGCTGTTGATCTTCACCGGAGCGCTGAAGATGAGGCCCTGGTCGGTGCTCTTCTGAAAGACGATATCGGCTCCGTCGTTGTTGTCGTTATTCGAATAGACGAGGTAGATGTCGCCGCTGTAGGGACTCGACGAATTATCCACGGCGAGCGCCGGCGACGTGTTGCTGCGGTCGTTGCCAAGCACGTAATCCATGGTCAGGAAATCTGCTGGCGCCAGGCTGATGGGCCCCGAAAAGCTGACGCCGTTATTGGTGGACCGCGCAAATCCGACGTTTTGCGATCCGAACGCCGGTGGAAATTGTCGCCACGCCACATAGACGTTGTTCGATCCGTGGCCGGCGAACCGCGGAATGGACGCCTGCCCGTCTAAGGCGGTGTTTGCGATGATGACGCGCGTGGACCACGTGGGCGGTGTTGCGGTGGCCGCGTTATCTGAGTACGTCGACGAAATCTCCACGCCGCCGGGAGCGATCCCGGTTGAGGTGAAATTGCTCCACGTCGTCATGACGCGGCCGGTATCTGGATCGACGTCGGCGAATTCCTTGTCGGCCGCGTCAAACGCATTGTCGCCGCTCTTCAAACCATTCGGATTGGTTGCCGGCCCAATCTCGTAAGGTCCCTGCCACGTGTGGCCGTTGTCGGTCGACCGGTGAACGCCCATCGTCTGCGCCGTGCCGGTCGAGCTGAATTTCTTGACCATGATCGAGAAGTAGAGGAACGTGCTGCCGCCGAGGTACTTCACTTCCGGATCGCCGAACACCTGGGGATAAGTCGTGCCGTTGAGCGTCGACGTGCCGGTGGTGACGGGCAACTGACCGCCGTCGACAAATGTCGCGCCGCCATCGTCGGAATACGCAAAACCGGAAACGGAGATGGGGTTGGAATTAAACCCGCGCGTATCGTTGTTACCGACGACAATGTGCTGACCGGTGCTGTCGACGGCGATCGAGGTCTCGGCCTGACCTCCTGGAAAACCTGCGCCGTCGTCGTCATTGGCCGATACGCCGAGCTTCGCCGCGCGCGCTCGCTCGATCGCGTTGCGCAGACGCCCGGTCGCCGCCAGTCTGGCGACGTGGCCCATTCCCGAGATCCGCCGATCGTCACCGGGTTCCTCTCCGGCCGGCCGGCGCGCCCCCTCGTGGCGATCGGTACTCTCGTGGCGCTCGGTGCCCGCGGGATCGCCCTGCGCAAACGGGCGCTCTTCGACCCAAAGAGCGGCCAATACGAAGAGCAGCACGATAGTCAGCCGGCGCTTACGAAAATGCACGCTTTTCCTTTTCAGGGACTGAAAGGCAGGTAGGGGGACTGCAAGAATATGCAGTCCTCTATCGAAAGTCGAGAGACAATCTGTGCAGATGGGAGCTCTTGCGAAAAATGTAATTCGTACCGTACCAAAGCAGACACAACCCGTTGTTTTCGCGCTGTCATAAGGCTCTGCGGTAGCTACTTTGACCCAGGCGCCGCCCCACATCGTTCGGCCAATCTCCGAGCCGGCTTTGATTGCCCGAGTCCGGCGGCGCCTGATCCCGTTCATGTTCCTTCTCTACATCGTCGCCTATCTCGATCGCGTGAACATCGGCTTTGCGGCGCTTCAGATGAACCGCGATCTTGGGCTGAGCGCCGCGGTGTACGGGTTTGGCGCGGGCATCTTTTTTCTCGGCTACTTCCTGTTCGAAGTGCCGAGCAACTTGATCCTGGCGCGCGTCGGCGCGCGTCTGTGGATCGCACGCATCATGATCACGTGGGGCGTCATCTCGGCCGCGATGATGTTCGTGCGCGGGCCGCTCAGCTTCTACGCGCTGCGTTTTGCGCTCGGGCTTGCGGAGGCGGGTTTTTTCCCGGGGATGATCCTCTATCTGACGTACTGGTTCCCGAGCCGCGAGCGGGCGGGCGCGATCTCGCTGTTCATGACAGCGGTGGCGCTGGCGGGAGTGGTGGGCGGCCCTGTGTCGGGCGCGCTGCTCACGATGAAAGGCGTGGGCGGATTGGCGGGATGGCAGTGGCTGTTCCTCATGGAAGGCGTACCAGCGGTGGTGCTGGGGATTGTGGCGCTGATCTATCTCTCCAATGGGCCGGCGGACGCGAGATGGCTGACCGGAGAGGAGCGCGCGTTCTTGGTCCAGCGAGTACGCCCCGGGTCCACCGGTGCCGCCGACGACGCCAACTCAGGTATGTCGGTGGGGAAGGTGTTGGCGAGCGGCCGCGTGTGGATGTTCGGCGTCACCTATTTTTGCATCGTGTCGGCGTTGTACGGGATTACCTTCTGGATGCCGACGATTTTGCAGGGGCTGTCGGGGTTGCCGGACTTCACGGTGGCGGCGCTGTCCGCGCTGCCGTACCTGGTCGGCGCAATCGGCATGGTGCTTGTCGGCCGCCACTCGGATGCCACGGCAGAACGCCGATGGCACGTCGCGGGCGTTGCCCTGGCCGGCGCTGCCGGCTTCATCCTGAGCGCGATGACAAAATCGCCGCCGCTCGCGCTGGCGGCCATTTCGATCGCCGCGTTCGGAATTTTCTCGGCGATGCCGGTCTTCTGGGCCATGCCGACGGCGGTGCTGACCGGCACGGGCGCGGCCGCAGGCATTGCGTTGATTAACTCGATCGGAAATCTGGGCGGGTTCCTCGGGCCTTACGGGATTGGGCTGATGAGAACCGCAACCCATGGCTTCTCGGCCGGGCTCATCGCCCTTGCCGCGGCGCTTGCCGCAGGCGGGCTTCTCGCGCTAACTGCGTACTAGCGATCCTGGGCCTGTCGGTGCTACCTTGGCCGCAGGCGATCCATGCGCCGCCGCATCTTCATCGCTGTCGTGCTTGCGTGTGCGCTGTTGCTGGCGCCGGGCGACCCGGGCGTCACCACACGCGCGGCCGGGGCCGGGCTGCCTCACAGTCTTACCGACCAGGAGTTTTGGCAGCTCAGCGTCGACGCCTCCGAGCCCAGCGGATACTTCCGATCCGAAAACCTCACGTCGAACGAGCTCCAATTTCAGGCCGTGATTCCCGAACTGGTCAGCCGCACGCGGCCGGGCGATGTGTATCTGGGCGTCGGGCCCGAGCAGAACTTCACTTACATCGCGGCGGTGAAACCGTCGATGGCGGTGATCTTCGATATTCGCCGCGGCAACCTGCTGCTGCAGCTCATGTACAAGGCGCTGTTCGAAATGGCCAGGGATCGCGCCGACTTCGTCTCGCTGCTCTTCTCGCGGCCCCGGCCCGCGGGTCTTGCCTCTGACTCCCCGGTGACCGAGCTCTTTTTCAAGTTCAGCGACGTGGCGGAATCGCACGCGTCCTACGAAGTGAACTTGAGAACGATCGAAGATCGACTGTTGAAAACGCATCACTTCGCGCTGTCGGCGGCGGATCTCGACGGCGTCGAGCACATCTACGAGGCGTTCTACGCCAGCGGCTTCCGCGTTCGCTATTCACCGACCTACGATGAGCTGATGACGGCAACCGACGAACAGTATGTGCACCGCAGCTACCTGGCCACCGAGGATGCGTTCAGGTTCCTGAAAGATCTGGAATCGCGAAACCTGGTCGTGCCGGTCGTCGGCGATTTCGGCGGCTCCAGGGCGATTCGCCGCATCGCGGCGTTTCTGAAAACGCGCGGCGCCAGGGTCAGCGCATTTTACCTGTCGAACGTCGAGCAGTACCTGGACCAGGACGGCAAGGCCCTGGCCTTCTGTCGCAACGTCGCCACGCTGCCGCTGGACGCGACAAGCACCTTCATCCGTTCTTCGTCGCGGGGATACATCGGATATGGCTACGGATACGGCAGGGGCTTTGTGTCGAGTCTGGGCGGGATGTTGGAAGAGACCGACAGGTGCGCGAGCGGTCGATAACCCGGAAGCCTATTCCTGCTTGTGCCGCAGACAGAATTTCTCGAGGAGTCTGGGATCCGCGCCGCGGAATTCGACGCCGAAGCGGTAGCGCTGGGCGGCTTCACGCGCCGCAATTTCCAGATTCACCCACGCAATCACCCCGGTTAGCCGCACTTCCGACGAATCGTCCGAGAGCGTGACGCGGATCCCTTCGGCCGGACGCACGCGAATCGGCGCCAGCATCTGCGAGCCGGTAATCGACAGATTCACGAGACGGCCCGACGTGCCATTCACCTTCGCATCCACATCCGCCTGCATCTCGAAACGCGGCGCACCCCGTGTGCCGTATGAGTCCAGCTGCTGCGACATCATTGCCTCCGTGCCTTCTGGTCTTTCGGCAGACGAGGGAACGAACGGCTGATCGAAGCCGTCGGGCACCAGCGTTCG
Source organism: Vicinamibacterales bacterium (assembly GCA_035937795.1). Classification (GTDB taxonomy): domain Bacteria; phylum Acidobacteriota; class Vicinamibacteria; order Vicinamibacterales; family JAMQPK01; genus JAMQPK01. Next base: position 24,631 of record DASZHO010000051.1, on the reverse strand, counting down.
CACTTCAGCAGCGCGTAGCGACGGGTCCGCTTTCACTCGCGCGACGAGCGCGGCGCCCCGCGCGGTGGCGGCAAACATCGGATCGAGCGCGATGACGTCGGGCCGCTCGCTGATGATGATCTCGAGCGCCAGCAGAAAATCGGCGTCGGAAAAGACTTTGGCGTTCGGTCTGGCTTCCAGCTGTACCCGCCAGGCCGACACCGTGGGGGCGCTGGTAATGACGACCAGGTTTCCGGTCATGCTGAGCATCTCGCACCCAAGGAGAGCAAGGCGAGGGCCACGGGCGGTGAAACAGGAGACCGCTAAGTTATTGATTTTATGCGACTTGGCTGGGAGTGTTTGTCCTACAAACACGCGCGGTTTCTGTGATCTGGCACGAGTGCGTCCGGCAGAACACGCTAAGTCGTTGCTCGGGCGCCGATTAGGCTTGAGAACTCGTTTCGGGACACTCGGATCACTATGGAACAGGTGCTCCAAACCAAATCGTCAGCAACTTTCATTCTTGTTATTCGTCGTCATCGTGTTTCGACAGCGTGTCTCGGAGCACCGGCAGCTCGCGTTTGTAGCCCTCGGCGTCGCCGTAGTCGACAAACAGGCGATAGTGAGGGTGCGGTCCGCGAATGCGCCGCGCGTGTTTGATGGGGCACCAGTACTGCTCGGTTCTGGCGGCGACCTCCCGGACGTAGGCGAGCAATCCGTTCGCGTAGCTGCAATATTCGCAGTTGGCCTTCTCGATCGCGTTCAAATACGCGAGCTTCCTGCGGTCGAGCGCGATATAGTCCGATCGCCGGACGCGATCGATCCCGTAAATCGGAAAGCACAGGAGCTGGTACAGCGTCACCCAGACGTCGAGCAGAGCAAACGGCAGCAGCAGCGAATAGATGACCGGCGCCGTCAGCAGGCAGGGGATGCTGCTTTCGCGCAGAAACTGCGCGAGCGAGGTCTTCAGCGCCTTGTGCTGCCGGTGGACGGCCTCTTCGAACCGAATCCTGCCGGTGTCGATCCTGTAGTGCCAGCGTTGCTGCGCGGCGGCCACTTCGCGTTCGAGGTCGGTTTCAAGGTCGCGGATGCGATCGAGCACGTCGAGCATACGAGGCATGAAGACTCCTTCGACCTACTATCGTCTTAATCCGGAGGGCGCGTACGATTATTTGGGGGAGGCGACGAAACGGTAGCCGACGCCGCGCACGGTCTGCAGATGGCGCGGCCGCGACGGTTCTTTCTCGATGTATTTGCGCAGGCGGGCGATGAAATGATCGATCGCGCGGGTATCGGTGTCTTCGCGCAGGTTCCACACGTCTTCGAGCATCTTCTTGCGCGACACCGCCTTGCCTTCGTGCTGCACGAGGTAGCGCAGCAGGTTGGTCTCCATCAGCGTGAGCGGATAATTCTTGCCGCGCACCTGCAGTTCCTGCGCGTTGAAATCCACGGTTTTCCCCGCGAACCTGAACGTGTCCGGCGCCGGCTGTGACGGATCGGCCGGGCGTGCGGCGGCGTGCCAGATGTGGCGGCGGAGCAGCGCCTTGATGCGCGCGAGCAGGATCGACAGCTCGAACGGCTTCGGCAGGTAGTCGTCCGCGCCCGCCGCGAAGCCGCGCAGCACGTCCTCGGCGCGGCCGCGCGCCGTGAGCATCAGAATCGGAATGAACCAGCCGCGGGCGCGCATTTGCGACGCCACGGCGAAGCCGTCGATGCCGGGCAGCATGACGTCGAGCACCACGAGATCGACGCTCCTGGGATCGGTCGCCACGATGTTCAGCGCCGATTCGCCGGTGTCGGCGATCAGCACGGCGTGGCCGTCGGCCTCGAGGTTGAAGCGCAAGCCGGAGGCGATATGCGCCTCGTCCTCGACGACGACGAGTTTAGACATCTCCTGTCGTTGATCTTAGCGGTGTCGTCGGGGCGGGCAAAGGAGAAAGACGTTTACGGGGTTCCGGGTGGGGCGGCGGGCAGCTCGATCGTGAAGGTGGCGCCCCGGCCCACGCCTTCGCTCTCGGCGTAGGCGCGGCCCCCGTGGCGACGTGCAGTGGCCGAGACGATGAACAAGCCAAGGCCGGTGCCTTTCACGCGCTGCGCCAGCGCGCCCGCCGTTCGATAGAAGCGGCGGAAAATTCTTTTGATCTCCGTTGGAGGGATCCCGATGCCGTGGTCGCGCACGCGGACGAGCGCCAGGTCGTGCGGCGAGCGCCCCACCTCGACTTCCACCCGCACTTGATCCTTGGAGTATTTCACGGCGTTGTCCAGCAGGTTCAGCACCGCGCCGCGCAGCTGTCCCGGATCGCCCATCACGTCGACGGGCGAGGGCGGCATCGCGGTGAGCTGCAGCGCTTCGGCGGGCAGATGGCGTTGCGTGCGCGTCAGCGCCACGCACTCGTCGGCAAGTTCGCGAAGATCGATCCGGATCTGCTGGCGCGGCACGCGTCCGGCCTGCCCCGCGTTCAGCACCTGCTCGATGGTGTGGAGGAGCCGGTCGCTGTCGGCCAGCATCACGTCGTAGAACTCGCGGCGCTTGTCGTCGCCGATGCCGGAGCCTCGCGCCTTCAAGGTTTCAAGGTGAAGCCGGATCGAGGTGACCGGCGTCTTGAGCTCGTGCGTCACCGCGTTCACGAACGCGTCGTGCTGTTCGTTGCGCCGAATCTCGCGCACGAGAAACGTGGTGTTGAGGATCAGCCCCGTGATGATGGCGGCGAAGATGAAAACGCCGAGCAGCAGCAGCCCGACGTCGCGCCAGTTCAGGACGATCCAGCCGACGTTGAGCGCAACGGCGGCCGCTACCAGACAGACGCAGAAGGTGACGAAAAAGGCGATGGCGCCGCGGCGGCCGGTCGCTACATCCACAGCGACAGGATAGCGCAAAGCGAAAGCGTACCGCCGGGGCCCGTTACGCGGCGGCGTCGTACGCGTCGCGGACCGACGCGCGGCGGACACCGCGAGCCAGGCCGAGCAGCTCGAGCGCGCGGATGTGCAGGTAGGTGATGTCGATCTCGTACCACGCCAGGCCGTGCGCGGCCGAGGCGGGATACGCGTGATGGTTGTTGTGCCAGCCCTCGCCGAAGGTGACCGCCGCCACCCACCAGCTGTTTCTGGAGTCGTCCCGCGTAGCGAACCGGCGCGAGCCCCACATGTGTGTGGCCGAATTGACCAGCCAGGTGGCGTGCAATCCCAGCGTCGTTCTCAGGAAGATGCCCCAGAGCACCCAGTTCCATCCACCGATGCCGAGCAGGACAAATCCGAGTATAGTCAGCGGCACCCAGTGGTATTTGCTCAGCCAGACGTAAAACGGATCCTTTGCCAGATCGGGCGCGTACTTCGACGTCAACGAGGTGTTGTTGTGCATCGCGTCGCCGAACAGCACCCATCCCATGTGCGCCCAGAAGCCGCCGTGCTCGGGCGTGTGCGGGTCAAGCTCGGTATCTGAGAATTGATGGTGCCGGCGGTGCAGTGCGACCCAGAACAGCGGGCCGCCTTCGAGCGCGAGCGTCCCGCAAATCGTAAGGAAGTATTCGACGGCCTTCGGCGTCTTGTACGACCGGTGCGTGAGCAGCCGGTGATACGACATGCCGATGCCAAGGGCGAGCGAGACGTAGTAGGTGACGATGAGGACCCCAAGGCCCGACCACGTGAAGCGGAACAGCGCCCAGACGGCGCCGATGTGGAACAGCGTCATGAAGAACGCAGTCGTCCACGACACTTTGCTGTACTGTCCGGCTCTGATTGTCACGAAAGTCACTCCTGGTCGGGGGGGAAAGCTCACCTAAGACGATAGCAGTCTAGGGTTTACCCGTTTGTAAGACTTTTGTAAGCTGTCGAACGCTCGCGTTTACCTAGGGTTACGGAGGTTCTATGAGGCGGTTGAGTGGAGTGTTCCTGGCCCTTGTGGCGGTGCTTGGCCTCGTTGACGCGCGGACTGCTGATACAGGCCACTACCGGCTCGTCGAAAACTGGGTGCAGTTTCCCCCCGAAGTGGCCAAATGGGGCTCGGCCACCGGCGTAGACGTGGATGCGCACGACAACGTGTACGTATTTCACCGCGATCCGCTGATGCCGATCATCGCCTTCGATCGCAACGGCAAATTCCTGCGCGCGTGGGGCAAGGGCATGTTCAAGACGACGCACTTCTTGCGCGTCGATCGTTTTGGAAACGTCTGGGTCACCGACCGGGGCGACATGGTCGCCTACAAGTTCAGCCCGGACGGAAAGCTGTTGATGACGCTCGGCAAGAAGGGCGTCACCGGCGACAACACCTCGCAGGACACCTTCAACGGCATGGCCGACCTCGCGGTTGCGAAGAACGGCGACATCCTCATCGCCGATGGCGAAGGCCCGAACACGCGCGTGGTGAAATTCTCCAAAGACGGCAAGTTCATCAAGTGGTGGGGCGGCAAGGGCACCGGGCCCGGGCAGTTCGACCAGCCGCACAGCATCGCTCTGGACTCGAAAGGCCGCGTCTATGTGGCCGATCGCTCCAATAACAGGATCCAGATCTTCGACGAGGACGGGAAATTTCTGAATCAATGGACCAACTTCGGCACGCCGTGGGGGGTGTTCATCACGAAGGACGACATGCTCTACGTCGTGGACGGCACCAGCAACAACTGCCTGCTGATTGCGAGCACGAAAGATGGAAAGGTGATCGATCGGATCGAAGGGCTCAGTAATCCGACCGCCGTGACGGTGGACTCAAAAGGCGCGATCTACGTCGGCGAGGTGAACGGAACGAACGTGAAGAAATTTGTAAGGAAGTAGTCGACGCGGAACTTCGAGGAGGCACCATGAAAAAGACGGTCGGTAAACTGACCCGGATGTCGTTCGTCGCGGTTTTCGTCGCCGCGTCGTTCGCGCCCGCCGCGGCGTACGCGCAAAGCGCGGACGCGTTGACCAGGTCGATCCACGTCCTCGACAACTACCGGATAGTGCCGAATATCACCTACCTCACGGCCAACAACTGGGACGCCAAGCTCGACGTGTACCAGGCGCGCGGTGCGGCGACCCCGAATCAAACGCTCATTTACGTGCACGGGGGCGGCTGGACCGGCGGCACCAAAGAGTCGAGCTCTCTCACATTTCTCCCCTTCCTCGAAATGGGCTGGAACGTCGTCAATGTCGAATACCGGCTCGCAAAGATTTCTCAGGCGCCCGCTGCGGTGGAAGACTGTCTCTGCGCGCTTCGATGGGTCTACCAAAGGGCCAGGGACTACAACATCGACACGAGCAGGTTGGTGACCATGGGGAATTCAGCGGGCGGACATCTCGCGTTGATGATGGGCATGGTGCCGTCCGGGGCCGGGTTGGATCGTCAGTGTCCCGGCACCGAGGAGCTGAAGGTGGCCGCCGTCATTAACTGGTACGGCATCACCGATGTGAACGACCTGCTTGCGGGCCCGAATATGAAGACTTACGCGGTGACCTGGCTGGGCAGCGTGACCAACCGCGACGAGGTGGCCCGGCGCGTCTCGCCGCTCACCTACGTGCGGGCGGGCATTCCGCCGGTCATCACGATCCAGGGCGATGCCGATCCAACGGTGCCGTACGCGCACGGCATCCGCCTTCAGCAGGCGCTGGATAAAGCCGGCGTGCCCAATCAGCACGTCACCATTCCAGGCGGAAAACATGGAGGGTTCACCGACGCGGAGATGGCCAAGGCCTACGCGGCTATCCTGAGCTTTCTGGAAAAACAGAACGTCGTGAAGCAGCGGACCAACAACTGACGAGCGGACGGGCCCTCTGGCCGGGCCCATCCAACCCAGGGCCCATCCAAAAGGACGGGCCCTGACTGCGCCTACTGCCGGCCCATGCCGCGTCCGCGCATCGACCGCTCGGTGGACGGCGGAACCATGGCCTTCGTGCGGATGTACACCGTGACGACGCCGTACTCCTCGTTGTCGTGGGTGAGGATATTCATCAGCAGCCCCGCGCGTGTCACCTCGTTCTGCCCCTGCTTGACGGACTCGAGCGCATTGGCATCGGTGAGCGCCGCGAATGCGGCGTCGCAATAGGCAAACGAATCGGCCAGCGCCTTGACGAACTCCGCTTTCGTCGTTTTCTTTTCGAGATCGTTCCCCTGGTTCGGGTTCGGTTCGCCCTTCGCCGCCGAGCAGACGATGTAGTGATAGTTCGCGACGTGGCCGAACTGCCCGCCGTAGGGCCGGATTTCCGGCGACGGCCGGTAACTGTAATCCGCGTCGCCGAATTTGTCGGCCGCTTCCGTGAGGTTCTGCTTGATGGCGGAGTAGGCACGCTGCATGGACGTGGCAAGCGCAATCTTCTGCCCGCCGGCCGGTGCCTGGGCGCCGGCGGTGGACGCCAGCAGAACGGCGGCCGCGATGAGACACAACACACGCTTCATAGATGCTCCTTGGAGGTAACTCTATGCCAGGGAATACGGCGAACACTAGCGGGTAGTTTCTCCAGCCGCTGGCCTCGCTCCCAGCGGGTTGACTTCCCGGTTGGCCGGGCTTATCATTCATCCTTAGGGATGAATGATAAGATCGCTGAAAACCTCCCGAGAACGCCCGCGAGCCTGGACCGCACGCTGGTGGCGCTGGCCGACCCGACGCGGCGAGCGATCCTGCAACGCCTTTCGAAGGGAGAGGCGCGCGTCACCGAACTTGCGCAGCCGTTTGCGATTTCCCTCAACTCGGTCTCGAAGCATATCCGCATGCTCGAGAGCGCCCGTCTTGTTCGACGCCGCCGCGTCTGGCGGGAACACCTCCTGTCCATCAATCCGAAACCACTCGACGAGGCCGCAACCTGGATAGAGGTTCAACGTGCCGTCTGGGCGGCCCGATTGGATGCCCTGGACGAAATGCTGCAGGCCGAGGACCGCGCCGCCTCGATCGCGCCGAAAAGGAAAGGACGATCTCGATGAACACGGAACAGGGCGCCACTGTACGCGTTACTCGCCGATTCACAGCGACGGCCGAACGCGTGTTCGATGCGTGGCTCGATTCCGGGAAGGCAGGCAAATGGCTGTTTTCGACAGCATCAGGGCAGATGGTGCGGGTGGAGATCGATGCCCGCGTCGGGGGCTCATTTACCTTCGTGGATCGGCGGGAGGGTCAAGATATTGAGCACGTGGGCGAGTACTTGGAGATCGACCGGCCGCGTCGCCTCGTCTTCGAATTCGCGGTGCCGAAATTCTCGCCGCAGCGCACCCGCGTCACCATCGATATCAGTCCGTTGGCCGCTGGATGCGAGCTTGTCTTGACCCACGAGGGAGTACAGCCAGACTACGCGAGCCGAACCGAAGGGGGATGGGGCCGCATCCTCGACAGCCTTGCGGTGACGCTGGCTTAGAGCGCCGGATGGGCGTTCAGTGAGACCGATCGCGGCCCGTGATGCGGTCGAGGAAGTTCACGATCGTATCGAAACCTTCCGGTTTGTAGAACAGAAATCCGCGCTGCCTGGCGATCGACGCTTCTTCGGCGTCGGAGAGAACGCCGCCGGTCATGATGAGCACGGGAATCTGGCTCAGCTCGGCCTGCTGGCGAAACAGCGTGAGCAGGTCCAGCCCGGTCAGTCGGCCCGGCAGGCGGACGTCGAGAATCGCTGCAGTAACCGGCGTGGTGCGGAGGATTTCAACGGCCCGCTCGATGCTGTCGGCTTCCACGCATCCATACCCGAATGCCTCCAGGAACCGCCTGCCGACGTCGCGCACGGTCGCCTCATCGTCCAGCACCAGCACCGTAGGGAGGCTCGGTACGGAAAATACGCTGTCCATCCAGGAGAGCCTATAACAAGCTGGGTGCCAAACTGATGCGATTATTGCGGCTTATTTCACAGTAAGTTACCGCCATCTGTCATGTACCAAACATAGACAGGATGTGCCGAAAAGGCACAGTTTGTTGCACTTAAAGTAACTCTCACGTGACGCGGGAGGGTTCGAGGTAGCCGCGGGCCTGCAAGTTGAACAAGGTCGCGTAGATGCCGTGCAGCCGGAGCAACTCTTCATGTGAGCCCGATTCGACGACCGCACCGGCGTGGAGGACCACAATCCAGTCGGCCATGCGCACGGTGGAGAAGCGGTGTGAGATCAGCAGCGTGATGCGCTCGGTTCCATGGGCGCGCAACCGGTCGATCATCGCCGCCTCCGCCACCGCATCGAGCGCCGCGGTCGGCTCGTCAAAGATCTGCACCGACGCAGGGCGGAAGTACAGCCTGCCCAACGCCAGCCGCTGCCATTGGCCGCCGGAAAGCTGCCGTCCGCCCGGGAACAGCCGGCCCAGCATCGTCTCGTAGCGCTCGGGCAAATCGTTGACCATTTCGGCGGCGCCCGATTTCTCTCCCGCGCCTTCAACCGCCGCATCGTCTGCCATCGCGTCGGTGCGGCTGAGGCCGATGTTCTCGCGCGCGGTCATCTGATATTGGCCGTAGTCCTGAAAGATGATGCTCATTTCCCGCTGCACGCTCCGGGGGCTGAAGCGGGCGGCATCGAGCCCGTTGACCAGGATCGTTCCCGAGGTTGGCTCGAAAAGACGCGTGAGCAGCTTCACGACGGTGGTCTTGCCGGCGCCGTTTTCGCCGACCAGTGCGAGCGCGTGTCCCCGGTCGATGCGGAACGAGACATCGGTGAGCACGTCGCGCTCGGTGAGCGGGTAGCGGAAGCTCACGCGTTGAAACTCGATCGAGTTGATCGGCCCGCGCCATGGCTCGCCCGCGTCGAGATCGCGCGACGGCAGCTCGAGAAACTCGAAGAGGTTGCGCATGTAGAGCAGGCTTTCGTAGATGCCGGTGACGCTGCCGAGCAGGTTGGAAAACTGACTCTGCACCTGGACGATGCCGCCGACGAAGAGCGCGAAGTCGCCGACGGTGATCGTGCCCTGCGCCGCGCGCCGGAGAACCGACAGCGTGGCGATCGCGATCAGGACGGAGGAGCTCAGGGACGCGACGAGTCCCCACGCGCTGCGGCGCTTCAACAACTCGATGAATTGCGTGCGGAAGCTGTGGTAGTAGCGCTGCCAGCCGTCGAGCAGGTAGCGCTCGAAGCCAAAGAGCCGGACCTCCTTCACGAGCGTATCGGAGGTGAGGAGCGCGCCGAGATAGTTCTGGTGCCGCGCGTCGGTCGCACGGCGCCGAATCATCCGGTAGCCTTCAGCGCCGAATTTGCTCGACACGATCACGCCGGGCACGCTCGCGATGAGCACGAGCGGCATCACGTCCGCGCCGAGTTTCGACATCAGGCCGCCGATCGACGCCAGCGTGATGACCGCCTGGCCCGCGCCGATCATCTGAAACATCACACTGAGCGGGCGCGAGCCCACCTCGTTGTACGCGTTTCGCAGCGCGTCGTAGGTTTCGGCGTTTTCGAAGCTCTCGACGTCGAGGGCCGATGCCTTTTCGAGAATGCGAAGGCTGATTCGGTTCTGCAGCGTGTCGCCGAGCAGCTCGCGCGAGGCGCCGTAGATGGATTGCAGCAGCGCGGTGGTTGCGCCGATTGCCACTTGCAGCCCCAGCAGAAGCGCGAGCTGACGGTAGGCGGCTTGCTGAGTTGGAAACCCCCCGCGAATGGCGAGCGCCACCGCGTCGATGAGCAGCTTGCCGACCCAGAGCGTGGCGGCCGGCACGAGCGCCAGCAGCAAGCTGAGAAAGAGAATCAGTGAAAACAGCCCCGGGCTCGCTTCCCACACAAGGGCCGCCGTGGCCGCCAGGTCGGCGAACATCTGCTTGGCGCGCACCTTCAGCGGAATGCTCGGAGCGGGCGCTTTGGGTCTTGCGGGTTCAGAGTGCCAGCGGCCTCGGTTCACACCCTAATCGTAATCACTTTCGGGCGAGCGACACCGGGCCGTAGAACGTGCCGATAAGCTGGCGGTCCCACCACAGACCGCTCTTGCGATGCTCGTCCGGTGTGGTGAATTTGTAGAGGTAGTACTGCGCGCGAACGAAGCGCGGCGGCGCGTTCGGAAACGGATTCGTCCTCAGCAGGCTGAGCGTCTCGCGATCCCCCTGCAGCAGGCTGCCGAGCAGGTTGAAAAACCAGCCGCTCTGCGGCGCGGGAGACATCGCTTCAAACCACATCAGCCAGTCGAGTCGCATGTGGTACGGCGCCACCTGCGGCGGGCGCCTGGCCGGGTCGCCTGGCTTGCCCTTGAACTCGTACTCGAGCCACTTGCTGCTTTCGCTCAAATTCGTTTCGTCGGTGCCCTCGAGCACGATCTCGTAGCGCTCGCGCGTGATGCTGCCGAACGCGCCGTAGGTGTTGACCAGGTGCAGCGGCTCGAAGCTGGCGTTCATCATCTGCCTCGGCGACAGCATGTTCATCACCGGCCCGATGCTCAGCAGCGCCACACCGGCGCCGACGACGTACATCGCGGTGTGATACGCCGGAACGGTTGAGAGATCCGCGGGCGGATGCAACGGCAGCCACGCCAGCCACCTGTCGCTGATGAGCGGAATGCACAACACCACGGTCAGCCAGTTCAGCCACGACAGATTGCCGGAGACGATGAGCACGCCTTGAAACAGGATCGTGACGATGCCCGCGATGGAGGCGAAGGGCTGCGGCGCGAAGTACGCGAACGGCACGATCACCTCGGCGAGGTGGTTGAAGACGACGCCCGCGGTATGGACCGCCTGAGGCATCCAGTGGAAATACCAGCTCAGCGGATTCGGCATCGGCTGGGTTTCGAAGTAGTAATTCAGGCACGTGAGATCGCGCCAGCACGAATCGCCGCGCAGCTTGATCAGTCCGGCGCCGAACATCAGACGGAAGAGGGTCCAGCGCCAGATCCAGATCAGCCACATGTTGGGCGCCATGCGGCCGGCGCCCGCGAAGATCGTGAAGAACCCGACCTCGCACAGGAGCGTCTCCCAGCCAAATCCGTAAAACGTCTGGCCAATGTTCACGAACGAGAGGTAGAGCATCCAGAGCGCCGCCCAGACCGATGCCGACGCCACCGCCCCCATCTGCTGCGGAAACGAGCTGAGCGCAAAGATCGAAAGCGCGATGCCCAGCCACGCGCACGCGCGGAAGACGTTGTCTTTTGGCAAAAGATAAAAAAGGCTTGGAGAGGCGCGGAACGGAACCGCCTGCACCCAGCGGCCAACTGGTTCGAGGCCGTGCTCGCCCAGAAGCGGCACGAACTGTTTGGCTGCGGCGATGAACGCCACGAGATAAATCGCCGCCAACGCGCGTTCGAACAGCCATCTCGAGTACCAGTACTCAGACACGGTATTCTGATGATAACCAGTCGAGGGTCGACAGTCGACCGTCTATGGTCGATCGTCGGCCGTCAGCAGTCGGAGCCGCATGTCACCGATCGACGCCATCGTCGTAGGTTCTGGACCGAACGGTTTGAGCGCTGCCATCGTCCTGGCACAGGCCGGCTGCAAGGTTGTGGTATTCGAGGCGGAGAAAACCATCGGCGGCGGAGCCCGCTCGGCCGAGCTCACGCTTCCCGGTTTCGTGCACGACATCTGCTCCGCGGTGCATCCGTTCGCGATCGCGTCGCCGTTCTGGCGCACGCTTCCGCTTGGCGCGCACGGCCTCGAGTGGATCGAGCCGTCGGCGATGATCGGCCATCCGTTCGACGACGGCAGCGCGATTCTGGTGGAACGCTCGCTCGAGGCCACGGCCGCCGCCCTGGGACAGGACCGGGACGGATACATGGAGACGATCGGCTCCGTCGTCGAGGACTGGGCGCGCCTCGAACGCGCGGTGCTGGGGCCGTTCACCGTTCCGGAGCATCCGTTTGCGCTTGCACGATTCGGGTTGAAGGCGCTTCGCTCCGCGGAGGGGTTGGCGGCGACCGCCTTCAAGAGCGAGCGCACGCGGGCGATGTTCGCCGGGATCGCCGCGCACGGCATGTTGCCGCTGGATCACAAGCTCACGGCCGGAATCGGGCTCACGCTGGGTGCGATGTGCCACCTCCCCGGCTGGCCGATTCCCCGCGGCGGCTCCCAGAAAATTACCGATGCGCTCGTTGCGCACCTGCAATCGCTCGGCGGCGAGGTCGTGGCGGATTCGCGCGTGACGGCCATCGACTCGCTGCCGCCTGCCAGAGCCATCCTGTGCGATCTTTCGCCGAAGCCGCTGCTGCGGATTGCCGGCCATAAATTCCCGAGGCCGTATCGACAAGCGCTCGAGCGCTATCGATACGGCATGGGCGTGTTCAAGATGGACTGGGCGCTCGATGCGCCGGTTCCCTGGAAGGCGCACGAATGCCGTCGCGCGGGCACGCTGCATCTGGGTGGGAGCCTGCAGGAGATTGCCGGCTCGGAAAAAACGGCGTGGGAGGGACGGATTGCGGAGAGGCCGTTCGTCCTGCTGAGCCAGCCGACGCTGTTCGACCCCTCGCGCGCGCCCATCGGGAGGCAGGTCGTGTGGGCTTACTGCCACGTGCCTGGGGGATCGACCGTGAGCATGCTGGACAGGGTCGAACAACAAATCGAACGATTCGCGCCGGGGTTCCGCGACCGGGTGCTCGCGCGATCCGTGCTCACCCCGGCCGATCTCGAGGCGCACAACGCGAACCTGGTGGGCGGCGATATCGCGTCCGGCGTGACCGACCTTCGCCAGTTTTTCACGCGGCCGACCTGGCGGAACTATTCGACGCCGGTGAAGGGTCTCTATATTTGTTCGGCCGCGACGCCCCCCGGCGTCGGCGTGCACGGCATGTGCGGGTACTTCGCCGCAAAGCTTGCTCTTCGCGAAGTCTTTGGCTCGCCGGACTCCGGACACTAGAATCATCCGCGATGGCCACGGAGCCGGTCCTTGAACTGATCAACGCAAGCGTCAGAAAGGGCGAGAGCCTTGTGCTGCACGGTCTGTCGCTGACCATTCAGTCGGGCCAGCACACCGCCATTCTCGGCCCGAACGGGGCTGGAAAATCCATTCTCGTGAGGCTGCTCACGCACGAAGAGCGCGCCCTGCCGCTCGGCAACGGCACGTCGCCCGTGCGGGTGTTCGGCGACGACAACTGGAACGTGTTCGAGCTCCGTCCGCAGCTCGGTATCGTGTCGGCTGATTTGCACCAGCGATTTGTCGGCGGCAACAGCGAGGGCCGCATTACGGGCATCGCCGCCGTCCTGTCCGGCTTTCTCGCTTCTCAGGGCATTCTGCGTTACGGCGTCGTGACCGACGAGATGCAGCGCAAGGCGGTCGACGCGCTGGCGCGCCTGGGCGCGGCGCATCTGGCCGATCGGCGCATGAACGAGATGTCGAGCGGGGAGGCGCGCCGGATTCTGCTGGCACGCGCGCTCGTCACCTCGCCCCGCGCGCTCGCGCTCGACGAGCCGACGACCGGACTCGATGTCGTGGCGCGCCATCGGTTCATGGAGCGGGTGCGGCAGATCGCGAGAGACGGCACGACGGTGATTCTGATTACCCACCACGTGGAAGAGATCATTCCGGAGATCGAGCGCGTGATTCTGTTGAAGAACGGGCGCATCGCGGGCACCGGACCGAAACCCGAAATGTTGACCGATGCGGGCCTGAGCGACGTCTTCGACGGCCCGATGAAGGTAGAAGAGAACGACGGTTACTATTTCGCGATGCCGGACTGAGCCTGGGTGCCTTTGTCGCGCGCCGCTTTCAGCGCCGCAAGCGCCTTCGCCGCTTCGGGATCGACGTAGCCGCTCGAACGTGCCGCCGCCTCCCTCAGAAACGGCTCGGCGCGCTGGTCGCCGAGCTTGCCAAGGGCGGCCAGCACGGCAGGGTCTGCCTGGTAGCCCGCGATCAACGCGCTGCGCAGCTCGATGATGAGGGGGTCGACGGCGCGTTTGTCGCCGATCTCAGCCAGCGCCATGGCTGCGCCGCCTTTGGTTGCAGTGTTTTTCAGCGCCTGCAGCAGCGGATCCACCGCCGCCGGGCCGAATCGCGCGACCGCGGTGGCCACCGCCGGCGTCGGATCGGGGGCGCCGTTGGCGGAGCAGTCCACGCCCGCGGCCCCTGGATTCAGCGCCTCGACGAGCTTCGGGAGATCGTTGGGATCTTTGCGATCGGCAAGCGCTCTGGCCGAGGCGGCGCGGGTGGAGCAGTCCGCCAGCCCGCCGACTTCCTTCGTGTGCGAGCAGGAAGCCAGGAGCGGCAACAGCAGGACGACGGCCGGCAAGACCCTCACAAGGTACTCACAACGTAATAGTAAACCTTGAGCGTAGAATGGGATCGTGGGAGGCACGATGGTTCCCAGATCGCTCGTCTCGATGTCGGCCGCGGCGTTTCTGCTGTCGGCTCTTCCCGCCGGCGCCCAGCAGTTTCCCGACGGTCCGGGGAAGCAGATTCTCGAGGAGAAATGCAGCGTGTGCCACGCGCCCGAGCAGGCGATCGTTGTCGGGCGCGCCGCCGCTGAATGGGACGACGTCGTCCATCAGATGATCGACCTCGGCGCCGACGTGCCGGCCGAGCAGGCGAAGACCCTGGTCGACTACCTCGCGAAGAACTGGCCGCCCAGAACCGCGCCGTCCGCGCCGGCCGTGTCGGGCAACACGCTCATCGATATTCAGGAATGGGAAGTGCCGACTCCCGACTCGCGGCCGCACGATCCGCTGGCCGCCTCCGATGGATCGATCTGGTATACGGGCATGAACGCGAACGTGCTGGGCCGCTTCGATCTTGCAACCAAACAGTTCAAGGAATTCAAGCTGAAGACGCCCGGCTCCGGACCGCACGGCTTGACCGAAGACAGGAGCGGCAACATCTGGTTCACCGCCAACACGAAGGGCTACATCGGAAAACTCGATCCGAGAACAGGAACAATCAACGAATACCCGATGCCCGACCCGGCTGCGCGCGATCCGCACACGCCGGTGTTCGATCAGAAGGGCACGCTGTGGTTCACGGTGCAGGGAGCGAACAAGGTTGGCAGGTTCAACCCGGCAACCGGCGAGCTCGCGCTCCGCGATTCGCCGACCGCGCGATCGAACCCCTACGGGATGGTGGTGAGCTCGAAGGGAGTACCGTTCTACGTGGAGTTCGGCGCCAATAAAATCGCGGCCATCGATCCGCAGACGATGGTGATCCGCGAGTGGACGTTGCCGAACGCCGCCTCGCGGCCGAGGCGGGTCGCCATCGACAGCCACGATATCATTTGGTACTCAGACTATGGGCGGGGTTACCTGGGGCGGCTGGACCCGGCGACCGGCAAGGCGACGGAGTGGCCGTCGCCAGGCGGTCCGCAGTCGCAGCCCTACGGCATCGCCGTCATCAACGGCGTGGTCTGGTACAGCGAGTCCGGTGTCGAGCCCAACACGCTCGTGCGCTTCGACCCGGCCACCCAGAAATTCCAGACGTGGAAGATTCCGTCAGGCGGCGGCGTCGTCCGGAACGTCAGCGTGACCAGAGACGGCAACCTCGTGCTCGCCGAAAGCGGTGTGAACAGGATCGCGTTGGTCGAAATCGCGAAGTGAAGCGAAGTGCAGGAAACGTTCATCGCGCCTGGTTCTGTGTGAAGTCGCACCAACCCCTCTGCCACCCGTATTCAACTGATTCGTGTGATTCGTGCTATTTCGTGCTATACTGCCCGCTAGTTCGAATTTAGCCGCTAATCGCTTTCCCCGCTGTGCAGAGTCCCCGACCGAGCAGATTTCCTCGACCGAGAGCCTCACACTTCGCTGCAAGCAGAGTGGATGGTCCATTCAGGCTAGGTTCTTGTTGGGTAGGAGTAGAGAAATACATGGGTAGGAAATTGTTCGTCGGAAACCTTCCGTTCACCACGGGAGAAGCGGAGCTCCAGGAAATGTTCGAGCAGGCGGGCGCCATTGAATCGGTGCGCGTCATGCGCGATCAGGCCACTGGCCGCGCGCGCGGGTTCGCGTTCGTGGAAATGCAGAACGAGGAAGACGCCCAGAAGGCGATTTCCCAGTTCAACGGGCAGGACCTCGGCGGCCGCGCCCTCGTTGTGAACGAAGCGCGTCCGAAGCCGGAGTTCGCGGGTGCGGGTGGTGGCGCCGGCCGTGGTGGCCGCGGTCCCAGCCGACGCTCAGAGCCAAGGTGGTAGAGGTTCCGCTGGGATAACAAGGGGTCCGGGTAGGCCGGATCCGGGTTTCAGGGCCGAAGGGCATCCTTTGGCCCTTTTTTTATGAGCCGTCCGAATGATAAAGTTAGGCATGCCTGCTCCGGTCAAAAAAACTCCCTCAGAGTTGCAAACCCAGGAGAACGAAGTTTATAAGGCGTTGCGCACGTGGTACATGATTCCCGGCATTCAGCGGGAGTTGCGCCACAAGGAAAACGAGGCCGTGCAGACCGTCCTCGAAACCCTGGAAAGTCGTAAGAGGAACCGGAAAGCGTCTGAATCCAGTTAGTTACCAGGTGTTCTGAAATTTCAAAATTCCTGATCCTCTCTCGGTGGTTGGGGTCCCGGAATAATGCCGGCAATGTCCGGATCCTCGCCCGAGTTCATAGGATCGCTGTTCGCTCGGCGTGCCTTGGCCTCCTGGCGCCTTTCGGCCTTCAACTTCTGCTTTTCCTGCCGGGCGCGTTCCTTGTGACGCTTTTGCTGTGAGGGGCGTGATCGATTGGCCATATAGCGCCCTCTAAAATCTCACATTTTCGTCAGATTACCAAGTCTCCATCGGCGCTCGTGCGGCGCTTGCGGCTTTTTTTCAAGGCGGGGACGCGGGACCGGGCGGCGCAAAGTTGCCAAACGCTGCGCCGGCGCACCGCTGCGTCGGTGCGGGAGTCCGCTAATTCTTGGCTTGCGGATCGACAGGGATGTTGTTCACGACACTGATGACGCCTGCGACATGCGCCCTTTGAATGCAGAAATTTGCACTCACGAAGCTGCAAGTCCCAAGCCACGCACCAGATCCGGTCCCCGAATCTCGCCGTCCGAAAGAACGGAGGTTGGGACAGCTTGCGGGCTATACTCTGATCGATGACGTTCGGCTATGCCGCGTTGGCGTTCTGTGCCGTTCTCGCCGCGGGGGGCGTCTTCCTCTTTGTCCGCCGGGGCGTCTCGTCCGACGACCCTGATCTGGGGTCCGTCAGCACATCCTGGCTCGACGAGCACAAATCCGGTCGTCAATAGTCGAACCGGTTCCTACCTCGACGCGATCATATATTTCACCAGCACGTCTTCGATAAATTCCGCCGTGATCCGTTCGTCGCCGTGGAGAAAGACGAGCGTGGCCACGGTCACGTCTCCTTCCTGCCGATCCGTGGATTGCTGCGAAGGACCGAGCATGCGCTCGGCGTCCGCTCGTGTCATGCCTTTGTGGAGCGTCAAATCACCCGCAGTCGGCGCCGGCATCGCCTCGAGCGACGCGGGCGGTGGCGCACCGGCCGGCCGGCCGAGCGACGAAAAGTCCACGTACTCGGCCAGCGCCGCCATCACGCCGTCGGGGCCGATGTCGCGCGGAACGGCCTCGGCGTACCGGATATTGAAGCGCGATCCGCCGTGCAGCCTGCGTTCGGCAATCTGCTGCTGTTTGATCGCGCTGATCGTGACACGCTGCGCTTCGATGCGTCGGTTCTCGCGCTCGCGGCGGTCGCGCAGATCGTTGAGCTCGCGCTCGAGTTCCCGGCGATGGCGGTCGTCGCTCTCGTCTCTGACGAGGCGTTCGAGCTCCCTTTCACGGCCGCTCTGCTCGACGAGCGGGATGTAGACCGACGTGCTCGTGTCGTCGCCGAACGTGCCGTAACCGCCGCCGCTCAGCTGGAATTCGATCGCATCTTTCTTGACTTTCACCAGCGTGACGACGGCCAGGTCGCCCGCCCAGAGCGCCGTGCCGTATGTCTTGAGCCGATCTCCATACTGCCGGGAATCCATCTGCCCATCCAGGTCGGCCCTGACGTCGACACCGTCCGACGTACCGGGTAAATCGATCCGAATCGCCACCCGCTTGCCTTCGAAGAAGGTTTTCAGGGCACTCTCGTTCTGGGCGGCCGCCGGTGCGGCCAGAGCCATCACCATTGCGGCGGCTGAGACGACGAGCCGCGGCATCGAGACACGTTGGGCATTCAACATGCCTCTCTTATCGGCTCCGGGAACCCCCGGCCTTAGAATCGATGGATGCCCGAAGCGCCGCCTCTCTGGCGTCCGTTGCGAACGCCGATGTTCCGCTACCTTCTCGTGGCCGACGTGGTGTCCGACATCGGTGCCTTCATGCAGAGCGTGGGTGCGGCCTGGCTGATGGTGTCGCTTGGTGCGGGCCCGATGTACGTGGCGCTGACGCAGACCGCGTCGACGCTTCCGTTCGTCCTGCTCGCTCTTCCCGCCGGCGCGATTGGCGATATTGTCGATCGCCGGAAGCTGATCCTGTTTACCGAGGCGTGGATGGTGGCCGTCGCACTCGTTCTGGCCGTCGCCACGCTCGCTGGAATCGTCACTCCCTGGCTCCTTCTCGCCCTGACGTTCGCGCTCTCGTGCGGTGACGCGCTCGAGACACCCACCTGGCGGGCCGTCCTTCCGGAGGTCGTACGGCAAGACGACCTCCCGGCGGCCTCCGCGCTGAACGGGATCGAATTCAACATCGCCCGGGCGGTTGGCCCGGCGCTCGGCGGCCTGCTGATTGCCGCTGCCGGCGTCGGAGCCACGTTCCTCGTGAATGTGGCGTCGTTTGCCGGCGTCATTCTCGTCGTGGCCCGATGGAAGCGTCCCGTGCGCCAGCGAACCGCGCCGCCGGAAACACTCGGCGGAGCGACGGTGGCGGCTGTCCGCTACGTCCGCTACTCGCCCGAAGTCCGCGCGCTGATGCTCCGGTCGGGGGTCGTCATGTTTTTTGCCAGTGCGCCGTTTGCTCTGCTGCCGACGGTCGCCAGCAATGCCGGAACCGGCGCGATCGGATACGGCGTGCTTCTCGGGTGCTTCGGCGCTGGAGCGATCGGCGGCGCGCTGGTGATGCAGGCGGCCCGATCCCGATGGTCGACGGAGGCCGTCGCGTCCGCGGCGGTGGCGTCGCTCGGCGCGACGATCGTGGCGACCGGGATGGCGCATCGCCTCGGCTGGCTCATCATCGTCATGCTGGCGAGCGGCGCGGCCTGGATTATTTTCATCTCGCTCGTCAGCGCGCTGGTGCAGAGTTTCGCGCCGGATTGGGTGCGCGCCCGCGTCCTGGCGATTTTCATGCTGATCGCTCAAGGCGGAATGGCCGGCGGAAGCGCCGTGTGGGGAATAGTGGGTGCGCGAGCAGGCGTTGCGGCCGCCCTCTTGTGGGCCGGGCTCGGAACGATCTTGACGACCGCGCTCGGACGTGTCGCGCGATTGCCGGACACGACCGTCGACGTGAGCCCGTGGGTCCACTGGCGAATGCCTGAGATCATCCACGGCACTGCGCCGGACATCGATGAGGGCCCGGTGCTCGTGACGGTCGAATACCTCGTCGCCCGGCAGAAAGCCAGAGAGTTCCTGCGGGTGATGCACAGTTACGGACGCGTCCGTCGTCGAGACGGCGCGTTTCGGTGGGGAATCTTTCGCGACGTCGAGCACGAGGACGTGTACGTCGAAACGTTTTTGGTGAGTTCCTGGGCGGAGCATCTCCGCCAGCACGAGCGCTTCACGCGCGCCGACCGCGAGCTGGAGGAACGGATCGGGACATACACCCAGGCTGAGCCGAAGGTCCGGCACCTCGTGGCCAGCGGCTGAGCTTACTTGTTACTTGGCGGGTTCTTCGTTGGCGGGCTCCAGCTCCACGGGGGCAATCACCACGAAATCAGCCAGCTCCCAGGTGAACGACGGATCCTGGCGGCGTTCGGTCTTGCGTCGATCGGAATTGGTCTCACCGGAGGCGGCTCGTCTCTCATCTCGACGCCGATCCCATGACACCTGTACGGGCAGGGACGCGGTGTTTTGCTTGAGATAGTGGAAGCGTCGAAGTGCGCCACGACGGACCACGAGATGGATCGCCTCGGTCATTCTGCCTATAGCGTACAGGGTGCTCGAGAGAGTGTCGGCTCTGAACCGTACACACTTGCAGTGAGAAGAAGCCGGGAACCTGACGCCGAACCTCGCGCGCCGGCCGCTCGTATAAGCTCTTGCTGCGGCGTTGCTTGCGCGCTGTCCTGTCATCCAATCGTTAACCTGAAGGTGCTATAACGCACCCTCTGGAGGTATGAAATGCGTGTTCGTTCTTCGGTACTTTGGGGTCTTGCCGCGTTGATGTCGGTTGGCGCGGGCTTGCTGGCGGCAGACGCCCCCTTCACAAAGGTCGCGGAAATCCACATCGGCGGCGCCGGCTCGTTCGACTATCTCACCGTCGACCCGGCGGCTAAACGGCTGTACGTGTCGCACGGCACTGAAGTCGTCGTGATCGATCTCGCCAGCAACACGGTTGTCGGCCGTATCGCGGACACGCCAGGGGTGCACGGCGTCGCGGTGGCGCCCGGCGGTCATCTGTTCACCAGCAACGGCCGCGGAAACAACGTGAGCATCGTCGATCCGAAGACCTTCGCGACGCTCAGCAAGGTCGAGGCGGGGAGAAACCCCGACGCGATCATGTACGAGCCAGGCAAGAAGGAAATCTACGCGTTCAACCACACGGGCGGATCCGCAACGGTGATTAACGCTGCAAACGGAACGGTGACGGCGACCGTACCGCTGGAAGGCGCGGTGGAAACCGGCGCGGCCGACCCGTCGATCGGCAAGGTCTTCGTGAATATCGAAGACAAAGACGAGGTGATGGTGATCGATACGGCCACCCACACGGTGAGCGCGAAGTGGCCGATCGCGCCGGCCGACGGCGGTACCGGCATGGCCATCGATCCCACCACGCATCGCATTTTTGTCGGCGGCGGGAAGTTCCTCGTGATGCTCGATGGGCAAACGGGGAAGGTTGTGGCCAACGCGCCGATTTGCGACGGTACCGACGCCACGGCATTCGATCCGGGCACCAAGAATATTTTCGTGTCGTGCAGCGACGGTCACATGACCGTGGTGCACATGGACAGTCCGGCGAAGTTGACGCTGGTGGGCGACATCGCCACCCCGCGCGGCGCGCGAACCAACGCGGTCGATCCGGGGACGCACCGGGTGTACGTGGCGGCGCAGGATTACAAGCCGGTGGATCCCAACGCGGCCCCGCCGCCGGCCGGCGGCCGTGCGCGCGGCCCCGCGCCGGTCCCCGATTCGCTGAAGGTGGTCGTCTACGGACCGAAGTAAGTTCGACCTGGAAGTAGTTCAGACGCTCTCAGGGCTCAGGGCGCAACGCTCTGGGCCCTCTAAAACTTCACGCGCGCAGAGAGCTGCAGCTGCCGTGGCGCGGACGCGCCGAGCGGCCGTCCGAAGAACGGCGACGTCACTGTGCCCTGATAGTTGATGAAGTTCACGCGGTTCAGCGCATTGAAAACGTCGAGGGCAATCGTCATCGATTTGGACTGCGCTTTCCCGCCAAGCTTCAGATCCCGCGACAGACGGACGTCGACGTTGGCCGAGCCCGACCCCTGCAACGTGTTGCGGCCGACGCCGGCCGGCCGCGCGCTTCCGCGCCCGTTGTTGTAGAGGTCCAGTCCAAGCGTTTCGGAGTAGGGCGCTCCGGACAGCAGCGTGACGCCCAGGCCCACGTCGAACAGTTTTGTGGCGCTCACGCGCCCCAGCAGCACAAACCGGTGCCGGCGGTCGAAATCCGCTCGCGCCCATTCGCCAGACAGGTCGTAGTCGTTGGCCGGGAACCACGAGATCCCGTTGGTGTCGTTATAGGCGCGGGCGTAGGAATATTGGGTCTGCCCGCTGAACCACCGGGTGATCCTGCCTCGCAGCATCAGCTGGAGGGAATTGGTGCGCTGTCGTCCCGCCGACTCAATCTGCCGGATGACGCCGACATTGAGATCCGGCCGGACGAGATATCCCGATGACGGCAGCGGCGCGTTGATGTCGCGCGAACGGAACAGGTCGTATCCGCGCGCGCCGGTATACGTCACCGACACCGTCGTCGCCTTTTGAAGTTGGTGCTCGAAGCCAAGGCTGTACTGCACCGAATGCGGAATCTGCATCCCGGGCGCGAACTGGACGACGCTCGGTGGCTGGGAATCGAGTCCCCCGCCGGCAAATGGATCCGGATAGCTCGGGTTGGTCAGCACGACGCGCCGCAACCCGCCCGGCCGATACTGCAGCGTGTCTGCGATGGCAACCGGGCCGGTGCGATCGTAGAAATATCCGGCGCCGCCGCGGATGACGTTGGCCTTGCCACCGCCCGGCGCGTAGGCAAACGAGAAGCGCGGCGCGAAATTGTCGTGATCGGTCACATAGTCCTGCCAGTCATAGCGCAGGCCGAACGACGCGGTGAGCTGTTTCCCGATGCGCCAGTCGTCCTTCACGTACGTGCCGATGAGCTTCTCGACCGGCGCAATCGTTCCATTGCCCTGCTGCTGGATGAAGGCGTAGGGCTGTCCCCTGGCGTAGGCGTCGAGGCTGGAGAAGTAGAACGTGCCGCCGACGTTGCTCCGGTCCTCGAACCCGCGCCGGCTCCAATCGGGCACTTGCAAACCCCATTGCACGAAGTGATTCGTCGTGGTCCACCCGAGGCTCTCAGTGAGCTGAAAGTGGCGTTCCGTGCGCGTCACGTCCCCCTGCGCTCCGCCCCCCGTGAACGCGCCCGCCACGACGATCCCCTGCGCTGGCGACACGCTCGTCGTCGGCTCGCGCTCGTGACCGGTGAGGAACTGAAACTGATTCACCAGCGTCGGACTGAAAATGGTCTGTTGCGTGTAAGTGATTTGCTCTTCCCGGTGGGCGAAGTTGGTGCCCGCGCTCGCCAGCGTGGTCCCGCCGATGCCGCGGTTTTTCTGGGTGAGATCTTCATACGACGGCCGGATGGAAATCGTCGTCGATTTGCTGAACTGGTGCGTGATGCTCCCGTTCAGCTCGAGATGCCGGTTGGGTTGGGTCACGCTGCTGATGACGCGGCCGTCGAGGGTGGTGGCCAGCACGGTCGCCTGCTGGTTCTGCGCGTCGCCGTCGACCGACACCAGGAACGAGGTCTTGCCGCTACCGCCAACGGGACCGCTGAGCGTGCCCTCGACGATCTGCCGCTGCTCGGTGGACCGCGTGGGGGCGAAGGCGTTTCGCGCATTGAACTGCGGGGCCCGTCCCGTGAGGTTCAGCTCGCCTTCGTACTCCTGCCCGCCGGGCTTGGTGAGAATTTCAATCCGGCCGCGGCCCGGCCGCGAATACTCCGCCGAATAGGGATCCTGGTTGATCTTGATTTGCTGAACAGCCGACGCGGTCACGTTCAGACTGCTGACTTCCATCCCGTTCACGACGATCGTCGGTCCACCCGTGCCGAGCGCACCGGCATCCAGAAACCGGGAGACCATGCCGATGTAGTCCTGGTCCAGCATCGGGAGGTTGCCGAGCATCTCCTGATCGAGGGTGACCGCGTCCAGATTGTTGGCGGCGGCCGTGCTGACCTGCTCCGTGAAATTGCTGACGGTGACTTCCTGTGTGACGGCGGCAAGCGGTAACGTCACGCGCAGCGCTTTGGGCGAGCTGGTTCCTACATTCACGCGGGCGGTGGTCGGTTTGAACCCTTCGAGCGTACTTCGTACGTCGTAGGAGCCCGCCGCGACGTGTTCAAAACGGAAGGTGCCGGACTGGTCGGTGACACCGGTTTGGACGGTAGTACGGGAGGAGTTCACCAGCTCGACCAGGACGCCTATCAGCACGCCGCCGGTCTGGTCGAGCACGACGCCGGTCACGGCAGCGCCTGACGAGGCTGTCGAGGTCGTCGAGGCCGCCGGACGCTGTGCGAAGACCCGTGCCGGAGAGAACGCCGCCACCAGAGCGCACATCGCCAGGCAAGCAGCGACAGATGGATGGAATGAGCGACGCACCCCCAATTGCTGAGTCCTCCTGACCGCCAACAGTACTACGAACGTAATGACGGCAGGATGAATGCACGCCCTGGCCTTTGAGCCCTGAGCCGGTTGCCCTCAAGCGCGGCGCTTATGTTTGGGAGTGTCGGCTTCCACCCATTTATGCGCCCACTGCCCGATCGCCTCGAACGCAACGCTGAGCTCGCGGCCCTTCTTCGTCACCGCGTACTCCACGCGCACCGGCGTCTCGGGCACGACCGTGCGCTCGACGATGCCCTCCTCCTCGAGCTCCTGGAGGCGCTCGCTGAGCATCCGATCGGTGATCTCGGGGATCGCGTCGCGCAGCGTGGCGAAGCGGCACCGCGAACGAAGCAGCACGAAGATGATCGCCCCCGTCCAGCGGCGGCCGATCAGCTCGCTCGCGTGGTGGAACCGCGTGCACAGCTCCGGAGGAACCTTTGAAATTGCCCGCATCACCTTGACAATACGCCCGTTCCAGACTTATTGCAAGTAACTACTTGACATATAGTCACTATATTAAGTATAGTCATGCGATGGAGGTTGAGTCATGGATACAGGCTTGTTGATCGCACGCGTCGTTTTCGGGCTGCTGATGGCCGCCCACGGGTCGCAGAAATTGTTCGGATGGTTCGGCGGGTACGGCCTCGCGGGCACGGCGGGGTTCTTCGAATCGCTCGGGTTCAGGCCGGGGCGGTTCTTCACGGCAGTGGCGTCCGTCAGCGAGCTCTTCGGCGGTCTGTTGATGGCGCTTGGTTTCCTCGGACCGATTGGTCCGGCGCTGGTGCTGTCCGTCATGATTGTTGCCGCCGGCAGCGTTCACTGGCAGCATGGGTTGTTCGCCGCATCCAATGGGATCGAAGTGCCGTTGCTGTATGGCGCCGGCGCGGCGGCTCTGGCGCTGACCGGGCCCGGGTCGTTTTCGATCGACGG
>DASZHO010000050.1:0-23780 GCA_035937795.1 Vicinamibacterales bacterium | reverse complement strand
GTCAGGATCGTCTCGGTGGTTGCCTGAACACTCTGCCGCTGCACGTCGGCAAAGACGTTTGCGCCGCCGGCCGCTTCGAGCATGTCGTGCAGAAAGCCGACACCGCCGCTCGCGAAGATGCCGCGCAGCGTTTCCGCGTCGCGGCCAAACACCAGCAACGTTCGCGGCCGGGGCTTGCCGGCGACGCGCCGCCGCACGTCGGCGATATCGGCGTCGATGTGGCTCGCCAGCGTGGCTGCGGACGCGTCGCTCCCGACCCGCCGTCCCAGTGCGCGAATGGTCTGGGTGACGTCGGCCAGGCCCGAGTGCTCGTACAGGAACATCGCAATCTGCGCGCGATCCATCTGCGCTCGCAGATCGGTCTGCGTGCCGTAGACGACAACGAGATCCGGCTTGAGCGACAAGATGCGCTCGATGTCAGGATCGATGAGTCCGCCGACCTTCACTTTTGTCGCGGTCTCCGGCGGGTACCGATCGAAGTTGCTCACGCCCACCACGCGGTCGCCGGCTCCCATCGCGAAGAGCATCTCCGTGATGGATGGGATCAGCGACACGATGCGCTGGGGCGCCGCCGCCGCGGGGCGTCGCAGGCCGGCGCTTGATCCGCTTTGCTCTGGCGGCGCGGCCCGAGGCTCTCGAAGAGCAGGCGCCGCGATGAAGAGAATTGCCAGCAGCGCTAGCGATTTCGTATGAGCAGCCATAGAAAAAATGGTCCGCCGATGATGGCCGTGATGACGCCGACCGGCACTTCGAGTGGCGACAGGGCCGTCCGGGAGATCGTGTCACAGAGCACGAGAAAAGCGGCGCCGCCGAATGCGGACGCCGGCAACACGAGGCGATGATCGGCGCCGACCATCAGGCGCACGAGGTGCGGAATGATGATGCCGATGAATCCCACCGGGCCGCCCAGCGAGACGGCGGCGCCGGTCGCGAGCGAGGCGCTCAGGAAGGCGAGGCGCTGCGTGCGGTGAACGTCGACGCCACGGCTGGCAGCGCTCTCGTCGCTGATCGAGAGCAGGTTCATGCGTTTGGGCAACACCGCAAAGGCGGCAAACGACAATCCGAGCGGCGGCACGGCGGCGAGCAGCGGTGCGTAGCTGCTGACGTCCAGATCCCCCATCAGCCACCGGACGGTTCGAAATGTCTGGGTGTAGTCGGCTAGAAACTGCACGAACAGAATCAGCGCCGAAAAAAACGAATTCAGCGTGACACCCGCCAGCAGCAACACGTTTGTCGACATGCCGCGATGTTTGGCGCGGGCCAGCCCGTAGACGATGGCGACGGCGCCGAGCGAGCCGGCGAAGCTCGCGATCGGTATGGCCGAGAAGCCGGCAATCCCGGAGGGCAGATTGAAGGTGAGCGCCAGCATGGCGCCCAGCGCGGCCCCCGCCGACACGCCGAGCGTAAACGGCGTGGCGAGGGGATTCCTGAGCAGCGCCTGGAAGACCACGCCGGAGGCCGCCAGCGCCGACCCCACCATCGCGCCCGCAAGCACGCGCGGCAGCCGCGCCACGAAGAAGATTTGCGCGTCGAGGTTGTCACCGAAGGGGATGGACGAGCTGAAAACTCGGCGCAAATCGATCGTCGTTGATCCCATGAGCGGAGAAACCAGGCAGACGAGAACAGCGCCGGAGCCCCACACAAGCCATGTGAGCGCGATTCTCCTGGTGATCGTCATGGCTTCGCGTCCATCCCGTGGCCGGCCCGCGCAACAGGCACGATCGTCAGATGGCCGGTTCGCGGGTTGGTCGTCACGTCGACGTCGACGTCGTACAGCGTCCGGATCAATGCCGGCTCGAGCATCGACCGTACGGGTCCCGCGGCCAGCACGCGCCCCCGGGCGAGCAGAACCAGGTCGCGGCACAATCCCGCGGCGAGATTCAAATCATGTGTGGAAATGACGATCGTCAACCCGCGCGTGCGGTTGAGCTCGAGCAGGATCGAACGGATTTCGAGCTGGTAGGCAAGATCCAGCGATGCCGTCGGCTCATCGAGCAGCAACACTTCGGTGCCGGTGTCGCACGGGCTGTCGCGCGAGCTGAATTGCGCGAGCGCAGCCGCGATGATGACGCGCTGTTTTTCACCGCCCGACAGGGTATTGAACAGGCGCGACGTGAGGCGATCGGTTCCTGTGGCACGAAGCGCATCGAGCGCGATGGAGAGATCCTCCGGTCCTTCGACATCGAACGTGCCAAGATGGGGATATCGCCCCATGACCGCCAGCTCGAGAACGGTGTAGTCGAAGGCAAGCTGCGTCTCCTGAGGCACCACGGCGATGCGGCGAGCCACCGCGGCGCGTCCCATCGATTTCAGATCCACGCCGTCGAGCCTCACCTGACCCCGCCACGGCGCCTGCAGTCCCGCGAGCAGCCTGAGCAACGTCGTTTTGCCAGATCCGTTCGGCCCGAGAATGCCGATCAGGCCGCCGCGGGGGACAACGGCGCGGACGGCGTCAAGAACCGGCGACGAGCGCGAGTAACCGAACGTGACGCCGTCGGCGACGAGGCCCAGCTCACTCATCGAGCCGCCGGACGGGTCAGTCGGTTTCATCCGCGGGATCTAGAATCTCGCTCGAACGCCGGCGCGAACGGTCCGCCCGAGCGCAGGATAACCTATTGGGTCCATGTAGTCGCGATTCGCCAGATTCTCGATCACCACGAAACCGGACGTGCCGCGCGTCAGACGCACGTCGCCGCCGGCATTCCATGTCGCGTAGGCCTTGTCGGACGTGATGGAGGGGAAGTAGAAGTCTGTGTCGACCCGCGATCCGACAAAAATCGCTCCGAGCGTCAGGCTCAGCCGATCGCGCGTGAACGCTGCCTGCATCGACCCTGAATTGCGCGGCCGCCGATAGAGGGGCTTGCCTGGCGCGAAAATCGGGCTGCTGCTGGTGCTTCGAATGACCCTGGAGTCGAGGAGCGTGTAGTTTCCGCGAACCTGAAGGCCTCTGCGAACGGCCGCATCGGCTGCGAGCTCCAGACCGGAGGCGCGCGTTTCGCCGATGTTGAAGTATTGGCTGGCGAACGTCACCGGATCGAAGGGGCCGAGGCTGATCAGATCGTCGAAGTGATTCGCGAAGTACGTGGCCTCCACGCGTACGCGGTCGTGGGCGAGGCGTTGCTCGAGTCCTGCGTCGAATCCGCGGGATCGCTCGGGCTTGAGATTCGGATTGCCTTGAAAACCCGGGTCTGGGCTGTACGATTGCAGGAATGTCGGTTCCTTGATCCCCAGTCCGGCGCTGCCGCGAAGACGTGTGGCTCCGGCGGCGTCATTGCCGCGCCGGACCAGCCAGGACACGGTTGCGCGCGGAGCCGCATAGAAGCCGAAACTGCCGTTGTTTTCGAAGCGCACGCCGCCGACAACGGACACTGGTCCCGTGATCGCTTCGTACTGCACGGTCGTGCCGGTGTTGTGACGTGCGGGCCGCTGAGGCGCCGCCGTCGATCGGTAATCGGTCAGCACGCCACGTTCACCGTCATAGGCGAAGGCGGCCGTGATCGTCTGACCGGGGCTGATGGACACGTCGGCGCGATAGTCGACATGATGACGCCGCAGGTTGGTACCCGAGTCGTACAGAAAGTCCGATGCCGGAAACGGCGCCACGAGGTTGCCCAACCGGGGGGTGTACGGCGGATCGGTCACCAGATTGGTCGACCGCTGGTGTGTCACCGTGAACGAGTAGCTGGCGCGCTGAAGGACGTGCGATCCGAGGGATCGGTCCCACCCGGCCAGGATGTCGCCGTCCTTGTGAGTGAAGAACGCGTCCAGGTCGGGCCGGCCATAGGCGGCCGGGCCGGGAACGCCGGTGCGTCCGAAATCACCGCGCCCGAGCAATTTCAACGCGCCGTCCGGTTGCTGCCCCAGCCTGAGGGCGCCGGACACGACCGTCGCGCGATCCTTGTTGTTGGGGACGCGGTTATCGGAGCTCAGTCTCGAGCCGAACACCGAGTACTCCGCAGGGCCATTGATTCCGCCGATACCGCCCGCCACGTGCGCCGTGTTGTAGGTGCCGGCGTCGACGGTGATGTTCGCTTGTGGCCTGCCGCCATTCGGGGCCGGCCGAGCGCTGAAGATCTGAATCACGCTGGCCATGGCATCTGATCCGAAAAGGGCGGAGTGAGCGCCGCGGAGCACCTCGATGTGATCGATGTTTTCCGGCGCGAGCGAGGCGAAATTGAAGAACCCCCCGGGTTCGTTGAGGGGCATGCCGTCGAGCAGCACCTTGTTGTAGCTGCTCTCACCGCCGCGAACGAACAGCGAGGTGAGGTTGCCGATGCCGCCCGTCCGCACTGCCATGACGCCGGGGACGGTACGAAGCAAATCGACGGTGTCGAGTGCGTGCCGCTCGTCGATCTGGTCCTTGGCGATCACGGTGATCGACGCGCCGACCTTGGAGGCGATTTCTTCGTTTCCGGTCGGCGTGACCACGATCGACTCTCTGATCGTGGGTGTGCCGGACGGATCGAGGACGACGCCGCCCGTGTCGGGTGTCTGAGCGTAAGAGGCGACAACGGCGAGCAGCAGAGACAGGAAAACGAATGCGGGGAAGCGAAGGCGGACGAGCATGAGCCCTCCGCCGGCGTCGTGCGCGCCGGCCCGCCGCGGATGGCGGCGGAAAAAGGGACGTCCCGGTGCCCAGGTGTCCTGACTTGCGGATCGCAGCGGCGGCTCGCGCCTTCCCACGGCTTGTTCAGGCCGCAGTGACGTTGTCGCGAAATCTCTTTTTCCCGCGGAGCCGCCGCTCCCCGCTTACAGTGGCGTGACCGTGTGGGCGTTCCACCCACTTCGCGTGGTCATCGGGGAAACGTCGGTTGTGGTCGCAGTATACCATGCCGTAAGATCGACTTCTGGTGACAGCATCCCTTCGAACCATCGCAGCCAAAGTCGACGCCGGCGAGCGCTTGACGCTCGAAGACGGCGTCGACTTGTTCGAGCACCCGGACCTGCTGGCGGTCGCGCGGCTTGCCAACCGCGAGCGCGAGCGTCGCCACGGCGACCTGACCTACTACAACTACAACATCAGGATCGAAGCCACCAACGTCTGCGTGGCGAGCTGTTTGTTCTGTTCCTTCGCGCGGCTTCGGCCCGGCGACGCCGGGTCCTACACGATGTCACTCGAGGAGGCCTGGGAGAAGCTTCGGCAGCGCAGCCATCAGCCCCTCACCGAAATCCACGTGGTCAACGGTCTTCATCCGGACTTGCCGTTCGAGTACTACCTGGAATTGCTCCGCGGTTTCAAGCGCATCCGTCCCGAAATCCACCTGAAGTGCTTCACCGCCGTCGAGATCGCCTTTTTCGCAGACCTGTACGGAAAGACCGATGAGCAGGTGCTGCGCGAATTGATGGGCGCGGGGTTGGCTTCGCTGCCCGGCGGCGGCGCCGAGGTCTTCGCCGAGCGCGTTCGCCGCAAGATCTGCCACGACAAGTGCGGCGCCGACCGCTGGCTCGACATCCATCGCACCGCGCACCGGCTGGGCATGAAATCCAACGTCACGATGCTGTATGGGCACATCGAGACGGCTGAGGAGCGTGTGGATCACATGCTGCGCGCGCGCGCGCTCCAGGATGATACGGGCGGGTTTCAGGCCTTCATCCCGCTGGCTTTTCATCCCGACAACAATCAGATGCGCAAGCTGCCGGCGCCGGGCGGAGCCGACACGCTTCGCGTGCATGCCGTGGCGCGCCTGATGCTCGACAACATTCCGCACGTGAAGGCGTTCTGGATTGCCACCGGCGTGGAGCTGGCGCAGACGGCGCTGTGGTTCGGTGCCGACGATCTGGACGGCACCGTGCAGGAAGAAAAGATCTACCACATGGCGGGATCGCGCACGCCCGAATCGCTGTCTACGTCCGATATCGAACATTTGATTCGCGCCGCCGGGCGCGTGCCCGTGGAGCGCGATACCTTCTACAACGTCGTGAAGCCGGCCACTGCCTCGCTTTCGGCGTAGGGCGCCGGATTGGCCGCAGGACCCGTCACCACCCGTCTTATGTGGAGTGCTATACTGTAAAGCGGTCAAATATCCGTCATGGCAATAGCCTGCGCCTGATACCCGGGTAGGGCGCGATGGAGTTTGACATTTTCACATCCCGGGCTGGTGAAAAGTTTCACAAGCTCGCAGGGCTCACAGTGCTCACAGGGACTCACAAGCTTACGGGGACTCACAGCGCTCACCCGGGACCCGGCGCGGCCGCAACATTGCACGGGACACCAGGCGGGCACGGAAGACCATGTTGCAAGTTCTGAACGAATACGAGAAGACACAGCTCGCCGAGCGGCAGCCGCTGCCGGAGCGCTATCTCGGAGTGGCCGACACCGAGCTCGACCGCCGTATCGCCGCCGCCAAGGCGGCGCTCGGCGCCCGCGTCGTCATCCTCGGCCATCATTATCAGCGCGACGAAGTCTTCAAGTTTGCCGACTATACCGGCGACTCCTTCCGGTTGGCGGGCCAGGTCGCCAGACACCCCGAGGCCGAGTTCATCGTGTTCTGCGGCGTCCACTTCATGGCGGAAAGCGCCGACGTGCTGTCGCTGCCGCATCAGAAAGTCATTCTGCCCGACCTGGCCGCAGGGTGCTCGATGGCCGACATGGCCGCGATCGATCAGCTCGAGACGGCCTGGGAGGAAATGGGCGTCATGGGTGTCACCGGCGTGGTCCCCGTGACGTACATCAACTCCTCCGCCGCCATCAAAGCCTTCGTGGGCGAGCGCGGCGGCATCGTCTGTACGTCGTCCAACGCGGCCGCGACGATTCGCTGGGCGTTCGAACGGGGCCGACACGTGCTGTTTCTGCCCGACCAGCATCTCGGGCGAAACACCGCCTACAAGATGGGCGTCCCGCTCGATCAGATGCACGTCTGGGATCCGCATGAAATCGCAGGCGGACTGACGGCCGACGAGCTTCAAACCGCGAAGATGATTTTGTGGAAAGGGCATTGCTCGGTCCACGAGCGCTTCACGGTCGCGCAGATTCGGCGCATTCGCGACCAGCATCCAGGCGTGCGCGTGATCGTCCATCCCGAGGTCCCGTGGGACGTCGTGCAGGCGGCCGACGACAGCGGCTCGACCGAGTACATCATTCGGCAGATCACCGACGGCGCCCCCGGCTCGACGTGGGCGGTCGGCACCGAACTGCACCTCGTGAATCGGCTCGCACAAACGCTGAAAGCCGAGAAGACAGTGTTCTCGCTCGATCCCATCGGCTGCCTCTGCTCGACCATGTTCAGGGTGTCGCCGAATCATCTGCTGTGGGTGCTCGAAGGGTTGCTCGACGGCCAGGTGCACAATCGCATCGTCGTGCCGGACAGCCAGAAGCACTGGACCAAGGTCGCCCTCGACCGCATGCTCTCGGTCCGATAGAATCATCTTTTTTGTCCCTTCAACGAGGAGGTACCGTGGCCCATCAACTTCCACCCCTGCCGTACGATTTCGCCGCGCTGGAGCCGCACATCGACGCGCAGACGATGCAGATCCACCATGACAAGCACCACGCGGCGTATGTGAACAACCTGAACGCCGCGCTGGAGAAATACCCGGATCTGCAGTCCAAGAGCGTCGAGGACCTTCTGCGCGACATGAATAAGGTGCCCGAAGACATCCGTACCGCGGTCCGCAATAACGGCGGCGGCCACATGAATCACACGATGTTCTGGCAGATCATGGGTCCGAACGCCGGCGGGTCGCCGAGCGGTGCGCTGGGCGATGCCATCAAAGCGGCGTTCGGCGGGTTCGACACGTTCAAGGAGCAGTTCGCCAAGGCCGGCGTGGGAAGGTTCGGCAGCGGATGGGCCTGGCTGATCAACAACGCCGGCAAGCTCAGCATCGAATCCAGCGCCAATCAGGACAACCCGATCATGGATGGAAAGAAGGCGATTCTTGGGCTCGACGTCTGGGAGCACGCCTACTACCTGAAATATCAGAACCGCCGGCCGGACTACATCGCCGCGTGGTGGAACACTGTGAACTGGGCCGCGGTCTCCTCTCGCATGAGCAAGTAGACGCCGGTCGGGATTAGGGATTCCGAATCCCTAGTCCCGAATCCCTTCCTTCAATGTCCCTATCCTCAATCCTGTTCCTGTTCCTGATACACCTCGGCGTCGGCGTCACGCTGGTGCTGGCCTGGGTGCGTAAAGATGCCGGGGTCAAGTTTTTTCGTTTCAACGCCGGCACGGCGGCACTCTTGATCGCCGTCGGGCTCGCTCTTCGGCCCGATGCCCCCGCCCCGCACGCGACCCTGCATCTGGCGTCCACCGCCCTGCTGTCGATCGCCGAGGCCGCGCTCGTGGCGTATTGGGCGACCGTCGGCCGCATGCTGGCGAAGATCCGGCCGCTCTTGTTGTGGACGGCGATCGCATGCGGCTTGATCGCCGTTTCCCTGCAGGCGCTTGAAATATCGGGTGATGCTCCCGGGCTGTTTCCGCTCCTCACCGTGGCCAGTTTTCTCAGTTCCACCGCGCTGCTTGGCGGCGCGTGCGGCGCCATGGTTCTCGGCCACTGGTACCTCGTGGTGCCCTCGCTCAATGTCGCGCACCTTCAATCGATTGTGAAACTGCATATCGGATCGCTCGTCGTGCGATCGGCCGTCGTGCTGGCGGCGGTCGTCTTCGCAATCGTGACGTGGCAGCCGGGTATGGGCCCGAATTTTGAGCGGTATATTCTCTCGACGGCGGGCATTTTCTTCTGGCAGCGGGTACTGTTCGGGCTGCTGGCTCCGGGCCTCCTTTCGTATTTGACCTGGGAGACCGCGAAAATCCAGTCCACGCAGTCGGCGACCGGTATTCTGTACGTCGATTTCTTCACGATCCTCGTCGGCGAAGTGCTGGCGAAGTATTTATTGCTGTCGACGACAATCCCGG
Organism: Vicinamibacterales bacterium; assembly: GCA_035937795.1. GTDB lineage: Bacteria > Acidobacteriota > Vicinamibacteria > Vicinamibacterales > JAMQPK01 > JAMQPK01. The sequence continues at coordinate 14,925 of DASZHO010000050.1, read as the reverse complement.
TGTGATGCGCGAGTAATGGAGATTGTTGCGAAGTGTCCAAAGTGCGATGCCGCTCTTCCGGTCAGCGCCGGGGAGGCGCCCGAATCCATCAAGTGCGGCGGCTGTGGGCGTGAGCTGCCTCTGTCGTTCAGCGACGCGTTGCGCGCCGACACCGGCGTGGATGTCTGCCCGGTCTGCCGCGGCGCCGATTTCTACATCCGAAAAGATTTCGATCCGAAACTCGGCTTGACCGTCGTCATCACCGGCGCGCTAATCAGCGCCGGCTTCTATTGGTTCGGTCGCGACCTCGTCGCGTACGGCATCCTCGCGTTCGCGGTGCTCGTCGACCTTGTCGTCTACAGGCGTCTTCGCGACGTCAGCGTGTGCTATCGCTGCCATTCGGAATTCCGCGGCAGCTATCGGCGCACCGCGCCCCACTTCGACCTGCATACGGCCGACCTGCTCGAGCAGGAGTACGAACGGCGCATTGGCCGGCGGTAACCGCGTGCTCAACGTCACCGCAGTGTCACTTCCACCGGGCCGCCCCGCTTCACCTCGATCGATTGCCGGAGCTGGCCGAGTGCCGCCGATGTGCCTACGACTTCGTGCGTGCCGATGGGCACCGCGACGTCGCCAAGCGGCGTGCGCCCGGTGGCGTGTCCGTCGATCGAGATGTCGGTTCCGTCGGGGCTGTTGATCCGGATGACGCTGGTCGGCAGCGAGACGGTGTAGCTGACAACCCTTCCAGGCTCGATGTTCACGTGCCTCGTTTCGCGGTAGTTGAACCGCTCGCTCACGAGATCGACGTCGTGAGAGCCAGCCGGCAGCATCAGCCGCCCGTCTTCCGTCGTACCCATGAGCTGGCCGCCCGCATAGATGTTCAGCGGGATGGCGGCGAAGACGGCGAGCCATCCCGAGAAGATGGCTTCGGCTACGTGCGCCGTCTCGCCGGCGCGGACGACGACTTTTCTCGTCAGCGTCCCCGTACTGCTTGACAGGACTAGCGTATGCCTGCCGGGTTTCAGCTTCGGGATCGTCAGCGGCGTGTGTCCCGCGGCGGTGCCGTCGAGCAGCACGCTTACCCCGGGCGGGTCGGTTTGCACATCGAGCTCGCCGGTCTTGAGCAACACTTCGCCGACGACCGACGCCGTGGCGCGGCGAACCGGGACAGCGACGTGCGCGGGCGCGGGGTTTGAAGATCGCGGCCGCCACGACCATCCGGCTAGGATCCCGTTGCCTGCGACCAGCAGGATGGCGGCTGCGGCAGGGAGGGCCCACTTCGAGCGAATCAGCGCAATGACGGCCTTCGGCGTGTCCGTCTTGCCGCCCTCGGGCGGCAAGTCCGCGGCCGGCGGCGCTGCCGGTTTCCACAGGCTGTAGTAGTCGCTCGCAGAGGCCGCCGCCGGCTGCTGCGACTGGTCGGGGAGCGAGGGCAAGCGCTCGCTGGCGTCGGTGACCCGGCTGGCGGCGCGTGAAATTCTGACAGGCACCGCACTCGGCGCCGTCGTGATGGCAACGGGTTCGGCGATCGGTTCGGGGTCGTGTTCGCCGGCTCCGCGCAAGACCTCTGAAGCGATGGCTTGGGCCGCCGCTCGACGCGCCTGCTGCGAGGCGGTCTCGCGCATTTCAGCCACCTGGGAGCGAATCTCTTCGAGCTCGGTCGCTCGTTGCCGCTCGGCCTGGTTGCGCGCCCGGTCGACCTCCGCCGCGAGGAGCGCATCGGCTTCCGCGCGCACACGGAGGAGCTCGGCTTCGAGCGTCTGGTTGGCGGCCTCGGCAATCTCGCGAGCGTCGCGCACCGCCGCCGCGTGCACTCTCTCGGCGGCTTGAGTTGCCTCGGATCGATCGGCACGCCGCAACTGCTCGGCTTCGCGCCGGATGGTCTCGAGCTCGACTTGGAGGCGCGCTTCCGCGTCGATGCGCACCCGAGCGACCTCGGCTTCGAGCGCGCGGCTTGCGGCCGCCTCCGCGGCGATCCGCGCATCGCGCGCGGCCGCGTCGCGAAGCGTCGCCGCCTCGGCCTGCGCCCGCGCGATCTCTGCCTCGCGTCTGGTTTCGGCCTCGGCTTGCGCCCGGGCCTGCGCGAGCTGTTTGTTCAGGGTCTCCTCGACCTGGGCGCGAATCTTCGCGAGCTCTTCGGCCATCGAGCGAGCGGCCTCGGCCTGGGCGGTTTCTCGGGCCTGCCTGGCGGCGGCGTCGCACCGCTGGTCGGCCTCCGCCTGCGCGCGTGCCATTTCAGTCAGACGAACTTGCTCGAGCTCGGCGAGCAGCGCGCTTCGGGCCTCGGACTCCGCGGCGGCCCGCGCTTCGGTAACAGCGGCATGGCGTTGAGCTTCGGCTTCCGCGTGCACGCGGGCCAATTCATGCTGGCGCCGCGCCTCAGCCTCCGCCTGCACGCGTTCAACCTCGGCCGTCAGGTGGGCCTGCGCTTCGGCCTGCGCCCGCACCAGCTCGACCTCGCGGCGCTGCTGCGCCTTCTCCTCGAAGCGCGCGATTTCCGCCGACAACTGCAATTGCACTTCCTCGACCGTCAGCGGGATCTCGAGCCGCTCGGCCTCGAGCTCCGGCCGCGCGAGATCCCCGGCATCAAGATCGTCGACGTCGAGATCGATCCACGAATCGTCTGTTAGTCGCGGAGGCCCCCCGCCCCGCTCCTCGCGCGGCTCTATCTCTATATTGAGTTGCGCAGAGGGCTGCTCGATGCCGGATCTCTTCGGAGGCGTCCGCCACGGTGCGAGCGCGTCAAGGGCGAGCAGGTCAGCGGCCGCCCGGTCAGCCGTGCGCCTGTCAGCGGCGAGCGCGTCAGCCGCGAGCGCGTCAGTGGCCGGCTCGTCAGCCGAGAGCTCGACACCGGCCCACTCGCGCTCGAGCGCCGAGTCGTCGCGAGTAAATGCCGATCGTTCAACCGTGGGACTCGCCGTCGGCCGCGATGTTTCCATCGCCTCGGGCAGGAACACCGATTCCACGGCGGCGTACTCGGCAGGGCGCTGAGCCTCCGGCTGAAGCTGAGCCTCCGGCTGAAGCTGAGTCTCCGGCTGAACACGTTGCCTGATCGGTGCGGGCGCGGCGTTCGCGCGCGCCAACGCCATTTCCGCGAATTGGCGCCTGGCCTCGTGCGCGCTGGCCAGGTATCCGGAAACCTGCTCGGCGAAGACGGCCGGATCGCAGCCCGCCGGCCCGGACGCCGCGGTCTTCTTCCGGAAACGGCCGACCGCTACGATCTTCTTCACGGAGGCTTTGCCCCGGCGAAGCTGCGGAATCGTCAGCGTCTGTATGTGCGAGGATTCGTCGAGCGACCGGAGATGGGCGGACAGCGCGTCCTCGTCTCGAGGCGACAGAAGCGCGCTGACGAGAAGCAGATCGGGCACCGATTTGCGCATCGCGCTGACGGCGGCGCGGGTCGTCGTGACGAGCATCAGCTCGGCATCGAGGCGCCGCAGCGCCTTGCGAAGGGCCTCCGCCTGGGAGGGATCGGGTTCTACTGCCAGAACGACGCTCATATCAGACTCTCAGCATCAACATGACCAGCACCGCCGCGGCGACAAGAAAGGCCGACATCAAAGTATTGTCGGCGCCGAAGGTTCTCACGAGACCAAAAGCGGCGGCGACCGCGGCACTCAGGGCGGACACCGGACCAATCGATCGAAGGTCGCCGATATTTCCCGAAAATTGGCGGACGCTTTGCCGCAGCGGCTCGTTCAGCGCAATCAACAGGATTCCAAGAACCGCCAGCGCCGACGCGGCTCCGACGAGATCGCGGATTCGTCGTGGCATCGACATAGCACACCTCGCGTCTGTTGAATGAAAACAGAGATCCCATCGCAATCGCCGTGCCGATCGGATGTGCCGCGCATTGACGGAGGTTTTCGTCGATCGGCTCCGCGCGGCCCGGACGGCCGCAGACGATCGCGTCATTCGACTTACGAAAACTGATCCCGGGCGTACGCGCGATCGCACCGGCGATCGCTGACGAACTCGGTGGTTCGTACACCAACTTTCGTGTACGAACGCGGTGAAACCGCGCGCACGGCGGCGATGAATTCCGGCGCACCGGGCGGCTGCTATGTCGCTCGTGTTCGCGCACTTGCGCGCGAATTGGGAGCAGTGCTGCGCGATGGTGGTACGGCCGTTGCGTTGTGGTCCGCGTATCACAACGATTGCGTTGCATGTCGCGACGCGTCACAAGGAGGAGCACATGATTCGCATCGCGCTGTTGGTGAATTGGCTGCGTCGGAATGACGAAGGACAGGACCTGCTCGAGTACGCGCTGCTGGTGGCGTTGATTGCAATCGTCGCCGTGGCGTCCGTGACGGCGGCCGGGCTGAAGGTTGATGCGATCTTCAAGGGAATCGTCGCGGCGCTTCCGCTTCCCTCGTAAGCACACACACGAAGCGGGCGTTGCGTGACGCAACGCCCGCTTGACTACCGTATTTTGCCTGGAGAGCTCTCATGATCTCAGTGCGCCGGCTGGCAAAGCGGGAAGACGGCCAGGATCTCCTGGAATACGGGCTGCTCGCCTCGTTGATTGCGATTTTCGTACTGGCGGCGGTCAAGCTGCTCGGCGATCAGATCGGCGGAGTCCTGTGGGGAAGCGTTGCCAATAACTTCTGAGGTGATCGTCGTCGCCGCGCTCTCGGCGGGGTTGGGGAGCGCCGCGGTCGTCGATTCGATGCGCCGCAGGATTCCGAACGGAATCTCGGCCGCCACCGCGATCGCGGGAATGGCGCTGGCCGGTGCCGGCATGAGCGGCGTCTCTTTGAAGTCATCAGTGATTGGATTCGTGCTGGGCTTTGCGATGATGCTGCCCGGCTACATTTTTGGCGGGACGGGGGCCGGCGACGTGAAGCTGTTCGCCGCCGCGGGCGCGGTCGTCGGCGCGCAACGAATCGTTCCCGCGTTCGTGTTCATGGCGATTGCCGGAGGCGTGCTGGCCCTGGGCATCGCGTGCTGGCGCGGCAGGCTGTGGCGCACGATGAAGTCGACCGCGCGCTTGTGCGGACGCCCCGCCGCAACCAAGGCGTCGATTGAACGGCCCGGCGAGGACAACAGGTTTCCCTACGGTCCCGCGATCGCCGTCGGCTGCGTGATAGCGGCACTGATGTAAGGAATGAGGACTTTATGACCCGCGTGCGTATCTTCACCGTGTTTCTGATCGCGCTGGTCGCCGGAGGCGGCCTCGCGTACGCCACGTACGACTATCTGCAGAACGTGCCCGTGAGGACCCTCACGGTGCCGACGAGAAAAGTTGTCGTGGCCAAGACCGATCTGTCGCTCGGCCGGCAGCTGCGGCGCGACGATCTGGCCGCGATCGACTGGCCGGCGAGCGCCGTGCCGGAGGGCGCGTTCGAAGATCCGGCGGCAATCGTCGACCGCGGATTGATCGTATCGGTCGTCAAGCACGAGCTGATTCTGCCCGCCAAGCTGGCATCGAAGGAAGCGGGCAGCGGGCTGCCGCCGATGATCCCGCCCGGCAAGCGGGCCCTGTCGGTACGGGTCAACGAAGTGATCGGCGTCGCCGGCTACGTGCTGCCCGGCACGCACGTCGATGTGGTTGCCACTGCGAATCCGAGCAACCGTGCGGAAGACATCACCACAAAAGTGGTACTGGCCAATGTCGAGGTGCTCGCGGCCGGCACGCGGCTCGAGCAGGACACGCCCGACGGCAAGCCGATGCAGGTCACCGTCGTGACGCTGCTCGTGACGCCCGAGGACGCCGAGAAGCTGACGCTCGCCAGCACCGAAGGCAAGATCCAACTCGCGCTTCGTAATCCGCTCGACACGGCGTCTCCGGAGACGGCCGGCATTCGTCCCGGGGTGTTGCTGGGAATCGCTCAGCCGAGAGCCGCGGTGGTTCGCCGCGCGGCGCCCGGTCAGCCTGCGCCGCCGCCCACACCTCCAACCGTCGAAATCATCCGTGGCGACAAGCGCACGCAAGTCGTTGTCGGATAGGAGCCTGATGATGAATACCTGTCGAACGACTCGAGCCGTCGCCGTCCTGCTGCTGGTGATCATGGTGCTGCCGCCGATGGCCCAGGCCCGCCAGCTCGCCGCGAGGGCGGACAACGCCGTCGGTGACGCCTCCGTCAAACAGTTGACCCTGCTGGTGGGTCGCTCGGCCATCATCCGGACCGATCGGCCGATCACGCGCGTCTCGCTTTCGACTTCGGACATTGCCGATGCCCTCGTCACGACGCCGTACGAGCTGCTCGTCCACGGCAAGACGCCCGGAACGATCTCCCTCCTCATATGGGCAGACAACGGACGGATCCAGACCTACGACGTGGCGGTCCGCCGCGATCTGAGCCCGCTGGCCGAACAGTTCCGGACGCTGTTTCCCGGCGAGGCGATCACGGTGACCGGCAACGGCAAGGATGTCGTGCTCTCTGGCGTGGTATCCAGCAAATACATCGTCGATCGCGCCTCCTCGCTGGCCGTCGGCTACGTCGACAAGCCCGAGAACGTGGTGAACCTGATCAGGCAGCAGGAAGGTGTCGCCACCAACCAGATCATGCTGAAGGTGCGATTTGCGGAGGTCGGCCGGAGCGCCGTGCAGGAGCTCGGCGTCTCGTTTTTCACTGGCGCGAATGGCGCCGGCAATTGGGTCGCCCGCGGCACGACACAGCAGTTTCCGGCGCCGACGTTCGACACCTCCGCCAACAACCAAAGCCTGGTGTTCAGCGATTTCCTGAATCTGTTCGCGTTCAATACCGAAAAGCAGATTGGCGCCCTCGTCAAGGCGCTGAAGACCAAGGGCCTCTTCGAGAGCCTCGCCGAGCCGAACCTCATTACACAGGACGGAAAGGAAGCGAGCTTTCTCGCAGGTGGAGAGTATCCGTATCCCGTTCTGCAGGGCACCGGCGCGACCGCAGGCATCACGATCATGTTCAAAGAGTTCGGCGTGCGCCTCAAATTCACGCCGACGGTGACCGGCGACGACATGATTCAGCTCAAGGTGGCGCCCGAAGTCAGCACGCTCGACTTCGCCAACGCCGTCACGATCCAGGGATTCCGGGTGCCCGCGCTCTCGACGCGCCGCACCGAGACCCAGGTCGAGCTTCGCGACGGCCAGACGTTCGCGATCGCCGGGCTGCTGGATCACACGGTGAACCAGACGCTGAGCAAGGTTCCAGGGATCGGCGACATTCCCATCCTGGGCTATCTGTTCAAGAGCCAGGCATATCAGAAGAACAACACCGAGCTGGTGGTGATGATCACACCCCACATCATCCGTCGCGATTCACCGGGAGTGACGCCGACCTTACCCGGTGAGGTGGAGCCATTTCTGCCCGACACCGACGAGAAACGGACTCCGGCCCCCGCGCCTGCGTTCACAACGCCGTTGACCGAGCAGCAGACGCAGCCGGTCGCCCCCGTCGCCAAGGTGGCGGCTCCGGCCGCCGGCGCTTCGGCTGCTGACGCCGTCCGCGCGCCGGCGAGCGGCACGCAAGCGCGGAAAGCGCAAGCTGCTGCGGTCGTCGCGCAACCCGCGGCTGTCGATCGAAGTGCCGCGGCGGCGAACGAGAAGTCCGACAAGGCCCAGCGCGAAGAGCTCGCGGTAGAGGGCAAGCAGGCCGACCAGCAGCGCAAGCGGGAGGCGGAACAGGCACGCCTCGCGGCCGTGGCCGAGGCGAAGCGCGCCGACCAGCAGAAAAAGCAGGACGCAGAGCTCGCGCGCCAGGAACAAGAGCGGGCGCGCGCGGCCGCGCAAGGAGAGGCCGCGCAGGCGGCCAAGGACCTGGAGGCGCTGAATCGCGCTCGCAAGGCCGACCTCGAGCGTCAGCAGGTGGAACAGAAGCTGGCGGACAAACAGGCGGCCGAACAGGCCGTGATCGATCGAAAGCGGTGGACGGAGCAACAGGCCGAGGCCGCCAAGGTGAAGGAATTGTCCGACAAGCTGGCAAAGGAAGCGGAGCAGCAGCGCAAGGAGCAGGAGAAGCTCGCCCAGGAACAGTCGGTCCGGGAAGCGGAGCTCTCGCGGCTCATCGAGCAGTACAAAAAACTCACCACACCGTCCAAGTAACGGCATCCATGGCGCAACTGTCAGCGATCATCACGACGACCGAATCCGACTTCCGCATCGAAGTCACCAGGCTGCTGCGCTCGAGCGGGCTCTCGATTGGCCTGCTCGACGACAAGCACGCGGGCAGCGCCGCGCCCGATCTGGCCATAGTCGACATCCGCAGCGGCGCGCGGATATCGGTCGAGGCCATCGAACGGCTGCGCGCGTCGTGGCCCTCGGCGTCGATTTTCGCCGTCGCCTCGACGGCCGAGCCCGATCAAATCCTCGAGGCGATGCGGGCCGGCGCCAATGAGTTCCTCGCGTGGTCGATGAGCGCGTCCGGCGCGACGCTCGAAGAGACGTTTCAGACGGCGCTCAAGCGGACTGTCGAGCGAAACCGCCCGGCCAAAGACGCGCGATCGGGCGTCACACTCTCGTTCTTCGGCGCCAAGGGCGGCGCCGGCACGACCACGCTGGCAGTCAACTGCGCCGTGGAAATTGCCCGGCTGTCAAAACGGCCGACGCTCATCGTCGATCTGCACGCGTTTCTGGGCGAGGTCACGCTGTTTCTTGGCGTTCGCCCCCGGTTCACGGTGATCGATGCCATCGACAATCTTCACCGGATCGACCAGGAGTTCCTGAAGGAGCTCGTGGTGCGGCACAAGTCCGGTCTCGACATTCTCGCGGGCGGAGATCAGATCGACCGCCCAGGGCCGCAGGACGCGCCGGCCATCGAACAGCTGCTGCAGATTCTCGGGCGTTCCTACGACTTCATCGTCGTCGACGCGGGCGCCATCACGGGCCCGGCGGCGGACGTCGCCGTGTTCGCCGCCGACACGATTTATCTGGTGGCGAACCCGGACATCGCGTCGGTGCGCAACGCCCATCGGCTGGTCGACCGCTTCGAACAGCTCGGTGCGGGCAAGGAGCGAATCAGGATCTTGCTGAATCGGATGTCCGAGCAGCCGCAGATCGGGCCCAAGCAAATCGAGACGACGCTGGGACACAGCCTCCACATGATGTTCCCGAGCGATTACAGCGTGGTTTCGGCCGCGATGAATTCCGGCGTGCCGCTCACGCTGACCAATCACTCGGAAATGGCCGCGCTGTTCGATCGTTTCACGAGGGAAATCGTCAACCCGAAGGCTGACGCAAAGGTCACCGAGCCGGGCGGCCGTCAACGCTCGGCCTTCCTGGGATTGTTTTAAATATGGCGATGCAGGTCAGCGCTCCACCCACTAGCCCGGCCGTACGGCAGGATGCCCGTCGCGCGCAGTACCTCGAGGTGCGCGGCGCCGTGCACCGCAAGCTGTTGACCAAGCTGAATCTCGAGAAGCTCGCGACCGCCGAGCGGAAGCACGTCGAGGCGGAAATTCGGACGCTGGTGTCGGCGCTCATCGCCGAGGCGGGCATTCCGCTGTCGGTGACCGAGCGGGACGCGATTCTCGGCGATGTGCTCGATGAAGTGTTCGGGTTCGGGCCCCTCGAGCCGCTCCTTCGCGACAAGACGGTCAGCGACATTCTCGTCAACACCTACAAGCAGGTGTTTGTCGAGCGCGCCGGCAAGCTCGAGCAGGTGGCGGCGGCGTTTCAGGACGATCAGCACCTGCTGCGCGTGATCGATCGCATCGTCAGCGGCGTGGGCCGCCGGATCGACGACAGCTCGCCGATGGTCGACGCGCGGCTGCCCGACGGCTCGCGCGTGAACGCGGTGATCGCCCCACTCGCCGTGGATGGACCTCTATTGTCGATCCGCCGGTTTCCGGCCGAGCGGCTGACCGCCGAAGACCTCGTGACCTACAAGGCGCTGGCGCCGAACATGCTGGAGTTCCTGCGCACCTGCGTGAACGCGCGTCTGAACTGCCTGATCAGCGGCGGTACTGGCGCCGGCAAGACCACGCTTCTCAACGTGCTGTCCTCGTTCATTTCCCCGCGCGAGCGGATCGTGACGATCGAAGACGCCGCCGAGCTTCAGCTTCGTCAGGAGCACGTGGTGCGGCTCGAAACCCGGCCGGCGAACGTGGAGGGAAAGGGTGCCGTCAAACAGCGGCAGCTTCTCGTCAACTCCCTCCGTATGCGGCCCGATCGCATCATCGTCGGCGAGGTCCGAGGCGAGGAAGCGCTGGACATGCTGCAGGCGATGAACACCGGCCACGACGGGTCGCTGACGACGGTTCACGCCAACACGCCCCGCGACGCGCTGTCCCGGCTCGAGACGATGATTGCCATGGCCAACGTGAACCTTCCGGACAAGGCGATGCGGCAGCAGATCGCATCGGCAATCCAGATTGTCGTACAGCAGGCGCGCATGAGCGACGGCACGCGCAAGGTAACCAGCGTCTCCGAGATTACGGGCATGGAAGGAGACGTCATCACGATGCAGGAAATTTTCCGCTTCGACAAGCTCGGGATTGGGCCGGAAGGCAAGGTCATCGGCCGCTTCGTGGCGACCGGTGTACGGCCGAAGGTCTGCGATCGACTGAAGACGTCCGGGATTCAGCTGCCGCCTGAGATGTTCGACGGCGTGCTCGAGGTGCGGTGATGACGCTTCACCTGCTCGTCGTATTGGTGTTCATCACGGTCACCGGCGCGGTGGTCGGGCTTTACATGCTGATCGCCGGGCAGTCTCAGGCTGCCCGCGACAAGACCATCGAGGATCGGCTGCAGGAAGCAAGCGGCGCTTCTGTCGGCGCGGCGGAAGCGGCCGACGCGTCTATGCTGCGGACCCAATCCGCCGGTCCGATGCCGAACATCGAGCGCGTCGCGAGAAGGGCCCTCAAAGGTTCGTCGTTCGAGCGGTGGTTGGAGCAGACGGGCACCAAGCTGACGGTGAGCGGCTGCATCCTCGTGTCGCTCCTGCTGGCAATCGGCTGTGCCGTGCTCGCCGTCGTGTTCTCTCACAGGTCGTGGGTCATGCCGATCGGCTTCGCCCTGGGTCTGTGCCTGCTGCCTGGATATCTCCGCCACAAGCGCACCGGCAGGCTCTACAAGTTCGAAGAGCACTTTCCGGAGGCGCTCGATCTGCTGTCGAGAGGCATCCGCGCGGGCCACGCCTTCAGCGCCGGCATGAAGATGGTCGCCGAGGAGATCGGCGAACCGGTGGGCCCCGAATTTCGAAAGGCGTTCGACGAGCAGAACTTCGGCCTGCCCTTGAAGGAGTCGTTGGACAACCTGTCCCGGCGCGTGCCGCTCCTGGACGTTCGGTTCTTCGCCACGGCCGTGCTGATTCAGCGCGAGACAGGCGGCAACCTGTCCGAGATCCTGGACAACCTCGCCAACGTGGTGCGCGAGCGATTCAAGATCCGCCGCCAGATCCGCGTGCATACGGCGCACGGGCGGTTTACCGGCTACGTCCTGCTCGCCCTGCCGGCATTTCTGGCACTGGCGCTGTCGTTCATCAACCCCGATCACATGAAGCTGCTCTTCGACGATCGGATGGGTCAAATGATGATCCTGGGCTCGATTGTGATGCAGGCCATCGGATTTTTCTGGATCAAACAGGTCATCAAGATCGAGGTGTGACGTGACCATTCTGCTTCCGCTGCTCGCTTTTGCGTTCGGATCGCTCGTCGTGACGGCGATCACCTACGCGCTGACGGCGAAGCCGGCCGGCTTCAATGACCGGTTGCGCGACGTGGTCGGCCTCCAACCGGACGCCGGCGTCGACGATTCGTCGGAGCGGCAGATCGTCGACTTTTTGAAACGCATCGGCGAGCGCGTGCCGAAGTCGCTGAAGGAGCTGAGCAAGCTCCAGCTTCGGCTCGTTCAAGCGGGCTATCGGGGCTCCGAAGCGCTTCCCGTCTTTCTCGGCATTCGCGTCGGGTGTGCGCTGGTTGCGTTCGGTCTGTGCATGACCCCGCTCCTGATGCGGCCGAGCCTGACGATGGCGCTGCCGGCGATGGGGCTCGGCTATGTGTTTCCCGGCATGGTCCTCGCGCGGAAGGCCAAGAAGCGGCAGCATCGCATCAGGCTCTCGCTGCCCGACGCGCTGGACCTGCTCGTGGTCAGCGTCGAGGCCGGCCTCGGGCTGGATCAGGCGCTGGCTCGCGTGGGACAGGAGCTCGCCTTCGCGCATCCCGATTTGTCCTCGGAGCTGCGCCTGGTGAATCTCGAGCTGCTCGCCGGCCGGGGCCGCTCGGAAGCCTTGCGCAACCTGGCGGATCGGACGGGCGTGGACGACCTGAGCTCGCTCGTCGCGATGCTGGTGCAGACCGACAAATTCGGCACCAGCGTCGCCCACTCGCTGCGCGTCTTCTCCGACACGCTCCGCACCAAGCGGCGCCAGCGCGCGGAGGAGGCGGCGGCCAAGACCGGCGTGAAGATGGTGTTCCCGCTCGTCGTCTGTATTTTCCCGGCCATCTGGATCGTCACGATTGGCCCGGCGGCCATCCGGTTCATACAGGTGCTCGGGCCAATGGGAAAGAAATAAATGACGATTGCGATCGAATACGACGCTGAGACGGCTCGGATGCCGGCGCCGCAAAAGCCCCTGAGCCTCGAGGCGACAGGGCTTGCGGCCGACACCATCGCCTCGATCATCGTGAAGGTCCTGCACAGCGGCGAGGCCAGCGGCATGGGTCTGGCCGATCGCCTGGCCTTGCCGTACGGCATTCTCGAGCCGCTGCTGGAGAAGCTCCGGGTCGAGCAGCTCGTCGAAGTGAAGCGCGCGACCGGCACCGGAACGGCGGGCTATCGGTACGGGCTCACCGACAGCGGCCGCAACCGCGCGCTGCGGTATTTCGAAGCCTGCGGATATGTGGGACCCGCCCCGGTTCCGCTGGTGCAGTACGCGACGTATATGAGCGACCTGAGGGCCGAGACGCATGACGTGTTCCGGGAAAGGGTCGCCCGGGGCTTTTCACACCTCGTCGTCGAACCGGAGATGCTCGATCAGCTCGGGCCGGCGATTGCGTCTCGACGCGCGATGTTCCTCTACGGCCCGCCGGGAAACGGCAAGAGCGTCATGGGCGAGGGGATAGGCCGTGTGCTCGGGGGCGACATCTACATTCCGAATGCGCTCGACGTCGACGGCCAGATCGTGACGATGTTCGACCCGGTCACGCACGAGGCGCGTCCGAGCGACGACGAGCGCTCCGTCATTCGATCCGAAACCGCCGTCGACCGCCGGTGGATCAGGATCGCCAGGCCCGTGATTACCGTCGGCGGCGAGTTGACGCTGGAGATGCTCGATTTGAAATACGGCGAGCTGTCGGCGTTCTACGAAGCGCCCGTCCACCTGAAAGCCAACGGCGGCGTGCTCGTCATCGACGACTTCGGGCGGCAGCGGGTGGCGGCGCGGGATCTCCTGAATCGCTGGATCGTGCCGCTCGAATCCCGTGTCGACTATCTGAACCTGCACACGGGCCGGAAATTTCAGGTGCCGTTCGATGCGATGGTGGTGTTTGCCACCAACCTGGAGCCGCGATCGCTCGCCGATGAAGCGTTCCTCCGGCGCATCCCCTACAAGATTCTCGCGAAAAACCCGACGCTGGCGCAGTTCGCGCGGATTTTCGAGATGAATTGCGAGAGGTACGGCCTCGCCTTCGATCCCGCGATCGTCCAGTACCTGCAGGACAAGTACTACGTCGGTCGCAAACTGGAAATGCGGGCGTGTCATCCCCGCGACTTCATCGATCAGATCGTCCACCTCTGCCGTTATCGCCAGCGGAGGGCCGAGATCACACCCGAGCTCGTCGACGCGGTGTGTCAGACCTATTTCCTGGAGGACGCGCAGACCGGATCAACGGCGGCACGGTGATGCGGTCATCAGAGATGCTCGACAGCCGCGCCGAGGCGTGCGCCCGTGTCCTGGTGGGCGGCCTGTTCCTGGCGCTGGCGTGGCGGCTCGGCGGCGATTTTCTGAAGACGGGACGCCCGACCGACCTGTTGCTGCTGGTTGGCGAGTCGCTGGTCGTGGTGCTGACGTGTCTGCGGCGGCATGCCAGCACGGTCGATCGCCGGCCGCTGGTCCGCGCCATCACCGCCGTGTCGATACTCGCGCCGCTGCTGATTCGGCCGGGCGCCGTGGGCGGGTTGATTCCCGAAACCGCGGCGGCCGTCGTCGCCGGCATCGGCCTCGTCATCGTGATCGCCGGCAAGCTGTCGCTCGGCTACAGCTTCGGGCTGCTCCCCGCCAATCGCGGCGTGATCAAGAGAGGCTTGTACCGCATCATCCGTCATCCGATCTATCTCGGGTATCTGTTGAATCACTTTCCGTATCTGCTCAGCCATCCGTCGGGGTGGAACGCGGCCGTGCTGGTGGCCGGCGACACTGCGCTCATCGTGCGCGCGTTCTACGAGGAACAGACGCTGTCGCTCGACCCTACGTATCTGCACTATTGCGAGACGGTCCGATGGCGGTTGGTCCCGGGTGTGTGCTGAGGCAAAGGAGACGTGTATGCATAACGCAGTCAGGCGGCTCGGCGGCAGCAACGGCTCCAACCTGCTCGAGGCGGCGATCATCACGCCGCTGCTCCTGATACTGACCCTGGGGCTGGTCGATTTCGCGTCGATGTTCTATGTGTATCTGGCGCTGGAAAACGGCGTGAGCCTGGCGACGCGCTACGCGGTGACCGGCAACCAGATGGCCGATCCCAATAATCCCAGCCAGCTACTGTCGCACGACGATTCGATCAAGGCGGCGATGAGGCAGGCGACGCCGGCGCTCACGATCGCCGACGCGGACTTCACCTTCAACCACATGCCGATGGGCGGAAGCGGCTGGCTCGGCGGGTCGGGCGGCCCGGGCGACATCGCGAAGGTCACCATCGATTACGTCTGGGTCCCGCTCACGCCGATCCTTCGGCCGTTTTTGACCAACGGACAGCTGATGGTGGAAGTGGCATCAGCGATGAAAAACGAAAGCAAATTCCAATGAGGAGACAACTACGCTTCTTCGGGTCGGCCGGCCAGACGCTCATCGAATTTGCGATCGTGCTGCCGCTTCT
>DASZHO010000049.1:0-47786 GCA_035937795.1 Vicinamibacterales bacterium | reverse complement strand
TGCCGGATTGGTGATGGTTAGCGTGAAGCTCTTCCCATCCGCCGCCATTACGTTATGAACGATCTGAACAACTTTGCCTGCCTTTTTCAGCACAGCCTCGTTCATAGGCATTGCCCGTCACGGCCAGCGTGTCGGCGTTCGGATTGCCGGTGTAGGGATAGTCCTTGCCGTCGTAAGCGGCCGTGTAGCCGCGCGTGGACTTCATCCCCTTGGCATCGACGGTTATGAAGGTGGCTTTGGTCATCCCGGCGGATGCCGCTTCATAGGTGCGAAGCTCGCTCTGGGGAACAGGGCCAATCGCCGGATCAAACTTCGACTTCTGCAGGTTGAGTTTCTACACGCCAAGCCGAGGGTTGGCCTGTCCGAAAACGGTGGCCGCAACAAGAAGGGCGAGAGCTGGGATCGCCAAGGCCCGTTTCATACCGACCTCCCATCAAAGAAAGTTGCAAGAAGAGCTTGAGTGTCGTCGGCGGGCAAGAAATTTCCGATGACCCACTCCGTCGTGGGCTATCTCGGCAATTCCAAAACCGTCTGCTTCGCCTTCTTCATCGTGAACGCCGGCCCGTTCGGAAAGACGAGAATCTGCGTCTCATTCCCTTTCGAATCAAACAGATCGAAGTTGACACTACCGTGAGGATTTGCGAGAAAAAGCACTTGCTGCTCATCTTCGGAGTCGATCCCGATGAATGCCTCGCCAACTTCATTCGTGGTGAAGCCGCCACGTTCGTTTCCAGCGCCGTCCGTAATGATGAGTCCCGATACGGGCCCGACACGCTTGCGGCGCACACCGTGGATCAAGGGATGGCACGGGCGCCCCCAATCGCACGCCTGCATGACCATTTTGGTCTTCGACAACGATTCCTCGGACGTGGAGCACGCCATCTTTGTCTGTCTGCGTTTGAGCGTGGAGCGGTATCGGCACCAAGTACCGAGACGACGTGCCGCCGATGACCCCGGCGAAAAAGGCGAGGACGATGGTGAGTTTCGCGCGAGTAGCCATGAAGCCTCCTGCTCGCAAGAGGCTATCACTCGGCGAAATGCGCGTAAACTGATGCTCGCGTTCGTCATCGCCTTAGCTCCTTGTCGGGTCGCTGTTTTTCTGAAGTGGAGCGCTTCATGGACGCGCGATTATTTCGACGGCCGAGCGGCGTCATTCCCATCGCAATGTCGCTCGCCGCGCTCGCGATCGTCATCGGTTACGTGGCGATGTTCGGCACTGCTCGTCAGGCGGACGAGGGCGCCGCCGCGCATATGTGGCAATTACTGATGGCGGGACAAGTTCCCGTCGTGGCGTTCTTTGCGATCAAGTGGCTTCCGAGGCAACCCGGACAAGCGTTACAAGTTCTTGCCTTCCAGCTCGGTGCTGCGCTCGCCGCAATGTTCCCGGTCTGGTGGTTTCAGTGGTGATGGGACAATCCATGACCATCGATCAATCTCTCCGGGACCGAGTCTCCCGTGCCGTCAGCGAAGCATTGAGAGCTCTTCCCGTTGTGCTCGCGGGATGGGAAGGGGGTAGCGCTGCGTTTCGTGCCGTCGATGGATACTCAGACATCGATCTGACCTACTTGGTGGAGGACGGAGCCTCGTCCGAACTCCTCTACGGCACGGCCCAGACGGCGTTGGAGATTATCTCTCCCATCGCGACTTCTCATACGGCTCCTCCTGGCCGTTATTACAAGCTGCAAGCTGCCAATGAGTTTCTCTTCGTCGATCTGTGCTTCGTGCGGGTGGGAGCTGCTGACCATTTCCTCGAAGTCGAGCGACATGGTCGCGTCGTTCCTATTTTCGACAAGGGAAACTGGCTGCGCCGCAGACCTCTCGACGAAGAGGCCTTGGCGACCAAGCGACTCACCCGCTATCGCGAACTCCACAGCTGGTTTCCGGTGAGTCAGAGCTTTGTGCGGAAGGCGATTTTGCGCGGCCGACATGCCGAGGCGGTGACGGCCTTTTGGGACTATACGATGAAGCCGTTGGCCGAGCTGTTGCGGATGCGCTACTGCCCTGCACGCTGGGACTTCGGAATGCGGTACCTCGATCGCGATCTACCTCCGGCGGTGTATGAGCGGGTCAGAGACTTAGCCTTCGTGAAGGATCTTGACGATCTCGACGCGAAGCACGTCCAGGCAACAACGTGGGCCTCGACGCTGCTGCACGAACTGGAGAAGGGCGCAATCCGGGCGACATCAGAGTGAGCCTTTAAGTCGCCCGGTGGCTCAACGGCGCGTCGAGCCCCCCTGCGCAGAGCATGAAGAAGGTGAACTCGAGAAAATTGCTGGCGGCGAAATGAAGAGCGGCGCGCCACTGGTCGGGCGCGAGTCGCGGCCCTTGAATGGGCAACAATATAGTTGCCTCCAAGCCAGTGAAGGGGGATGACGGCGACCAGTACATCATTCGCCAGGACACCGCGTCGGGCGAGTGGGAATTAACGATGTTTAAGCGTCAAGCGGTGAGCAGGAACATCGAAGGTATCTATGAACTGGCGCATACTCGGTCTTGATGGGATCATTGCCAAAAAAACTGACTCCCCAAGTCGCTCGTCATCGCGCAAGCCAATTTCGCCAAGGATATAATTCTGACCGCGATCCAGGTGAGGGGGCCAGCCTATGCTGGCGCGAGGCGGCCTGCTGAAACGCCTCAAATGCGGCAGGAGTTCTTGGAAATGTCAGGGCTGGGTGGGGGATGCCAGCACGATTCAGGTAATCAATCCGGCGAGTTAACCGTAGCGCCTTTTCTTCATGCGCGGAAAGTCCTTGATTCTCGCTTTCATTGTGTGGGCAGGTGCACTCCTGCCCTCTTCGGCTCAACAGACGCCGTCGTTCCAGACCCGCGCGGAACTCGTGACCGTCCCGGTCACGATCACCGACGAGAACGGCCATTTTGTCGATGGCGTAACCCGCGACGATCTTAACGTGTTCGAAGACAACGTGGATCGGGAGATTGTGCAGTTTGGCCGGGAGCGCGTGCCGATTAGTGTGTCGATCGTGCTCGACACGAGCGGCAGCATGTCGCGGATGTCTGGCCGTGCCGAAAAAGATCCGCGCTGGCAGGATACCCGAGCGGCGGTCACCCTGTTTGTCGGTGATCTCACGGATGACGATGAGATTTCCTTGTCCACCTTCGATTCGCAACCGACCCTGCTCGTCGGCTGGACGCGCGATCACCAGATGATCCTCAACAAGCTCGACCGTGTGCAAGTCAGCGGAGGTACGGCGATCTATCGGGCAGTGATGAGCGCGATTCGTGGGATGGGAAGGGCGCGGAATCGGCGCAAGGTCATCCTCTTGATTTCAGATGGCATCGACCACGACAGGCCTGATCCCCCGCTCGTGGCTCAGCGTCTGCGGCAGCCGCCGCCCTCCATCTCCGAGATTGAAACCTTTCAGCTCCAGCAACGAATGCGAGCCAACTTGGCGCTGCAGAGCACGGAGACCACGCTGTACGCATTCGGAATGGCGACGGGGGGGAAGGATTTTCCTGTTGACCTCGGGACGCTGCGCGGACTCGCCGATCCCACGCGCGGCTATGCGATGGCGATGAGAACGTCCGACGCGATTCAGGGAGCGATCACCGGGTTGATCGATGATCTGCGCGCGCAGTACATGCTGGCGTTCGAGCCGGGGGATGCGCGTGACGGCAAATATCACCGGATCACGATCAAGGCGCACGCCAACCACTATCGTATACGCGCGAGAGCGGGCTACGTCGCAAGTCCAGAACGGTAACCGTTCAAGGGAGTGCCGATCTTCGTGGCCCACTGTGAGATCCAATAGCTGGTTAAGGCATGCCTGGACTCCAGAGTCCCGGCAAGGGTCCCCGCTCCGGCCCGTCGCCGTTATCGCGACGCAACCGTGCCGGTGGTGGCGCCCGCGCCGTTCGAGCACGAATCACGTACCAGCTTCACCGTATCGACGCCGAACACCGAGCCCGTTTTCAGGGTGCGATTATCCGCTGTCGTGATCTTCACGCCCCAGCTGAAATCCGACGGTCTGCCGGCGACCTCCACCCACTTGCCGGTAAACGCCCGCACCTCGTCGTTGTCGTTGACCAGAAGATAGTGCTTCGGCTTCCCGTTCTTGTCGGTCGAGTCGCTCAAGAAGTAGCCACCCTGCGCGAACCCCTGGACGCACCCGGTCAGCGTAATCAGCTCATCCTCTTTCCTGGCTTGCGTATCTTGCACAGCGGCGCACGCAAGGACGAGTGCTAACGCGCCTGTCAGATAAAACTTCATGACTTCCTCCTGTGTATTCCTGATGCAATGGAGGGGCCAGAAAATCATCTTGTCTCGCGTTTCCTACCGCCGTTTGCGGTTCGGGTGCTTTGCCCGCCGGACGGGCGCCTTTCGTGGCGGCACGGGCCGCGCGGACGGCCGGGCAACATGGCGGACCTCTGCCTCATGGGGGCGCGCCGAGAGCAGATCGAGAATGGCGCGCAGGCCTCTCTTGACCTCCGCAAGCCGCTCGCGCGCGTTCCGGCTCAGCAGCTCCTGAATCGGTGCGGCGTCCGCCCCCTCGAGAACCGGCGGCCGTTCCTCTTCGATGCGCCGGCGCACGCCGGCCAGCGTCAAGCCGTCGGCAAAAACCAGCTGCTTGATCCGCAGGACGCGCTCGACGTCCGAGCGCCGGTACACGCGCGGCCCGCCGTTCTGTTTCGAGACGCCCAGATCGGGAAATTCGGTTTCCCACGACCGCAGCACGTAGGGCTGTACGCTGGCAATCTCGCACACCTCGGACGCCTTGAACAGCGCGCGCTTGGGAATATCGATGTCAGGCACGTTTTTGGCGAAGTATAGCAGCCATCATCGCCCTTTTCTGCGTCGAACCTGCAGCCGGATCGGCGAGCCGATGAAGCCGAATTTTTCGCGCAGCCGGTTGGTGAGAAATCGCTCGTACGAGAAATGAAATTTGGTCGCGATGTTGGTGAACAACGCGAAGGTGGGCGGCGCCACTCCCACCTGCGCCGCGTAGAGAATCCGGACCGCCCGCCGTTCCGGACTTGGCGGGGGATGCGCCGCGGTCACCAACGCGATGAACTTGTTCAGCTCCGGCGTCGGCACGCGCCGTGAACGCTCTCGCAGTACCTTATCAATCACTTCGAGCAGCTTGGGCGTGCGCTCGCCGGTCTGCGCGGATACGTGGACAATGGGCGCGAAATCGAGGAATTTCAGGTTGAAGCGAAGCTGTTCGTCGAACTTGCTCGCGAAGTCCTGCCCTTCACTCTTGACCAGATCCCACTTGTTGGCCGCAATCACCACGCTGCGCCCGGCCCGTTCGGCCTCGCCCGCGATTGCACCGTCCTGGTCCACGGCCCCTTGTGTGGCATCGATGACGAGCACGACGACATCCGCGTCGACGATGGCTCGCCGGGCCAGAACCACGCTGACAGTCTCCACCTGTCCTGAGCGCGCCACGCGGCCGGGACGCCGGATGCCCGCCGTATCGACAATGCGGAACTGCCGGCGATGCCAACGGAACGTCGCATCAATCGAATCACGCGTCGTCCCGGGCACATCGCTCACGAGCACCCGCTCTTCGCGAAGAATGCGGTTGACCAGTGAGGATTTGCCGACATTGGGCCGTCCCACGATGGCTATGCCCGGTTCAATCGCCGTCTCCGGCTCGTCTTCGGTTCTCCCCGTCGACGGCAACCGCTTGATGATTTCATCGAGGAGGTCGCCGGTGCCCTGCCCGTGCTCGGCCGAGATTTCGATCACCGGTTCGAACCCCAGCTCATAAAAATCCAGCGCGCCGGCGCGCGATCGCTTGTCGTCGGTTTTGTTGATGGCAACAATAATTGGTTTGCCGGCCGGACGAATGGCGGCGGCGACATCAAGGTCGGCCGGGACAAGACCCTCCCGGCCGTCGACGACGAACACGAACAGATCGGCCGCCGCGACCGCCATGCGGCCATGTTCGACGACCAGTTTCTGGAGGGGGTCTTCGCTTTGGCCGAACATTCCGGCGGTGTCGGTGAGAAGAAAGGGAACCGTCCGCCAGCTCACGGGTTTTTGGATCAAGTCCCGGGTCGTGCCGGCTGTCGGGGCGACGATGGCCCGGCGGGTGCCCGCAACTCGATTGAAGAGGGTGGATTTCCCGACATTCGGGCGGCCTACGAGGACGACGGCTGGGAGGTCTCTGGGCACAATGTACTCAGGTGCAGGCTAACTTAGCGGGGGCCTTGACAGCGTAAGTCACTGTTTCTTAATATATTTACCAGCACACTGGAGAGCCTAAGCATGATCAAGGTCGATATCGTGAACGAGGTCTCGAAGATCGCCGACATCACCAAGGTAAAGGCCGAGGTGGCGGTCGACGCGGTATTCGACGCCATGCGGCTTTCCATGCAGCGGGGCGAGCGAATCGAGCTCCGCGGCTTCGGGGTGTTTCAGGTGAAGCCGCGCAAGCGCGGCATCGGCCGTAACCCACGGACCGGCAAAGAGGTGCGCATCCCGCCAGGCCGCACCATCCGTTTCAAGCCCGGCAAGGACCTGCAGAACATCAGCTAGGCGACAACCCCTCGTGTCCGAACAATATCCGAATCCGATATCGACGGTGGACGACTTTCGCGAGCCGCCGGGTTACCCCGCGTGGGCCCCGCGCAGGAAATTTCAGGACCGGCGGTGGCTGCACCTGCTGCTGTTCATTCTGACGCTTCTTTCTACGACCCTGATCGGCGTCGACTGGTATGCGTCGTTTCTGTCGGATTTTGCGCGCCCGGCCGCGGCATTGGCAACGATGAGCACGCCGATCCTGTTCGTGCACGGGCTTTGGTACAGCGGGACGATTCTACTCATCCTTGGCGCGCACGAGATGGGCCACTATCTCGCCTGCCGATATTATCAGGTGGACGCATCGCTGCCGTACTTCCTGCCCATGCCGCTCGTCCTGACAGGCACGCTCGGCGCCTTCATCAGAATTCGCGAGCCGATCCCGACCAAGCGCATGCTGTTCGATATCGGCGCGGGCGGCCCGTTCGCCGGTTTTCTCTTCGCAGTGCCCGCGCTCTTCATCGGCATCGCCATGTCGCACGTCGTGAAGGTGCCGGCCGACTTCAGCGGCTTCGAGTTGGGCGAGCCGCTGCTCTTCAAGGCGGCGTCCTGGATAATCTGGGGGCCGATTCCCGACGGCTATTCGCTGAACCTGCATCCGATGGCGTTTGCCGCGTGGTTTGGCCTGCTGGCGACGGCGCTCAACCTCTTCCCGATCGGGCAGTTGGACGGCGGGCACATCTCGTATGCGGCGCTCGGCCGCCGCTCATCGGCCATCACCGTGGGCTCGATCTGCATCGCCGTGGCCCTCACCTTCTTCTCGCGAAGCTGGCTGGTGTGGACGTTGATGATTGTGGTGATGACGGGGACGATGGGACCGCATCATCCGCGCACGCTGGATGAGCACATTCCGCTCGATCGCACGCGCGTCTGGCTCGCGCTCGCCGCCGCCGTCATCTTCATCCTCTGCTTCACCTACAATCCGATCGAGCCGACGCAGTTGCTGAAGCAGGTCAGTCGCTGAGATCAATGATGCGGGACGACCAGAGATTCGTACGTGGGGTCTTTGTGCGCGCCGTGGTCCGCGACAAAGTCGTCGAGGCGCTCGACGAGCGACGCGCTTGCATAGCCCGGCGCCTTGTCGGGCAGCGACCAGAAACCAGGACCGGTGAAGATCGATCGAATCAGGAGACTATGACTGTTGCGCGGCAACGCCGACAAGGTCTCGGCGAAGCGCGGAAACAGCCCGTCGCGGAACAGGTACAGCTCCACATTTGAGACGTAAAATGCCGTCACCACTTCACCGCGCTGCCTGACCGCGCGGCCGATCGCCGCCAGCGCCGACGGCCCGGCGATGTTGCCGACCACCGGAACGATCAAGTCACGCTGCTCGAGTCCGCGCACGAACTGGTAGTCTTCTTCCGCAACCAGAAAATTCACTCGTTGTCCCCGGCGATCGGTTTCAGTCAACAGCTCGCGATACGTCGGGTAATAACTCTGCGGCGCGCGCCCGAACGTCTGAAATTTCAGGCCAAGGCCGGCGTCGATGAACGTCCGGTGAAAGCGATCGATGGTCTCGTAATCCTGCGGCGACAGCGGCACGCCAAAGCCCGCGATCTGGGTTTCGAGCGTTTTGCGGAGTCCGCGCGCATCTTCCTCGCGTAGCTCGGCGGAGTCGAGCTCCGCGAGGATTTTTTCCAGGCCGGCGGCACGCCACTGGTCGGGGGGCGGCCGCATGCGGCGCGCAAACAGATGGCTCAGGTATTCCGCGCGCGTGGCCGATGTCTGGAAGAGCGCCTTGAACAGGAGGTGCAGCAGCAGGTTGTCGCGCCGAACGTCGATGATGAACGCGATCGACGGCCGCGCGGCCGCGATGTACGAAAAGTTCTGATCGGGGCCGACGCCGATATACGCTCCCCCGCTGATGCCGGGCCGCTTCAGGTCTGGAATCACGTGCAGGTACGAGCGTTCGTTCGAAATCAGGTTATCGGTATCGAAGCTGCCGCCCGGTTCGGAGAGGTCGCGAATCTGCCGGGCAAATGGCGCCGCTGGCGTGAGCTGCAGGCGCGCTGCGGGGAGAAGGACAGCGGCCAGCGCGGCCCACGCGACGGAAGCAAATATGACGGTTTGCGCGTTTTTCGCCCGCATTGTGGTAGGATCCTTGCCGCCCGAAAGTATATCAGTTGGCTTCCCTCGGCGGATTTTCTGGACGTGTGCGAGTGAGGCTGGGCCGGGCTCTTCCCCATCCCGCAAGGCATTTTGAAGGAGGTCGGTAATGGTGCGTGGCAGTAAGGCTTTCCTTACCGCTTTGGCTCTCTTCGCCGGATGCTCGGCAGCATTCGCGCAGGAAGCGACGATTGGAGCAGGCAAGGTCGAAATCGGCGGCTTTCCTGGCGGTGGAACGTTCTTCATCGCAGGCGACAAGAACCTCGAACCCGACTGGAGCGTTTATACGGCCGGCGGCGATCTTACCTACTACATCAATCCCAAAGCCGCTGTCGAGGGGGAGTTCACCGGCAGCATCGGCTGGGCCCAGGACGTGTTCTACAAAAACACGAAAGTCATCCACTCGCAGATGCCCGGCGTCTGGAGCTACATGGGCAATGTCCTTGTGTTCCCCAGCGGCACGGCCGGCAAGCGAGTGCCGTACTACATCACGGGCGGCGCTGGCCTGCTGTCGCTGCAGCCGCGCATCCCCGACGCGCAATTCGGCTACGGCACCGGTACGCAGTGCCCCTGCCCCGGTTGGCAGACCTTCGTGACCGAGGACGTAGGCGCCGGCATCAAGATCTTCCGCGCGGCTGACGCCCCGAACTGGGGCTTCCGCATTGACTACCGGATGCTGTTCATCAACTCGAAGAGCAGCGCGCCGGCCTTCTTCGCGCAGAGCAAGAGCCGGAGGGCCCATCGCGTCTACATCGGCATGCTCTACACCTGGAAGCGTTAAGCGGCGGGTTTCGGGCCCAAGACCGGCAAGGGCAGGCGGGACGCACCAGCGCCGCTTGCCCTTTTTGTTTTTATGGGCGATTCTTGAGGTGATGCGAGCCGCGCGCTTCCCGCTTCTCCTGTTGCTGGCGCTCGGCTTGGCCCGCGCGGCTCTCGCGCAGACCGACGAACGCGTCATCTACGCCGGCGTCGTCGACAAGAACGGCGCCCCCGTGCTCGATCTCACCGAGAAGGATTTCATCGTTCGCGAAGACGGCCAGGCGCGTGAAATTCTGAGCGTTCGCCGGGACAACGACCCGCTCCAGATTGCGCTGCTCGCCGACAACAGCGCGGCCATGCGCAACAGCGTTTCCGAATTGCGCCGCGCCCTGGCAGCCTTTGTCGACAACACGCGCGAGGGTGTGCAGGTCGCGCTCATTACGCTGGCCGAGCGTCCGACAATCGCGGTGCCGTACACTGCCGACCATGCCAGGTTGAAGAAAAGCATCGCACGGATCTTCGCCGTTCCCGGGGCCGGCAACTATCTTCTCGATGGTATCGCCGAAACCTCGCAGGGACTGGCCAAGCGGACGATGTGGCGATCGGTGATCGCCGCGATCACTGCGCCAGCCGATTTGAGCTACCGGCAGTATCAGGATGTGCTTCGGATTTTCGGCGACTCCGGCGCCGCACTTCACGTGCTGACGGTTGGCGTGGCCAGCGGCGGCCCGGACCGTGAAATGGTGGTCAGCAGAGGGACCGACGAGACCGGCGGACGAAACGATCTGGTGTTGTCGCCGATGGGACTCGGGCCCAAGGCGCAGCAGATGGCGGCCGAAATCTCCAATCAATATCGGGTCACCTACGCACGACCCCAGCGCCTGATTCCTCCCAAGGACGTGGAAGTGAGCGCGAAGCGCCCGGATTTGCGCGCCCGCGGGATGCTGGTGAAGACTGAAAAGGAACGCCGATGAAACGCACGATCCTCGGGTTGCTGGCAGCCACGCTCTTCTGCGGAAGCGCGTTTGCCCAGGTAGACGAGCGCGTGATGTACGCCAGCGTGGTCGACGACAAGGGCCAGCCGATTGTCGGGTTGAACGTCAAGGATCTGATCGTGCGCGAGGACGGCCAGACACGCGAAATCCTGCGAGTGGCCAAGGACGATGACCCGATGCAGGTGGCGCTGTTGGTGGACAACAGCGTCGAGATGCGCAACAAGGTGTCGGACCTGCGCAAAGCGATTGCGGCGTTCATTTCGGCCTTGCGGCCCGGCGTGCAGGTGGCGCTGCTCACCCTCGCCGAGCGTCCAACGATCGTGGTGAACTACAGCGCCGACAAGGCCGCGCTCTTGAAGGGCGTCGACAAGATCGTGGCCTACGAAGCGGGCAACTACGTGCTCGATGGCATCGCGGAAGCTGCCGAGGGGATGTCGAAGCGAACGTTGGCGCGGTCGGTGATGGTGGTCGTCACCGGCCAGGGTCCGGAGTTGAGCTACAGACACTACACAGACGCGTTGCGTCCGCTCCGCGCGAGCGGCGCGGCGCTTCACGCGATCATGGTGACCGCCGCGAACATCGAGGGCGCGCTCCACGCGGTCGAGCACGGCAATCCTGGAGACTCGGGAGGCGGCATCAGCGGCGTTGGCCGCGACATCGTGCTCGGCCGGATGACGAAGGAAACGGGCGGCCGCTACGAGGAAGTGCTGACGATGAGCGCGTTGAGCGCAAAGCTGCAACAGCTTTCGGGCGAGATCTCAAACCAGTATCGCGTCACTTTCGCGCGGCCCGATCGGCTGATTCCTCCGAAGAACACCGAAATCAGCGCTCGGCAGCCCAATCAGCATGCCCGGGGGATGCTCATGAAAAGTGGAAGGTAAAAACTTAAAAGTGGCAAGTTTCTACTTTTTACTTTTCACTTTCCACTTTTCACTTTCCCCACCACCTCCGTACCCCAGTTCTTCAGCAGGCGCAGCTCTCCGGCGTGTCCCACGCGCTTGAGCATCACCAGAAACCGCCCCTTCGGATCCACATCGTAGTCCGCAGCATTTGCGGCGGCATCGTGTTCGAACCGGCCTTCGAACAGCATCTTGCCGTCCAGCAACAGGCGGTCGCGTTCGCGATACAGCAAGCCCGCTGTCGACCAGACGGGTTCTGTTCCCCCGGCCCTGGACACCTGCCGCGCCTCTGATTCGTCGCCGTTCGGCGGTAGAGCCTTGACGTACACTTCGTCGCGTCCCGAAGCGTCTGACACATAGGCGATCGATCGGCCGTCCGGCGCCAACCATGGCGATCGTTCGTTGGCATTGGTGGCGGCAACCGGGAGGATGGCCTCGCCGACGCGGTATACCAGCACGTCGCGGCTGCGAAACTGATCGATCTCGTAGAAGGCGAGGAGCGACGGCGTGCGCCTTCCGTCGCGGCCGCCGCGCGGGGGATCCCGCCAGCTGGCCGGATTGCGCGGCGACGACACATCGGTTGAAAACAACGGCTGCGGCTTCGGCGCCGGCGAGGGGCCCTGATGGCCCTGATTCCTGGCATCGACTGTGACGAGATAGATTCTCTGCACTCCATCACGATTGGAGGCAAACGACAGCCGCCCATCCGGGACCCACGCCGGCGACTGGTTGTCGCCGCCTTGAATGGTGAGTTGAACGCGATCGGGGTGCGCGGCGTCGAGCACGCGGATGTCGCGCGTCATCAAGCCGGAGCGCGTCACGACGGCCAGGCGCCGCCCGTCGGGCGAGAGACGGGGTGTTTGATAGACATCCGGCGGTCCGCCGAGCGGCGCAACCGCGCCGCTGAAATCGACGCGAACGAGCGAACTTTGCTGATCCTGGACGCTCGCCGGCAGCCACGCCAACGTGCCGTTTGGCGATACCGCAAAGCCGGCATGGCCGAGCCCGTCGTATTCGCTGGAAGACTGAATCCCCCGAACGAGCGCCACCGGCACACCGCGCGCCGTCAAGCCGGCGGCATCAAATGGAACGGCGAGCAAGTCACCGAGATAGCTGTACACAAGCTCGCCGGTCGACACGTACGCGGCCTGCCCCACCACGGGCACCGGCTCGCGGCCGCGCACGTTGGATGCCGACACCGTTTCGAGATGGGCGTCGCGGCCCTTCTGCGAAACCGTGAACACGATGCCGCCGCCCGGAAGCGCGAGAGGCCAGCCGTGGGCGAGCTCCGCATCCTTTCTGGTCAGCGTCGTGATTGCGGCCGGCGTCCCGCCTGCGGCCGGCACCGCCATCAAACCCAGTCCCCCGAGCGGTGCAAAGACGATGCGGCCATCGCCGGTCCAGGTTCCCCCCGCGCTGTCGGTTGGAGCGTCGCAGACTCTCTGGGGCGCGCCGTCCGAGACCGTACGTGCTTTCCAGATGGCGCCGCCGGCAAAATAGGCGATCGACTCTCCGTCGGCGGAGAAGAACGGATTCCGCGCGCCGCCCGACCCGGCGACTTCCCGGTCGCCTCCCCCGTCGACCGGCCTGATAAACAGATGTACAAGGCCGTCGGTGGTTTCGGCGGTGTAGGCCAGCCACCGGCCGTCGAGCGAGAGGGACAGAGCGTCGAGGGCACGGCCGGGAGGTACGCCGAGCGTGGAGTGGACTGGAGCCGGCAGAAGCGGCGGTGATGGTTGTACGAGGTGAGGGATGAACTGCAGGATATAGTTGCGCGCGAGGAACAACACCACGAGCAGCAGAACGAGTCGAATCAGGCGACGGGTCACGATGGCTGTTGGCACGAAGGTGAAGATATGTTTCGCAGATGGTATCTCGTTCTCGTTGCCGTCGTGTGCCTGGCCTCGATCGCCTGGTTTCAACGGCATCGCCGTGTCGGGTTGATCGCGGTGCCAATCGTCGACGGTATCCCTCAGGCGCTTGCCGTTGACCGCGCAGGAAAGATCCGCTCGCTTCGCTACGGCCTCTCGCTCAGCATTCCTGAACGCAAACAGGATCCCATCAGAGGCCACGAGACGCTGAGGTTCGACCTGACCGACGCGTCGCAGCCGCTCCAACTCGATTTTGCCCAACCTGCCGATCGGGTATCGTCGATCACGGCAAACGGAAAAGCCCTCTCCGTTGACTCCGCGCATGGACATCTCATTCTGCCGGCGGCTTCGCTCGGACGAGGCACCAACGAGCTCTCGGTTGATTTCACCGCGGGGGATCGGGCGTTGAATCGAAACGACGACTACCTCTATTCCCTCTTTGTTCCCGCGCGCGCCTCACAGACATTCCCCTGCTTCGATCAGCCCGATCTGAAAGGTTCACTGACGCTCGCCCTCGAGATTCCCTCCGGCTGGGAGGCGGTCGCGAACGGCTTTGAAAAGGAGCGGCAGGCTGCAGGAAACCGGAAGACGATCCATTTCGCGCCCACGCAGGCGCTGCCGACCTATCTGTTCGGCTTCGCCGCCGGTAAATTCACCGCCGAGGAAAGCGAGCGAGGCGGCCGCACGTTCCGGATGTACCACCGCGAAACCGACGCGGCCAGAGTCGCCCGGAACAAGGACGCGCTCTTCGATCTCCACCAGCAGGCTATTGCCTGGATGGAGGATTACACGGCGCGCAGGTATCCGTTCGACAAGCTCGACTTCGTGCTGCTTCCAGCGTTTCAGTTCAGCGGCATGGAACACGCCGGCGCCATTTTCTACAACCAGTCCTCGCTGTTGCTGGACGAGACCGCCACGCAAGAGCAGGAGCTCGCGCGCGCCACCACCATCGCCCACGAAACATCCCACATGTGGTTCGGGGATCTCGTCACGATGAAGTGGTTCGACGATGTGTGGATGAAAGAGGTGTTTGCCAATTTCATGGCGGCGAAGATTGTGAATCCGGCCTTTCCCGACATCGATCACGCGCTGCGCTTCCTCATGGCGCACTACCCTTCGGCCTACGACGTCGACCGCACGACGGGCGCCAACCCCATTCGCCAGAGGCTGGACAATCTGAACGAGGCGGGCAGCCTCTACGGCAACATCATCTATGACAAGGCGCCTGTCGTGATGCGGCAACTCGAAGAGATGCTCGGCGCCGACGGCCTGCGCGACGGCTTGCGCGAGTATCTGAACCGGTACGCCTTCGGCAACGCGGCATGGACCGATTTGATCGCAATCCTCGGCGCCAGAACCGGCGAGGACCTTGCGGCGTGGAGTCACGCATGGGTCGACGAGCCAGGCCGGCCCACCATTGCCACGGAACTGAAGATCGATGCCGGCCATATCACCGGTCTCGGCTTCACCCAGTCCGATCCCCGCGGCCGGCCGCTCGTCTGGAACCAGCCGCTGCAGATTGCCATGGGATTCGAGCACGGCACACGCATCACGCCGCTGAAGATGAATGCCGCGCGCGTCGAGCCCGCGGGCGTCCGCGGTATCCCGCAGCCCCGTTACATCCTGCCGAATGGCGAAGGCATCGGCTACGGGCTGTTCAAGCTCGACGATATGAGCAAGGCGTTCCTGCTGAACAGCCTGCCCGAGCTTGGTGACGCGCTCACGCGAGGGGCGGCGTGGATCACGATCTGGGACGATATGCTCGAAGGAGGCACACCGGCGGGACGTGTCGTCGACCTGGCTCTGAAGGCGCTCCCGCTGGAACGTGAGGAACAGAACGTACAGCGGATTCTGAGTTATCTCACCGGGGCCTACTGGATTTTCCTGCCTGAAGCGGAACGCGCCGCTGTCGCCCCGCGCGTCGAAAGCGCGCTGCGCGCCGGCATGAACGACTCAGCCGGCCGATCGCTGAAGGCGGCTTACTTCAACGCTTTCCGCGCCGTCGCGACGACTCCAGCGGGCGTGGCCCATCTGGAACGACTGTGGAAGAAGCAGGATGCCGTTCCCGGATTGACGTTTGCGGAAAGCGATTACATCGCCATGGCAGAGGAGCTCGCCGTGAGAAATGGGACAAACGGCGACATGGTCGCCGCCCGGCAGCTGAAACTGATTGAAAACCCCGATCGGAAAGCACGCTTCGTCTTCATCACGCCGGCGCTTTCGTCCAGCGAAGCCACGCGCGACGCGTTCTTCGGCACGCTTGCGGAGGCGGACAACCGGCGGCACGAGCCCTGGGTGATCGACGCCCTCAGGTATTTGAACCATCCGCTGCGCGCGCGCCACGCCCGGGTTTATATCCGGCCCAGCCTCGATCTGCTGCGCGAGATTCAACGGACAGGCGACATCTTCTTTCCGTCGCGCTGGACGAGCGCCGTGCTCAGCGGCCACAACTCTCCGGAGGCCGCCGGGGCCGTCACGGCGTTTCTTGAGGAGCACAGCGACTATCCGCCTCGTCTCCGGCAAATTATCGAACAGTCGTCGGACGCGCTCATACGTGCCAGCAGGATCGTCCGGGACAGGTAGGGTCAGGCGCGCGTGTCGGGCAGCGTTTCGGTCCGCATCTCGGGCGGCGCCGCTTCCCGCCAGGCGAGCGCAACAAGACCCGAAAATATCAGCAGAATCAAGATGCGATCCGCGTGCGGCAAGGAGAAGCCGGCGCGGCGCGCTATTCCTGGTGCGTCGAGCATCATTCCGATCTGCAGCAGCCAGAACACGCCCCTTCTGAGCGGCGTGTGCTCCGCATCGTTGAACACGAGGAGCATCAGCGCCGGCAGCAACACCACGAAACCGTAGCTGAGGTGATAGAACGTCAGCAGCGACCAGCACGCCGCCAGCGGCGGCGCGGCGTAGAGCAGCCGGCGGTACGATCGGCCTTCCTGGAATCCCGCGATGCAAATGCCCGCGAGCAGTCCGAGCGCGAGCGCGCCTGCGATGCCATCTACTCGCGAGAGATCGGCGACGACGAGGTGGACGAGCGGCCGAATCTCGCTGGTGCCTGTGAGGATGGCGTCGCCGGTGTGATACAGCGCCCGAATCGCAACGTAGCGGCCGGCCACCTCCATCGGATTCGCGCGGGCTCTCACGCAAAAGAGCGCAACGCCGCCGGCGACCACACCGATCGCGATCGTCGCAATTTTCCAGCGCCGCGTGAACAGTGCCCAGAGAAATACCGGCAGCGCCACCTGCGGCTTCATCAGCGCCAATCCGAGCGACACTCCGCTCACGGCTGCGCTTCGGTCCGCCCACATCAATGCCGCCATCGAGAGCACCAGCGCCAGCAGGCTGAACTGGACGAGAGTATGCGCGCCCCACCACGACGCAAACATCAGGATGGGCAAGAGAATCATTCTGAACGGCGCGTGCGGCTGAAAAAACCGGGCGGCGAAATACGGCGCGAGAAAGACGAACACGAGGTTCGCTATCGCCCAGAGTGGAAACGCGACGGCGAAGGGCAGCACGCCGAGCGGAGACAGCAGGGCAATGGCATGAGGCGGATAGTCGACAAAGGTGTCCGGCGCGCCGTACACATTCGTGCCGTCGACCAGCCAGGCGTGCCCCCAGCGCATGATCGAATCGAGGTCGGTCCAGCGATCGGGCTGCAGCGCGAGCAGGATACCGACGCCCAGGTTCAACAGCGCGAGCGCCGCCCACAGCCGGATGAAGCGACGGCGCGGCTTGGTGAAGAGCGGGCCATGCGAGGCCGTCACAAGGCCATGAGAGGCGGTCACAGTATTGACACGGGGTCGACATCCACGGCCACGCGCCGGCGCAGATCCGGCTGGGCCGCGAGCGCTCGGTCCACCGCCTCGCGCATCGCCGTCCGGTGACTACCCTTCAGGAACAGCTGAGCGCGGTATTCGCCGCGCAGCTTCGCAACCGGCGCCGGCGCCGGTCCGAGCACTTTGAAACGGCCGGCTTTCTCGCGGCCGCGCAAGAGTCGCGCCAGTGTTCCTGCGTCCGACATCGCCGAACGCGCATCGCGACCGCGCACGACAAGATTCACCAACGCCGTGAGCGGCGGGTACCGCATCGCCTGGCGGTAGCGCAGCTCTTCGGCAAAAAACGCGTCGTAATCCTGGCGGCACGCGTGCAGGATGCTGTAGTGCCGCGGATACAGCGTCTGCACGATGGCTTCACCGGGCTCATCGCCGCGGCCGGCGCGACCGGCCACCTGCGTCAGCAGCTGAAACGTGCGCTCGGCAGCGCGAAAATCGGCAACGCCCAGCCCGACATCCGCCGAGATGACGCCCACCAGTGTCACGTTCGGAAAATCGTGCCCCTTGGCGATCATCTGCGTGCCGACCAGCACATCGAGGCCTCCTGATGCCATCGATCTGAGAATGTCGGCAGCCGCGCCTCTCGGGCGCACGCTGTCGCGGTCGAGACGCCCCACGCGGGCCCCGGGCCACAAGGCGCTGATTTCCGCAGCCACCCGCTCGGTCCCGAACCCGCGCCGTTCGAGATAAGGTCCTGCGCATGCCGGGCACGCTCGGGGCACGCTCGTGGAATAGTTGCAGTAGTGACAGCGTCCGCGATGTTGATTCCGGCCTTCGGTATGAATAATCAGCGACACGCTGCAATTGGGGCAATCCAGCGTGCTGCCGCATTGGCGGCAGAACACCGCCGTGGCCAACCCCCGGCGATTGAGCAGCACCAGCGATTGCTGCCCGGCGGCCAGGCTGCGCTCGATCGCCGCCCGCAGCCGCGCGCTGATGATGACGTCGGGGCCGGCCGCCGCGTATTCCTCCCGCATGTCGACAACAGTCACGCTGGCCAGCGGCCGATCGTACACGCGTCGTCGCATCAGTAGGCGCGAGTAACGCCCGCCGGCGGCATTCTGCGCCGTCTCGAGCGACGGCGTCGCGGAACCGAGCACCACCAGCGCGCCTTCCCGCTTGCCGCGCATCACCGCCACGTCGCGCCCGTGGTAGCGCGGCGTTTCGTCCTGCTTGAAAGACGAGTCGTGTTCCTCGTCCACGATAATCAACCCGAGACGGGCCAGAGGCGCGAACACCGCCGAACGCGTACCGACGACGATCGGCAGCTCGCCCCGGCGGATGCGGTGCCACTGATCGTGGCGCTCACCTTGCGACAGCCCGCTGTGCTGAACGGCAACACGGTCGCCGAACGCCTCGCGAAACGCCGCCGCCAGCGCTGGAGTGAGCGTAATTTCCGGGACGAGAATCAGAACCGCTCGTCCTGCCTGCTGCACGATCTCAGCGAGCCGAAGATAGACCTCGGTCTTGCCCGATCCGGTCACCCCCTGAAGAAGCGCGACGCCGAACTCCTGCGTTTCCGCCATCTGCCCTAGCACGTCGACTGCTTTCCGCTGTTCGTCCGTGAGCGTTCGTCCGCCCGTCCGGTCCGCCGCGGATCCGGTGGCGAGCCCCGCAAAAGGATCTCGCTCTATGCGCTCGCGGCCAAACGTCACGAGCCCCTTCAGCGCCAGTCCCTTGAGGACGCCGGGTGATACGCCGCGCTCGCGCAGCACCGGCACGGTCACGCCGGCGGGGGCGCCGCGCAGGGCGTTGATGGCCTCCTGCTGCCGGGCGGTGAGTTTCAGGTCCGGCTCGCGGCCTCGAGCACTGAGCGATACGATGCGCACCGTCTTATGGGCGCGCGCCGGCGGCATCGCCGCCGCCAACGCATCCCCGGCGCCGCACGCGTAGTACTCCGCCACCCACAACGCGAGATCGACGACCGGCGGCGGCAAGAACGCGTCGTCGTCGAGAATTTCGATGACCTCTTTGATTGCCTCCTCCGGGTGGCGTCCGGCTGCGGCCGGACCAATCGCTATGCCGGTGACGACGCGCTTGCCGAGCGGCACGACGGCGCGCGCGCCGCTGATGGGCGGCGCCATCCCCTCGGGGACGCGGTATGTCAGGAGATCGAGAAAAGGAACAGGGACTGCAATCGAGACGAGCTGCGGCAACTATTCTTCACCGTTCAGGAAGGATCGGACTTTCTTCATATCTTCCCAGACCTCGCGGCGGCAGCTCGGATTGCGCAGCAGATACGCCGGATGGAATGTGGGCACGAGCTTTGCGCCGCGATAGTCGTACACGCGGCCGCGCAGCCGCGAGATCGGCGCGTCGGATTTCAGCAACGACCGTGCGGCAAACGTGCCGAGCGCCACGATCACCTTCGGCCTGATGACGTCGATCTGCCGGAACAGAAATTGTTCGCAGGCCTCGACCTCGTCCGGTTCGGGGTTCCGATTTTCCGGCGGCCGGCACTTGATCACGTTCGCGATGTAGACATCGTCGCGCTTGAGCCCGATAGCTTCGATGATCTGCGTCAGCTTCTGTCCGGCGCGCCCCACGAAGGGTATGCCCTGGATGTCTTCGTCTCTACCTGGCGCTTCGCCCACGAACATCAAATCCGCGCTGGAGTTGCCGACGCCGTATACGATTTGGCGCCTGCCCAGCCCGCAGAGCTTGCAGCGCGTACAGTCCCCGATGTCCTCCCGAATCGCAACCAGTTCCTGTCCGGCCGGCACGGCCGGCACCGCCGGCACCGCCTCGAGGACCTGAAGGTCAGCGCTCGTGCCGGCGCGATCGGCTGCAGCCGTGCCGGCCTGGCGGTCGGCGCGGGATCCCCACTGAGGCTCGCGGCGGAAGCCGGCGACGCCCAGCTCACCATAGAACTTCAGGTGCTCGGCGAGCAGATCGCGCACGTCGGCCATGTTCAGTTGAGAACGCGTGTGCGTGTCTTCAGGAGGGCTTCGATGCGATCCAGCACGCGGTGGGCAACGGCGGCCTTCGACTGGAGCGGCACCGTTTCTTCGCCGTCGGCTGACACGATCGTCACTTCGTTGCTGTCGACTTCAAAACCCGCGTCGCGTCGCGACACGTCGTTGGCCACGATGAGATCGACGCCCTTCTCCTTGCGCTTCTTTCGAGCCTGCGCCGCCACATCGTTGGTCTCGGCGGCGAATCCCACCAGGATGGGCCTGTCGCTGCCGCTGCGTTTGCTCCCGAGCTCGCCGAGGATATCGGGCGTACGCACCAGCGTCACCGTGATCGAATCCTGATCCTTGTGAATCTTCCGGCCGGCGGAAACGGAAGGGGTGTAATCGGCAACTGCCGCGGCCATGATCACGACATCCGAGGTCGCTGCGCGCGCGGCAACCGCTTCGTGCATCTCCGCCGCCGTCGTGACCTGGATGAACTGGACGCGTGCGGGAGGCTGCAGCGCCGTGGGGCCCGAAACGAGCACCACGTCTGCGCCACGGTCTCGCGCCGCCTGGGCCAGCGCGTAGCCCATCTTGCCGCTCGAGCGATTTCCCACAAAGCGCACGGGGTCCAGCGCCTCTCGCGTCGGGCCGGCTGTCACGAGCACGCGCGTGCCTGCCAGGGGTCCGCCCGGCTTGAGCACCTGCTCGGCCGCCGCTACGATTTCCGGCGGCTCGGCCAATCGCCCGACGCCGATCCAGCCGCACGCCAGATAGCCGGCGCCGGGATCGACGAAGCGCACGCCGCGCGACGCCAGCATCCCGAGGTTCCGCTGCACGGCCGCGTGCTCCAGCATGTTCGAATTCATTGCGGGCGCCAGCAGCACCGGCGCCCTCGTCGCGATATAGAGCGAGGACAGGAAATCGTCGGCAATGCCGTTGGCGAACTTGCCGATCACGTTGGCGGTGGCCGGCGCCACCACGAGCAGGTCGATTGAGGAAGCAATCGAGATGTGTTCGATGTCGGAATTTGCGCCGGGCGCGAATTGATCGGTCAGGACCTTGTGATGAGTGATCGCCTCGAAGGTGAGCGGACCCACGAATTTCATCGCGTGACGCGTCATCACCGCCACAACGTCGTGACCCTGCTTTTGCAGACCGCGCGCAACCTCGACGGCCTTGTAGGCCCCGATGCCGCCGCTTACGCCCAGGGCGATGAAAGCCATATGATCGCTATTCGCCGAAAGTCTTGAGGATCTTGTCGGCTCGGGGGCGCATGCAGTCCAGTTTTGCGCGCTCGGCCATCACGATCCCACGGAGCCGTTCCACGCACGGCTCGAATTCGTCGTTGATGACGACATAATGGTATTCCTTGAACGCCGACACCTCGTCTCGCGCCACCTGCAGCCGGTGCCGGATCGCCTCGTCGCTGTCCTTGCTACGGCCGCGCAGCCGCTGCTCGAGCACCTGATAGGAAGGCGGCAGCACGAAGATGGCCACATGAGGCAGGCCGCGCGAGCGCACCTTGCGCGCACCCTGCACATCGATCACGAGCACGACGTCGTTTCCGCTTTCGAGGCAGCGTCCGGTCTCTGCCGCCGCGGTGCCGTACAGGTTGCCGAAGACGTCGGCCCATTCGAGAAACTCGTCATTCGCGACCATCTGCTCGAACCGCGCTCGACTGACAAAATTATAGTCCACCCCGTCCACCTCGTCGCCGCGCGGCGGCCGCGAGGTGTAGGAGCGCGACATCTTCAGGTGGTCGGTCACCTTCGCCAACCGCTCGACAAGCGTGGTCTTCCCGGTGCCCGACGGCGCCGATACAATGAACAGCACGCTTGGCGAGGCCTCACTCGACATTCTGAACTTGCTCGCGCATTTTTTCGAGCTCCGCCTTGGCCGCAATCACCAGGTTCGACACGCGCAGCCCGTCGGCCTTGGAGCCGATCGTGTTCACCTCGCGGTTCATCTCCTGCAGCAGGAAATCGAGCTTCCGGCCGCATGGCTCGTCGGAGAGCGCGAGCGAGTGCCAGTGCGACAGGTGGGCGCGAAACCGCGACGTCTCCTCGCTGATATCCGAGCGCGAAGCCGTGCGGACGATCTCCTGCGCCACGGCGTTGCTGTCGGCGGGCAGGTCCGCCGCCAGCTCCTGTACCCGCGCGGCGAGCCGAGCCTGCAATTCCACCCGCCCCTCTTCGGCGGCCTCCGCAATTTCCTCGATCAGGGCGCCGAGCGCGGCGCGGCGCGTTTCCAGATCGGCGTTCAAATGGTCGCCTTCGGTCGTGCGCATCGCATCGAGTCTGGCGAGCGCTTCCTCCACGACGTCGTCCAGCGTCGCCCCCAGCTCGGCAACGACCGCCGCATCCCGTTCCACGGGGCGCTCGCGTACCGACAGCGCTTGTGGCAGACGCAGCAGATCTCCCGGCGTAAGGGAGCCCTGGATGATTCCCCGGCTGCGCGCCGATTCGAGCGCCGCGGCCACCGCCACCGCCAGCGGCTCGTTGAACTCCACTTCAACGCTGGCGCTGTGCCGGTAGGCGACGTTGACGGTGAGCTCCAGGCGCCCGCGGCCGATGCGCCGCTGCACCGCCGCGCGGATGCGCGTTTCCACCTCGGCCAGCGCCTGCGGCACCCGCAGCTGCAAATCCAGATGGCGGTGGTTCACCGAACGGATGGTCACGCTCACCGTGGCGTGCTCGCCGTCGCGCGTCCCCGACGCAAAACCGGTCATGCTCTTGATCATTGTTGTGCGCGGGCGCCTCTGGCGTCGGCCGTCACCGCGCCTCCATTCAAGTCACCCTCAGCGCGCTTGGGTTCCAGAAGCTGCAGCTGGTACAGCGTCGCATACACGCCCTGGCGCTTCAGCAGCTCCTCGTGCTGCCCAATCTCCACGATGCGTCCGCGCTCGAGGACGATGATGGCATCGGCGCGCATGATCGTCGAAAGCCTGTGCGCGATGACGAAGGACGTGCGGTTCAGCATCAGGGTGGTCAGGGCGTCCTGTACCAGCAGCTCGGCTTCCGTATCGAGCGATGAGGTGGCCTCGTCAAGGATGAGAATGGGCGCGTTTTTCAAGAGCGCCCGCGCGATGGCCAGACGCTGGCGCTGGCCTCCGGACAGCTTCTGTCCACGCTCGCCGATGCGGGTCTGGTAGCCGTCGTGCGTGGCTGCGATGAATTCGTGCGCGTGCGCGGCCCGAGCCACGGCTTCGATTTCCGCGGGCGTGGCCCGCAGCGATCCGTAGGCGATATTGTTGGCGACGGTATCGTCGAACAGCACGGTCTCCTGCGTCACGATCCCGACCTGCGCCCGCAGCGATTTCAGCGTCACGTCGCGGATATCGCGGCCGTCGATGAGAATTGCGCCTGCGCTCACGTCGAAAAACCGCGGGATCAGATTCACCAGCGTTGTTTTGCCTGCGCCGCTGCGGCCGACGATGGCGACCATCCGGCCGGCGGGCACCTTGAACGCAACGCCGCGGAGAACTTTGCGCGGATGCGCATCCTCGTACGCGAAGCTCACATCGCGGAATTCAATTTCCGACGAGAACTGCGGCAGCGGCAGCGCCGCCGGCGCCTCGGCCACCTCCGTGTGCGTATCGAGCATCTCGAAGATGCGATCGGCGGCGGCAATCGTCTGCTGCAGATTGGCGTTTACCCGGCTCAACTTCTTGGCCGGCGCGTACATCAGCAGCAGCGCCGCCATGAACGAGGTGAACTGCCCCGTGGTGAGGTGGCCGCTCGCGATTTGATCGCTGCCGTACCATAGCGCCATCGCCATGCCGATGCCGCCAAGGAACTCCATCGCCGGCGGCATCACCGAGAGCGCCGCGACGACCCGCATGTTGCTGCGGTACAGCTGCAGCAGCGCCGACCGGAAGCGGCTCGCCTCGCGCTGCTCGGCGCCAAATGCCTTCACGATGCGGTGCGCCGAAAAGGTCTCGGTCCCCACGTGCGACATCACTTCCAGCGCCTCCTGGCTGTGGCGCGCGGTCTTGCGGATACGCTGGCCGAGACGCACTAGCGGATAGACCACGAGCGGGGCTCCGGTCAG
The DNA here is from genome assembly GCA_035937795.1 of Vicinamibacterales bacterium. Classification (GTDB taxonomy): domain Bacteria; phylum Acidobacteriota; class Vicinamibacteria; order Vicinamibacterales; family JAMQPK01; genus JAMQPK01. Next base: position 23,826 of record DASZHO010000049.1, on the reverse strand, counting down.
GCACACCAGCGCAAGCCGCGCGTCGAGGTAAAAAATCAGCACCGCATATCCGATGAGCGCTAGCGATTCCTGGAGAAGGTCGCCGACCGTTTCCGACACCGCACGCTGGACCTGGCCGACATCGTTGGAGACCCGCGAGAGCAGCTGGCCGGTCGTATGACGTGCGAAGAATCCCGCCGACTGCCCGAGGATGTGCCCGTAGAGACGGTCGCGGAGATCCATCACCACGCGCTGGCCGACGTCCTCCATCACATAGTCGGAAAAATAGGCGCCGATGCCCTTCATGAAATAGAGCGCCACCACCATCGCCGCGATCCGGCCGAGATGGTCGCGCGTCGGCAGCACCTGATCGAAAATCGGTCTGATGAGGGCGGCGAGCAGCGCGGAGGCGATGGCATAGACCACCATTGCCGAGACCGCCCACGCCAGGCGGCCCCTGTAAGGCTTTCCGTACCGAAGAAGCCGGAGAAGCGAATTCACTCGGTAAAGCGGTATTTAATCAGTACCCAGAGCGCGACAACGCCGTCGCGCCAGGTGATTTTCTTGCCTTCGTCGTATCCGCGGCCGTCGTAGGTGATGGGCACTTCGTAGACCCGGTAGCCGCGCTTGAAGATCTTCGCCGTGAGCTCGGGTTCGATGCCGAAGCCGTCGCTCTCGAGCTCGAGCGACCGGAGCACCTCCACCCTCATGGCCTTGTAGCAGGTTTCCATGTCGGTCAGCATCGTGTTGTAGAGCACGTTGGTAAGCAGCGTGAGGAACAGGTTCCCGAGGTAGTGGGTGAACAGAAACACGCGATGACGCCCCAGAAACCGCGAGCCGTATACCACGTCCGCCCGGCCCTGGCAGATCAGCTCGATGAGCTCGGGAAATTCTTCGGGCGAATATTCCGTGTCGGCATCCTGAATCACCACCAGATCGCCCGTGACCTCCCAGAATCCGCGGCGCAGAGCCGATCCTTTGCCCCCGTTCTCCTTCACGAGCAGCTTGAAGCCGTGCGTGGCCTGCAACCCGCGCAGGATATCGGTCGTCCCGTCCGTCGAGCCGTCGTCCACCACAATCAGCTCGGTGCGGAGACCCGGCACCGCCAGCACGCGCGCGATCATCGATTCGACCGTGTCGCGCTCATTGTAGACGGGCATCACGACCGACAGGAGCGGACTTTTCAGGATGCCGTGCAGGCCTGCCATTACCTCCCCACGGAGTAATAGGTAAAGCCGAGGCTGCGCATCTGTTCCGGGTTGTAGATATTGCGCCCGTCGAAGATCACCGGGCCTTTCATCAGCTTGCGCATGCGGTCGAAATCCGGCTCGCGGAATTCATTCCATTCGGTGGCAATCACGAGCGCGTCGGCGCCCCTGAGGGCGTCGTAACTCTTATCGGCCAACGCGACTTTGCCGCCGAAAATGCGCTTCGCCACGCCCGACGCCTGCGGATCGAACGCCTGCACGCTCGCCTTGGCCCGGAGCAGCCCGTTGATCAGCGGGATGGCCGGCGCCTCGCGCATGTCGTCGGTTCTCGGCTTGAACGACAGCCCCCAGACGGCGATCGTTTTGCCCTTGAGGGAGCCGAAGTGCGCGTCGAGCTTCGCGATGAAGCGCACCTTCTGCGCCTCGTTCACACGCGCGACGGCCTTCAACGTTTGAAAGTCGTAGCCCTTGTCGCCGGAGAATTTCACCAGCGCCTTGATGTCCTTCGGAAAGCAGCTGCCGCCGAAGCCGATACCGGGAAACAAGAAAGACGGACCTATCCGGCGATCGGATCCGATCGCCTTGCGCACATGATCGACGTTGGCGCCCACCACCTCGCACACATTGGCCACCTCGTTCATGAACGAGATGCGCGTCGCGAGGATGGCGTTCGCCGCGTACTTGCTCAGCTCCGCGCTCGCGCAGTCCATCATCAGGATGGGCGCGCCGGTGCGCGTGAACGGCGCGTAAAGCTCGCGCATCAGCTCCGCGGCGCGCTCGTCTTCCACGCCGATGACAACACGATCCGGCTTGAGAAAATCTTCGACCGCCGCGCCCTGCTTCAAGAATTCCGGGTTGCTCACGACGCTGAAGGGATGCGTGGTCTCGCGGCCGACCAGTTCGCGGACTTTCCGAGCAGTGCCTACCGGCACCGTGCTCTTGTCCACAATCACTTTGTAGCCGTTCATCGCGACTGCGATGTCGCGCGCCACCGCGAGCACGTGGCTCAAGTCGGCCGATCCGTCCTCGTGCTGGGGCGTGCCGACGGCGATGAACACGATCGCGGCCGCGCGCACCGATCGGGGAAGGTCTTTGGTGAATTCCAGCCGCTTTTCGGCGCGATTGCGCCGGACCATCTCTTCGAGTCCCGGCTCGTAGATCGGCATGATGCCACGGCGTAGCTGCCGGATTTTCTTCTCGTCCTTGTCGATGCAGACGACGTCGTTCCCGTTCTCCGCCAGGCAGGCTCCGAGGACAAGGCCCACGTAGCCTGTGCCGACGACCGCAATTTTCATCCGTGAATGCTCCGGGCGTGGTCGCGCGTTACGCGCGTTAAAAGTTAGAAGGGGTCAGCCACATACAAAAAAAAGGGGCTGACCCCTTTTTCTGGCGACTTTAGCACAAGAGTACAGATCCGCCAACCCTTTGCCGCTCAAATGCTTGGCGAGATCGAGAGGGCGCCGGCGCGCGGCGTCGATATGGTAGGCTGACGCGAGTGCGGATTGTGATCGATTACCGTCCGGCCCTGAGGGCCAGAACGGGGGTCGGTGAGTACATCCATCAGGCGATCACCGCGCTGGCGCGCGGCGGCACCGATGAGATCACGCTGTTCTCCAGTTCCTGGAAAGATCGTCCGGCCGCCGGCATCACGGACCAGATTCCCAATGTGCGCGTCGTCGACCTGCGGATTCCGGTGCGCGTGTTGAATCTCGCGTGGCATCGTCTCGGCTGGCCGCCGGTGGAGATGGTGACCGGCGGCCGCTATGACGTGGCTCATTCGCCGCATCCGCTGCTGCTTCCATCGCGACTGGCGGCGCAACTCGTCACGATTCACGATCTGCATTTCATGGCGCGCCCCGAGCGCACCTCGCACGAGATCCGCCGCGACTATCCGGCGCTCGCGCGACGCCACGCCCGGCGCGCCGATCGGATCGTCGTGTCGTCGCAATTTGCCGCCGGCCAGGTGCGGCAGGCGTTCGACATTCCAATGGAGAAAATCGCCGTCTGTCCGGGCGGCGCGCCCGACTGGGCAAAGGACCTTCGCGGCGGCGATGCCGGCGGGTATCTTCTCTTTCTGGGTACGCTCGATGCGCGAAAGAACGTTGGCGGCCTGCTCGAAGCCTACGGGCGCCTGTTGTCGTCTCGCCGGGACGTTCCGCGATTGATCCTGGCGGGGGCGCCGGCGGCCGGCGCCGCCCGGTGGCTCGACGATATTGCCAGACCGCCCCTGGCCGGACACGTGGAACACCTCGGATATGTCGGCGCCGACCGCCGCCGGAGCCTGTTTCAAGGCGCAAGGATCTTCGTGTTGCCGTCCTTCGAGGAGGGCTTCGGCCTGCCCGCGCTCGAAGCGATGGCGGCCGGCGTTCCGGTGGTCGCGTCCAACCGTGGCTCGCTGCCGGAAGTGGTGGGCGACGCGGGCCTGCTCGTCAATCCGGACGAGTCGGATGCTCTGGCATCGGCCATCAGGCGCCTTCTCTCCGAGCCGGCACTCTGGCAGGCCCTCAGGCAGAGAGGGCTGGACCGGGCCCGCCAGTTCAGCTGGGACCAGACTGCGCGGGACTTACGCCGCGCCTACGAGGACGCCATCACCGCTCATGCGCATCGGCATTGACGCCCGCGAGCTTTGCGGCAAGCCCACGGGTGTCGGACGGCATCTGGCCGGTCTCCTCGGCGCCTGGGAGAACAACGCGGGCGCGCTCCGCCAGCATTTTTTCCTGTACGCGCATCAAACGCCGCCGGCAGCGCTTCCCCCGAATGCTACGGTACGCATCCTGCCCGGTGCCGGCGGCACTCTCTGGGAACAGACCACGCTGCCGCATGCGGCGCGAGCGGACCACCTTGATGTCTTTTTCGCGCCCGGATACACCGCACCGTTGCGGCTCAGGGTGCCGTTAGTTCTGCTGGTGCATGACGTGTCGTTCGTGGCGCACCCGGAATGGTTCCGGGTACGAGAGGGGCTTCGCCGCCGGTTGCTGACGCGCTGGGCAAGCAGGCGCGCACAGATTGTGTTGACGGTGTCTGAAACCGCGCGCGAAGAGATCGTGTCGCGGTTCGAGCTGGCGCCACATCGCGTGCGCCGGATCTATCCAGGCATTTCGAGGCTCCGGCAGCCCGAAACAACCAATGGGCGCCGCGAGCCGCTCGTGTTGTTCGTTGGCTCGATCTTCAACCGCAGGCACATTCCCGACCTGATCGAAGCCTTCAGGCTCGTCTCGCGCGAGCATCCGGAGGCACGCATGGAAATCGTCGGCGACAATCGTACGTATCCTCATCAAGGGGTGGAATCGGTGGCCGCGGCGGAGGGGCTGCAGGACATCGTCGTTCTCCGGTCGTACGCGCCGGACGACGTCGTCGCGGATCTCTACCGGCGGGCAAGCGCGTTTGCGTTTCTGTCCGAGTACGAGGGCTTTGGCCATCCCCCGCTCGAAGCGCTGGCCGCCGGCGTTCCCGGGGTGCTGCTCGACACGCCGGTCGCGCGCGAAACGTGCCTCGACGCGGCGATCTATGTCAAGTGCCAGGCGAAACAGATTGCGGCGGCGCTTGCTGATCTGCTGTACGACGAGAAGACGCGCGCACGAATTCTGGAGGCAGCGCCCGGCGTCGTCGCCCGGTACTCGTGGGACAACGCGGCGCAGCAGACGCTGCAGGCGCTTGAAGATGCCGCCTGAGCTTTCGATCCTCATCGTGAGCTACAACACGCTCGTCGATCTGGAGCGGTGCCTTCAGTCGTTGCGCGAGGCGCCGCCGGACACCGCTCACGAAATTGTCGTCATCGATAACGCGTCGGGCGACGGGAGCGCGCCGGCTGTGAAATCGCGCTGGCCGGAGGCCCGGTTGATCGCCCTTGACTCGAACGTGGGGTTTGCCCGGGCGAACAACATTGGATTCAGGCAGACACACGGCGAGCTCGTGCTGTTGCTCAATAGCGACACCATTGTTCCCGCCGGCGCCCTCGATCATCTCGTCCGCCAGCTTCGCGAGCTTCCCGGCGCCGCGATTGTGGGCCCGCGGCTCGTGAACGGCACCGGTGCGGCGGAGCTTTCATTCGGGCGCATGATGAGCCCGATGGCGGAGCTTCGGCAAAAATACCTCCAGCGCCCTGCCGGGCAGCCGCGCATCGAAGAGCTGACCTCACTCTTGCAGATCGTCGACTGGGTCAGCGGCGCGTGCCTCCTGGTGCGCAGGGCCGCCGCCGAAGAGGTCGGATTCCTCGACGAGCGCTACTTCATGTACTGCGAGGACGTTGACTTTTGCGCCGCCATTCGCGCGCGCGGTGGCCGCGTCTACTTCACGCCGGCCACCGAAGTCATCCACCTCAGGGGGCGCTCGGTGTCGACCAACCGGAAGGTTGTGGACATGGCCTACTGGAGTGCGCATCTTGCCTTTTACCAGAAGCATCTTCCCGCCTGGACCCCGATCCTGCGGTTGTACCTGGCCTTACAAGGTAAGTTGCCGCCGAAACCTGCCGATAAGAGAGGGTGAAAGCTGCAGAATGAGCGACACACCCGAACAGCCACAATTCGTCTGGATCTGCCCCCAATGCGGGCGCAAGGTGCCCAACCGGCTTGACGACTGCCGCTGCGGCTTTCAGCGCCTGCCGGGGGAGTTTGAGGTCGCCAACACGTCTCCGATAATCGACGCGTCCGGGACTCCCGCAAACGTCCCTGGCTCGAGCCCTGAGGCTCGAGGTTCGGCCGTGCGCTGGATCGCCCTTTTGGCCGTTGCCGGCGCCGCCATCGGCCTCCTCGTTCTGCTGCGGGTCGTCCCAAAACGTTCGGCGCAAAAGCCTGCCGGCTCGATCGCCGCGGAAACCGGCGTTCCATCGCCCGCGCAGCCTCCGGCGCCATCGCAGGCGGCCGGAGCCGACGCCGGCGTGCCCGGGCCGTTCGCGTTCCCCGACACGTGGGTGCCTCCGCCCGGAACCGCAGCTCCGTCCGCGGCCGCCATTCCGCCATCTTCGCTGGAAGACGTTGTCAGTAACTCGATTCCCGCCATCGTGTCGATCGAGACCCGTGAAGGGCGCGGGAGCGGTTTCTTTGTCACTCCCAACACCGTGGTCACCAACCGGCATGTGGTCTCCGACAATTCCTCGGTCACGGTGCGCCTGTCGTCCGGTGTCGCTCTGCCCGGACGGGTTGACAGGTCGTCACAGGAGTTCGACCTTGCTCTCGTGCGGGTGGACGGCGCCTCGTCCTCGCAGCCCGTTCTGCCGCTCGGCACGGTGAACAACGTGCGAGCGGGCCAGGAGGTCATCGCCATCGGGCTGGCGCTCGGCGTCTTCCAGAACACGGTGACGCGCGGCATCGTCAGCGCCATTCGCCGCGCGGGGTCGACCGTTGTCGTGCAGACCGATGCGGCCATCAACCCGGGGAACAGCGGCGGCCCGCTGCTGAACCGCGAGGGGCAGGTGATTGGCATCAACGCGCTCAAGATTTCCGGCAACGCCGAATCACTCGGTTTCGCGATCGCGATCGACCACGCGAAGTCGCTGCTCGAAGGCGGCCTGCCGGCCGACGCGACTTTCAGCAGCACGCCGCAGTCCAGCGCGCCGCTGGCTCCGGCGTTCAGCGCTCACTCCTCCACCGACGACATGCGGGAAGGCGGTCTCCGCGCCTTCGACCTGAGCGTCCAGGCAGCGGCGAGGCGCGCCGCGCAGCTCGACGAGTACTGGAGCCGTATCAAAGCCAACTGCTCGCTGCGCATCGCCTCCGGCTACGATCGCGAATGGTTTGGGCTATGGGACGGACGCACCGAGCTGACGACGCCGGATCCGTCGTGCGGGTCGGCGATGCGCGACCTGAACGACAAATCCGCCGATGTCCGCGAGGTGATGGCCAGAGCGCAAGAGGACGCGCGCCACGCCTCGGTGCTGCCGGGGCAGCTTCGCGACATCCGGCATCGCTATCGGATGGATTGGGCGGGCTTTGATCGGTAAGGGTCGCGGTCACCATGAGCCGCTGCGAATATACTGAGCTGTGCGGATAGCGATCGATGCGCGCAAGCTTCACGATTTTGGCATTGGCACCTACCTCCGAACCCTCCTGCGGGGCCTGGCCAAGATCGACAAGACCACCGAGTACGTGCTGTTCTGCAATCCGCGGGATGCCCACGTCGCGGGCGAGCTCGGACCCAATTTCCGGGCCATCCCCGAACAGGCAGGGCACTATTCAGTTGCCGAGCAGGTCTCGATTCCGCTCGCCGTCAGGCGCGCGCGCGTCGATTTGTTTCACGCACCGCATTACGTGCTGCCCGCGCTCACGCCCGGGCCCACGGTCGTCACCATCCACGACTGCATCCATTTGATGTTTCCGGAGTATCTCAAACATCGCATCGGCTATGCCTACGCGCGCGCATCGCTCTGGACGGCGGCACACAAATCCGATCGCATCTTCACCGTCTCCGAACAATCCAAGCGCGACATCCTGAAGTTTTTCAACGTGCCGCCGGACAAGATCGTCGTCACGCCCAACGCCATCGACGATCGCTTCGGCATCCAGCCGAGCGGCGACCTGGTGAGGCAGACGCGCGAGCGCTATCAGTTGAGCAATTCGTACATTCTGTATGTCGGCAACATCAAACCGCACAAAAACCTCGAGCGGCTCATCGAAGCGTTTGACTACGTCCGCTCGCAGGGACGTTCGGAGCTCGAGCTGCTGATCATCGGCGACGAGATCTCGAAGCTGCAGACGCTCCGCCGCGCGGTGCACAAATACGGGCTGCATCGCTACGTTCGCTTTCACGGACATGTGCCGGACCAGACGCTCGCGGTCCTGTATCGATTGGCGTCGGTGTTCGTATTTCCATCGCTTTACGAGGGTTTCGGGCTGCCGCCGCTCGAAGCGATGGCGAGCGGCACGCCGGTGGTGACGTCCAACGTCTCATCACTTCCGGAGGTGGTGGGCGACGCGGCCGTGCTGGTCGATCCTCATAGCGCAGGCGCCATCGCGGAAGGCATTCTCCAGGTGCTTCGGAGCGCTCATCTTCGCGCCCAGTTGCGCGAAAAGGGATACGCGCGCGTGAAGGAATACTCCTGGATGCGATCGGTCGAGCGGGTGCGCGAGATTTACGGCGAAGTGGCACTGACGCGTGCCGCGTCCAGGCCCAGCCCGCAGCCGGCAAAGCCATGAGCAATCAACGTATCGTGCTCGTGCACGACTGGCTCACCGGAATGCGCGGCGGCGAGAAAGCGCTCGAGGTGCTTTGCAGGATGTATCCGTCGGCCGATCTGCTCACCCTCGTGCATGTGCCCGAGAGCGTGTCTCCGGCGATCGAGATGCTTCGGCCGCGGACGTCGTTCATTCAGCGCTTCCCGGGAGTGCGCCGATATTACCGCTACTGCCTTCCGCTGTTTCCGCTGGCGATCGAGCAGTTCGACCTCGACGACTACGACCTCGTGATCAGCACGAGCCACTGCGTGGCCAAATCGGTTGTGAAGGCCGGGCACGCGCAGCACGTGTGCTACTGCTTTACCCCAATGCGCTATGCGTGGGACCAGTTTGACGTCTACTTCGGCGCCGGGCGCGTGGGGCCGCTCGCCAGCCGGCTCCTTCAGCCGGCGCTGGCCGCGCTGGCGCGATGGGACGCCGCCACCTCGGGGCGGGTGGACCGATATGTGGCTATCTCTCAGCATGTTGCCGGCCGGATCCGCCGGTACTATAATCGGGACGCGCGCGTCATCTACCCGCCCGTGGACACCACGTTTTACTGCCCGGACGGGACCGAGCCCGAACCGTTCTTATTGGTGGTGTCGGCGCTGGTGCCCTATAAGCGCATCGACCTGGCGATCGAGGCGAGCCGGCTCGCGGGCCTGCCCCTTCGCGTCGTGGGCGCCGGCCCCGAACGCGAGCGGCTCATGAGATTCGCGGACGTCAGGCGCGCTGAGGTGACATTTCTGGGATCGCTCCCCGACCAGAGTATTCGCGAGCTCTACAGGCGGTGCGCCGCGGTGCTGCTTACCGGCGAAGAAGACTTCGGGATCGTGCCGGTGGAGGCGCAGGCATGCGGCCGTCCGGTCGTGGCGCTGGCGCGCGGCGGCGCGCTCGAGACGGTCGTCGATGGCGTGACCGGCGTGCTGGTCGGCGAATCGTCCCCAGAGGCCTTCGCCGCCGGCATCGCGCGCGCCGTGCAGACGCGGTTCGATTCGGCGGCGATTCGACAACACGCAGCGCAATTCGACGTGTCGGTGTTCGCGCGGTCCATTCAGCACGCTATCGCCCATGCATAGACGCTACGGCCGCCTACTGGTGGCTTTTTATGCCGTCTCGGATGCCCTCCTCGGCGTTGCGGCATTCGGTCTGGCGTACATCGTTCGATTCTCGAGCGGGCTGATTCCGGTCATCAAGGGCTATCCCCCGCTTGCGCAGTACGTGGCCGTGCTGCCGTTCATCGCCGTGCTGGTGCCGCTGGCTTACCAGTTCCAGGGTCTGTACCGGCTGCGCCGCGGGCGCTCGCGCGTCGACGATTTCTTCACCGTCTTGATAGGCAGCATCGTCGCCGTCGTGCTTGGCGTTATCTCCACTCTGTACTTCCAGGCGTATTACGTGTCGCCCGAGCTCAAAGATCGCGGCGTCTACGAAGTGTCGCGCGTAGTCTGGGGCCTCTTCCTCGTCTTCAACGTGGCGCTCACCTTCGGCGCGCGCGAGCTCGTACGCGAGGTCCTCGAGCGGCGATGGAAAGCCGGCATCGGCCTCAAGCGCATCCTGATTGCGGGCGCCGGCGACCTCGGCCGCATCGTTGCGGAAAAGATTCTGCAGCACCGGGAGCTCGGCTACCAGGTGGTCGGCTTTGTGGACGATCGAGCCGGCGGCGATCATCTCGGCTACCGCGGCCTCCCCCTGCTCGGCACGCTCGCCGATGCCGCGGACATCGTTCAACAGGAGCATATCGATCATCTTTACGTGGCGCTGCCGCTCGAGGAGCACGTGAAGATGCTGGATCTGATCGAGAGCACGAGCCGCGAGATGGTCGACGTGAAGGTCGTGCCCGACCTCGTGCAGTTCCTTGCGTTGCGCGCGCGCCTGGAAGATCTCGACGGTGTGCCCATCATCAACATTCACGACGTTCCGCTGCAGGGGCTGAACGCCGTCATCAAGCGGGTCATCGACGTCGGCTTCAGTTCGATCGCGCTCGTGTTCCTGGCAATCCCGACCCTGTTCATCGCGCTGACGATCAAGCTCACTTCCAAGGGACCCATCTTTTACTGCCAGGAGCGGATGGGGCTCGACGGCCGCCCGTTCACGGTCTACAAGTTCCGATCGATGCACGAGAACGCCGAGGAAAGGACCGGCCCCGTCTGGTCGCCGGACGACGACCCGCGCATCACGCCGGTTGGACGCTTCCTCCGGCACACCGATCTGGACGAAATCCCCCAGGTGTGGAACGTGCTGAAGGGCGACATGTCCATCGTCGGCCCGCGTCCGGAACGGCCGTTCTTCGTCGACCAGTTCAAGCACCGATTCCCGCAGTACATGCTTCGCCACAAAGTAAAGGCCGGCATCACCGGCTGGGCCCAGGTGAACGGCTGGCGGGGCAACACGTCGCTCGAGAAGCGGATCGAGTTCGACCTCTACTACATCGAGAACTGGTCGGTCTCGCTCGATCTGAAGATCATGTGGATGACGCTCTTCCGCGGCATCCTGCAACGGCAAGCCTTCTGATATTCCTGTGAAACGACGAATCGTCATCACCGGCGCCGCCGGCTTCATCGGCTCGCATCTGGCCGAAGCGCTGCTCGACCGCGACTGTTCCGTGGTGGGCATCGACAACCTCCTGACGGGCGACCTGGCGAACATCGCGCATCTCGCGGGACGCGATTTCGTGTTCATGAAACACGATGTGACCAACTTCATCCACGTGGATGGGCCGGTGGACGTCGTGCTGCACTGGGCCAGCCCGGCGAGCCCGATCGACTACCTCGAGTTGCCGATCCCGACGCTGAAGGTGGGCGCGCTCGGCACGCACAAGGCGCTCGGTCTGGCCAAGGCGAAAGGGGCGAGATTCGTGATCGCTTCGACGTCGGAGGTCTACGGCGATCCGCTCGAGCACCCGCAGAAGGAAACGTACTGGGGCAACGTGAATCCGATCGGCCCGCGCGGGGTTTATGACGAGGCCAAGCGATTTGCCGAAGCGATGACGGCAGCCTACCACCGCTACCACGGCCTGGACGCCAAGATCGTCCGCATCTTCAACACCTACGGGCCGCGGATGCGCATCAACGACGGACGCGCGGTGCCGGCGTTCATTTCGCAGGCGCTCAACAACGAGGACGTCACCGTCTTCGGCGACGGTAAACAGACGCGAAGCTTCTGCTACGTCGACGACCTCGTGCGCGGGATTCTCGCACTGACCGATTCGAACCTGAACGACCCGGTGAACATCGGCAACCCGCACGAGATGACGATCGAAGCCATCGCGAAGGTCATCATATCCATGACAGGGTCAAAGAGCCGCGTTGTGTACAAGGAATTGCCGACCGACGATCCGAAAGTGCGCCAGCCCGACATCACACTCGCCCGCACGCTGCTTGGCTGGGAGCCCAAAGTGTCTCTGGAACAGGGCTTGATCAAGACGATCGCGTATTTCAAACAGAAAATGGCCCGATAACGTAGTTCTTACCTATTTCTCCAGCTTGATCGAAAACACGTAGTGGAACGCCGAGATGAGGGTGATCGCCAGCGAGCAATAGATGCCGGCCTGGACGAGCCACGAGGGCCGTTGCAGATAGTTGAAGTACATGATCGTGACGCACGTCATGATGTAGGTCGCCGTCGCAATCTTTCCGTAAACCGACGGCTTGAATTCGCGCCGCCCCACCGCCAGGTTGATGACCGCCACCGTCAGGACGATCAAGACGTCACGGCTGATGATCAGGATCGTGAGCCAGACCGGAAGGCGATTCACGAGGCCCAGGCCCGGCCATGTGAGCACGATGAAGGTCGTCACCAGCAGCAGCTTGTCGGCCACCGGGTCCAGCCACGCGCCCAGGCTGGTGCGGCCGCTGATGGTCCGCGCGAGCAACCCATCGAATAAATCGGTGAGGCCCGCCACCAGAAACACCACGAGCGCCCAGCCGAAGTATCCATAGACGACGAGGATGACGAAGAACGGGATCAGCACCACCCGCGCGAGGGTGAGCTGGTTGGCAGGTGTGAGCAGACTCATTTTGAGGAGGCGTAGAGGTGCTCGAGCCCGCTCATGGCATCCAGAGCCTCCTGGCCCGAGACCTGGCGCGACAACCCGAATTGGCCGCCATCGACCAACGGCAGAATGCCCGCCGACACCGACAGCGACGCATCAGCGTAGTTCAGATTACTCACGCCCACGTCGGCCATTTTCGCCTGCCGGCCCTGCCACTGTTTCAGCAGCTCCGGCCTGGGGGCGGCAATCAGTTTCAGCAGACGGCTCACCGCCTGCGCCAGATCGCTTCTCCGTACGGCGCTGCGCGGCTGGAACGTGTGGTTCTCGTAGGCGTCCATCACGCCCGCGCGCACCACCGCCATGATCCATTGAGCCGCCCAGTGATTGCGCGAGTCGGTCACCACCTCGCCCTGCGGAGGCGCAGTCGCCAGAAGCGGGGTGAGCCGGATCCCGATCAAAGCGGCGAGGTCCCCTCTGGTGATACCAGGTTGATCCGGGAGAGCCCGATACTCTGCCGGGAGGCGCAGATACGCAGCCCGGGCCTCGAGGGCCGCAATCCGCTTGCGAATATCGGGCCGCGGATCCAGCCCGACAGCCTCGTTGTAGATCGACAGCGCGCCTTCAACATCGCCGCGCGCCTCGAGCATTTCACCAACGCGAACGCGCGAGCTCACATCGCCCGGGTCGAGTTGAATGGCCTTCCGGTAGTGCTCGAGCGCCTGATCCGGCTTGCTCTGCCTGGCCTCGATCTCAGCAAGATCGCGAAAGAGAAACGCGCTCTCCGGCGAGGCCGCGATTGCCTGCTGATAGGCGGCGACCGCCTCATCGAGCCGTCCCGCCTGCGCGGCCCGCCGGGCCGCCACCACATTCTCCTCGGCCGCCCTCGCCTTGAGCACCTCGACGCGGCGGCCGATATCGGTCAACGTCGGATCGTTCCGGAGCGCCGCTTCGAAGGCTGCCAGCGCCTCCGGCTCCCTGGACTCCGCCAGCAGCGTCTCGCCGCGCCCGGCCAGCGCCGACACGTAATTGGCGTGACCTTGCAGCACCAGGTCGAAATGGTCGAGCGCCGCCGAATAGTCTTTCCGGGCGAGCGCGACGTACCCGAGCGCCGCTTCGCTCGGATAAAACGATGGCGTGCGCTTCAACACCGCCTGAAAACTCTTCTCCGCCTGACTCAAATCGCCCGCTTGCAGAAACTGCCACGCCGCATTGTGGGCGACTTCAAACGGCGCAAGCCGCGGATCCGAGGGAGTCAGCGTGGGAACGATGAAATCGGGAAAGCGCGGAGCGGACACCACGGGCGGCACGAGCTTCGCCCCGCATGCGCCCGCGATCGCGAGCAGCATCGTCGCGAACGTGTAAGCCGCAATCAGGCGGACGAAGCTCTTCATCGCAGTGGGCTCACGCGGGGCGATGGGCTCAGGCGGGCCAGGATACGCCGCGGCACGTCGGCTTCGATGGCAATGCGGCCATCGCGCGCCTCGTGGCTCACGACACGGGCGTGCCGATATACGCGCGCAATTGTCTCACGGTCTTCGGCGCTTTCGGAATCGAACTCCAGCCGCACGCGCCGCGTGTCGAGCTCGAGCAGTTCTGCAACGGCCTCAATCACGTCTCTTCGTCCGCTGCCTTTCATCGCCGAGATGAACAACGCGTCGGGATGGGCGCGGCGCAGCCGCGCCGCATCGCTGTCCTCGACGAGGTCCATCTTGTTGAAGACGTCGACCTTCGCGACCAGGCCGGCTTCCATTTCCTCGAGCACCCGCTGCACCGCTGCGACGTGGCGATCGCGATCGGGACTGGCGGCGTCGATCACGTGCAGGATCAGATCGGCCTCGACCACCTGTTCCAGCGTGGCACGAAATGCTGCGACGAGCGTGTGCGGCAAGCGCTCGATGAACCCGACCGTGTCCGAGAGCAGCAATTGGCGCTTGTCGGCCAACCTCACCTGACGCACCAGCGGATCGAGCGTGACGAACAGCGCGTTGGATGTCTCGGCCGACTCCTTCGTCAGCAGGTTGAAAAGCGTTGTTTTGCCCGCGTTCGTGTAGCCGACCAGCGCGGCGAGCGGCACCGACGCCTTGTGCCGGCGCCCGCGCGCGTGGCGGCGGCGCCCGCGAATCGTCTCGATCTCCTGCGAGATCGCGTGAATCCTCTGACGAATACGCCGGCGGTCGGTCTCCAGTTTCGTTTCGCCGGGCCCCCGGGTGCCGATGCCGCCGCCCAATCTCGACAGCGCGCTGCCGGCCCCGACGAGCCGGGGGAGCAGATATTTGAGCTGCGCCAGCTCCACCTGCCATTTTCCTTCGCGCGTGCGCGCGCGCCGCGCAAATATGTCCAGAATCAACTGCGTACGATCGACAACCTTGCAGTTGACCCTCTCTTCTATTTGACGAAGCTGCGCGGGCGACAGCTCGTTGTCGAAGATCACGAGGTCGGCCCCGACCCGCGCGCACTCCTCGGCCAGTTCATCGAGCTTGCCGCTGCCTATGAAAGTGGCGGGATCGGGCGTCGGCCGCTCCTGAATCATCGTCAGCGCCACGGTTGCGCCGGCGGCGTCGGCCAGCGCCGCCAATTCTTCCAGCGAATGCTCGGCGTCGAGGCGCGTCGATCGGCGAAGAGCGAGGCCAACGAGGGCCGCGCGCTCGCGCGGCCGGGACTCACGCGCGGCGCCGGTGCGCGCGGCGCCCTTCCTGAGATGTTTCAACCGAGAAATTTTAGCACGCGCTCCCAGGGGACTGCGCCTGCCCTCACAAGAATGGGGTCGGTCCCGGTGGCATTGATGATGGTCGACGCCATGCCGCCCGGCGCGGATCCGGCATCGACCAGCACATCGATGGCGTCCCCAAGACTCGCGGCCACTTCGTCCGGGCTGGACAACGGCGCGAAACCGGAGAGATTCGCGCTGGTCGACGTCATCGCATGCCCCACGGCGCCGGCCAACGCCCGCGCAACGCGGTGGTCGGGCACGCGCACCGCCGCCGTGCCGGTTCCCCGGGTGACCTCTGCGCAAAGCTCGGAGGAAGCCACAATGATCAGCGTCAGAGGTCCAGGCCAGTACTTCGACGCCAGCCGTTCTGCGAGGGGCGTGAGCGTCCCAACACGGGCGGCCACTTGCGAGAGACTCTCGGCAATGAGCGGAATCGGCTGATCGGCCGGGCGATGCTTCACCTCGAAGATCTTTCGCACGGCCGCGCTCGATCGTGGATCAACGGCAAGACCGTAGAAGGTATCTGTCGGGAACGCCACGATCCCGCCGCGCTGGATGGCGCGCACGGCCGGCATCAACTCATCGTCTGCCGGTCGATCGGGATCCACGCGCAGCCGCAGCACGGGAGCACTTTACCGCATGATGCGCATTACAATTGATCGGTGCCACGCAGGATTGAGTTCCTGATTATTTTCGCCGGAGGGGCGCTTGCAAGCGTCGCCCTTCTGGCTCAGCGCGCGCCACAGCCGGCGCCAGCGGCCGCGTCGGTGACCTTCAACAGAGACATCGCCCCAATCCTCTGGCAGAACTGCGCAACGTGCCACCGTACGGGACAGCTCGGGCCGTTCAGCCTGATCACGTATGAAGATGCCAGGCCGCGGGCCCGGGAGATTCTGCGAGCAGTCGAGAACCGCCGGATGCCGCCATGGAAGCCCGAGCCGGGGCACGGAGACTTTGTCGGCATCCGCAGGCTCACCGACGCGCAGATCGGTCTCGTCAGACGCTGGATCGACGGCGGAAGCCCGCAGGGCGATCCGAAGGATTCGCCGCCGGCTCCCACGTGGGCGCCGGGGTGGCAGCTCGGGCAGCCTGATCTCATCGTTGCAATGCCCGAGCCCTACATGCTCGCGGGCAGCGGGCCCGACGTGTTCCGCACTTTCGTCGTGCCGATTCCGCTGAGCTCGCGCCGCTACGTGCGGGCGATGGAATTCAACCCGGGGAATTTCAGAGCCGTGCATCACGCCAACATCAAGATCGATCGGACGCGGCTGTCGCGCGAATGGGACGAAGGAGAGCCGGGGCCGGGTTACGAAGGGGGAGGAAGCCGCGAAGCGCAATTTCCAGACGGCCATTTCCTCGGGTGGACCCCGGGTCAGTCGCCGCGCGTGTCGCCGCCAGGCATGTCGTGGCGGCTCGAGCCGGAGACCGATCTCGTGATCGAGATGCACTTGATGCCGACGGGCGCACGCGAGCCGGTGCAGGCAAGCGTCGGGCTGTTTTTCACGGAAGAACCCCCGAGCAAGACGCCGTACATGCTGCGACTCGGACGTCAGGATCTCGACATCCGGCCAGGACAGCTCGACTATGTCAACGCCGATTCATACACGCTGCCGGTCGACGTCGATGTGCTGGCCGTGCAGCCGCATGCGCACTATCTGGCCAGAGAGGTCCACGGCTTCGCTACGCTCCCGGACGGATCGGCCCGCGAGCTGATTTACATCAAGGACTGGGATTTTCACTGGCAGGATGTGTATCAGTTTGCCGCTCCGCTGGCGCTTCCCAAGGGGACCGTCGTGTCGATGCGCTACACCTACGACAATTCAGCAGCCAATCCGCGGAATCCCAACAGGCCGCCGAGGCGTGTGACGTTCGGACAAACGAGCGCATCGGAAATGGGCAGTCTGTGGGTACAGGTGCTGCCGCACTCGGCCGCCGATCTGGAAGCGCTCGACCGTGATTTTTCGCCGAAGATTCTGGCTGACGACATCGCCGGCGACGAAAAGTGGCTGGAGATGAACCCGAGGGACGCGCGGCTGCACGCGGAGCTTGCGGCCTGCTATTTTGACGCCGGGCGCGTGGAGGCTGCGCTGCAGCACCTGCGAGAAGCGGTCACCCTCGACCCGACGCCGCTCCGGCACTACGACGTCGGCCGCGTGCTGCTGGTTGCCCGGCGATTTCCGGAGGCCGGTGCGGAATTCAATCAGGCGCTCGCGCTCAAGCGGGACATGCCCGAAGCGCTGTACGGGTTGGGGCTGGCGTTTGACGGTCTCGGACGGCTCGACGAAGCCGTCGATGCGTACAATCGCGCGCTGCGGCTGAATCTCGACTTTGTCGACATCCACTTCAATCTCGCGCGCATTCTTGCCGCACAAGGCAAGACCACCGAGGCGATCGCGCAGTACGAGGAAGTCCTGAAGCGGCGGCCCGACGATGCAGAGGCAAAGAGAGCGGTAGAGGAGCTCGAGAAAGCAGGGAAGTAACCTCCGCCGCCAGAAAAAAGGGCGGGCCCTCGCGAGGACCCGCCCGGTCGATACCTACGCCGTAACTCGAAATCGGATCTAGAAGCGCATCTGGAAGGCCAACCGCATGAGACGCCCCACCAGGATCACCTGCACCTGGCCGAGCGAGCCGCCGATCACGTCATTTCGAGCGGTAATCGCACTGCCGTTCAGCGCGTTGAAGACGTCCATCTGCAGGCTGTAGCTCTTGCGGCCAGCCCGGAAATTCTTCCTCAGGTTCAGGTCCAGCTGGTTATATCGCGGATAGTACAGCGTGCCTGGCGGGTTCAGGATGATCTGTTCCGAGTTCGTCCGGACACCACCGGGGAAGAGGGTCGCTCCGGGCGTATAGGTGATCGTCCGTGCGGTGCCCGCGTAGCTCTGGAGCACGGCGCCCACCTCGAAGGCCAGGGGCAGCGGATAGCTGCCCGACGCCTTGAACTCGTTGGTGAAGGGAATGTGGAATTGCCGCCAATCGCAGAAGCGGCCGCCGTTGGACACCGAAGCGCCGGAATACAGGTCGCCGATCGGTGGTCCGTTGGGGTCGTTCTGGTTGGAGCAGAAGACCGAGACGTTTCTTTCAGTCGTCCAGCTGCCGAGGATGGTGCCGCCTCTCAGCCGTCCCTGAACGAGCACGTCGAGGCCATTGTAGATTGACTGGTCGGGCACGTTTAGGTCGACGAGACCCGTTCCGAAGAGCGAGGTCTTCGCGGGATTCAGGTTATACATGGTCAGCGGCACGCCGGCGGAAATTGCCGATCCGATCGTCGGATCCGCGGAGAAGTCCGGCGTCGCAAGGTTAAACGAGCTGTAGTCGCTCTGCCGTATATTTGTCCTGTCGGTCGTGGTGAGGTTCTGGAAGCTCCGGTGGTAGTAGCCGGCCGAAACCGAGAACATCGAGGACAGCTGGCGAGAGATCGTCACCATGGTCTCTTCATTCGACTGCCGCTTGAGGCTCGGGTCGAAGGTGCGGTTGGCGACAAGACTGCCGAAGCTCGTGCTCTTGCTCGGCCCGATTTCGTTGTCCTGCGCGATGCCGTCGCCGTTGGTCGGCAGGTTCACCCCCGAGCAGGCGTTGCCGGCCGCGTTGAGGGCGCAGTCGAACCAGGTGCGGGATTCGCTCTGCAGTCCCGGTGCATAGCGGTTCGCAAAGCCCCCCGTCTGCGGCTCCCAGTACTTGCTCCAGCCGAACTTCACCGCCGTCTTGCCGTCCCCGAAGACGTCGTAGGCCGCGCTGAACCGGGGCGCCAGATCACCGTTCCAGTTCGGAACGTTTGTTACGGCAGGGAAGAACCGCGCCGGCACGAAGCGGCCGGCAGGGAGCGCCACCGGATCGATCTGCGAGTTGAAGTTTTCCACGCGCAGGCCCGGATTCAACGTCAGCCGCTTCATCGTCCAGGAGTCCTGGACGTAGTAGCCGAGGTCGTAATTCACATGGACCGACGTGAACGCGGGCGTCGAGTAGACGGTGACGGTGCTCGGCTTGTTGTTGACATAGTTCTCCGTCACGTCCCCCTGTCGATCGGTATATACGTGGACCGGCCCGAACGAATCCTGCACGCCGAACTTGATGTTGTGGGTGCCGGTCACATACGACATGGCGCCGGCGACGTAATGCCGGGTGTCCTCAGTGCGCTGGTCCGCTCCTTCCGACACCCACTGAGTGCACCCGAACGAATACGCACAGAGCGGGTTGATGTTGAGCGCTGTGTCGGTTCGGGTGCCATTGGCGAACCACAACGGGTTGATCGTGCTGCCGTCCGCCAGGTAGCGCGAGTAGTCGATCTGCGGCTGCACGAAGCCGGTCCAGTGCTGGTAGGCCGTTGAATAGCCGGCTTCAAGGAGAATCTTGCTCGTCAGCGTGCTCGTGTATTTTCCGTCGCCGATCGCATAGTGTCCGTGGTGCGGGTCACGCTGCGTGCCGCTGCGCGGATCTTGCCCGAAGGTGAAGTCCTTCCCTTTCCGCTTCCAGGTGCGCTGAAAGAATGCGGCGAGCTTGTTCTTCTGGCTGATCTGCCAGGTGGCGCGGGCGAGCGTGTCGCGGATGTACTGGTCGAGCAGGCTGCGGACGAACTCGCCGTTGGGAGCGATGAGGAATGGCGGCGTGTTCGCCACCAGCTCGTCGGTGGAGATATGGCGCGCGGCGATGAAGAACCAGACTTTGTCCTTCTTGATCGGACCGCCGAGCGATCCGTTGAAGTTCTGGATGTGGACGTCACCGTTCGCGCTCGTGATATTCTGCGGCGCCGCCCTCAGATACGCGTTGATGTTGTTCGACTGCCAGGCGTGCTTTTCTCCGCCGAGAAAGATCGATCCGCTGACGATGTTGCCGCCGTCCTTCGGAATGGCGTTCACGCGCATCCCGCCCGACTGCTGCTCGGCCGTCTGGGCGGCGGTGGTGACGGTGACTTCCGCGCTCAGCGCGTCGTCGTAATAGCTCTGCTGGTTCGAGGTTTCCTGGCTGTTGACGCTCATGCCGTCGATCTGCTGCACGGTATGCGTGGTGCCCAGGCCGTGGCCGCGCGGGTTGGTCTGCTCCATGGAGCGCGACCCGCCGATGTCGGGCGTGCCCAGGCGAATACCCGGCACGAAGTTGCCCATCGACATGATGTTCCGGGTGGAGGGCAGCGAGTCGATGATGTCGCGGGTGATCACCTGCGTCTTGGCCGCCTGCTGCACGTCGACGAGCGGCGTCTGGCCCGACACGGTGATGGTTTCCTCGAGCGTGCCGACCTTCATGTCCGCGTTGATCGTCGCGGTGAAGTTCGCCGACAACTCGACCGCGTCGCGGACGACGGTCTGGAATCCGGCCAGCGTGAACGTCAGCTTGTAGGTGCCCTGCCGCAAATCGACGATCTGGTAGCGGCCGTTCGCGTCGCTGACCGTCGACTTGGACTTTTCAATCAGCGCCGGGCTTGCGGCTTCGACGGTGACGCCGGGCAGCACGCCGCCTGATTCGTCCTTGACCGTGCCGGAGATCTGGCTCTGTGCAGCCGCCAGCGACGGCAGCAGGACCAGGCAGGCCAGAACCGCCAGCATGACCTTTCCAACCTTCGAACTCATCATCGTGCCTCCAATTGAAGAAAAAAGCCCATCAAGGACGTAGGCCATTCATGCGCTGTGGGTTGCGGGAGTGTTTTAGCACACGATATGCCAAGTGTCACCCACCCCTGGAGACGAAAACAGGCCGAAAACGTGCAAAATTCAAAGGGTTTTGCGATGAACGAGCGGGGGATCCAAAAAGCGTGTCGTGCTTGATCCAAATCTTCGGATCCGTGAAACTCGCGCCGGGACGCCCTCAGCCGGACCGGGGAAGCTCGCAGCGAACCGGCTTATCGGTCCTGTAGCCGAGGACGTAATCTGCCTGCATGAGCTTGTGAATCTCGCGCGTGCCTTCGTAGATCACGGCGCCCTTGGCGTTGCGGTAGAAGCGTCCGACGGGATACTCGTCCGAGTATCCGTTGGCGCCGTGCACCTGGACCGCGTCGGACGCGGCGCGTTCGGATGCCGATGTGGCGAACCATTTCGCCAGCCCCGTCTCCCGGGTGTTCCGTCGTCCCACGTTCTTCAGCCAGGCCGCGCGAAGCCATAAAAGGCGCGAGGCCTGATAGTCGGACTCCATCTGCGCGATCATTTCCTTGACGAGCTGGTGCCGGCCGATCTCCACGCCGAACGCGCGCCTCTCCAGCGCGTATTTCGCGCTCGCGTCGCGGCACGCGCGAATCAATCCCGTGGCACCCGCCGCGACCGACAACCGGCCCTGGTCGAGCGCAAACATCGCAATCTTGAATCCCTCGCCGGGCTGACCGACCAGATTTGCGTCGGGCACCTCGACGTTGTCCAGTTTGAAAAAGCCGGTATTGCCGGCGAGGATGCCCCATTTTTCCGTCAGCGTGCCGCTCGAAAACCCTTTGAATGCGCGTTCGACGATGAACGCGCTCAATCCGGCGGCATCGCGTGTGCGTTTTTTTTCCTGGTCCGTCCAGGCAAACACGATGAAGGTGTCGGCCACATCGCCGAGCGAGATCCACATCTTCTCGCCGTTCAACACCCACACGCCGCCGCGGTGTTCGGCGACTGTCTGGATGCCCCGCGCATCGCTGCCGGCGCCCGGCTCTGTCAGCGCGTAGCTCGCGATGCGCGTCCCCTGCGCCTGCGGCACCAGATATTTCTGCTTTTGCTCCTCGGTCCCCCACGCCAGCAGCGTGAGGCTGTTCAGCGCCACGTGCACCGACAGAATGACGCGCAGCGAGGTGTCGACGTATTCCAGCTCTTCACAGGCCAGCCCGAGGCTGACATAGTCCATCCCGGCGCCGCCGTAGATCGCGGGCACGCAGACCCCGAGCAACCCGAGGTCGGCCATTTTCGGAAACAGAGCGCGATCGAAGCGGTGCTCGCGGTCGAGCTGCCGGATGTGCGGCGCCACTTCGCGCGCCGCCCACGCGCGTGTCGAGCGCTCCAGCAGGGCGTGTTCGTCGGTAAGATCGAACGAAATCAAGAGGAGGAATCGTAGCACTTCATGAGACTCTCCGGACGACGACCGGAGCCCCCCGAGCCAGATTCAGTCGCTCCGCCGCGCTCCCGCCATTCACGGCAATCTCGAGGTGGTCGGTGCTGCCGAACAGCGCGCACGGTTCCTCTGGCGCGGCCTCTGCATACGCCGCCACAACCCGCGGCACACGATGGGCCGCCGCGAAGATTTCGATCGTTCCCGACTGCGCAAATTTGTCGAACACCTTGTGGTCGATGTTCGTGATGAGGTTGCCGAAGCGATCGATCAGGAGCACCTCGCCGGTGATGGCGTCATCCTCCAACCGCGCGGCTGGAATCATCAAACGCTGGTAGTCGCCCGCCGATCTCCCGAGCGTCGACAGATCGACCCCCTTTGCAATCCACGCCGCAGCCGGCGCGAAGCGATCCCGCCCTTCAAACGTCCGGCTCACGGTTGGCCGCGCGTACCGGCGCTCGGTCAACTCCACGACACGCCTGGGCGGCGCGTCTTTGAATACCCTCGTCAGGACGCCGTTGTCCGGCGCCACGAACCGGTAATCGCCCGTGTCGGCGGCAATCGCGCGACGCGCCGACCCGACGCCGGGATCGACCACCACCAGAAAAATCGTTCCAGGAGGGAAATATCTATAGCTGGCGCCCAACTCGAGGGCGGCGGTGAGGACATCATGGGGCGGAATGTCGTGGGAGATATCGACGAGCGTGACGTCAGGACAGATCCCGAGCACCACCGCCTTCATCGTGCCGGCGTAGTGATTGCGTGAGCCGAAATCGCTGAGGAGCGCTATGACAGGCCGCGCCATGGGGAAACGGGGGAAAACCCGTCGCTACCGGGCTGCCGCGGGCTTGCGAAACAGGAACTCCCGGATGTTGGTCTTCAGCAGAAACGATTCGGACACTTTCAGCCCGTCGAACAACCGGATAATCTCGCGGTTCTGCAGCGCCCGCTGCTTTCTCCCGCCCTCGGCATACGGCCTCTGCCTGAGCGTCTGCTCGTCGAGAATCACGTATCTCGCGAAGCGGCTGTCGGACGAGGCGACGGTGGTAAAAAATCCCAACAGCGCGCCGTCGGGGCGCACCAGTCTGGTGAGCGCGGCCCCGAGCAC
The DNA here is from genome assembly GCA_035937795.1 of Vicinamibacterales bacterium. Lineage (GTDB taxonomy): Bacteria > Acidobacteriota > Vicinamibacteria > Vicinamibacterales > JAMQPK01 > JAMQPK01. Next base: position 677 of record DASZHO010000049.1, on the reverse strand, counting down.
CTGGGCGGCGGCGGGGTCGAGGTAGTCGAAGAAATTCCAGCACAGAATTCCGTCGACGCTCGCCGGCCCCTGTTTGAGGCGCCCGGACAGGAATCCCGCGAACGTCCCGGCCCCATTCCGCCCGTGGCGATCGAGATCGGCAAACAGATCCTCGATGACGATCTTGCAGCCGAGCCGCTCTCCGAAGAACGTGACGTTGGACCCCACAACCGGTCCCAGATCCAGCAGGACCGGGGACTCACGTGAGGTAAAACTCGCCAGGAACTTTCGGAGCGCCTTCGTGGGAAAAACCTGTCCGTCGTTGGCATCGGCGGCGGCAACGGCACCAGCGCCGGGCGGCCCGTCGCTGCGAGCTTTGCGGGTATCCCAGAGCAAGTTGCTCAGGCTCCCAGCCTTTGACCCTGCTGGCCCGGAACAATCACCGGTTGCGGCGCCACCTGGGGTCTTGCCTCCTGCGCGGGCGCGGGAGGACGCGGCGCCTGCGCAGCGGGTTTCGCCGCCTTGCTCTGCATGTCGACGCTGCCGCGGAAGTGCGCGCCCTCGGCGATCGCGACGCGCGGCGCCGTGATGTCGCCTTCCACCGATCCGTTCTCGCGGATATCGACCTTTTCAGAGGCGGATACGTTGCCGATCACTTCGCCCAGCACGACGATGGCCTTGGCGTAGAGCTCGGCTTT
>DASZHO010000048.1:0-1554 GCA_035937795.1 Vicinamibacterales bacterium | reverse complement strand
GCAAGGCTTCGGCGCGCGCGTCCTCACGCCGAACCATGGCGCGCACCTTGTGCCCCCTTGCGAGCAGGAATTCGGTGAGGTTGCGGCCGATGCCGCCCACGGCGCCGGCCGCTCCGGTCACGAGGATCGGGTTGTCGTATTTATGGTTCGCCGTCATGTCGCAGCTCAGGCTCGGAACCCAGAACCGACGATCACCACGTCGTAGTCGAAGCTCGCCATGGTCTTGTCTCCGGTTGGTCTGGCTCGGAGCTCGTCGAACGCGACGTCGATATTGCCGGGCAGGATGGTCAGTCCAATTCGCCCAGCAAGCGGGCTAGGTTCATTTCCGCGTCTCGAGTCTGGAAGCCGCGCTTGAACGCAGCTTGAAATCGGCTCTGGGCCTCGGCGGTTTGCGCACCCGCGCCGAAGAGATCGGAATCGTGACGAAAATCCTCGACTGGCGCGAGAGCTATCGCATTGACGCGTTCCTTGACCGCGACGAGGCCGGCGGCAGGAAATTTGGCGATGCGATGCGCGAGCGATGTCACGAAATCGTCGAGCGCATGGGCGGGCAGCGCCCGATTGATCCAGCCGTACCGCTCAGCCAGCTCCGCGTCGTAATCTTGTGCGCTCAACATGACTTCGAGCGCACGGGCGCGGCCCATGAGGCGCGTCAGATGTTGGATTCCGCCCGCGCCGGGATTCACGCCCGTCGCCGCCTCCGGCTGGCTGAAAATCGCCCGCTCTAGGGCGGCGAAGCGCATGTCGCACGCCAGCACGAACTCGCTGCCGGCAGCGCGGACGCGGCCCTCGATCTGCGCGATGCTCACAAGGCGGCTTGCACTCAGATAACGGAACAATAGAGCGATGGATGCTTCGCCGACCAGCTTCGCTGCCTCGTCGCGGTACTCCTTGATCTTGGTGACGTCGACATGGGAAATGAAATAGTCGGGGTCGGCGCTTTTGAACACCAGCACCTTGGTGGCGTTGTCGGCCTCGGCGCGCGAAATGAGGGAGACCAGATCGCGGACCAGTTCCGGCCCAAGCAGGTTCATGGGCGGAGCCGCAATTTCCGCGAACAGAACGGCCCCCTCTTGGCGCGCGTTCACCGTTGCCATGAGCTCTCTCCTTTCCTGGTATCGTGAGAACTCCGTTGATTCCGTGGTTGATCGACTGTTTGATCGACTCTTGGAGCAGCGTCGGCGTCACCATCCGGCACGCGTCGGGCTTCGGGTCAGCAGGACCCGGCTCACGACCAGGACCCAGACGAGGCCGATGATGGGCGAGACGAACCGCGAATAGGCGCCGTCCGGTGCCCAGAAGCCGCCGCTCAGCCACGTCGTGCCGCCCAGCAAGACGAGTACGAGGGCTGCAACCCCTGCGGCAAAAAGCGCGTTGGAGATCAACCCGGCACGCCAAAGCCCGAACGCGCTTGCCATGATCAGCATCGCGCGCGGAAAGGACGTCAACACGACGCAGGCCCACGCGAGGTCGTTCAATCCCGATGTGAGCGTTTGATTTCCGGAGCCGGCAATCGAGTAGGCGAGAGCTGCGCCCACCGTGATGAGCAAGAGG
>DASZHO010000047.1:0-2145 GCA_035937795.1 Vicinamibacterales bacterium | reverse complement strand
CGCTGAGATCGATCGTTGGATCCACGCGCGTGCCGGCTGGCGGTCCGGTCCAGTCCTCCGACGCCCAGAACGTGGCGGCGAATCCCTCTCCTCGCGCGCCGGTGGGCGAGATTGCGCCGCCGCCGATCGCGGCGAGCGGCGCCACGACGCCGACGGTCCCCTTCGCATACGTCACTTTCATCGTCGCGCCGGCGCGCCTGGTGATTCCCTCGAGGGGTGACACGAACGTTTCGACGTAGACCGGTTGATTCGTCGCTTGCAGGAGCGTGTTCGGGCCCGCGTCATCGCCGATCACGGCGATCGACTTCACGCGACCCGCATCGAGCGGCAGCACGTTCCCCTTGTTGCGTAACAGCACGGTCCCGGCCGTGCCCACTTCGATCGCGAGTTTCCGGTGGTCGGCCGTGCTGACGGCATTCTCGGGCTTTCCGGCCGGCGCGGCGTCGTAGATTCCAAGACGGAAATTCGGCACGAGATGATGGAGCACCGTCTCATCCAGTTTCTTCGCGGGGACAGCGCCGCTTTGCACGGCCGACTGGAACGCGGCTGCCTGGATTTCGTCCGTGCCCGCAGCAATGGCCTTGACCGGATCGAAGCCCGGTTCGGGTCTCACAAATCCGTCGAAGCCCCACGCGCGGAGTCGCCCCAGCAGATCCGCGCTCTCGCACGGGTTGGATCCGTTCACTTTGTTCGACTCGCAGAACACCGCGCCAAGGCCGGCGCGCTGCACCGCGGCTTTCCACGCCGGGAAGTAGATTTCCTGGAGCGCCCGCTCGGAGACGGCGGCGCTGACCTGCGGCCGGAACCTCTCCTGCCCGTCAACGACGAAGTGTTTCAGCACCGAGACGATTTTGTGCGCCTGGATTTGCTGCAGTTCGGGAACGAGCATTTCGGCCGTCAGGAAGGGATCTTCGCCGAATGACTCCGCCGCCCGCCCCCAGTGCCAGCCGCGCATCAACACAATCGTCGGCGACACCATCACGTTCGAGCCTTTTCCGGCGACTTCTTCGCCGAGGGCTTCACCGTACCGCTTCGCCAGCGATCGATCCCAGGTGGCGGCCAGGATGTGCTCGCTCGGAAACAAGGTGACGCCGAGCGCTCGCGGCGGTGGCGGCTGTCCGTTGCGTCCGCCGCCTCCGGCGATGCCCTGCGGGCCATCGCTTCCGCCTCCATTGACGAGCCCCAGGCGAGGCAGGGCGCCGCGGAACGCCAGCTTTTCTTCGGGGGTCATGGCCGCCAGCGCTTCGAGCGCGCGACAGACCGGCGTCTGCCTGGCGTCAGTCCAAGGCCGCTCTCCTGCCGGCGCAGGCGGGCAGTTGGCGGTTACCCCTTGCACCTGGGCGATGCTCGCGTTTTGGGCACCGCCACGGAAGCCCGCGAGGATGAACGCGACGGCGACAAGAGCGGCGGCCACGTGCCGCCGGACGTTCACGTAGCGCCGGACGTTCAAATTGTTGTTCATCACTCGGCCCTCATTTCAGAAAATCGTAGATTTCGATCGCGAAACTCAATTAATCGGATCGGAACGCGTGATCACTCCAAGGTTCCGAATCTGCGCGGCGATCGAAATGATTTCATCAGATTTCACAACATTTCAGGGGATTCGCAAACACCATTCGGCTATAGTTCATTGCTTAACCCCCATGACGATGGTTCGTGCGCCCGGCGGCGTCGGGAATATTTACCACGGCCGGATGGTCCTTAGTAGAAAGTTCTTGCGGGCCTGCGGACGCGTTGCTATGATGCGCCTTCTTTACAACTGAAAACGATTACATTCTGCCATGCACCCGGACTGCTTCAGCGCGGCGATCGCTCAAGAGATTTCACCGGCGGCGCCGCCGACAACCGTGGATATCCGCGCCAAGGTGGATATCCGCGCCAGGATCGAACACGGCTTTCAGTCGCCTGACGTCAACCCACGTCGCGGGCCTTCTGGCCCGTCAAGCCCCTAAGGAGGAATCATGACGGCGTGTGCCCCGAATCGGCGCTTTGTTACGCTTTTCATCATTGGCTTCGCGTTGCTGTGCATCGGACCGCGCTCCGCGGCGGCGCAGATCACGACCGGCACGGTCACGGGGGTCGTCAGAGATGCGCAGGGCGGCGTCATCCCCGGCGCCACGGTTGTGGTCATCAGCGAGGCGCGCG